>NZ_FOQY01000010.1:0-21234 GCF_900113865.1 Streptosporangium canum | reverse complement strand
GTGAGATCGAAGTAGCAGGGTTTCACTTCGGTGCCGATCTTGATGAAGACCTGGTCGGGCAGGTTGAGACGGAGTCGCCAGGCGCGGGTGGCGAGGTAGCGTTCACGCTCGTTGGTGACGGCGGCCAGTCCGGTGTCGGCGACGGTGGTGCGCCAGGTCTCGCGGGAGATGACCAGCCGGTCGATGGTGATCCGGGGGGCGTGCGAGACGGGCAGGGTGAGCTTGAACGCGTCCATCAACTGCGTGCTGAGCATTCCGGCGAACATCTCGATCAGCGGCCACTTCTGGCCGTCGGGTGCCGTGGCGACCAGCGTTCCGCCCTCGTCGGAGACGGTGACCGAGGTGGCGGGCAGCAGCCGGTCGGGGTCGGCGCCCCGCGCCCTGTCGACACCCAGCTGCCGGTCACCGGGACCGGCGAGGCCATGACTGGCGCGGCTGGTGTTGCGGGGGTAGTCCTCCGGATACAGGATCCGGATCCGGTCCGATCCCAGGTCGAGGTCGTAGTGGGCGCGTAGCCGATCGGGGTCGGGGTGGAACGGGCTGAACAGCGCGCTGTCGAACGGCGTCCACGCCGGGTGCAGCTCGCCGAGGACCGCCTGGTAGTCGCCGCGGTTGATCGCGTCGACGTCGGTGGCGCAGATCTGCAGGTCGGGGCTGTGCAGCCGGGCGGCGGCCCAGCCGGGCCGTTCGGCGGCGAAGAGCCGTGCCACCGGCTCGGCCAGGTCGGCGGCGGACAGCTGGACGCGGGCGCCGCCCTCGGAGCCGGACCGCACGTCGATCAGTTCCACCCAGCGCCGGGTGAAGTCCTCCGACACCGCGCGGAACGGTCCCGCGCCCGGAGTGAACAGCAGCCCCTGGGCGAGATACCACAGGTCGGCCAGGCGGACCGGGGCGTCGTCTCCTTCCCGCAGCTCGTCGTACAGCTCGCGCAGGACCCTCTCGCCCGCGTCGGCGAGCGCCGCCGTCAGCCAGCGGGCGGTGACCAGGATGACGCTCAGGGGAGAGGCGACGGCGTTCAGGAGGGTGGCGCCGACGGTGACGTCGAGGTCGCGGGCGGTGTCCTCGTAGCAGAGGGTGCGGCCGGCGTACATCTGCCCGTCGCGGCGGCGGGGCGGGGCCCCGGTGATGGCGGTGAACTCCTCGTCCAGGGCGGCGAGGGCGGTCTTGAGCGCGTCGGGGTCGCCGGCGGTGGCGGCGACGGCGTCGCGGGCCGCGCAGAGCCGGTCCAGTCCGTCCCGAGCGCGCTGCCGCAGGTCGGGATCGCCGATCGCGGCGATGCGTTCGCGCAGGGCCTGTTCGGCGCCGTGTCCGGCGGGCAGGGCGGCGTCCCAGGTGATGAGCTCGCGTTCGGCGAGCCGTTCGAGCAGCAGGTAGCCGTCCTCGGGGCGGGGCAGGCCGGTGACCACCTCGACGGCGGGGGTGCGGCCGTCGCACCGGGCCAGCACCGCGGCCTCGACCGGGGACAGGGCCAGCGGCGGCTGCATGGGACGGAGCAGCTCCCGCTCGCGCAGGGTGAGGTGGGGCATCAGCGCGGGCGGCCACCAGCGGCGGACCCGCGGGTCGGCGGCCAGGTGGTCGGCGTAGGCGGTGATCGCCCAGCCTTCGAAGAAGACCCGGCGTTCGCGCAGCAGGCCGGCCCCGGTACGGACGTCCAGCGTCCGGCCGGCGTCCGCGTCGAGGGTGATCCAGCAGATGGGGCCGAAGAAGCCGATGGTCTCGTTCTTGGCGCAGTAGCGCTGCCAGTAGCGGATCACGGCGCGCTCGCGGTCGCGGCGGCGCACGTTGCGGGAGGCACCCGGTCCGCCGGCGACGATTCCGTCCAGAGCCACCAGCACGCCGGGGTTCTGCCAGGTGACCGCCTCGCGGAACAGCGGGTCGGCGGCGATGTCGCAGATCTTCCCGGCTCCGGCGGCGATCGCGCCGGCCAGCGCCTTGTCGAACACCTCGGCCTGGCCGTGACCGGCGAGGAGGTCGTCGGCGGCGGCCGCGGCCTCGGGGGCGGCGAAGGCGTCCAGCCCGTCGGCGGGGAAGCCGGTGGTGCGCAGCAGCGCGTCCGACCACGCAGACCAGCCGGTGTCGCCCAGGTTCACCTTCGTCATCGCCCACCGCCCGCGGGTACGGAGTCGATGATCTGCAGGCGCAGCTCGCTGAAGTAGCGGTTGCCGTCGTGGTCGGGGACCCAGGCCTGGCCGGGGGTGGGCAGGGCCTCGCTGATCGTCACGGACGCCTCGTCCCCGGCGGCCCGCAGCATGGTGCACAGGGCGTCGGCGTAGTGGGGGCTGGTGAGATCGAAGTAGCAGGGTTTCACTTCGGTGCCGATCTTGATGAAGACCTGGTCGGGCAGGTTGAGGCGTCGTCGCCAGGCGCGGGTGGCGAGGTAGCGTTCGCGTTCGTTGGTGACGGCGGCCAGTCGGGTGTCGGCGACGGTGGTGCGCCAGGTTTCGCGGGTGATGACCAGCCGGTCGATGGTGATCCGGGGGGCGTGCGGGGCGGGTGTGGTGAGCTTGAAGGCGTCGACGGCGAGGCCGTTGAGCATGCCGGCGAACATCTCGATCAGCGGCCACCGGTGCCCGTCGGAGGCCGTGGCGATCAGCGTTCCGTCCTCGTCGGAGACGGTGACGGAGGTGGCCGGCAGCAGCCGGTCGGGGTCGGCGCCCGGCGCCGCGGCGAATCCCAGCAACCTGTCGGTGACACCGGTCAGTCCCGCCGAACCGCGTCCGGTGTGCCGGGGCCAGGTGGCGGGGTGAAGCAGCCGGACCCGGTGCTCGCCGAGGTCGGCGGTCAGCTCCTCGCGCAGCCGGTCGATGTCGGGATGCCAGGCGGTGAAGATGTCGCAGTCGAGCGTCGGCCAGGCCGCGTGCAGCTCGCCGAGGACCACCTGGTAGTCGCCGCGGTTGATCGCGTCGACGTCGGTGGCGCAGATCTGCAGGTCGGGGCTGTGCAGCCGGCCGGTGGCCCAGCCGGGTCGCTCGGCGGCGAAGAGCCGCGCCACCGGCTCGGCCAGGTCGGCGGCGGACAGCCGGACGCGGGTGTCGTCGCCTTCGAGGCCGAACAGGCTCTCCCAGCGGCGGGTGAACTCCTCGGCGACCTCGTCCGCGGGGCGCCGCCCGGTGCCCCAGAACAGGCCCTGGGACAGGGACATCAGATCGGCCAGCCGTACCGGGGCGTCGGAGTCCTCCCGCAGGTCGTCGTAGAGCTCGCGCAGTGCCTTCCCGTAGGCGTCGGCGAGCGCCGCCGTCAGCCAGCGGGCGGCGGTGAGGATGACGGCGAGGGGCGGGGCGAGGTCGTCCAGGAGGGGGGCGCCGACGGTGACGTCGAGGTCGCGGGCGGTGTCCTCGTAGCAGAGGGTGCGGCCGGCGTACATCTGCCCGTCGCGGCGGCGGGGCGGAGCGCCGGCGATGGCGGTGAACTCCTCGTCCAGGGCGGCGAGGGCGGTCTTGAGCGCGTCGGGGTCGCCGGCGGCGGCGGCGACGGCGTCGCGGGCCGCGCGCAGCCGGTCCAGTCCGGTCAGCGCGCGCTGCCGCAGGTCGGAATCGCCGATCGCGGTGATGCGGGCGCGGAGTGTTCCCTCGATGGCGTGGGTGCTGGGCAGGGCGGCGTCCCAGGTGATGAGCTCGCGTTCGGCGAGCCGTTCGAGCAGCAGGTAGCCGTCCTCGGGGCGGGCCAGGTCGGCGACCACCTCGACGGCGGGGGTACGGCCGTCGCACCGGGCCAGCAGGGCCGCCTCCGGTGCGGACAGGGCCAGCGGCGGTTGCAGGGGGCGGAGCAGCTCCCGCTCGCGCAGGGTGAGGTGGGGCATCAGCGCGGGCGGCCAGCAGCGGCGGACCCGCGGGTCGGTGGCCAGGTGGTCGGCGTAGGCGGACATCGCCCAGCCTTCGAAGAAGACCCGGCGCTCGCGCAGCAGGCCGGGGCCGGTACGGACGTCCAACGCCTGCCGGGCGTCCGCGTCGAGGGCGACCCAGCAGACCGGTCCGAAGAAGCCGATGGTCTCGTTCTTGGCGCAGTAGCGCTGCCAGTAGCGGAGCATCGTCCGTTCCCGGCCGCGCTGGCGCGCGTTGCGGGCCGCCTGGGGTCCGCGCCTGACCAGGCCGTCCAGGGCGATGAGCACGCCGGGGTTCTGCCAGGTGACGGCCTCGCGGACCAGCGGGTCGGCGGCGATGTCGCAGATCTTCGCGGCTCCGGCGGCGATCGCGCCGGCCAGTGCCTTGTCGAACACCCCGGCGTCCCCGCGCCCCGCCAGCAGGTCGTCGGCCGCCGCCGCCGCCGAAGGCGCGGCGAACGCCTCCAGCCCGGCGGCGGGGAAGCCGGTGGTGCGCAGCAGCGCGTCCTGCCACACCGACCAGCCGGTGCCGCCCAGGTGCACCTTCGTCACAGTTCACCGCCCGCGGCCCTGAGGTCCGCCGAGAGGAGGGAGATCAGGTCCGGCAGGCGGTCCTGGAGGAAGAAGTGACCGCCGTCGACGTGGTGCAGGACGAACCCGGCGGTGGTGTGCTGTTCCCAGGCGGCCATCTGCTCGGTCGAGACGGCCCGGTCGAGCGTGCCGGCGAAGGCCGTGATCGGCACCGGCAGCGGCGGCTCGGGCTGGTACACGTAGTCGTCCAGCCAGGCGAAGTCCGCCCGCAGCGTCGGCAGCAGCAGCTCCAGCAGCTCCGGTTCCCCGGCGACCGCCTCGGGCACGCCGCCCCCGGCCACGACCCGGGCCACCAGCTCGTCGTCGGAGACGCGGGAGAGCCCGTCGAACGCGTCGGACCCGCTCAGGTGCGGCGCGCGGGCGGCACCCGCGTACAGCCGGACCGGCAGGGGCGCACCGGTACGGCGCAGGCTCCGTATCACCTCGAACCCGAGCCGCGCGCCCAGCGAGTGCCCGTACAGCGCGTAGGGGCGGCTGTCGGCGGCCGCGGCGTCGGCGACCGCGGCGGCCAGCTCGGTCAGGTCGATCTCGGCCGGCTCGACGATCCGGTTCTCCCGGCCCGGGAGCTGGACGCCCACCACCTCCACGCCGGGGGCGAGAGCGGCCGGCCACGGATGGAACACGCCCGCACCCGCGCCGGCGTACGGCAGGCAGAACAGCCGCAGGGGCGCGTGTGGCAGGGGCCGCGGGCACCGGAACCAGCGGGCCGTCAGGGTGGTCATCGGGTGCCTCCGGGCGGGTCGATCCAGTAGCGCTGCCGCTGGAAGGGATAGGTCGGCAGTGGCACCCGTCGCCCCGGGGCGACGGAGCCGGAGGGCGGCGTCTCCGGCAGGCCGGTTCCGCCGCTCCGGGACATCAGCAGGTCGGGGTCGAGCGCCTCGATCGCCTCGGCGAGGCTGCCGCACTCCACGACGGCCCGGTGGGCGAAGGAGCGGCGTCCCGCCGTCAGGGTGTGCGCCACGTCGGCCGGTGACAGGTGCGGGTTGGCGGTCAGGTGGTCGCGCAGCCGTACGATCGCGGCGCGGAGGGCTTCCGGGGAGCGCGCGGAGACGGGGAGCAGGTACCGGCCCCCGGCGACGGGCGCCGTGGCCGGCGGCTCCGGCGCCTGGGCCACCAGGACGTGGGCGCCGGTGCCGCCGATGCCGATCGCGCTGACCCCGGCCACGCGCCGGCGGTCGTCGGGCCAGGGCGCGGTCTTGGCGGGCAGGTAGAACGGCCCGCGGTCCAGGTCGAGCTGCGGGTTGGGGGTGTCGAGGTGCAGGTTGCCGGGGACCTGCCCGTGCCGTACCGACAGGACCGCCTTGATGAACCCCGCGATCCCGGAGGCGGCGTCCGTGTGGCCGATGTTGGTCTTGACCGCGCCCAGCGCGCAGTATCCGGTGCCCTGGGCGCCGGCCGCGCGGAAGGCACGGGTCAGCGCCTCCACCTCGATGGCGTCACCCAGCGGCGTGCCGCTGCCGTGCGCCTCCACCATGCCGATCTCGTCGGGGGAGATCCCCGCGTCGCCGAGGGCCTCGGTCACCGCGGACACCTGCCCGGTCAGGCCCGGTACGGCGAAGCCCGCCCGTGCGGCGCCGTCGTTGCCGATCGCCCAGCCGGGGATCACGGCGTACACGTGGTCGCCGTCGGCGACGGCGTCGGCGAGCCGCTTCAGCGCCACCACGCCGCTCCCGCTGGAGAACCCCGAGCCGCCGGCCGCGGCGTCGAACGCCCGGCACCGTCCGTCGGGGGAGACCATCCCGCCGGGAGTGTGCCGGTGCCGGGGCCAGGTGACGGTGACGCCGCCCGCGAGCGCGAGGTCGCAGCGGTGGTCGGCGAGGTTCTGGGCGGCCATGCAGATCGCGACCAGGGAGCTGGAGCAGGCGGTCTGCACCGCGATCGCCGGGCCGGTCAGGCCGAGCCGGTAGGCGACCTGTCCCGGCAGGTGGTCGGCGCGCTGGTGGGGCAGGATCCGCCCCTCCCAGTCGTCGGGGTCGTCGGGGGTGCCGGCGGCGGGGTTGCCGAACAGGTGGAACAGGAAGTACCGGTTGGCCGAGGTGGAGGCGAACACGCCGATCTGGCCGTCGAACCGGTCCGGATCGCATCCCGCGTCCTCCAGGGCCTCCCAGGCCGTCTCCAGGAACAGCCGGTGCTGCGGATCGGTGCGGGCGGCCTCGTCGGCGGTGAATCCGAAGAACTCCGCGTCGAAGTCCGCCACCCCGTCCAGCTTCCCGCCGGCCTTCACGTGCGCGGGGTCGGCGAGCAGCGCCGCCCCGATGCCCAGCTCCCGCAGCTCCGCGTCGGAGTAGTCCCAGACGGCGTCCACCCCGTCGGACAGCACGGACCAGAACGCGGCCGGGTCGGGCGCGCCGGGGAACCGGCAGGCCAGGCCGACCACCGCGACGTGGCCGTCGAGGTCGTCGAAGTCGTCGAGTCCGCCCGGATCGGCGGCGGTGCCAGAGGCGACCGCGACGGCCGGCCGGGGGGACGGCGCGGCCGCCGGAGCGGACAGGGCACGGGCCTGGGCCCGCACCGTGGTGTGCTCGAACAGCGTCATCATCGGCACCGGCGTCCCGAACACGCCGGCCAGCCGCTGCTGGAGCCGCCCCAGGAGCAGGGAGTGGCCGCCGGCGTCGAAGAACGGCTCGGTCACGCCGACCTGGGCCACGCCGAGCACGTCGCACCAGGCGTCGTGCACCGTGGCCTCGGCGGGCGTCGCCGGCCGTTCACCCGCGCGGGCGGGGCCCGGCGCGGGCAGGGCGAGGGTGTCCACCTTGCCGGTCGGGGTGAGCGGCAGCGCGTCCAGCACCACGACCGCCGCGGGCACCAGGTAGTCCGGGAGGACCTCGGCCGCGGTCCGGCGTATCCCGGCCGGATCCAGCACGGCGCCGGGAGCCGGTTGGACGTGGGCGAGGAGCCTGTCGCCGGCGAGCGTGACCACGGCCCTGGCCACTCCCGGCTGTCCCGTCAGGTGTGTCTCCACCTCGGCCGGTTCGACGCGGAACCCGCGCACCTTGATCTGCCGGTCCAGCCTGCCCAGGCAGACCAGCGTGCCGTCGGCGAGCTCGCGTCCGAGGTCCCCGGTGCGGTAGACCCGCCTGCCCTCGCCGTCGACGGTGAACCGTTCGGCGGTGCGCTCCGGGTCCCGCCAGTACCCCAGCGCGAGGTACGGGCCGCGGAGGGCGATCTCCCCCTCACCGCCGTCGGAGTCCAGCAGCACCACCTCGTAGCCGGGCAGCGCGCGGCCGATCGGCACCAGGGGGCCGGCTTCCGGGTCGGCCCGCGGTGCGTCGAAGGGGATCCGGTGGTGGGCCACGAAGGTGGCCTCGGTGGCTCCGTAACCGTTGACGAACCAGCAGCCGGCGGCGAAGCGTCCCCGGCCCGCGGCCACGTCGGACCCGGTCACCCGTTCCCCGCCCAGCAGCACGGTGCGTATCGCCGGCAGCCGGCCGTCGGGCCCCAGCGCGTCGAGCACGTACCGGTAGAGCGTCGGGGTGGAGTGGTAGACGGTCACTCCCAGGTCGGCCAGGCGGCGCACCAGCTCGTCCGGCCCGAGAGCGCGGACGTCGATCGGCACCACGGCCGCACCGGTCAGCAGCGCGGGGTAGATGTCGGGGATGGAGGCGTCGAAACTGACCGAGGCGAGCAGGCTGAGCCGGTCCTCGGCGGTGATCGACAGGCTGTCGATCTGGTTGCCGACGCAGTGCGCCAGGTTGCGGTGGCTCTGGGCCACCCCCTTGGGCACGCCGGTGGACCCGGAGGTGTAGCGCAGGTAGGCCAGGCTGTCCGGCTCGATCGGCTCGGCGGCCGACGGCGGCGCCGGGGTCGCGTCCTCGATGAGGACCACCTGGCAGGAGCGGTCCCCGAGGAGGGTCCGGGCGAGCGCCTCGTGCCCGCGCGTGGTGACCAGCACGGTCACGTCGGCGTCGTCGAGCATGTACGCCAGCCGCGGCGCCGGATACGACGGGTCCAGCGGGACGTAGACGCAGCCGGAGAGCAGCGTCCCCATGATCGCGGCGATGATCGTCGCGTCCTGGCCGGTCAGCAGGCCGACGCGCGCTCCCGAGCGGCCCCCCGCCGCGGCGATGAGGTGCCGGATCCCGCCGGCGGCGTGCGCCAGTTCCGCATATGTGATTGAAGAGTCAACCGAATGCACCGCGACGCGGTCAGGATTGTTATTTGCGACATCGAGGAATCGGCCGACTACCGTATGTTGCATTTCCGGAATTCCTGCACGTTGCTCACCATCTGGATCCGCCGTTACCCGTGTTCCGCCCTCAGGCACGACTCGCGGCTCGCTGACACGTGGAACGTTAAAGGGAGGAGATTGCCGATCATTGGCCGTACGATTGCTATGTCCGCAAACGTAGCTATACGCGGCTTAGGTGTGACCTTTTCGCGAGGGATCTGCGAGGGGTCCACATGGGGGAATAGGCATGATCGTCAATAAGGCTGTTTCCGCATACGACTTTCAGATTCTTGGACCGCTCCGGGTCTGCCTTGACGGCATCGCGGTGACGCTGCCCGCGCGCCATCCCCGCATGCTCCTGGCCGTGCTGCTGCTGCACAACGGCGAGGTCGTCGCCGAGGGGCGGCTGATGGAGCAGGTGTGGGGCCACGGCGCCGGCACGACGATCGCCCTGCGCACCGCCGCGTCGCGGTTGCGCTCCTGGCTGCGTGACCAGACCGGCTCGGCGGCCTCCATGGAGCACGTCGACGGCGGCTACCGGCTGCGGCTGCCGGACCGGTCCGTCGACGCCACCCGGTTCCGGGCCGCACTGGCCGCCGACTCCGACACCACCGGCGTCGACCCCCACCAGCGGCTGGCCGCCCTGATGAACGCGCTCGAACAGTGGCGTGGCCCCGTACTGGACGGCGCTCCCGACGGGGTGCGGGAGGACTCCGCGGTGCGGGCCCTCGACGACGACCACGCCATGTGCCTGCAGCGGCTGGCCGGGCTCTCCATCTCGGTGCAGGCGCCCGAACTGCTGCTGCCGAGGACCCGCGCCCTGGCCCGGGGGCGGCCGTTCGACGAGCCGCTGCACACGCGCCTGATCGAGCTGTACGCCGCCTGCGGCCGGCCGGCCGAGGCGCTCATGGAGTACGAGCAGCTGAGGTCCCGGCTCGCCGACGAGCTCGGTGTCGCGCCCAGCGCGGACGCGCAACGCGCCTACCTCACCGTGCTCGACCAGGACCCCCCGCTGCTCGGCGGGTTCGAGCGGTCCCACGGCGCGGGATGGGGGCGTCCGGTCGTACCCCACCAGGTTCCCGCCGACATCGCCGACTTCACCGGACGCGACAAGGAGACCGCCGCGCTCCTGGACCACCTGGGCGGGATGCTGAACGACCCGACGCGGCCGGCCGCGATGGTCGCGGGGGTCACCGGTCCCGCCGGAGCCGGCAAGTCCACCCTGGCCGTGCACGTCGCGCACCGGCTGATGCCGGCCTACACCGACGGTCAGCTCTACGCCGACCTGCGCGGCACCGGAGCCGCCCCCGAATCCCCGGTACGCGTGCTCGGGCGGTTCCTGCGGGCGCTCGGAGTCGGCAAAAGCGCGGTCCCGGACGACCCGGCCGAGCGCACGGCCCTGTACCGCAGCCTCATGAACGGCCGGCGCATGCTGGTCGTGCTGGACGACGCGCTGGGGGAGGCGCAGGTGAGGCCGCTGCTCCCCGGCTCGTCGGCGTGCTCGGTCCTCGTCACCAGCCGGTCCCGGCTGGTGGGCGTCAGCGGCGCGCGGATCGTGGAGCTCGACCGGTTCGACATCGACCACGCCGTCCATCTGCTGGCGACCATCATCGGACACGAACGGGTGAGCGCCGAACCCGACGCGGCGGCGGAGCTGGTCAGGCTCTGCGGCGGGCTGCCCCTGGCGGTGCGCATCTGCGGCGCCCGGCTCGCCGCCCGCCCGTACTGGCAGCTCGCCGGTCTGGCCGCCGTGTTACGTGACGAGCGCCGCCGTCTGGACGAGCTGAGCGTCGCGGACCTGGCCGTGCGGGACGGTCTGCGGCAGAGTCACTCCCGGATAGGACAGGACGCCCGGCAGACGCTGGACCGGCTGGCCAGGCTGGGACCGGTCGAGTTCGCGATCGGCACCGTGGCGGCCGTCTGCGGCCTGGACCACGCCGTCGCCGGGGACCATCTGGACGCCCTGGTCGAGGCCCGGTTCGTCTCGGTGGTCGACACCGGCCAGGCCGGGCGGCTCCACTACCGCCTCGACGACCTGGCCCGGCTGTTCGTCCTCGACCCGGACGCGGCGGGGCGGCCGGCCTGACGGCGGGGGCGACGGGGGCGAGGTCGTCGCCCCCGCCGTCAGGCGCCGCTCGTCCGGCGTCAGCGGACGGGGTCGAAGTCCCGCAGAGCCGCGGGCTGCTTACCGGTGGTGATCTGCTCGGCGAGCATGCGACCGGTGATCGGCCCGTGGGTGAGCCCCCACATGCCGTGCCCGCCGGCGACGAACCTTCCGGGGGCGCGGGTGGCCCCGATGAGCGGCCGGCCGTCGGGGGTGACGGGGCGCGGGCCGACCCAGGTGTCGGTGCGCTCCTCCCAGGAGACGCCGGTGAGCAGCGGCCGGGCGGACGTGATGATCGCGTCGACGCGCCTCTGGTCCAGGGGGGCGTCGGCGTCACGGAACTCCATCGTCCCCGCGACGCGCAGCTTGCCCTGGTACGGCGTGCAGGCCACCCGTACGGCGGGCAGGTAGATCGGCCCGGGCACGGCCTCCTCGGTCGGCACGGTGAAGGAGTAACCGCGTCCGGCGCGCACCGGCTGGCGGACGCCCCATTCCCGGCCGAGCACGTTCAGCCAGGCGCCGGTGGCCAGGACGACGGCGTCACCGCTGACGGAGTCTCCCGCGCCCGACCGGACGGAGAGCCTGCCGGAGTCGTCGTGCACCCCGGTCACCCGGAAGCCGGACCGGATCGTGCCGCCGCGGGCGACGACGGCGCGGGCCAGCGACCGGGTGAACTCCCCGGGGTCGACGTGGCGCTGCCCGTCCAGCCGGATCCCGGCCCTGGCGCGGGGGGAGAGCTGCGGCGCCTGCTTGCCGAGGTCGTCGCCCTCGAAGGCGGTGTAGCGGATCTCCTGCCCGGAGGCGTTGATGCGCTCGAGCTCGTGCAGGAGTCCCAGGGCCTGCTTCGGGTTCTCGAACGCGGCCATGATCGGGGCCTCGACCGTGGGGGCGTCGACGCCGTTGGCGGTGAGCACGTCGAACGCTTCCAGGCACTCCTCGTTGAACGGGAGGTTGGCCCGCACGGCCCGGCCCCAGGACTTCCAGTTGCAGTGCACCGCGAAACGGGTGAGGAAGGACCACAGGCCGACGTCGGGGGTGGCCGGCACGTGCAGCGGGGCGCTCCGGTCGAGCAGGGAGCGCAGGCCGTAACGGAGGACGCCGGGCTCGTTCAGCGGGATGGCCAGCCCCGGTGAGAGCCAGCCCGCGTTGCCCCACGACGCGCCCGCGGCCACCCCGTCACGGTCGACCACGGTGACGTCCACACCGCGTTCCTGCAGGAACCAGGCGGTGGAGAGCCCCACCACGCCGGCGCCGATCACCACCGCCGTACGCGGCCCACCATCGATACCCATGACCACTTCTCCGCTCTCACATCATCTGCCTGCCGCGGGCACCACCCGCGCGAGACGAGCATCGCCGCCACGGCGCGAGAACGGTCTGTGCGCATTGGACAAGCAGGGGGTGGGGCTTTGTCCGGCTCCGACAAACGCGGGGGATCAGGGCTGCCGCTCCTGGACGACGGCCAGCGCGATGATCATCGCCAGCCGCTTCTCCGGCAGGTCGAGCCGCAGGTCCGTGATCTCGGCCATCTTCCGGAGCCGGTACCGGACGGTGTTCGGATGGACGCCGAGGCGCCCGGCGGCGACGGCCAGGTCTCCCTGCGACTCCAGCCAGGCACGCAACGTCGCGATGTGCCGGGTGCCGTGCTCGGCGTCGTGCCGGGTCAGCTCGGCGACCGGCCCCCGGGCGGGCGCGCGCCCCGACGAGGCGGCCGCCCGGAGCCGTTGCAGCAGGATCTCGTCCCACGACTCGTCGTAGACGACCGCCAGGGCGCCGCCGGGCCGGGCCGCCCGCAGGGCGAGGCTCTCGTCGGCCTCCTGCCTGCTCGCGGGGAGCTCGGTGGGCCCCGCCGCTCCGCCGACGCCGGCGGACACGGTGACCCGCCGCGGCAGGACGTTCACGATCCCGGCGAGCCAGTCGCGGGCTGGGGTGACGTCGCTGTCGCACGGCAGCAGCGTGTACAGGGTGTTGCCGAACAGCGCGCTCCGCCCCGGCCGCGACCAGCCGAAGCCCGTGGTCGCGCGCTCGAAGGCCAGCAGGACCGCGGCATGCCGCTCCTCGGCGATGTGCGCCTGGAGCGCGATCACCCGGAACCGGCCCCGGGGCAGGCCGAGCCTGCTGATCACGGCGGGCGCGTCGGCCGTCCCCTCCAGCAACCGGATGACCAGGTCGGACTCCACCTGCCGCTCCAGGTCCGCGCTGACCCGGGAACGGAGCAGGTGCAGCGCGACCGCCCGTGCCCCGTCCCCCAGGACGATCCGGCGCTCGTCGGACAGCGGGTGCTCGCACTCGACCCATATCGATCCCAGCAGCTCGCGTCCGGCGCGTACGGCGACCACCATGCGGCCTCTGATGCCGTGCGCCGGGGAGGGGCCGACGAACAGCGGCTCGTCGGAGGTCGCCAGGTGCGCGAAGACGCCTTTCCGCTCGAACAGCCGGCGCATGGCGTCGGGCACCCGCCGGCCCAGGATCGTCTCCAGCCGCGCCGGATCGGCGCTCTGCTGCAGGCCGGAGTAGGCCAGGACGCGCGACATCTGGTCCTCGATCGTCACCGCGGAGCCGACCTCGGCGGCGAGCATGTCCGCGAAGGCGAACAGGTCGGTCGGCCCCCGCCCGGCCTCGGTCTCGCGTCCTTCGAGCACCAGGCCGTACACCACGCCGAAGAGCTGGCTCCAGGACACCTCCGGCTCCACGAGCAGCACGGCGATCCCGCCGTCACGGGCCTCCGCCAGGGCGTGCTCGTCGAGCGGCGGGCTCCCGCGCACCAGCAGCGCGGCGGCACGCGCCGACCGCGCCAGCCGCACGGCCTCGGCGGCCGAATCCACGCCGACCGACAGGAACACGTCACCGGTCGCGGGACGGGGGTCGGTCGGATCGTGCACCACCACGTTGCGCAGCTCCACCTCCCGTGACGCGGGAGCGCAGCACAGCCGGGCCCCGTAGCCGCCGAGGACGTTCACCAGCCGATCCAGCCTCAGCATCCGCCGCCCCCGTCCGCCGCTCCCGCCGATGCCGCCGATGCCGTCGAGGCCGCCCCCGCCGTCGCCGGCGGGGCCTCACCCACGGCCGGCTCCCGCACGGCTCCGTTCCCCATCCCTCGATTCTCCCCTGATTCCCGCCGGCGCCGGGATGCGTCTACGGCGTCAGCAGTTCCACTGTGCCGCGCTCGCCGTCGACCCGGATCCTGGCACCGTCGGGCAGGCGCATGGTCGCGTTCCCGGTGCCGACCACCGCCGGGATGCCCAGCTCGCGCGCGACGATCGAGGCGTGCGACAGGGGCGCGCCCATGTCGGTCACCACGGCGGCGGCGCGGGGGAACATCGGGGTCCAGCCGATGTTGGTCAGCGTCGTCACGAGGATCTCACCCGGGGCGAGTCGGTCGCCGTCCTCGGGATCGGCGATGACGCGGGCCACGCCCTCGACGATGCCCGGCGCGCCGGGGAAGCCGGTCACCGTGTCGCTCACCGGGGCGCCGCCGCCCCGGGCGTCGAAGAGGTCGCCGCGCCGCTCGGGGTCGGCGGCCCAGCGGACCGGGTCGAAACGGCCGACGATCAGCGTGGGGTAGGCGGGCAGGGCCGTGTAACGCTCGTAGGTCGCCCGCCGGATCGCCACCTCCGCCAGGGGACCGTCGTCACCGCGCAGGACGGCGAGGATCTCCTGGATCGACAGGAAGAACAGATCGTCACCGTGGCCGGTGAGCTCCCCGGCCCGCCGGACGAAGGCGCGCAGCGCCCAGAAGGCGCGTATCACCTCCGAGCGGGCCGTCTCCCGGTCACGGACGATCGCGTTCCACCGCCGCACCCGCAGTCGCGTCTTCGCCGCCTTGCGGGGGTAACGCCGCTCGAACCGCTCCCAGGCCGCCTCACGCGCCTCCCTCTGGCGGTCGAGCAGCGCGCCGGCCTGGTGCCGGGTGCCGGGCATGGCCGCGAGCTGCGCGTCGATCCACTGAGGGTCCTCGCCGGGACGGGCGACGGAGACCTCGAACTCGTGCGCGCCCCGGTGCCCGTAGACGCGGGCGAACGTCTCCCGGTCGATCTCGCCCCCGGCGAGCCTCTGCAGGCCGACGATCGGCCCGAGGCTGGCCAGCTCCCCGTCGGCTCCGGCCCCGGTGAGCATAGCCTCGGCGTCGATCTCGCCCACCATCCTGCGCAGCCTGTCGCGGGTCCAGACCAGGGAGCTGCCGCCCTGGCGTCCGGCGGCCTCCAGCGCCTGGCAGGCCTCGACGAAGTACGGCAGCAGCTCCTTCTCCCACAGTCCGGCCAGCTCGCCCGTGGTGGTGGCGGCGGCGGCCCGCTCGCGCAGCGCCGTGCAGCGCGGCTGCGCCGTGGCGAGGAAGCCGGGCATCTTCTTGAGGTTGGCCGCCACCCGCTTGTGCAGGGTGAAGGCGAGCGGCAGCACGTCCTTGACGATCCGCAGGCGGGAGGTGGGCAGCAGCGGCACGTCCAGGCCGGGCGGGAGTTTGCCGAAGACCTGCTCGATCGCGCCGAGCCGGCTCTGCATGCCCAGCGCCCTGGCCATCGAGATCACGATGCTCAGGTTCATGTAGAAACGGCCGCCGATATTGCCGACCAGGTCGAACCCGGGCATGGCCGACGCCGACATCGCCTCGTGGATGAAGATCTGGACGAGCGACCACGTGCACGGCGTCATCACGTCGGGGATGGCCTCGCCGAGGTTCGCGCCGGTCCACAGGTAGTCGCCGGTCAGGCTGTCGTTCCACTCCTCGACCGGCTGTCTGAGCCCGGTGATCGGCCGGGCCTGCACGATGGAGAACGCCCCGTCGTGCGCGGCCCACTCCACGTCCATGGCCGTGCCGTACAGCTCCTCGATCCGCGCTCCGATCCGCGCGAGCCGTACGGCCTGCGCCCGGTCGAGCACGGGCCGGCGGCGCAGCTCCCCGGGCACCGGCTCCTCGCGCGTGCCGCCGGGCGTGCGGACCGTCATGACGCTCTTGTCGCCGACGTGCTCCTCGACGACCTCGTATCCGGACCTGCCGACCACGACGGTGTCGGGCGTCACCTGGCCGCCGACGACGGCCTCGCCCAGGCCCCACGAGGCGTTGATCACGATCCGGTCGCGTGCCCCGGTGACCGGGTCCGCGGTGAACAGGACGCCCGCCGCGTCGGCCGGCACCAGCTCCTGGACCACCACCGCCAGCGCCACGTCGTCCTGCGGGACCTGGTTGCCGGTCCGGTAGGCGATGGCACGCGCGGTCCACAGCGAGGCCCAGCAGCGCTTGACCGCGTCCGGCAGGGCGTCGCCCCGGATGTTGAGGTAGGTGTCCTGCTGGCCGGCGAACGACATCTCGGGAAGGTCCTCGGCCGTCGCGGAGGAGCGCACAGCCACCGGCACGTCGTCGCCGAGCTCCGCGTGGGCCGCGCGGATCTCGGCGGCGGTCTCCGGTGGCATGTCGCGCTCGGCGAACAGAGCGGCGATCCGCCGGGCGGCCTGCTCCGGAGGCGCGCTGGAGATGGTCTCCATGATCAGGTCATGCAGGCCGTCGCGTGAGACGAAGTCCCGGTAGGCGTCCGTGGTGATGTGGAAGCCCGCGGGGACCGGCAGGCCCGCGCGGGCCAGGCGGGCCAGCGAGGCCCCTTTGCCGCCCGCCAGGGCGAGATCGGCTGCCGTGTCGTGCAGGGGGAGGACGTTCACGTCGCATTCTCCTCAAGGCTGGTCGCACTTTTCTCCGGGCCGGTGACGGACTTCCCGGATGCTCCGGATGTTCCGGACTTCTCGGGTTTCCCCGGCTCCTCGGAGCCGAGGGATGCGCGCAGCTTCCGCTGCGCGGTCTCCACCGCGAGGTCGGCGAACTCCAGGGTCGCCCGCGAGATCGCGCGGGCGTTGCCGGCCGGGACCGGGCCGCCCGCCGCCACCGCCCGGCTCCCGGCGTCGGCGAGCAGCTCCGCCAGCCGCTCGTCGGGCAGCGCGTACCCCTCCGGCATCATCTGCGGGACGAGCAGGAACCCGTAGAGCACGGAGGCGAGCGCGACGACGTGCTCGGCAGGTGTGAGGTCGGCCCGCAGCGCGCCGAGCCTCAGCAGCGCGCCGAGGTAGGTCTCGAAGCCGGTGGGCAGGTCGGCGGCGGCCCCGCTGCTCCGCTTCAGGCGCGTGAGCTTGCCCAGCACCTTTGAGTCGCCCAGAAGGCTCGCCCTCATCAGCGGTCTTCTCAGAAGCTCGGAGGCGAGCAGCCCGAGCAGGTCGCGGAGCGTGCCGGGGCCCTCCGCGACGCGGAGCCGCACCTGGGAGAGCATCTCGACCCGCTCCCGGCGCAGGAGCGCGGCGAACAGCTCCTCGCGTGTCCTCCAGTGCAGGTAGATCGTGCCCTTGGCGACCCCGGCCCGGCGGGCGATGTCGTCGATGGTGGTCTTGTCGTAGCCCCAGCGCAGGATCAGGTCGCCGGCGATGTCCAAGATGCGGTGCGCCCGTTCCAGCCTGCGCGAGGCGTCCTGGGGCGGGCGCCCCGCCCTTCTGGCCTGTGGTTCCACAGTCCTCCACCCAACCGTCGCTAAAATGTTTGACCAAATACAATTATTTGGTCATTTAATTGATACCACGTCATCGGCCGGGCTGTTGCGCGATGTTGAATGTCCGTTTTAGGAAGATGTGTGAAGGTTGACGGTACGATCGGGGCAAAGGTCGCCGGAAGTGAGCGGGCGTGCGCGGATGATGTCGTGACGGTCCTGTGGCGCCGCCACGCAGGGAGACCACGGCTCGCGGGCAGGGCACCCGCCAGACCGTCGAGGAGGCTCCGATGGACGAGGCCAGGCTTCAGGAACTCGTGGATCGGGTCGTGCTGGACATGGGGGCCGCGTTCGGAGCCGCGACGGTCGTGCTCGGAGACCGGCTGGGCCTGTGGAGGGCGATGGCCGGAGCGGGACCGCTCAGCCCCGGCGAGCTGGCCCGGCGCACCGGCACCGGCGAGCGGCTCGTCGCCGAATGGCTCGCGGCCCAGGCCGCCGCCGGATACGTCTCCTACGACGACGGCGCCTACACGCTGAGCGAGGAGCAGGCGACGGTGTTCGCCGACGACTCCAGCCCGGTCTTCATGACCGGGCTCGCCGAAGTGATCTCGTCCGTGTACCGCGACGAGGCCAAGATCGTGGAGGCCTACCGGGGAGACAAGGGCCTGGCCTGGACCGACCACGACCAGGCGCTGTTCGCCGGCACCGAACGATTCTTCCGGCCCGGGTACGCCGCCAACCTGCCGACCGGCTGGATCCCCGCGCTCGGCGGAGTCCAGGACAAGCTGGCCGAGGGCGCCCGGGTGGCCGACGTCGGCTGCGGGCACGGCGCCTCGACCCTGGTGATGGCCCAGGCGTATCCGGCCTCGCGCTTCACCGGTTTCGACTACCACGGGGCCTCGATCGCGCGGGCCCGCGAGCTGGCCGAGCAGGCCGGAGTGGCGGACCGGGTAAGTTTCGAGACGGCCGGCGCCGACGACTACCCCGGGTCCGGCTACGACCTGGTGTGCCTGTTCGACTCCCTGCACGACATGGGGCATCCCGTCGCCGTGCTGCGGCACATCCGCTCCACCCTCGCGCCCGACGGCACCGTGCTGCTGGTCGAGCCGTTCGCGCACGGGCGGCTGCCGGACGACCTCAACCCGGTGGGCCGGCTCTTCTTCAACGCCTCGGCCACCGTCTGCGTGCCCAACGCGATCTCCCAGGGCGGCACCGAGGCGCTGGGCGCCCAGGCCGGCCAGGACCGGCTGTTCGAGGTGGCCGGGCAGGCGGGGTTCACCCGGACACGCCAGGCGGCCGTCACCCCGTTCAACCTGGTGCTGGAGCTGAAGCCGTAACGCGCGGGCGGGGAGGCCGGCGCGCCGTCCGGCTGCGGAGCGCCCCGCCGGGCCGGCGGCGTGTGATCGCCGATCCCCGTGTCAGGAGCGTGGCGGGGGGGAACGGGATCACGCATGACATCCCCCAATCCCGAGGTCGGACAGGTCTCGCTCAAACGGGCCATCGGCCCCAAACTCCTCCTTCTCTTCATCGTCGGTGACATCCTCGGCACCGGCGTCTACGCGCTCACCGGCAAGGTCGCGGGCAAGGTCGGCGGAGCCCTGTGGGTGCCGTTCCTGATCGGGTTCGTCATCGCCGCGCTGACGGCGATGTCCTACGTCGAGCTCGTGACGAAGTATCCGAGAGCGGCCGGAGCGGCCCTCTACACCCAGCGCGCCTTCCGGACGCCGTTCCTGACGTTCATGGTGGCGTTCACGGTGATGTGCTCGGGACTCACCTCGGCCAGCGCGGCGGCGCGCGCCATCGGAGGCGACTACCTGAAGACGTTCGTCACGGTGCCCGGCGTCATCGTCGGGATCGTCTTCATCGTGGCGATCGCGCTGCTGAACTATCGCGGCGTCTCGGAGTCGGTGAAGACCAACATCGTGTTCACGATCATCGAGCTGACCGGGCTCCTGGTGATCATCGTCATCGGCGTGTACGCCGTCGTCACCGGCGCGGGGGAGCCCGCCCGGCTGACCGAGATCCGCACCGACCAGGAAGGCGGCCTGTTCCTCGCGCTGCTCGGGAGCACGGCCCTGGCCTTCTTCGCGTTCGTCGGGTTCGAGGACTCGGTGAACATGGCCGAGGAGACCCGGGACCCTTCCCGCAACTTCCCCCGGGCGATCTTCCTCGGGGTGGCGATCACCAGCACGATCTACATCCTCGTCGCCGTCACCTCCTCGCTCCTGGTCGACCACCGGGTCCTGGAGAAGTCGTCGGGGCCCCTGCTGGAGGTGGTCAAGGCCGGTGGGATCAGCTTCCCGCCCCAGCTGTTCGCGGTGATCGCCATGTTCGCCGTGGCGAACTCCGCGCTGATCAACATGATGATGGCCTCCCGGCTGGTGTACGGCCTGGCCAACGAACGGGTCGTGCCGCGCGGCCTGGGCTGGGTCGACCCGCGCCGCCGTACACCGGTGGTCGGCATCGTCTTCACCACGGCGCTCGCCATCGCCCTGATCTCGACAGGAGAGATCGCGGGGCTCGGCGACACCACCGCCTTCCTGCTGCTGTGCGTCTTCAGCGTCGTCAACGTGGCCGTCCTCGTGCTCCGCAAGGACACCGTGGACCACGCGCACTACCGGGCCCCGACGATCCTGCCCGTGCTCGGCGCCGTCCTGGCCTTCGTCCTGGCCAGCCCCCTGACGGGCCGGCCCGCCGAGGTCTACATCCGGGCGGGCGTCCTGCTGGGCATCGGCCTCCTGCTGTGGGTGGTCAACTGGCTGGTGACCCGCCGCCAGGCCCCCACCGAGTGACCGCGCGGCGTGCCGTACCGGGCCGGACCGGCTCACCCGGCCCGGTACGACACGCCGCACGCCGCGGGCCGGGGCCGGCCCGGCTGGGCCCGCTGACGGCGTCGGTGCTGTTCTTTAGGCAGTCCGCACCATCTGTTGATGGTCGAACGCGTGTCATAGGTGGCATATGCGGAGATCTCAATAACGATCGGAAATGCTGTCTGGTATTCGAAGGCTCGGCGATCGCCGGCCGCCGGGCAGGTCCCACGGTCCGCGGGGAGCGGGCCTCGGTGACCTGCGACCGGTCTCCGCTGCGGGGGGCGGTCCGCGGGAAGGGCGAGCCGCACGGCTTCGAGAAGGGGCGGACATGGCGAACCCGAGAAAAGCCCCCGAGATCATCAGTGAGCTGGCCGCCGAGTTCGCGGGCACGCTGATCCTGATCCTGTTCGGGGTGGGCGTCGTGGCGCAGGTCGTCGCCGGCGGGCTCGGAAATCACGACAGCATCGCGTGGGCGTGGGGACTGGGCGTCACGCTGGGCGTCTACACCGCCGGCCGGATCAGCGGCGCGCATCTCAACCCGGCCGTCACGGTCGCGCTCGCGGTCTTCAAGGGGTTCTCCTGGCGCAAGGTGCTGCCGTACGCGCTGGCGCAGACCGCGGGCGCGTTCGTCGCCGCGCTCATCGTGCGGTGGAACTACGCCGACGTGCTCGCGGCGTTCGATCCCGGCCACACGTTCAAGAGCCAGTTCGTCTTCTCGACGATGCCCGGCAACGGAGCGCTGCCCGTCGGCCTCTGGGCGGCGTTCGGCGACCAGATAATCGGCACCGCGATCCTGCTGTTCCTCATCCTCGCCGTCTCCGATGTGCGCAACTCGGCGCCCGCGGCGAACCTCGCTCCGTTCGTGGTCGGACTGGTCGTCGTGGCGATCGGCATGGCCTGGGGCACCAACGCGGGCTACGCCATCAACCCGGCGCGTGACTTCGGGCCCCGGCTCGCCTCGTTCCTCACCGGCTACGGGACGGCCTGGCGCGACCAGTACGGCCAGCTCTACTTCTGGGTGCCCATCGTGGCGCCGCTGATCGGCGGCGTGCTGGGCGCCGGCCTGTACCAGGCGCTCGTCGGCCGGTACCTGCCGATCACGGAGGAACCCGAGCCCGGCCGGATACCCACCGAGCCCGAGCACGGCCCCGCCTGAAGCGCTGACCGGCACGCCGCAAAGGAGACGACATCCCATGGCTGACTTCGTCGGAGCCGTCGACCAGGGCACCACGAGCACCCGTTTCATGATCTTCGATCACGGCGGCAACGAGATCGCCCGC
>NZ_FOQY01000006.1:136040-377851 GCF_900113865.1 Streptosporangium canum | reverse complement strand
TCCCTGCCCCGGCGCAGCACGGCCCGGATCCGGGCGTCCAGATGGGCCGCGCTGAACGGCTTGACGACGTAGTCGTCGGCTCCGGCGTCCAGCGCCCGGACGATCTCCGGCTCGTCGTCGCGCGCGGTCGCCACGATGACCGGGACGGCGCTGACGGCGCGTAGCATGCGCAGTACCTCGCAGCCGTCGAGGTCGGGCAGGCCCAGATCGAGCACGACCAGGTCGGGCCGGTCCTCCAGTGCCCGCGTCAGCCCCGGCATGCCCGCGCAAGCGGACGTGACGGCATGCCCGCGTTCGGTGAGCGCGCGGGTCAGCGCGGACCTGACCTGGGCGTCGTCCTCGACGAGGAGCAACTGTGCCACGTCATCACGCTAACCTTTCCCTAATCGGCCGGCTGTGTTAACCACGTCGTGAGGCCCGCTTGGCGGGGGGTTAACAGGGCTGATGAGACGTTTGTTCAGTGAACGGGCACACCCTGCTCGGGCTGGGCGGGTGGCTTGCCGCCGCCACCCTCACCACGGTCGCCACCACCTGGGCGGTGTCGCTGATCGGTGTCCACATCACCGGCCAGGCCGTCCAGCCCATGACGCTGAACGAGGTCGAGCGCACCCTGGTCAGCACGGCCGGCAGCCCCGCGCTCGCCGAGCCGGCCGGCCCCGCCTCACCTCGGCCCGGCGCGGCGACCAGGGAGTTCTCCTACGGCGAAGGGTCCGTCGTCACCGCCTGCGAGGCCGATCAGGCCGTCCTGCTCTCCTGGAGCCCGGCCCAGGGGTACGGCGTCGGCAGGGTCGAGCGGGGGCCCTCGCCGGCCGTCTCGGTCCAGTTCGCCTCCGGCGGCGACCGGACGACGATCCGGGTCAGCTGCCTGGCGGGGTCACCCGCCGTGACGACCCACTCCACCACTTCCCGCCCTCCCGGCTGAGACCTCCCCGGCCGGGCGCCCGGCCGGCCTCAGGTCTCCTCGGCGAACCGTTCGGCCTTGTCGGTGTCGCCCGCGACCAGCAGGGTGGCGCCGCCGTCGATGACCGTCTCCGAGGTGGCGTAGGTGAACCTGCCACCGGGTTTCTTGATCCCGACCACGGTCACCCCGTACTTCTTGCGGATGCCCAGCTCGCCCAGCGTCCTGCCCGCCGCCCACTGGGGGGCTTTGGTCTTGACCAGAGCGTAGTCCTCGTCGACCTCCACGTAGTCGAGCATCCGGCCGGTGACCAGGTGCGCGACCCGCTCGCCCATGTCGTGCTCGGGCTGCACCACATGGTGGGCGCCGACCCGTTCCAGGATCCGGCTGTGCTGGAGGCTGATCGACTTGGCCCAGATGTCGGGCACGCCGAGGTCGGCCAGGATGGAGGTGGTCAGGATGCTCGCCTCGATGTCGGTGCCGATGCCGACCACGGCCCGGCCGAACTCGGCGGCCCCCAGCTGCGTGAGCGCGTCCGGGTCGGTGGAGTCGGCGCAGACCACATGGGTGAGCTGCCCGGACAGCTCCTGGACGTTCTTGGGGTCGTTGTCGACTCCCAGCACCTCGACGTCGCGTCCCACCAGCTCCACCGCCAGCGCGCCGCCGAACCGGCCCAGCCCGATCACCACGACCGCGTCGCCGCGGTTCTTCTTGTCAACCAACGAGGGGACGCTCCTCCGGATAGCGGAACCGACGGGTCTGGACGTGCAGCGCCAGCGCGGCACCGAGGGTCACCGGGCCGAGCCGGCCGATGAACATCAGGACCGTCAGGACCAGATGCCCGCTGGTGCCGACGTCAGGGGTGATCCCCGTGGACAGGCCGACCGTGCCGAACGCGGAGACCACCTCGAACAGTACGCGGTCCAGCTTGAACGGGGTGACCATCATCATGACGAATGTGCCGGTGGCGATCGAGGCCACGCTGAGCAGGGCTATGGTCAGCGTCTGCCGCTGGAGCTGCTCGGGGATGCGGCGGCGCCCGGCCGTGACGTCCGGCTCGCCGCGCAGCTCGGCCAGGATGACGTAGGCGAGCAGCGCGAACGTCGTCACCTTGATGCCGCCGCCGGTGCTCGCGCTGCCCGCGCCGATGAACATCAGCACGTCGCTGATCAGCCAGCTGTTCTCGCTCATCTGGGAGGTGTCGACGGAGTTCATGCCGCCGCTGCGGGTCATGGCGCTGTGGAAGAACCCGGCCAGGATGCGCAGGCCGGGGGAGAGCGCCCCCAGCGTGCCGGGGTTGTTCCACTCGGTGACGGTGATGGCCGTCGCCCCGCCGAACAGCAGGAGGGCGGTCATCCCCAGAGTGATCTTCGCGTGCAGCGACCAGCGTGCCGGATGGCGCCAGTTCTGCCGGAGCACGGCGTAGACCGGAAAACCGAGGCCCCCGGCGACCACCGCCAGCGCCAGCGGGAGGCAGACCCATGGGTCGGTGACGAACCGCATGATGCTGTCCGGCCAGAGAGTGAACCCGGCGTTGGTGAACGCCGAGACCGCGTGGAAGACGCCGTGGTAGGCGGCGCGGCCGAACGGCTCGCCGTACCCGATGACGAAACGGGCGGTGAGCGCCACGGCGATCAGCGTCTCCACCGCCAGCGTGACCTTGGCGACGCCCACGAGCAGCCGGCGCACGTCGCCCGGCCCCAGGGTCTTGGTCTCGGCCTGGGTGTTGAGCCGGGCGCGCAGGCCGAGCCTGCCGGAGACGACCACCGCGAGGATCGAGGCGAGCGACATGATCCCGAAGCCGCCGATCTGCATCAGCACCAGGATCACCGTCTCGCCGAAGAACGTCCAGTGCGCCGCCGTGTCCTGTACGGCGAGCCCGGTGACGCACACCGCCGAGGTCGCGGTGAACAGGGCGGAGGTCAACGTCGCCTCCTGGCCCGCCTCGACCGCGATGGGCAGCGACAGCAACGCCGTGCCGCTGAGGACCACCGCGAGGAAGGCGGCCACGACGACTCTCGAGGGCGTGTTGATCTGCCGGACCAGGTTCTTCACAGAGGGTGAGAATACGCTTAAGTCGCACCTGCGGGCGTAGCCTGAGGTGGTGCTGAGGCGGACAATCGAGGCGTCGGACGTGGGGTCGCCCGGGGAGCTGGCGGAGCTGCTCGACCGGGAGGCGTATCTCGCGGGCGAAGGGCTGGCCACGGCGGCGTTCCTCGCGCTGCGGATGGGCCGCCCGCTGCTGCTCGAAGGCGAGGCCGGGGTCGGCAAGACCGAGCTGGCCAGGACGCTGGCCACGGTGCTGGGGGCGCCGCTGATCCGGCTGCAGTGCTACGAGGGGCTCGACGGGCCACAGGTGCTTTACGACTGGGACTTCGCCCGCCAGCTCCTGCATCTCAAGGCGGCCGAGGCCGGCGGGGTCACCGACGCGGCCCGGCTGGAGGGGGAGGTCTACGACCGGCGGTTCCTGATCGCCCGGCCACTGCTCAAGGCGGTGGAGACCCAGCCCAGCGTGCTGCTCATCGACGAGATCGACCGGGCCGACGTGGAGTTCGAGGCGATCCTGCTGGAGGTGCTCTCGGACTTCGCGATCTCCATCCCGGAGCTCGGCACGATCCGGGCCGAGCGGCCGCCGGTGGTCGTGCTGACCTCCAACCGCACCCGCGAGGTGCACGACGCGCTGAAGCGGCGCTGCCTCTACCACTGGCTGGAGCACCCCTCCTTCGACCGGGAGGTGGCGATCCTGCTGCGGCGCCTGCCCGCCTGCTCGGCGACCCTCGCCGAGCAGGTCGCCCGGGCGGCCGGACGGCTCCGCGAGGCGGGGTTGGTCAAGCCGCCCGGAGTCGCCGAGACCATCGACTGGACCGAGGCGCTGCTGACCCTCGGCGCCCGCGAGCTGGACCCCGACCTGGCCGCGGCCACGCTGGGCGCCCTGCTCAAGCACCGCGAGGACCACGAGACCGTGCTCGGGAACGGGATCCTCGGTGACCTCCGCGGCTGAGGGTCCCGACCGGGGGCGCGAGGGTCCCGACCGGCGGCGCGAGGGTCCCGACCGGGGGCGCGAGGGTCCCGACCGGGGGGCTGAGGGCCGTGACCGGCCGGGAGACGGCCCCGACCGGCGGGCTGAGGGCCGTGATCGGGTGGGAGACGGCCCCGACCGGCCCGGCCGGCGGGAGGGCGGTCCGCCCGGCCCGGGGACGGCGGGGGACCTGGTCGCCGTCATGACCGGGTTCGCCAGGACGCTGCGCGCGGCGGGGGTCCCCGCCGACCACGAGAGAACCCAGGGCCTGCTGCGCGCGCTGTCGCACCTGGACGCCGCCGAGCCGCGCGACGTCTACTGGGCGGGCCGGTTCACCCTGTGCGCCTCGGCCGACGACCTGCCGCGTTACGACAGGGTCTTCCACGCCTACTTCGGCGGGCTGCGCGCGGGCCGTGCCAGACCGGCCGCGATCACCGTCACCCGGCACACCGCCACCATGTCCGGCGCCCCCGGCGGCGACGACGGCCCCGCCCCGGTGGCCAGCGCGAGCGCGGCGGAGGTGCTGCGCAACCGGGACGTGGCCAAGATGACGGGAGCGGAGCTGGCGGAGGTGCGCCGGCTGCTCGCGGTGTTCCGGGCCGAGCGCGAGCAGCGCAGGTCACGGCGGTTGCGGCCGTCGCAGCGGGGACGGCTCGACAGCAGGGCGACGATCCGCGAGACCCTGCGGCGCGGCGGGGAGGCCGCCCGGCTCCGCTACCGCGCGCACCGGACCAGGCCCCGCAGGGTCGTGCTGCTGGTGGACGTCAGCGGCTCCATGACCCCCTATGCCGACACGCTGCTCCGGCTCGCCCACGCGCTGGTCCGATGCGAGCCCCGGGCCACCGAGGTGTTCAGCGCGGGCACCCGGCTCACCCGGCTCACCGCCGAGCTGCGCCACCGCGACCCGGCCACCGCGATGGACGCCGTCTCACGGGCCATCCCCGACTGGAGCGGCGGCACCCGGCTGGGGGAGGAGCTCAAGAGGTTCCTTTCGCTGAACGACGCCAGGGGCGCGGTGGTGGTGATCGCCTCCGACGGGTGGGAGCGCGGCGACGTCTCGCTGCTCGGCGCGGAGATGGCCCGGCTGTCCCGGATGGCGTACCGGGTGATCTGGGTCAACCCCCACAAGGGGCAGCGGGGCTACCAGCCGCTCACCGCCGGGATGCGCGCCGCCCTGCCCCACATCGACGACTTCGTGGCCGGGCACAGCCTGGCCGCCTTCGAGGAACTGGCCCGATTGCTGGGAGGGGCGCATGCGTGACGTGCTGTCGCAGATCGTGCGGTGGTGGGAGTCCGGGCAGACGTTCGGCCTGGCCACCGTGGTGGACACCTTCCGCAGCGCGCCCCGCCCGCCGGGCGCGTCCATGGCCGTGCTCGGCGAGGAGGCCGAGGGCAGCGTCTCGGGCGGCTGCGTCGAGGGGGCCGTCTACGAGCTGGCCCAGGAGGTGGTCGCCGCCGGCACGCCGGTCCTGCAGCGGTACGGCGTGAGCGACGACGACGCCTTCTCGGTCGGCCTGACCTGCGGCGGCATCCTGGACGTGTTCGTCGAGCCGGTGTCGCGCGAGACGTTCCCCGAGCTGGGGGCGATCGCCGCGTCGGTGCGGGAGCGCGAGCCGGTGGCGGTGGCGACCGTGCTGTCCGGGCCGGGTGCGATCGGCGCCCGCAGGGTGATCTGGCCGGACCGCTCCTCCGGCTCGCTCGGCGTGACGCGGCTGGACGAGGCGGTGGACGACGACGTGCGGGGCATGCTCGCGCAGGGGCTCACCGGGGTCCGGCGGTACGGCTCCCGCGGCGAGCGTCGGCTCGACGAGCTGTCGGTCTTCGTGCACTCCTTCGCCCCGCCGCCCCGGATGCTGGTCTTCGGCGCGATCGACTTCGCCGCCGCGGTGGCCAGGATCGGCAAGTTCCTCGGCTACCACGTGGTCGTGTGCGACGCCCGCCCGGTCTTCGCCACGGCCAAGCGCTTCCCCGAGGCCGACGAGGTGATCGTCAAGTGGCCGCACGACTACCTGACCTCGATCACCGTGGACGAGCGGACCGCGATCTGCGTGCTCACCCACGACCCGCGGTTCGACGTCCCGCTGCTGGAGGTGGCCCTGCGCACCCCGGCGGGCTACGTCGGGGCGATGGGCTCGCGCCGCACCCACGAGGACCGGCTGGCGCGGCTCCGTGAGGCGGGCCTGGGGGAGGCCGAGCTGAAACGGCTCCGCTCCCCGATCGGGCTGGACCTGGGGGCGCGGACCCCGGAGGAGACCGCGGTCTCCATCGCCGCCGAGCTGATCCAGCTCCGCTGGGGCGGTTCGGGGCAGCCCCTCACCGACGGCTCCGGCCGGATCCACGGGGACGGGGGCCGGCCGTGACCGCGCGCGGGGAGGACGCCACGCGGGCGCTCACCGCGGGGCTGCTGCTGGCGGCCGGTTCGGGCTCGCGGCTCGGCACGCCGAAGGCGCTGGTGGAGTTCCGCGGCGAGCGGCTGGTGGACCGGGGAGTCCGGCTGCTCCACGACGGCGGCTGCCATCCCGTGGTCGTCGTGCTGGGAGCCGCCGTCGCGCAGGTGCGCGGGGCGGTGGCCGTACGGAATCCGCGGTGGCGCTCGGGGATGGGCTCCTCGCTGCGCGTCGGCCTCGGCGCGCTCCCCGGCGACGCGCGGCACGTGGTGATCGCCCTGGTGGACCAGCCGTTCATCGGCCCGCGGGCGGTGGAGCGGCTGATCCGGGCCGCGCGCGACGGCGCCTCGGTCGCCGTCGCCACCTACGGCGGAGCGCCGAGGAACCCGGTGCTGATCGCCAGGGAGCACTTCGAGGAGGTCGCCGCGCTCGCGACCGGTGACGTCGGTGCCCGGCCGTTCCTCCGGGCCCACCCCGAGCTGGTCGTCGCGGTGCCCTGCGACGATGCCGGCGACCCCGCCGACATCGACACCCCGGCGGATCTGTCCGCGCTGCGGGCGCGCTGAGGCCGCGGGCGGGTCCCGCCGGGCGCCGCCGTCCGCGCCGCGCGGGTGAGGCGGCGCGGCGCGGTCAGGAGCCCTCTCCCAGGCGCAGCGAGGCGAAGGCGGCGCGGTGGTCGCTGCCCGCGGCCGGCTCGACGCCCGCGGAGGTCGCGGTGAGGCCGCGGTAGAGGATGTGGTCGGGACGGGTGAGCGGGAAGGACGACGGCCAGGTGAATCCGAAGCCGGAGCCGGCCTCCTGCTGGGCGTCCGACAGCGGGGGCACCAGGCCGGAGCGCTTGCGGTCGGTGGTGGCGGTGTTGAGGTCGCCGAGCAGGAGCAGGTGCTCGCTCTCGTCCCTGTCGATGATCTTTCGGGCGTGCGCGAGGGTCTCGTCGCGCTGGGCCGTCTTGCCGGGACGGGCCGAGGCCAGGTGCATGACGTAGACGGTCAGCTTCCCCTTGGGCGTCCTGACCACGGCCCGCAGCGCCCGCACCCAGTCCAGGCCGATGTCCGCCTTGCGGGCTTCGACGATCGGGAAGCGGCTCCACAGACCCACCGTGCTGACCTGGTAGTGGTGCGGGAAGCGCTCGCCGAGCGCCTTGGCCGCCGGCCCGCCGGGGGTCAGCTCCTGCGCGGCGATCAGGTCCCGGCCCTTCGAGACGGCCCGTACGGCCCGGCCCGAGGCGGCGTTGGTCACCCCCACGTTGACGGTGGCCACCGACAGGTCGCTCGGGCCGCCCGGCGGGGAGCGCAGCAGCGCGGGACCGAACATGACCCCCCATACGGCCGCCGGGACCAGCACCGCGACGATCACCTGCCACGAGCGGGTGAACAGCGCGACGACCAGCAGCACCGGCACGGCGACGCCGAGCCAGGGGAGCAGGCTCTCCAGCACGGGCGTGAACCCGCCCAGTTCCGGCAGGAGCCGGTGGCCGCCGAGAATCAGGGCCAGCACCCCCGCCACCGCGATGATCGACCGTCTCAGCACGCCGCTCCTCGTCCGCCCGCTCCCCGGAGGGCTTTCCCCTGCCCCGAAATGCGTACGCTACCGGCCCCGTGGCCAGGACGCGGGGGCTTGGTGCTTCGGCGGTGAGTCGATAGCCTTTGCACCGGAGACAACGGAACATCATTCGGTTCTGTGGGCGCGCGGAAGGACGATCTCAGGATGCGTATCGGTATGGCCCTGAACTACTCGGGGGGCTTCAAGGAAACGGTGGCCGCGCTGGCCGACTACGAGAAGGCCGGCCTCGACATCGTCTTCGTCGCCGAGGCCTACAGCTTCGACGCGGTCAGCCAGATGGGCTACATCGCGGCCAAGACCGAGCGCCTGCAGATCGCCTCCGGCATCCTGCCGATCTACTCCCGCACGCCCACCCTGCTGGCCATGACCGCCGCCGGGATGGACTACGTCTCCGACGGCCGCTTCACCCTCGGCCTGGGCGCCTCGGGCCCCCAGGTCATCGAGGGCTTCCACGGCGTGCCGTACACCGCTCCGCTGGGCCGCACCCGCGAGGTCGTCGAGATCTGCCGCCAGGTCTGGAAGCGCGAGCGCCTGACCTACGAGGGCAAGCACTACACGGTGCCGCTCCCCGCGGGCCAGGGCACCGGCCTGGGCAAGCCACTGAAGATCATCAACCACCCGGTCCGCGACCGCATCCCCATCGTGATCGCCGCCATCGGCCCCAAGAACGTCGAGCTCTCCGCGGAGCTGGCCGAGGGCTGGGAGCCCATCTTCTACATGCCGGAGAAGGCCGCCGACGTCTGGGGCGCCTCGCTGGCCGCGGGCAAGGCCCGGCGCGACCCGTCCCTGGGCGAGCTGGACGTCATCGCCCAGGCGGCGCTGGCCATCGGCGACGACGTGTCGGACTGGCTGGAGCTGGGCCGTCCGATGGCCGCGCTCTACATCGGCGGCATGGGCGCCAAGGGCAAGAACTTCTACAACGATCTCGCCCGCCGGTACGGCTACGAGAAGGAGGCCGAGCAGATCCAGAACCTCTACCTCGACGGGAAGAAGGACGAGGCCGCCGCGCTCGTCCCGCAGGAGTTGCTGGAGAAGATGTCCCTGATCGGCTCCGAGGGCCACGTCCGCGACCGCCTCCAGGCGATGAGGGAGTCGGGCGTCACGACCGTCAACGTCGCCCCGCTCGGCCATACCCACGACGAGCGCGTCCGGCTCATCGAGAGGGTCAGGGAGCTCGCCTCCTGACGCCTCCGGACGGAGGGGGTCCCGGCTCCGGCCGGGGCCCCCTTTTCTCGCTTTCCGGCCTCTTGCCGCGGCCTTCCGGTCCATGCTGTGATGTGGATCACATGACAAATCGGAATATACGTATCGCTTGAGGATGTTTTACCCCGCCGTGAGGTTCTCCCCGGTGATCGTGTGGCTCGTCGAGCGGCTGCACGTCGACCTGTGCCGGCTCAGTAGCCAGCTCTGTCGCTGAACGACGCCCCCGCTCCCCAATCCTCACTCCGCATGCCCGTGTCCGCTCCGGCATGCCCTTTCTCGGAGTTCCGTTCATGAAGAGGTTCTCTTTCTCCCTGCAGTTGCTGCTGGGCCTGGCGGCCGGTGTCGCCCTCGGCTTCATCGCCCGCGCCGGTGACGTCGCCTGGCTCACCACCACCCTGACCGAAGTCGGCAAGATCTTCGTCCAGCTCCTCAAGCTCGCGGTCCCGCCGCTGGTCTTCACCGCGGTCGTCGTCAGCGTGGCCAACCTGCGCAACGTCAACGGGGCCGCCAGGCTCGCCGGCAAGACGCTGCTGTGGTTCCTGATCACCTCGCTGATCGCCGTGGCCTTCGGCATCGGCCTCGGCCTGGTCATCAACCCCGGCCAGGGCGTCACCATCGCCACCGAGGGCGCCAAGGCCGTGGACCTGGAAGGCGCCGGAACCTGGGTCGACTTCCTGACCGGCATCATCCCCACCAACATCGTCACCGCCTTCACCGAGCTCAACGTCCTCCAGATCGTCTTCCTGGGAGCCGTCCTCGGCGCCGCCGCCCTGGCCGTCGGCGACAAGGCCGAGCCGTTCCTCGGCTTCAGCCGCTCGGTCCTCGAACTGGTCCAGAAGGCTCTGTGGTGGGTCATCCGACTGGCCCCGATCGGCACGGCGGGTCTCATCGGCAAGTCCGTGGCCAGCTACGGCTGGGACCTGCTCGCCCCGCTCGCCAAGCTCAGCGCGGGGGTCTACATCGGCTGCCTCCTGGTGCTCCTGGTGAGCTACCCGCTGCTGCTCGCCTTCGTCGGCAAGGTCAACCCGATCACCTTCTACCGCAACGCCTGGCCCGCCATCGAGCTGGCCTTCGTCTCCCGTTCCTCGGTCGGGACCATGCCGCTCACCCAGCGCGTCACCACCGAGCGCCTGGGCGTGGACCGCGACTACGCCTCCTTCGCGGTGCCGTTCGGCGCGACCACCAAGATGGACGGCTGCGCCGCGATCTACCCGGCCCTCGCCGCGATCTTCGTGGCCCAGGTGTTCCACATCCCGCTCGGGGTCGGCCAGTACCTGCTGATCGCCTTCGTCTCCGTGGTCGGCTCCGCCGCCACCGCCGGCCTCACCGGCGCGATCGTGATGCTCACCCTCACCCTGAGCACGCTCGGCCTGCCCCTTGAGGGCGTCGGCCTGCTGCTGGCCATCGACCCGATCCTCGACATGATCCGCACCGCCACCAACGTGGCCGGCCAGATGGTCGTCCCGGTCCTGGTCGGCAGGGCCGAGGGCCGCCTCGACGAGGCGGTCTTCAACGCGCCGCCCCAGCCGCTCGACGACGCTCCCGCCGAGAGGGTGGTCAGGGCTCCCGAGCCCGTGACCGCCTGACGGTCCGAGTTCCCGCCGAGAGGGCGGTCAGGGGCCCCGCGCCCGCGACCGCCTGACGGTCCGATCACGTACGGCCCGCCTCCCCGCACGGGGAGGCGGGCCGTACTTCCGTGCCCGGCACGGCTCGGCGGGCCCCCGCCGGTCCCGGCGACAGGGGGAGCCCGGCCGCGCCGCGCCGGCCGCGGGTCAGCGGTCCTTCGACATCAGCGTGAGCGCGTACAGCGCGATCGCCGCGAAGTCGTCGGCGGGCTCCGACGCCTGCCAGGAGCGGACGTCGTCGACGTAGCGGGAGCCGCGCCCGGTGAACTCCTCGTAGCGGTCCACGCCGTCGCCCGGGCAGCGCCTCATCTCCTCGAAGTGCTCGCCCAGGCCGCCGGAGAACAGGTCCTCGCTGTTGGGCCCGTTCACGACCGCGCCGACGGCCAGGGGGCGGCGGCCGTCGACGCGGCCCTTGAGGTTGGCGATCTGGTGGTGCGGGCAGCGCTCGAAGTTCTCGCCCGCGCCGACCATGAACGACACGCCCCAGGCGTTGGCGCCGAAGGTCCAGTTGCGCTGCCGGGTGCCGAAGGCGTCGTAGGCGCGGTCACCGCTCACCGCCCGGTACAGCCGGGAGGTGGCGGCCAGGCCGAAGGCGTGCGGCACCGCGTCGAAGCCGTCGTACACCGCGCCGGCCCCGAACGGGTCCTTGGCGGCGCGCCCGGCGCCGATCTCCAGCTGCGCCTTCAGGTCGCCGAGCAGGTGTGACTCCTCCACCGCCAGGCCGCCGGTTCCGGCGGCGCGCAGCGCGCGGACCAGGTCGGCGTGGCCGAGGGCGCTGACGTCGTAGAGGTTGAGGGTGTCGCCCCCGGCCTCGTGCTCCAGATACTGCCCGGCCCAGTGCGCGGCCTGCCGGAGCCATTCCCCGGCCCGGGGGTCCTCCAGCCGCTGGGCGGCCAGTGCCATCTCGGCCCCGCCCAGCTCCATGTCGTCGCGCCACACGCTCTCCGGATAGAAGGCCCACGGCAGCGAGGTGGTCAGCCTGCCCACGTTCTCGGTCCTGGCCAGCGCGTAGATCGAGGCGGCCTTGTCCAGCAGCCGCTGGGCCCGGTATCGGTCGGGCTCCACCTGGGAGGCCAGGGCGAACGCGGCGGCCGTACGGCCCGCGAGGTTGGGGCTGATCGGCTCGCCGGGCGGGGCCGCGCGGAAGACCGGGCGGTTGCGGATGAACTGCCGCCCCTGGCCGGTGTCCCCGTCGTCGGCCTCGGGCAGGCGCCAGACGTCGTGGTCGCCGGCGAACGTGCCCTCCGCGTCGCCCGCGCCGATGCCGACCTGGATGTAGAGGGTCCTGGACCGCTCGTCCCACATCTTGTCCAGCCACTTCAGGCCGTGCGCCGCCTCGGCCCGGAGCCGGGGGTCCACCGCGGGCCCGGCGTCGCGCCTGGCCGCCCAGAGCAGCGTGTCGACGTAGGCCAGGATGTGGGTGAACTTCAGGTAGTCGCCCGCGTCGAACCAGCCGCCCTCGGCGTCGACGGTCCCGCCGAGGGCGGTGAGCCCGCCCTTGATCTGGTCGGTGTCGGGGCCGGTGAAGACCGGCCACTCGTAGACGGCGGCCCGGCGGTCGTTGAGGTGGGAGGGCTTGCGCCCGAGCTCGCCGGGGATCACGTCGGCGCCGTCGCGCTGGGCGCCGAAGAACGTGACGACCTTGGCGGCGGGCCCGGCGAACTGCGCGGCCGGGGCGACCCGGAACTCCGCCGAGGTGGACGCGGCGGTCCTGATCCGATACCTGCCCGGGGCGCGGAGCCCGCTGACGTCGACGGCGTAGACATGCCCGTACTTGGCGTTCCAGCGGCCGAGGTCCGCGCCGGCCCTGCCGCGCAGCACCTCCCGGCCCCGGTGGTCGACGACGGTGAAGGGCGTCGCGGCGGCCGGGCCCGTCGTCATCAGGTAGGCCCGTTTGGCCTCGGAGGGGGCGAATCCGACCTGGTCGACCCGGATGAACCCGGCGGTGCTCTCCGCCAGGGCGGGGCTGCCGGCCGTCACGAGTGCGGAGAGGGCTACGGCGGCGAGAATGCGTCGCATCGGCGCTCCTGGTGCGGGGGAAGTTAGGAAACCTTCCTAACCTTTGGGGGGAAGGTAGCGACACCTGCGAAGGGGGTCAAGAGCGGTGGTCAATAGCATGCGGAACATGACCGTCACCCATGCTCGGCGCCGCGAACGCCTCGCGGCACTGCTCCCCGCTCACGAGGCGGACGCGATCCTGGTCACCCGGGGCGTCAACGTGCGCTACCTGACCGGCCTGGCCAGCTCCAACGCGGCGGTGCTCGTCCGGGCCGACGCCCGTGCCACGCTGGCCACCGACTCCCGCTACGCCGAGACCGCGCGGCGGGCCTGCTCCGACATCGAGGTGGTCGAGGAGCGCGACGTCGCCGGATGCCTGGTGGTGATGGCCGACCGGGTCGCCGTCGAGGCCCACGACATGCCCGTCGCCGACTACTTCCGGCTGGGCGAGGACCTGCTGCGCCTGACAGGGGCGGTGGAGTCGGTGCGCCGGGTCAAGGACGAGGCCGAGATCGACCTCCTCCGCGACGCGTGCGCGATCACCGACCAGGCGTTCTCCGACGTGCTGCCCATGCTGCGGCCCGGGGTGACCGAGAGGGACATCGCCAGGGCGCTGGAGTCCCGGATGATCGAACTGGGCGCCGAGAAGCCCGCCTTCGACTCGATCGTGGCGAGCGGCCCCAACGGCTCGATCCCGCACCACTCGCCCTCGGACCGGCCATTGGAGCGGGGTGATCTGGTCACGATGGACTTCGGGGCGCTGCACGGGGGCTACCATGCCGACATGACCCGGACGGTGGCGATCGGCGAGCCCGCCCCGTGGCAGCGCGAGCTGTACGACCTGGTCCGCGCCGCCCAGCGCGCCGGCCGCCATGCCGTACGGCCCGGCGCCGCCGCCCACGAGGTGGACGCCGCCGCCCGCGAGGTGATCGCGCGGGCGGGGTACGGAGACTACTTCGGCCACGGCCTCGGACACGGTGTCGGGCTGGAGATTCACGAGGCGCCGTTCCTGTCTCCGCTGAAGCCAGAGCCCGACCATGAGCACGCTAGACTAGAGGATCGAGTTCCGGTCACCGTTGAGCCTGGAGTTTACCTACCGGGCAGGGGCGGCGTCCGCATCGAGGACACGCTCGTGACGCGTGATGACGGACCGGAACTTCTCACACGGACGACCAAAGAGCTGCTTGTCCTTTAAGAGCGGCCGTACGCAGGAGAAACTAGTGGCGACGACGAACGACCTCAAGAACGGCCTGGTGCTCAAGCTCGACGGCGGTGAGCTCTGGACGGTTGTGGAGTTCCAGCACGTCAAGCCCGGCAAGGGTGGTGCGTTCGTCCGCACCAAGCTGAAGAACGTCATGTCGGGCAAGGTCGTCGACAAGACCTTCAACGCCGGCGTCAAGGTCGAGGTGGCCAACGTCGACAAGCGCGAGATGCAGTTCTCCTACATGGACGGCGACGACTTCGTCTTCATGGACACCGAGAACTACGACATGCTCAACGTCTCCCGGACCGCGGTCGGCGGCGCCGCCGACTACCTGCTGGAGAACATGCTGGCCACGGTGGCGATCAACGAGGGCAACGTGCTCTACATCGACCTGCCCGCGGCCGTCGAGCTGATCATCGCCGAGACCGAGCCCGGCCTCCAGGGCGACCGCTCCACCGGCGGCACCAAGCCCGCCAAGCTGGAGACCGGCGCCGAGATCAAGGTGCCGCTGTTCATCACGACCGGCGAGAAGGTCAAGGTCGACACCCGCACCGGCGATTACCTCGGCCGGGCCTGATGTCGGCACGGGGTAAGGCGCGCAGGCGCGCGCTGGACATCCTGTTCGAGGCGGAGGCGCGCAGCCAGGACCCGCTCAGCGTTCTCGCCGAGCGCCTGGAGCGGGCGGAGCCGCCCGTCAACGAGTACACCGCGACGATCGTCGAGGGCGTGTGCCGGCACCGGGCGCGCATCGACGAACTGATCACCACCTACGCCGAGGGCTGGACGCTCGACCGCATGCCCGCGGTCGACCGCAACCTGCTGCGCGGCGGCACCTACGAGCTGCTGTGGATGCCCGACGTCCCCGAGGGCGTCGTCATCAGCGAGTGGGTCGGCCTGGCCTCCGAACTGTCGACCGACGAGTCGCCGCAGTTCGTCAACGGCCTGATGGCCCGCTTCAAGCAGCTCAAGCCGTCCCTGACGCTGTAGCGTCCCTCGTGGGGGACCGGGTCTCCGGTCTCCCGCGGCCGGCGCCCGCGGCGGCCCGCCCGGCGTCGCCTCCCCCTTCCGTCTCTCTCCCCCCGCCCGCGCCCGGCCGCGTCCGAGTACGGATCACCCCCGGACCGGCCCGGGGGCCGTCCGGCGTAGGCTGGGCTCGTCACCGAAGTAGGAGGCGATCCGAAGTTGCATGCCGTAGGCATCTCGAGGCAGTCAGGCACCCCGGCGGTCCGCACCGCCGTCGTCTGGGACGTCCTGCGGGCCGTGCTGGCCGACAGGGTCTCCGCGACCGGCCGGGCCCGCCTCGACATCGTCGACGCCGGGGGCGGCACGGGCGGCTTCGCCGTACCGCTGGCCGAGCTCGGGCATGCCGTCACGGTCGTCGACCCCAGCCCCGACTCGCTGGCCGCGCTCGAGCGCCGTGCCGCGGAGGCGGGGGTGGGCGTGCGCGCGCTGCAGGGCGACGCCGCCGACCTGGGCGAGCTGCTCCCCACCGACGGCGCCGACCTGGTGCTCTGCCACAGCGTGCTGGAGTACGTGGAGGATCCGGTCAGCGCGCTGACGGCCATGGCCGGTCTGCTGCGCGAGGGCGGGGCGATCAGCGTGCTGGCCGCCAACCCGCTCGCCGCCGCGCTGCACCGCTCGGTCGCCGGCCGCTTCGACGAGGCCCGCCAGGTCCTGGAGGACCCCGAGGGCCGCTGGGGCGAGCGCGACCCCACGCCGCGGCGCTTCACCCGGGAGGCCCTGTCGCAGCTCCTCGCCGCGACCGGCTTCGTCCCCGGAGAGGTCCACGGCGTGCGCGTCTTCGCCGACCTGGTGCCCAGCCGGCTGCTCGACGGCGAGCCGGGCGCCGCGCGTGCCCTGGTCGCCCTGGAGCAGGCGGCGGCCGCCCACCCGGTGCTCCGGGACATCGCCACCCAGTTGCACGTCCTCGGCCGCCGGTGAGGCTTGCGTCGAACATGCGTTCCCCTAAGATGGCCCCGTGTCGAGGAAACAGCAGATGCCGCGCCCGGGGTCGGATCTGGGTGCCGACGACACCGGCTGCACGATCCTGCACGTCGACATGGACGCCTTCTACGCCAGCGTCGAGCTGCGCGAGCGTCCTGAGCTCAAGGGCACGCCCGTCGTCATCGGCGCGCCCGGCGCGCGTGGCGTGGTGCTCAGCGCCACCTACGAGGCCAGGAGATTCGGGGTGCACTCGGCCATGCCCATGACGCGGGCCCGCCGGCTCTGCCCCCAGGCCGTGATCATCCCGCCGAGCCGCGAAAAGTACGCCGAGGTCTCCCGGGGGGTCATGGAGATCTTCCACACCTTCACCCCCGAGGTGGAGCCGATCGCCTCCGACGAGGCGTTCCTCGACGTCGGCGGGGCGCGCAAGCGCCTCGGCCCGCCGGCCGCGATCGCCGCGATGATCCGCGAGCAGGTCGTGCGCGAGCACGGGATCACCTGCTCCGTCGGGGTGGCAAACAGTAAATTCGTGGCCAAACTCGCCTCGCAGCACTGCAAGCCAGACGGCCTTCTGGTGGTCCCGGCTGACAGGGTGGTGGATTTCCTCCACCCGCTCCCGGTAGGGGCTCTGTGGGGCGTAGGGGAGCGTACGGAGCAGTCCCTGGTGCGATTGGGCATCAGGACCGTCGGCGATCTCGCCGGGGTCCCGGTCGCCACCCTGCAGCGCCAGCTCGGCCAGGCCGCCGGAGCCCATCTGGCCGCGCTCGCCTGGGGGCGCGACGAGCGTCCGGTCACCCCGCACGCGCCCGACAAGAGCATCGGGGCCGAGGAGACGTTCGCCACAGACGTCGGCGATCCGGTGAAGATCCGCAGAGAGCTGCTCCGCCTCTCCGAGCGGGTCGCCGCCAGGCTCAGGGAGGGCGGCCACGTCGGCCGCACCGTCAGTGTCAAGCTCCGCCGCGCCGACTTCAGCACGATCTCCCGCTCCCGGACCCTCCGGGAGCCCACCGACGTCGCCCAGACGCTCTACGCGACCGCCTGCGACCTCTACACCGCCGCCGGCCTGGGCAGAGACCGGCTCCGCCTGGTCGGGGTACGGGTGGAGAACCTCAGCCCGGCCGGTGAGGCCACCAGGCAGCTCGGCCTCGGAGAGCGGGAGACGGGCTGGCGGGAGGCCGAACAGGCGATGGACAGGGCGGCCCGGCGATTCGGCCGGGATGTGGTGCTCCCGGCGTCGCTTGTCCGTCCGCCGTTTGATGGAATGGCTCCATGACGTCACCTCCGGTTTGGACTACGTTGGACGTTTTCTTTCGTCTACGTCTACAGCCTCGTATTCTGGGGATAACCGACCGCGAGGTTCGGACACCCCGTGTCGTCCGTCACCGTCTTCCCCGTCCTGGGGCTGTCCTTGGGAGGCGCCGTGCCGCTCTCTGATCACGAGCAGCGCTTGCTCGACCAGATCGAGCAGGCCCTCTACGCTGAGGACCCGAAGTGGGCCAATACCGTAAGGATCAGTGATCCACGCAGCCACTACAAGCGTCGCCTGGTGAAGGCCTCCATCGGCTTCGTCCTGGGCATCGTCCTGTTGATGGTCGGCGTCGTGATCAACAACATCCCGCTCGGCGTCGGCGGTTTCGTGGTCATGCTCGCCGCGTGTTTGTGGGGTCTGTCAAGCTGGAAGCGGATGAACGGGTTCGGTGAGGCCGGCCCGGCCGCGCGGCCCGGGCAGCCGGGCAAGGCCGTGCGCCGTGGCGGCTCCCGGCAGAGCTTCATGGAACGGATGGAAGAGCGCTGGCGCCGTCGTCACGACGAGCACTAGGGCTCTGCCCGCGGACCCCGCCGCGATGAGGCGCCCTCCGGGCGACCGCGGCGGGTGGACGGTCCGAACGGACGGGCACCTGCGGACCGGGCTCCGCGGCCACGGCCGCCGCCGGGCCGCTCTCTCCGACGGCTGTGGGCCGCCCCCTGAGGGAGGCGGCCCACCTGGACCGTCAGGTCCGTCTTGCGGCGGGTCCTTCAGACGTCCCTCCGGGCCGGTCGGCGGAGCCGGAGGTTCTCCAGCCGGTCGAAGCCGTCCAGCATCCGTGTCCCCAGGCGTCGCGCCCGCAGGAGCGTCGAAGGCGGCAGCAGCGCCGCGCGGATCCGCCTGCCCCGTGTCACGGCGGCCGCCAGAGCCCGCCGTACCCGGCGGAGATCCCCGGGCAGCGAGCCGAGGTCGCCGGGGGTCCGGGCGAAGAGCATCCGCTCCACCGCCGTGGCGATCCTGGCCATCGCGGCCGAGGCCTCCTCATCGAACGCGTACTGCTCGGCGAGCCGCCGGGCCAGAGCCCGGGGGCTCTCGCTCGGCTGCCGGGACATGCCGTAGTCGCACAACGCGTCGTCGAGCTCCGCCCAGGCCGCGGCCACCGCGGACTCCCGCCGGTCGGTCCTGGCCGCCACGATCCCGGTGGGCTCCGGGGTGACCGCCTCCTCGTGCGGGAGCGGGGCAGGGTCCTCCGCCGCGCGGGCGTAGGACCGCCGCCGGCGGGCGCGCAGCTCCCAGCGGAGCAGCCCGGGGATCAGCGCGATCAGCAGCACGACCACGACCCCGACGCCGATCCGCAGCGCGACCGGTACGCCCTCGTCCACCGCGACCGGCACCCCGCCGAAGTCGCGGTCGGGCATCAGGTCACGGCGGTTGCCGGCCGACTGGTTGGGGAGGTCCGCGCCGGTGGAGTTCGAGGTCGGGGTCGCAGCCGGCTCGTCGCCGCCGGTCGTCACGACCTCCGGCCGGGTGTAGATGGGCACCGTCGCGCTGCCCTGTCCCGCGCCGCCGGTCGGGGTCGGCTCGAAGCGGAGCCATCCCGTGCCCTCGAAGTAGAGCTCGGGCCAGGCGTGCGAGTCGTGCGTGCGCACCTTCCACTCGCCGGAGGCGTTGCTGCCGCCGGTGTAGCCGATGGCGACGCGGGCGGGGATGCCCAGGATCCGCGCCAGTACCGCCATCGAGGCGGCGAACTGCTCGCAGTACCCGGTCCGGCTGCGGATCAGGAACTCCGTCAGTGCGGGCCCGTTGTGCCCCTGGGTGGCCAGGCTGTAGGTGAACCCGCCCTCCTTGGTGAAGAACTCCTGGAGCTGGATCGCCTGCTCGTAGCGGCTGGAGCCCCGCTGCGTCACCTGCCTGGCCAGATCCCTGATCTCCGAGGGCAGGTTCTCCGGCAGCTGCAGGTACCGCTCGTTGATCTCCGGGGGCGCCGGCGGCGCCGCCTTGAGCGTCTCCGCCGTGGGCTGGGGCTCCCTCGTGGTGACCTCGTAGGCCAGCCCTACGGCGCTGTCCTGGGTGGAGAACACCATGAGGGTGTCCCGGTCGGGCCGCCAGTCTCCCTCGATGCGGATCCGGCTGGCGGGGTAGGGCAGCGGCAGGAACTCCAGCGGCCCCCTGATCTGCTCGCTCACCTGGATCTTGGTGGTCGCCTCGGTGACGGGCAGGCTCATGTTCTGGCCCGGCGCGGCCGGCATCGGCCCCTCGGAGACCCGGTCCTCGGAGCGGCCCCGTGCCGTCATCGTCCACTGCTCGCCGTCGAAGATGTCCAGCGAGTACAGCCGCAGGTAGCGCGGGAAGCTGTCACTGCCGGTGTAGGTCAGGACGGTGGAGTTGGTCGGCAGCGAGAGCTGGCCCCGCAGGTTGACTATCGGGTTAGGGATGCTGATCGAGCTGCCGCCCTTGCCCTTGCCGTTGCCCACGCCGAAACCGAACAGCGGGTTCGGCTCCAGGGTGGGCAGCAACGCGGGCAGCAGGATGGCCAGCACGATCGCGGCGAATCCGATGCGCTTGCCCGACAGCCGCAGGGCCCCGGCGTCGGAGGCGGGCCTCGGGGCCACGAAGGACGGGGCCCGGCGCACCAGCACCGCCCTGCCCCAGTGGGTGATCCGCTCCCGCCCGTCGGCGGCCAGCACCCCCAGGTAGCCCAGGGCGGCGATGACGAACATCGGCCCGGCGATCGGCTCGGAGGCCACCGCTGCCGGCACGGTGAACAGCGCCAGCAGCGGCAGCCCGGTGAGCGCGGCCCGGCGCAGCCGGGAGGCCAGCAGGTCGACGAGGACCGCGATCAGGCCGACGCCGCCACAGGTCAGCAGGGTGATGCCGGTGTCGGACGGGACGGGGGCGGCGAATCGCTGGATGTCGGCGAAGCCGGTGCCCAGCAGCTTCGCCAGCCCGAGGACCGACTCCTTGGTGGGCACGAGGCCTATCCACGCCTTGTCGCCGGTGAACACCGCCGTCAGGTAGATCCACACCGCGACGAGCTGGGCCGGCGGCACCAGCCAGTCCGGCAGGGTGTAGCGGCTGCCCAGCACGCCGATCCCGGTGACGACCAGGATGACCCCCAGGCACGTCCAGAACCAGGCGCCGCCCTCGAACAGGGGATAGAGCGCGATCGCGACCGCTCCGGTGGCCGCTCCCGACGCCAGGGGAAGTCTCATCAGCCGTCCCTACTGAGTGTGAATCGCCCGCGCTGCGCGGCGTCCGGCCATACGCTCGCGATCGAGGCGCCCGCGGGCAGCCGCACGACGCGCCAGCCCGTCCCGGTGAGAATCGCCTGCGCGGCCTGGTAGTCCTCGTTCTGGCCGAGCTCGGGCCGCTCCCAGCCCGCCACGTCCAGCATCACGGCCACGCCGGTCACGTTGCCGTGCCTCAGCCGGGCCAGCGCCCGAGCCTGCTCCACGTCGATCCCGCCGAGCACCGCCACGATCAGGCCGTCGCCGCCGCCCTGGCGCAGCGCGCTTATGCCGTACTCCAGCGAGCGCGAGGAGCTCGTCCGGGTCAGGGCGAGGGTGTCCAGCAGCGACCAGCTCAGCCCGGTGTCGGTGAGGTGCTCGGCGCCCTGGTCGGTGACCAGGCGCAGGCCGAGTCCCTCGCGGGCCAGGTGCACGCCGATGGAGGCCGCGGCCGAGACCGCCACCTCGAACGACGATCGAGGCCCCTCGCCCCGGTGCGCGTACCGGCGGGTGTCCAGCAGTAGGGCGCCCCGGCTCTGCCACTGCTGCTCTTCGCGCCGCACCATCAGCTCGCCGTACCTGGCGGTCGAGCGCCAGTGCACCCGCCGCAGGTCGTCGCCCTGCCTGTACTCGCGCGGGGCGATGTCGTCGTCGCCGGCGGCCGCGACGCTCCTGGTACGGCTGTCGCCCCCGCCCGTCCACTCACCGGAGAGGCGGACGTGCGGCAGCGCCACGACCTGCGGCGTCACCACGAGCGTGTCGCTGATGCTGAACGACCTGGTCAGCTCGACCAGGCCGAACGGGTCGCTGATCCGGACGGTGAGCGGGCCGATGCCGAAGCGGCCGCGCAGGTCGGACCGGACCCGGTAGTCGATCTCCCGGACGCCGTGTGACTCCACCCGGTCCAGGATGAACCTGGGCCGGGCCCCCAGCGCGTAGGGGACGGTGTCCTCGATCATCAGCAGGCCGGTCGGCAGCCGGGTGACGTTCTCCAGCCGCAGCGTCACGGTGGCCTCGCTGCCTACCTCGGCCCTGGGCGGGTCCAGGCGGCGCGCGCAGCTCAGCCGGTAGCGGGTGCGGGCCACCACCATCGCCGCCAGCAGCGGCAGGGAGACGATCAGCACCCCGATCCTGAGCAGATCGTGCTCCCCGAGGATGAAGGCGCACAGCAGCGCCGCGGCGCCGGATGCGAGGAACGACCGGCCGCGGGCGGTGAGCGCCTTGAGGCCTGACGTCACTTGGCCTGTGCCTCGGGCACGGGAACCCGGCGGACCAGGTCGGCCATCACCTGCTCGGGCATGCGGCGCTGGCCCTGGGCCTCGACGCTGGGCAGCAGCCGATGGGCCAGGACGGGCAGGCACAGATCCTGCAGGTCGTCGGGGATGACGTAGTCGCGTCCGGCGAGCGCCGCGTGCGCCCGGGCCGCCCGGACCAGCTGCAGGGTTGAGCGCGGGGAGGCGCCGAGCCGCAGTTCGGGGGTCTGGCGGGTGGCGGTCACCAGGTCGATGGCGTACTTCTTGATCGATTGTGAGACGTAGACCGCGCGCACCGCCTCGATCAGCGCCTGGACCTCGGCGGTGGTCGCCACCGGTTCGAGCTTGTCCAGCGGGGAGGCGGCGCCGTGCACGTCGAGCATCTCCAACTCGGCCGAGGGCTCGGGGTAGCCCATGGCGATCCGGGCGGTGAAACGGTCACGCTGGGCCTCGGGGAGGGGATAGGTGCCCTCCATCTCGATGGGGTTCTGGGTGGCGATCACCATGAACGGGGAGTCCAGCCGGTAGGTCGTGCCGTCGACGGTCACCTGGTGCTCTTCCATGCACTCCAGCAGCGCCGACTGGGTCTTGGGCGAGGCCCGGTTGATCTCGTCGCCCACCACGATGTTGGCGAACACCGGTCCGGGTTTGAACTCGAACTCCCTGGTCTGCTGGTTGTAGGCGCTCACCCCGGTGATGTCGCTGGGCAGCAGGTCGGGGGTGAACTGGATCCGGCGGACCGGGCAGTCGATGGATCGTGCCAGCGCCTTGGCGAGCATGGTCTTGCCGACTCCGGGCACATCCTCGATCAGGAGATGGCCCTCGGCGAGCAGGACGGTCAAGGTCAGGCGGATGACGTCGCCCTTGCCTTCGATCACCGACTCGATCGCCTGGCGGATCCGGTGCGCCGTGACGACCAGATCATCGAGCCGAGGTGAGACGTCATGGGTTACTGCCACCAGGCCTCCATGAAGGTGCGGCGGTTTCGCGCCGGGGGGTCGTATTTTCGGGACCTTTACGGCCCCTTTTCCATTGTGAGTACCGACACTACGACGCCGTGGGTTCTTGGGCGACTCTATGTGGGCATTAAGGCTGATTCCGGGTGAACAGCCATAGTGTGGGCGCTGATCATGGCGTTCAGGTGCGGTAGGTGTGCCGATCTCGTGACAAGTCCGCGGAGCGCCCCACTTTCCCCCCTCCGTCGCCGCCGATCCGTCGATTTCGTAATCGCCCGGCCAACTGCCCCGTTGTCGACACGCCCGCGCCCGGTGCGGGACGCTCGCCCCCCTCCACTCCGCCCCACCCGCATTGACCTGGGAAAACGTCGCCGAAACGGGCGGTGGAGAGGTGCGGAATCAGTTGACGGTGGAGAGAAGTGGAGTATGGTGGTGCGCAGTGGAGAGCAGGGGCTACAGCGCCACGCGCTCCGCTAGGCACGGGAGGTGGGGCCGATGTTCCTCGGCACTCATCACCCACGTCTTGACGACAAGGGACGGCTGTTCCTGCCGGCGAAGTACCGTGAGGAGCTGGCGGAGGGTCTGGTGATCACCAAAGGCCAGGAGCGCTGCCTCTACGTTTTTCCCGTAGAGGAGTTCCAGCGCATTACCGAGGCTCTGCGCACCGCGCCGGTGACCGCCAAGGCGGTCCGCGACTACAGCCGTGTCTTCTTCGCCAGCGCATCTGACGAGGTCGCCGACAAACAAGGCCGGGTCACCATCCCGCAGGCTCTGCGCGAATACGCCAGCCTGCGCCGTGACTGCACGGTCATCGGGGCCAACACACGGCTGGAGATCTGGGACGCTCACGCCTGGGACACCTATCTGGCCGACCAAGAGCAGGCTTTTGCCGATCTGTCGGAGGAGGTGCTGCCAGGGATTCTGTGACTCCACGGTCGACTCATCGGTGAAAACGTCGTTCGGCGAGGTCTCCACCCGCAACCACGGCGCACGTCAGCTGATGCACCTTCCCCGGTGTCAGGTGACAGGCGGACATACGGGTGCGGATGGGGACCTGGCCGGACGGCCCGGGGGTGGGGGCCAGTAAAGACACCGATGAACGTCCGCCGCGCATCCGTGAGCGAGGCGGCGAGAGGGGGGTTGCGCTTCATGCGCGCCGAAAACGATATGCGTGATCTGCATGCTCCGGGCGGCCATGTGCCCGTGATGCTCGAACGTGTGCTCGAGCTCCTGGCCCCCGCGCTCGCGGGCCCCACCCCCGTCGTCGTCGACGCCAATCTCGGCCTCGGCGGCCACGCCGAGGCGCTGCTGGCCGCCCACCCCTCGCTGCACCTGATCGGGATCGACCGCGATCCCACCGCGATCGAGCGCTCCACGGCCCGGCTGGCGCCGTACGCGGAGCGGACCACGCTGGTCCGCGCGGTCTCCGACGAGCTGACCGAGGTGCTGGCGGAGGCCGGCCGTCCCCGTGTCGACGCCGTCCTGTTCGATCTGGGGGTCTCCTCGCCCCAGCTGGACGAGGCCGAGCGCGGTTTCGCCTATTCCTACGACGCGCCCCTGGACATGCGGATGGACCGTGACCAGGAGCTCACTGCCGAGGTCGTCGTCAACACCTACTCGGCCGCCGAACTCATCCGGATTCTCCGGGATTACGGCGAAGAGCGATTCGCCCCGCGTGTCGCGCGCCTAATCATCAAGGAACGGGGCAACGAGGCCATAACGTCTACCAAGCGGCTGGCGGAGATTGTCCGCACGGCAATCCCGGCTGCTACCCGACGGACCGGGGGAAACCCCGCAAAAAGGACTTTTCAGGCGCTGCGGATCGAGGTGAACGCGGAGTTGACAGCACTGGAACGCGCGCTCCCCGCCGCGCTGGACGCACTGACGCTCGGCGGGCGCGTGGTCGTGCTCGCCTACCACTCCCTTGAGGACCGGCTGACCAAGCAGGTCCTCGCGGCGCGAACCAGGGAGACCGGCCCGCCAGGGCTGCCCGTCCCGCTGCCGGCTCACCAGCCGCGGTTCGCCCTCCTGACCAGGGGAGCCGAGCTTCCGAGCGAAGAGGAGGTGGCCCGCAACCCGCGGGCGGCCTCAGCCCGGTGTCGGGCTGCAGAGAGGATCCGTGAGGCAGTTGACAAGGAGTGAGTCGGTCGTCCGCACCGCGCCGAGCCGCGGCGGACGTCCTGTCCGCGCGCCCCGCGCGACGCCGCAGGTGCGCAGGACCAAGCCGGTCAGGACCGCGCCCGTCGCCGATCCCGCCGCCGCGTCCGCGGCGTCCGCGGCCCGGCCGGGACGCGCGCCGCGCGCTCCGTTCATGCTGCTCGTGATCGGCCTGCTCTGCGGCGGCCTGGTCAGCCTGCTGCTGCTGAACACCGTCCTCGCCCAGGACTCCTACAAGGTCAACGAGCTCCGTAGCGCCAACGACCAGCTCCGCCAGAAGAAGGAGGAGCTGAAGAACGCCAACATGCGCCTGGAGATGCCCGGCGCGCTCTCCGACAGCTCCGCCAAGCAGGGGCAGGGACCCGACTGGGACGAGGCCAACGTGATCACCGACCGCTCCGCCGGCAGCCGGGCCGCGAGTGACGGCCAGACGCCCGCCGGGCAGGAGCGAGTGCCGGGCACGGGCCGGTGAAGGAGACGGGCGGCCGGGGCCCCGGCCCCGGCCGTGGCGGTTCCGGCGGCGGCCCCGCCGGAGGCTCCGGCCGCCGGGCTCCGGGAGGGCCCGGCCGTACCGGCAGGCAGGGCGGCCCGGATGTGACCGGCCGGCCGGGCTCCTCCGGCAGGCCCGCCCGGCCGGAGGGCTCAGGCGGCCCGGAAAGGGCCGACGGCCCCGGTAAGCCCGCCTCTCCCGGCAGGCAGGGCGGTTCCGAAGGGCAGGGCAGAGCCGGCGCTCCGGGCGCGGGCAGGGCACGCCCGGACGGCGCCGGCGGTCCGCAGGGTGGCGGCAAGGCACGCTCGGACGGGCCGGGCAGGCAGGGCGGCGGCAAGGCGCGCTCGGACGGCGCCGGCGGTCCGCAGGGCGCCGGCAAGGCACGTTCCGACGGGCCGGGCAGGCCGGGGGCGGGCAGGCCCGCCACCCCGGGTGCGGGCAAGGCGCGTCCCGACGGCGCCGGCGGTCCGCAGGGCGCGGGCAGGGCACGCCCGGACGGCGCCGGCGGTCCGCAGGGCGGCGGCAAGGCACGCTCGGACGGGTCCGGCAGACCGGGTGGTCCGCAGGGCGCCGGCAAGGCGCGTCCCGCGGGGCCGGGCGGTCCGGCGGGCACGGGTAAGGCGCGCCCGGACGGGCCCGGCAGGCCCGGCGGCCCCCCAGGAGCGGGCAGGCCGGGCAGGTCCGCGCGCCCCGAGGGGGCAGGCAGGTCGGGCAGGCCGCCGGGACCGGAGACGTCGCGCAGGCCGCGCAGCTCCCCGCGTCCGGAGGCGCCGCACACCGCGCCGGGACGGATCCGGCCCGGCGCGGGGCGCGGGGAGGGGCAGACGGCCGATCCCGGCCGTACGACGGGCCGGGGCGGCAGGCCGCCCCGGCCGCCGGTGCGCCCGCCCGCCGTACTTCGCCTGGGCAACCCCGGCAGGCGGATCAACGTCGGCCTCATCGCGATGACCTTCGTGCTGTCCATCTTCGCCGGGCGGCTGGTGCAGCTCCAGGGCCTGGACTCCAAGGTGTACGCGGCGGAGGCGGCCGAGCAGCGGGTGCGGGGCGAGAAGCTGACCGCGCGGCGCGGCTCGATCACCGACGTCAACGGGCACGAGCTCGCGCTGACCCTGGAGGCGCGCGAGATCTTCGTCGACCCGTCGGAGGTCGCGCCGGCCGACCGCGACCGGGTGGCCACGGCCCTGGCCGCGGAGCTGAACCTGCCCAAGGAGCAGATCGCGGCCAAGCTCGGCAACGCCACCAGCCGCTACCAGCAGGTGGCCGCCGCCGTCGAGCCGTCCGTCGCCCAGCGGATCATGGAGCACAAGCCCAGGCTCAAGGGCGTCGGCAGCAAGCACCGCTACCGGCGCGACTACCCCGGCGGCGACCTGGCGGGCACCCTGCTGGGGTTCGTCGGCGACGACGGCACGGGCCTGAGCGGGCTGGAGAACACCTACAACGGGCTGCTCGCCGGTCGCGACGGCGAGCAGTTCATCGAGACGGGCCGCGAGGGGCAGCGCATCCCGATGACCCGCAGCACGCTGAAGACGCCCGTGGAGGGCAGGGACGTGCGGCTGACCGTCGAACGCGACATCCAGTGGGCGGCGCAGAAGGCGATCACCGACCAGGTCAAGGCCACCGGCGCCCGCACCGGCAGCGCCATCGTGATCGACGTGCCGACCGGGCAGGTGGTCGCCATGGCCAACGCGCCCGAGCTCGATCTGAAGAACTGGGAGAAGACCGCCCCCGAGGACTGGGTCAACCGGTCGGTGACGGACGTCTTCGAGCCGGGCAGCACCAACAAGGTCATCACCGCGGCGGCCGCCCTGGAGTCGGGCGCCGTGCGGCCGGAGACCGTGTTCAAGGTCCCCGACAACATCACGTGCGCCGACCGGGTGCTGCGCGACTCCCATCCGCACCCCGTGGAGCGCCTGACCTTCTCCGGCGTGGTCGCGACCTCCAGCAACGTCGGCACGATCCTCGCCTCGCAGCGGGTCGGCGACGAGAAGCTGCACGCGATGCTGGAGCGCTTCGGGTTCGGCGCCAAGCCCGGCACCGGCCTGCTCGGCGAGGAGGCCGGGCTCCTTCCGGACTGGAGGAAGTGGTCGGGCAGCCAGCGCTGCACGATCGCCTACGGGCAGGGCGTGTCGGTGACCGCCCTGCAGACGGCGAGCGTCTACCAGACCATCGCCAACGGCGGGGTGCGCGTCACCCCGCAGATCGTGGCCGGCACCACCGCCGAGAACGGGGCCTTCGTGCCGTCCCCGGCGGGCAAGCAGACCCGGGTGGTCAGCGAGCGCACGGCCAGGGAGGTCTCCGGGATGCTGGAGGCGGCCGTGAGTGACGAGGGCACCGGCAACCTCGCCGCCATCGACGGCTACCGGGTGGCCGGCAAGACCGGCACCGCGATGCGCTATGACCCCAAGTGTCAAGGATACTGCGGTTATACCTCGACATTTGTTGGTTTCGCCCCGGCGGACAAGCCCCGCCTGGTCGTCCTGGCGGTCATCCAGGACCCGCACAAGGGCTACTACGGCGGGGAGATCGCAGCCCCGGTCTTCAAGAAAGTGATGACGTTCGCGTTGAAGAGCAAGAAGATCCCACCCACCGGCACGACGCCCGCCTCGGTGCGGATACGCGCCGGGGAGTGACAAGGGAAGGTACGCTCTCGCCGTGCGTCCCCCGTCGTCCATGCGACCGTCAACCAGTCCACCCCGTCCGCTCTCGGGGCTGGCGAGCCTGCTCGGCGCGCCCTCAGGCACGTCACGAGCGCCGCTGGCCGCGGTGTCCGGGATCACCATCGATTCGCGCCAGGTCCAGCGCGGAGATCTCTACGTCGCGCTGCCGGGGGCCACGTCCCACGGCGCCGACTTCTCCGCGCAGGCCCTCGCCGCCGGAGCCAGCGCCATCCTGACCGACGAGGAGGGCAGGGCGGCCGCGGTCGCGACCGGCCTGCCGGTCCTCGTCGTGCCGGACCCGCGCCGCGTGCTCGGCCAGGTCTCCGCCTGGGTGTACGGCAGGCCCGCGGCGGACGTGATGGTCATCGGCGTCACCGGCACCAGCGGCAAGTCCACCACCAGTTTCCTGCTGGAGGCCGGGCTGCGGGCCGCCGGGCACAAGGCCGGGCTGATCGGCGGCGTGGAGATCCACGCCGGCGAGCTGCGCTTCACCCCCAAACTGACCACGCCGGAGGCCAGCGACCTGCAGGGCCTGTTCGCCCTCATGCGCGAGCACGGCGTCACGGCCGCCGCGATGGAGGTCTCCAGCCACGCGCTGGCGCTGGGCCGCGTCGACGCGGTGTTCTACGACGTCGCGCTGTTCACCAACCTCTCCCAGGACCACCTGGACTTCCACAAGGACCTCGACGACTACTTCGCGACGAAGGCCCGGCTGTTCACCCCCGAGATGAGCCGCGCCGGCGTGGTCAACATCGACGACGCCCACGGCCGCGAGCTCCTGGGGCTGAGCAAGATCCCGATGACCACCTTCTCCGCCGAGGGCGCCCCCGAAGCCGACTGGCGGGCCGCGGACGTGCGTCTGGGCGCCGACGGCAGCTCCTTCCGCGTGGTCGGCCCCGGCGGCGTCGAGGAGGACGCGACGGTGGCCCTGCCCGGCCCGTTCAACGTCGCCAACGCGCTGGGCGCGATCGTCTCCCTCGTGGAGGCGGGCGTGCCGCTGCGCGCCGCGGTGGCGGGCGTCGGCACGCTGGCCGGGGTGCCCGGCCGGATGGAGCGGGTGCCCGGCGGCGAGGACTTCCAGGCCATCGTCGACTACTCGCACAAGCCCGGCGCGGTGGAGTCGGTGCTGCGCTCGCTGCGCGAGGTCACGGCCGGGAGGCTGACCGTGGTGCTGGGCTGCGGCGGCGACCGCGACCGGGGCAAACGCCCGATGATGGGGGAGGCCGCCGCCCGGCTGGCGGATGTGGCCATTCTCACCAGTGACAACCCTCGCTCGGAGGATCCGCTGCGGATTCTCGCCGAGATGATGAATGGAGTCCTCGGCGTGTCTCAGGATGAGCGCGCACATGTGATCATTGAGCCGGACCGTGCCGCGGCCGTCGACCTGGCGATCAGCCGGGCGGGCTTCGGCGACGTCGTCGTCGTGGCCGGCAAGGGCCACGAGCAGGGCCAGTATGTCGGGGACGAGGTCCTCCCGTTCGACGACAGGCAAGCGGTGGCCGACGCGATCGTCAGAAGGCGGAACCGGACCGGGCGCCGAAGCACGTATGGAGAGTAGGTAAGACGCATCATGATCCCGTTGCCGCTGGCCAGGATCGCCGAGATCACCTCGGGTGCCCTCGCGGGCATGGCCGATCCCCGCGCGGTCGTGCGCGGTCCGGTCGTCATCGACTCCCGTGCCGTCGAGCCGGGGTCGCTTTTCGTCGCAATCAGGGGCGACCGGGCCGACGGGCACGACTTCGCCGCCCAGGCCGTCGAGGCCGGAGCCGTCGCCGTGCTGGCCTCCAGGCCCGTGGACGCTCCCGCGATCGTCGTCGGCGACGCCGTGACCGCCCTGGCCGACCTGGCCACCGCGGTCTGCGCCGGCCTGCCGTCGACCACGGTCATCGGCCTGACCGGATCGGCGGGCAAGACCAGCACCAAGGACCTGCTGGCCCGCCTCACCGCCAGGATCGGCCCGACGGTCGCCCCGGTTGAGTCGTTCAACAACGAGATCGGCCACCCGCTCACGGTGCTGAAGGCCGACGAGGACACCCGCTACCTGGTGCTGGAGCTCAGCGCCAGGGACGCCGGCCACATCAGCCACCTGGCCCGCATCGCCCCGCCCAGGATCGGCGTGGTCCTCAACGTCGGCACCGCCCACCTGGGCGTCTTCGGCGGCAAGGACGCGATAGCCAAGGCCAAGGGCGAGCTGGTCGAGGCGCTGCCCGCCGACGGCGTGGCCGTGCTGAACGCCGACGACCCGCTGGTGGCCGCGATGGCCCGGCGCACCGACGCCCGGGTCACCTGGTACGGCCGCGCCGAGAGCGCCGCGGTGCGGGCGGAGGGGGTGACCCTCGACGACCGGGGCCGCGCCGCCTTCACGCTGCGCACCCCGTCCGGGGCCGCCCCGGTCGGGCTCCGCCTGTACGGCGAGCACGCCGTGGAGAACGCGCTCGCCGCCGCGGCGGCCGCCTACGAGCTCGGCCTGCCGGTCGCCACCATCGCCGAGGAGCTGTCGGAGGCCGAGCCCCGCAGCCGCTGGCGGATGGAGGTCACCGACAGGGCGGACGGCGTCACCGTGATCAACGACGCCTACAACGCCAACCCCGATTCCATGCGCGCCGCCTTCGGCGCCCTCGACGCACTCGCGGGCGGCCGCCGCCGCTTCGCGGTCATCGCCGCCCTGCGCGAGCTGGGCGAGGAGAGCGCGGCCCTGAACGAGGACATGGGCCGCCTGGCGGCGGGGGCGGGCCTGGAGGGCCTGTTCGTCGTCGGACCCGACGCCGGCCCGGTCCTGGCCGGTGCCGGAGCCGCCGTGGACGGGGCCCGGTCCGCCACCCGGGTCACGCACGTCGCCGACGCGCAGGAGGCGGCCGCCGCGCTGTCGGCGCTCCTGGTCCCCGGCGACGTGGTGCTGGTCAAGGGGCCGCGCGCGGCCGGCCTGGAGCGCGTGGCCGCGACGCTGGTGGGAGGTGATCGCCGATGATGGAGATCCTCATCGCGGCGGCGGTCGGCCTGCTGCTGTCGTCGTTCGGCACCCCCCTGGCGATCCGCCTGTTCTCGCAGCGCGGCTACGGCCAGAGCATCCGGGAGGAGGGCCCCTCCGGCCACCACGACAAGCGCGGCACCCCCACCATGGGCGGCACCGTGATCGTGATCGCGGCGCTGCTCGGGTTCGCCTGCGCCCACCTGTACAGCCAGACCCTGCCCACCGTCTCCGCGGTCCTGGTGCTGTTCCTGATGACGGGCCTCGGCGCGGTCGGCTTCCTCGACGACTTCATCAAGATCTACAAGCAGCGCAGCCTCGGCCTGCGCAGCGGGGCCAAGGCCCTGGGCCAGCTCGTCGTCGGCGCGGTCTTCGCGGTCCTGGTCACCCGTTTCCCCAACGCCTACCTGATCACCCCGGCCGAGACCCGGCTGTCGTTCCTGCGGGACTTCGGCCCGTCGGTCGGCATCATCGGATTCACGATCTGGGTGCTCATCATGATCGTGGGGTTCTCCAACGCGGTGAACCTCACCGACGGACTCGACGGTCTGGCCAGCGGCGCCACCGGCGTGGTGCTGGGCTCCTACGTCCTGATCGGCAACTGGCAGCTCCGCAACAACTGCACCACCCAGCTCGGCCCCAACTGCTACTGGGTCCGCGACCCGCTGGACCTGGCCGTGGTCGCCGCCGCCGTGCTCGGCGCACTGGTCGGCTTCCTGTGGTGGAACGCCCCTCCCGCCAAGATCTTCATGGGTGACACCGGCTCGCTGGCCCTGGGCGGCGTGCTCGCCGGTCTGGCCATCACCACCCGTACCCAGCTCCTGCTGATCATCCTGGCGGGGATGTGCGTGCTCATCACCATGTCGGTGATCATCCAGGTCGGCTTCTTCAAGATGACCGGTAAACGCGTCTTCAGAATGGCCCCGCTCCAACACCACTTCGAGCTGTCCGGCTGGGCGGAGACGACGATCGTGGTCCGCTTCTGGCTCATCGCCGGCCTCTGCGCCGCCGCCGGCCTCGGACTGTTCTACGTCGAATGGATGCCCAAGTCGTGAGCGCGGCGACTTCGGCCGTACGGCAGGCGGAGGTGGCCGGATGATCTGCGTCGCGGGTCTGGGAGTCTCCGGCACGGCCGTCGCCCGCGCCATGGCCGCCCGGGGCGAGAAGGTGGTCGTCCTGGAGGGCCGGGACGGGGAGCGGGCCAGGGCGACCGCCGCGGAGCTGGCCGGGATCGGCGTCGAGGTCCGCTTCGGCGAACCGGCCGAGTTGCCCGCCGGCACCTCCCTCGTCGTCGCCACCGGCTGGCCGCCGCACCATCCGCTGCTCGTCGCGGCGGCCGAGGCCGGGGTGGAGGTGATCGGCGAGGTCGAGCTGGCCTGGCGGCTCCGCCCGGCGGGCGCCGCGCCGTGGCTGGCGCTGACCGGCACCAACGGCAAGACCACCGCGGTCCGGATGCTCACCTCGATGCTCACCGCGGCCGGGCACAGGGCGCTCGCGGTCGGCAACGTCGGCACCCCCGTCGTGGAGGCCGTCACCGGCCCCGCCGACGTGCTGGCCGTGGAGCTGTCCAGCTTCCAGCTCCATCGTTCGCCCGGCATCGCCCCGCACACCGCGGCGGTGCTCAACGTCGCCCCCGACCATCTCGACTGGCACGGCTCCCTGGAGGAGTACGCCCGGGTCAAGGGGGAGATCTTCACCCGGGCCGGGACGGTCGTCCACAACGCCGACGACGAGTGGTCGGCCCGCCTGGCCGCGCCGTACGACGGGGGCACGGGCGCGCGCAGCGTCGGCTTCACCCTCGGTGTGCCGGCGCCCGGCCAGGTCGGCGTGGTCGAAGACCTGCTGGTGGACCGGGCGTTCGTGGCCGACCCGGCGCGCAACGCCGAGGAGCTCGCCTCCTTCGACGACATCCGGCCGTTCGCGCCGCACAACGTGGCCAACGCGCTCGCCGCCGCCGCCATGGCCCGCTCCTACGGGGTGCCCGCGGAGGCCGTACGGCGGGGTCTGCTGGACTTCGTCCCCGACCCGCACCGGATGGCGCTGGTCACGCGGGTCGGTGAGGTCGACTACGTCGACGACTCCAAGGCCACCAACCCGCACGCCGCCGCCGCGTCGCTCGCCGCCTACCCCTCGATCGTCTGGATCGCCGGCGGGCAGCTCAAGGGAGCCGACGTGGACGAGCTGGTACGGCGGGCCGCGCCCCGGCTGCGCGGCGCGGTGCTCCTGGGCGTCGATCGCGAGCGGATCCGGCAGGCTCTGGCGCGACACGCCGCGAATGTCCCGGTGGTGGAGGTGTCCGGGCAAGACACTGGGGTCATGGACCGTGTCGTCATCGAAGCCGCGAGGCTCGCCGCCCCCGGAGACACCGTGCTGCTGGCCCCGGCCGGGGCCTCGCTGGACATGTTCCCCGGCTACGGGGCCCGGGGCGAGGCCTTCGCCCAGGCCGTGCTGGAGCGTCTGGACCGATCGCAGGGCGGTGCCGGAGGCGTATGAGCGCACGCTTGCGGGATCCGGGGGCCCCTGCCCGGCCGGCGGGGCGGAGTGACAGATGACCGCCGTGAGCGACCGGCCGCCGGACGCCGCCTCCTTCAAGGGCCGGCTGGTGCGCGTGCGCGAGCTGCTGGCACGACCGCTCTTCTCCTACCACCTGCTGCTGGGCGTCAGCGCGCTGCTGATGGCCCTGGGGCTGATGATGGTCCTGTCCGCGTCGAGCATCCACGCGCTCCAGACGCGGCAGTCGGCGTTCGCGCTCTTCGGCCGGCAGTTCATCTCGATGGCCCTGGGACTGCTCCTGATGTGGATCTGCTCCCGGCTGCCCCTCAGGTTCTTCCGGCTGGCGGGTTACCCGCTGATGGTCTTCGCCGCGCTGGGCCTGGTCCTGGTCATGTTCATCGGCACGTCCGAGCAGGGCGCGCAGCGCTGGATCTACATCGGCGAGCTCACCATCCAGCCGTCGGAGCCGGCCAAGCTCGCGCTGGTGCTGTGGGGGGCCGACCTGCTGGCGAAGGGGGCCCGCGCCGGGCAGATCGAGTGGCGCAGGCTGCTGATCCCCCTCATGCCGGGTCTGGCGATCATGGCCGTCCTGGTGATGCTGGGCAGCGACCTCGGGACCACCCTGGTCCTGATGATGATCTTCCTGGCCCTGCTGTGGGTCGTGGGCGCGCCGCTGAAACTGTTCGGCGGCATCCTGTCGGTCATGGTGCTGGCCACCGTCACGATGATCACCATCGAGGGCTACCGCTCGGCGCGGATCAAGGGGTGGCTCGACCCGTGGGGCAACGCGCAGGACGCGGGCTACCAGCTCGTGCAGGGCCAGATCGGGATGGGCAGCGGCGGCTGGTTCGGGCTCGGGCTGGGGGCCAGCCGGCAGAAGTGGAACTGGACCCCGCACGCCGAGAGCGACTTCATCTTCTCCATCCTGGGGGAGGAGCTCGGCCTGATGGGCACGCTGGTCGTGGTGGCCCTGTTCGGCCTGCTCGGCTACGCGGGCCTGCGGGTGGCCACCCGGGTCAGGGACCCGTTCGTCCGGCTCGCCTCGGTCGCCGCGATCGCCTGGATCGTCGGTCAGGCGATCGTCAACATCGGCGCGGTCATCGGTGTGCTGCCCATCACCGGCATCCCGTTGCCCCTGATCTCCTACGGCGGATCCGCGCTGCTGCCGACCCTGGCCGCGCTGGGGATGCTGCTCGCCTTCGCCAAACACGAGCCCGGAGCGCGCGAGGCTCTGGCGGCGCGTGGCCCCGGACCGGTGGCGCGGGGCCTAAGCTGGCTTGGCCTGGGTGGTCCGGCAAGGCGACGCCGGCCGGTCCGCGCAAGACGATGAGCGACTGGGCGGCCCGGCGCGGAAACGACGGCCGGTCCGCGGAAGACGATGAGTGAAAGGACCGACATGAGGGTGGTCCTCGCCGGCGGCGGGACGGCCGGTCATATCGAACCGGCGTTGGCCCTGGCCGACGCGCTCCGGCGGCTTGACCCGAACATCGGGATCACCTGCCTCGGCACGGAGCGCGGCCTGGAGACGCGACTGGTGCCGGCCCGGGGCTACGAGCTGCAGCTCGTGCCGGCGGTGCCGCTGCCCCGGGCGATCACGCCCCAGCTCCTGAGCGTGCCCGGCCGGCTGGCGGGCGCCATCAACACGGCCGCGGGCATCATGGACCGCGTCCAGGCCGACGTGCTGGTCGGATTCGGCGGCTACGTGGCGACCCCCGCCTACCTGGCGGCGCGGCGGCGCGGCGTGCCGATCGTGGTGCACGAGGCCAACCCGAGGCCCGGACTGGCCAACCGGCTGGGCGCGCGGCTGACCGACCACGTGTTCACCGGCCACCAGAACACGCCGCTGCCCCGCGCCGAATACGTGGGCATCCCGCTCCGGCGCGAGATCGTCGGGCTGGACCGCCTCTCCATGGGCGACAAGGCGCGCTCCTGGTTCGGCCTGGAGGCCGACCTGCCCACGCTGCTGGTCACCGGCGGCTCCCAGGGCGCGCGGTCGCTCAACCAGGCGGCCCTGGCCGCCGCCCCGGCGCTGCGCCGGGCCGGAGTGCAGGTGCTGCACGTCATCGGCCCGAAGAACACGCTGGAGGAGGAGCCGCCGCCCGGCGACCCGCAGTACGTCGTGCTGCAGTACGTCGACCGGATGGACCTGGCCTACGCCGCGGCCGACTTCGCCCTGTGCCGCAGCGGCGCCATGACCTGTGCCGAGCTGACCGCGGTGGGCCTGCCCGCCGCCTACATCCCGCTCCCGCACGGCAACGGCGAGCAGCGGCTCAACGCCGAGCCGGTCGTGCGGGCCGGTGGCGGACTCATGATCGACGACGCCGACCTGACGCCGGAGTGGATCATCCAGAACGTGCTTCCCATCCTGTCCGACCCCGAGCGCGTGGTCACCATGTCGGAGGCCGCCTCCAGGATGGGGCGCAAGGACGCCGACGTGACGCTCGCCCGCAGGGTGTTGCAGATCGCGGTGGAGGGCAGGGGCCGATGAGCCGCAAGCCGGATGTGTGGCCGACGAGGAGTGATGAGCGATCGATGAGCGCGGAACGGGACCGGCGCGGTGCGCGCGCCGGCCGGCCGGGGAACGAGACCGTCCGCGTGGTGAGCGAGGAGTGGTGAGCGACCGATGAGCCTGGTCAAGTTGGTGGATCCGGTCGCGGCCGAGGAGCTCGGGCGCGTCCACTTCATCGGGATAGGCGGTGCCGGGATGTCCGGCATCGCCCGCATCCTGCTCAAGCGTGGCGTGCCGGTCTCCGGCAGCGACGCGCGCGGCTCGGACATGGTGACCGAGCTGCGGGAGCTGGGCGGCAGGGTCCACATCGGCCACGCCGCCTCGAACATCAAGAACGTCGACACCGTCGTGGTCTCCACCGCGATCCGCGACTCCAACCCCGAGCTGGGCGAGGCGCTCCGCCAGGGGCTGCGCGTGATCCCCAGGGCCGCCGCGCTGGCCTCGGTCATGGCGGGCCGGACCGGGGTCGCCCTGGCCGGCACCCACGGCAAGACCACCACGACCTCGATGCTCACGGTGGCGCTGCAGAAGTGCGGCGCCGACCCGTCCTACTGCGTCGGCGGCCAGCTCGTGACCACCGGCCTGGGGGCCGACGAGGGCGCGGGCGAGGTGTTCGTGGCCGAGGCCGACGAGAGCGACGGCTCCTTCCTCATGCTGGCCCCGGAGATCGCCGTGGTGACCAACGTGGAGCCGGACCATCTGGACAACTACGGCGATCCGCGCGCGGTCTACGACAGTTTCGCGCGGTTCGTCGAACGGGTCGGGAAGTCGATGGTGATCTGCGCCGACGACCCGGGCTCGGCCGCCCTGGTCCCGATCGCCCGCGCGCGCGGCCTGAAGGTGGTCACCTACGGCGAGGCCGAGGGCGCCGACTTCCGGGTGAGCGGGATCCTCCCCGACGGCCTGGGCCTCTCCTTCGCGGTCGAGGGCCGCGGAGAGGTCAGGCTGGCCGTCCCCGGCCGCCACAACGCGCTCAACGCCACCGCGGTCATCGCCGTGGCGGTGGAGCTGGGCGTGTCCTTCGACGAGATACGCGACGGCCTGGCCGCCTTCACCGGCGCCAAGCGCCGCTTCGAGGCCAAGGGCGAGGCCGGGGGGGTGGCGGTCTTCGACAGCTACGCCCACCATCCGACCGAACTCGCCGCCGACCTGCGCGCGGCACGGGACGTGGTGGCGTCCTTCTCCGGCTCCGGCAGGGTCCTCGCGGTCTTCCAGCCGCACCTCTACTCGCGCACCAGGTTCTTCGCCGACGAGTTCGGCGTCGCTCTGGGCCTGGCCGACGAGGCCATCGTGCTGGACGTCTACGGCGCCCGTGAGGACCCGGAGCCGGGCGTCTCCGGGGCCCTGGTGGCGGGCAAGGTGCCGCTCCCGTCCGAGCGGGTGACCTACGCGCCGCAGCGGGAGGCGGTCCCCGCCCTGGTGGCCGACCGGGCCAGGCCCGGTGACATCGTGCTCACCATGGGGGCGGGCGACGTGACCGAACTGGGCCCCCGCATCGTGGCGGAGCTGGCCGCCCGGTGACCCGCGGGAGGGGACGCGGGGCGCCGGCGCCCGAGCCGCCGGGCGGGGGGAGACGATGAACGGGGTGTGGAGGTCGGCCTTCCTGGCCCTGCTCACCGTGGGGGTGGTGGGCACCGCCGCCTGGCTGGTGTTCTTCTCGTCGGTGCTCGGAGTCCGGGACATCCGGGTGGTGGGCAACCTCGGCATCCCCGCCCAGCAGATCCAGCAGGCGACGGGGGTGCCCAAGGGCAGACCCCTGGCCGTCGTGGACGTGGAGGCGGTCGAGCAGCGGATCGGCGGGATCCGGCAGATCGAGTCGGTGCGGGTCAGCCGCGGCTGGCCGGGCACGCTGATGGTGGAGATCGTGGAGCGCGAGCCGGTGGCGGTGGTGGCGGTCGGCCCCAAGTTCGCGCTCATGGACCGGCACGGCGTGATGACCGAGGTCAAGGACGTCGCGCCTCCGTCGCTCCCGCTGCTGCGCGTCGACCGCCCCCAGCCCGGCGACCCGGCGACCGCCGCGGCGCTGACCGTCATACAGGCGCTGCCCGAAGATCTGGCCCGGCGGCTCTCGGAGGTGCTCGCACCCTCGCCCGAGACCGTCTCGATGCGTCTCAAGGACGGCCGCGAGGTCGTGTGGGGCGGCCGGGACCGTCCGGCCGCCAAGGCCGGCATCCTCCTCACGCTGCTGAAACGTCCCGCCGACACCTATGACGTGAGCTCGCCAGACGTCGTGACGGTGAAGTGACCCCGGCTGGTCGCGCGCGGTCCCGGAAAAGGACGGCCCGCGACACGCCGGACGCGCTTGCGGCGCGGTTAGTTGACCCACCTGGAGCGTAACTCCTACTGTCCGTATCACTCCTCAGGTTGACATAAATCTAAATCTCAACTTGAGGGTGAGGGTTTTGGAAACGACGGCACGGGCCCCGTGCCGCATGAAATTGCAAGTCAACGAGCGGAAAGGCCCCTCGTCGTGGCAGCACCGCAGAACTACCTCGCGGTCATCAAGGTTGTAGGAATCGGCGGAGGCGGAGTCAACGCCGTCAACCGGATGATCGAGGAGGGACTCAAGGGCGTCGAGTTCATCGCCATCAATACCGACGCTCAGGCGCTGCTGATGAGTGACGCCGACGTCAAGCTTGATGTCGGGCGCGAACTCACCCGCGGCCTCGGCGCGGGGGCCAACCCCGAAGTCGGGCGCAAGGCGGCCGAGGACCACCGCGAGGAGATCGAAGAGGTCATCAAGGGCGCCGACATGGTGTTCGTCACCGCCGGAGAGGGCGGTGGCACGGGCACCGGCGGTGCTCCGGTGGTGGCCAACATCGCGCGTTCGCTGGGCGCGCTGACCATCGGCGTGGTCACCCGGCCCTTCAGCTTCGAGGGCCGGCGCAGGGCGATGCAGGCCGAGGCCGGCATAGAGACCCTGCGCGAGGAGGTCGACACCCTCATCGTGATCCCGAACGACCGGCTGCTGTCGATCTCCGACCGGCAGGTGAGCGTGCTGGACGCCTTCAAGGCGGCCGACCAGGTGCTGCTCTCCGGTGTCCAGGGCATCACCGACCTCATCACCACGCCCGGTCTGATCAACCTCGACTTCGCCGATGTGAAGTCGGTCATGTCCGGGGCCGGTTCGGCGCTCATGGGCATCGGCCACGCGCGCGGCGACGACAGGTCGGTCGCCGCCGCCGAGATGGCCGTCTCCAGCCCACTGCTGGAGGCCAGCATCGACGGCGCCCACGGCGTCCTGCTCTCGATCGCCGGCGGGTCCGACCTCGGCCTGTTCGAGATCAACGAAGCGGCCCAACTGGTCTCCAACGCCGCGGCGCCGGATGCCAACATCATCTTCGGTACGGTCATCGACGACGCCCTCGGCGACGAGGTGCGCGTCACCGTGATCGCGGCCGGGTTCGACGAGCCCGCCGCCGAGACCAAGACCGTCGTGCCGCAGCCGGCCGCCCGCCAGCAGCCGGCCGCGCGCCCGGCCCCCGCCCCCGCGGTGACCGCGCCGGTCCGTCCGGCGCCGCCCACGGTGAAGGCCGAGCCCAGGGTCGAGCAGGCGCAGGTCCGGCCGGTCGCCGGTCCGCCGCCGGCGGCTGCCCCGGTGGCGGAGACGCCGCTCCCGCCGGCCCCGCAGCCGGTCCAGCAGATCCACCCGGTCCAGCCCGCTCCGCCGGTGCACATCCCGGTGGAGCAGGCCGAGCCGCCCCGCGTGGAGGAGGCTCCGGCGCCGCCGGTGTCGATCCCGCGCCCGGCGCCGGAGCCTTCACAGCCCACCCCCATCTCCGCGAGGGTCTCCGACCCCGCCCGGAGGCGGCCGGTGATCTTCGAGGAGCAGGAAGAGGAGCTCGACGTCCCCGACTTCCTGAAGTGACATTGCTCACGGCTGGGTGGTCGACGGATCGCTCAGCTGTGACAGGGGAGAATGGCTTCCGCCGGTTTGTCGGTATTTGAACGGCGGAGAAGTGACGGAAACAACACGACGTGATGAGATCGCGGCCGGTCTGGCCGAGGTTGAGGCGAGCATCGCCGAAGCCTGCCGGGCCGCCGGCCGTGCCCGCGAGGAACTGACGCTCATCGCGGTGAGCAAGACCTACCCGGCCTCCGACGTGCGGCTCCTGGCCGCACTGGGGGTGACGGACGTGGGGGAGAACCGTGACCAGGAGGCTTCGGCCAAGGTGCGCGAATGTGCCGGTCTGGACCTCACCTGGCACTTCATCGGCCAGTTGCAGACCAACAAGGCCCGCTCCGTGGTCGGTTACGCCGACGTCGTCCACTCGGTGGACCGCCCACGTCTGGTGACCGCGCTCAGCCAGGAGGCGGTCAGGGCGGGCAGGGAGATCACCTGCCTGGTGCAGGTCGCCCTGGACGGCGATCCCGGGCGGGGCGGGGCGCGGCCGGCGGACGTGGCCGCGCTGGCGGAGGCCCTGGCCGCCGCCCCCGGGGTCCGGCTGGGCGGGGTGATGGCGGTGGCGCCGCTGGGGGAGGAACCCGGCAGGGCCTTCGCCAGACTCCGGGAGATCGCGCAGGTCATGCGGGATGCCCACCCCGGAGCCGACGTCATCTCCGCGGGTATGAGCGGTGATATGTCCGAGGCCATTGCGAATGGCGCGACACACCTGCGGGTCGGTACGGCGTTGCTCGGTCGCAGGAAGCCCTTAGTCAGGTAATGTCCCTTCAAGTGGACCTTGGCGTCCGCGTATCCAGATAGAGGTCGATCGGTGGTGAGCTCCAAGGGGGTGCGGCTACCGCCCCAGGGAAATCGCAGTAAGGCGGAGGAAGAAGTAGCGATGGCCGGCGCGATGCGCAAGATGGCGGTCTACCTCGGTCTTGTGGAGGACGACCGCTACGAGAGATACGACAGCTATTCCGACGACGAGTACGACGAGTTCGACGACTCGCGGAGGGGCGGCGAGGAGCGGCCTGGCACGGTCCAGGAGCGCGAGGACGACACTGACCCGGGCGTGCCCGCTCCGAGGCCCGCGACGGCTGTCATAGAGCGCCGCACGACCGATCTGGCGCGTATCACGACGCTTCATCCCCGCACCTACAACGAGGCGCGGACAATCGGTGAGCACTTTCGTGACGGCACCCCGGTCATCATGAACCTGACCGAAATGGTTGACAGTGACGCCAAGCGACTTGTCGATTTCGCGGCAGGTCTTGTCTTTGGCCTACACGGCAGCATTGAACGTGTTACCAACAAGGTGTTCCTGTTGTCCCCTGCCAATGTCGAGGTGACCGCCGAGGACAAGGCCCGAATCGCGGAACGCGGGTTCTTCAACCAGAGCTAGAGTTCCACCATGAACAGTGACCAGCCGGACAGGTCCCGACACGACCGGGGACGGCGGAACAGCGTGGAGGCGGGGGCGGACCGTGGGGATCGTTAGCGAGATCTTGGTCGTCGTCCTGTCCCTCTACCTGGTTCTGCTGATCGGCAGAATGATCTTTGAGACGGTGCAGGCGTTCGCACGTCAGTGGCGCCCCACGGGGGTCGTCCTGGTTCTGGCGGAAGCCGTATACACGGTGACCGACCCACCTCTCAAGTTCCTCCGCCGTTTCATTCCACCACTCCGGTTGGGTACGGTGGCCTTTGACCTAAGCTTCACAGTGCTGTTCATTGTGGTCTTGGTCTTGATCCAACTCGTGTCCGCGCTTCGTTGATCGGGTACCGTCCCTCCGGACAGACTCCAAGCGCGCCAAGGAGACCGAAATGCCGCTGACGCCCGCTGATGTGCGGAACAAGCAATTCAGTACGACCCGGCTCAGGCCGGGCTATGACGAGGAAGAGGTAGACGCCTTCCTTGATGAGGTCGAGTCCGAACTGGACCGTCTCATCCAAGAGAACGAGGAGCTCCGCGCCAAGCTGGCGGAGTGCCTGCGGGGCAAGGTGCCCGGCGGAATGGGAATGGCCATGGCGCCCGCCCCGGTCGCCGAGCCCAAGCCCGAGATGATGATGCCGCAGCCGGAGCCGATGCGTGCCCCCGAGCCGGTGCAGCACCAGCAGTCCGTTCCCGTCGGCATGGGGATGCCCCCGGCCGAGGACAACATGGACACCGCTGCCCGCGTGCTCGCGCTGGCCCAGCAGACGGCCGACCAGGCGATCGCCGACGCCCGCCGGGAGGCGGACGAGACGGTGACCCGGGCCCGCCGCGAGGCCGACGACATCCTCGGCAAGGCGCGTCGCCAGGCCGAGCAGGTCATCGGTGACGCCCGCGCCCGCGCCGAGACGCTGGAGCGCGACGCGCAGGAGCGGCACCGCCAGGCCATGGGCTCGCTGGTGCAGACCCGCGACGAGCTCGAGCGCAAGGTCGAGGAGCTGCGCAGCTTCGAACGGGAGTACCGTAGCCGTCTGAAGCTGTACCTTGAGAACCAGCTCGCCGAACTGACTGTGGCTGCCGAGGGCAGTGGCGGATTCCCGATCGTGGGCGGCCCCCCGGCCATGTCCCACGCCGTGGCTCCGGGTGGACAGCCGACCATCCAGGGTGCCCCCAACCCGTTCGGTGGTGAGCCGTCGCAGCATTCGGGCGCCTTCCAGGGCGTTGACGGTCCGCACAACGACCGCCGCTAGGGTGTCGGGTCATCCCTCTGACCCGTATCCGGGAGTTCCTCTGTGATCCTTATCAGCGCCGGCTTGGTGGTCACCGCCATCGTCCTGCTCATCGCGGGGTTCGTGCTGGCCAAGCCATTTCTGGTCATGTGGTCGATCGCGGTCAGCGTTCTGTCCGCGGTCTTCCTGGTGATCGGGGCGTTGTTGCGCCGCCATGAGCTGTTCCCCGGCGGGCGCGCCGGGGAGGCTCCGCTCCCTCCCAAGGGACCGGTTCCGGCCGGGCCGATGCCTGCGCCGCACATGAGGCCGGATCAGCGTGTCCCCTCGGCTCCGCACCCGAGGGCGCCGCACGGCATGCCGCCGGCGGCGACCGCCGCGCCTCAGCCCCGGCCGCGTCCGATGGCCGGGCCGGCCCCCGCCGCGAGGCAGGGCCTCCTGGACGCCGAGGCGATCGTCCTGGTGATCCCGGGGCGCAAGCGGTATCACGTCGCCGGCTGCCGGCAGCTGGTCGGCAGGGATCATGAAGAGCTCACTCACGAGGAGGCGCGCGAGGAGGGCTTCACGCCCTGCACCACGTGCCTGCCCGAGTTCACCGGCGGGATCCAGCCGCAGGACGCTCCCACCGGAGCCCAGGAGCCGGCCGCGCACCCGGCCCCCTCCCCGGAGCCCGGTCCCTCCGGCGACACCCGCGGGCCGGACGTTCACGAGCCCACCGCCCGCTTCAGCCCGCCGTACCGGCCCGTCACCACGGCCACCCCGCAGGAGGCCGCGACGCCGGTGACCCGGCCATACATCCAGGGCGCGCCGGCTCCCCAGGAGCAGGCACGGCCGCAGGAACCGGCGAGCCCGCCGCTCCGCGCCGCGGAGACCGCCGCCCGGTCCTTCCCGATCCAGTCCCCGGAGCCCGAGCCGGAGACGTCCGCCGACTCCGAGGCCACCAGCTGGTTCAGCCGGGACATGGTCGCGTCGGTCACCTCCAAGCCGGAGGCCCAGGCAGGATCCGAGCCCTCCGAGCCCGAGGACGGCACCCCGGCCGAGCCGGAACCCGCCGCCAAGCCGGAAGTCCGGGCAGGCTCCGAGTCCGAGGACGGTAGCCGGGTTGAGCCGGAGCCCGTCACTCCTGTCTCCACCGGGGCCGAGGCCCCCGCCGAGGCCGGCGGCCCGGCGGAGTCCGATCCCGCTGCGTCCGGCCCCGCCGCGCAGGAGGCTTCCGAGGAGCCCCCCACGGCGGAGGGGAAGGCCGCCGACGGGTCCGCCTCCACGGAGCCGGACAGCCCCTCCGAGCCGGTGGAGCCGGCCGGCACCGCACCCGGGCGCGCCGGGCAGCCGGTGCCGGCCGACTCCACCTCGGCGGAGCCGCAGGTTCCGGCGGCCGGGGAGAAGGCCCCTGAGCCGGAGCGGAAGGCGGCGCCGGAGGAAACGCCCGGCGAGGACGACGGAGACACCGCCCCCCACGGCATCCCCGCGGTCAAGGACGGGCCGGAACCCGGTCCCGGCGACTCCGGAACGGTCAAGGTCATCGTCGGCACCCGCCGCTTCCACAGCTCCGCCTGCCCGCTCATCAAGGGCACGGACGGCAGCGGCATCGAGACCATGACCCGGGCCGAGGCGGAGGAGGCCGGCCTGAGCAGCTGCTCGGTCTGCCGCGACCAGGGCTAGCCTCTCGTCGGCTCACAGGGCACAGGCCCTGCCGGCCGCATCGGAAAGGGCTCCGGGGAAGATCCCCGGAGCCCTTTCCGACGTCCCGCCTCCCGATGGCCGGTGCCGCTCCCCGCGGAGCGGCACCGGCCGGGGAAGATCAGACGGTACGGCGGAGCTGGAAGGTCAGGCCGAGATCGGCGTCGTGGTGGACCGGGAGGTCGCCTCCGGATCCCTCGACGAGGGAGACGGCGAGGACCTCGCCGGCCACCGTGCCGCCCTGGGTGCGCAGGGTCTCGGCCAGGTCGGCGTCGGTGGTGGACCACCACACGTCGATCCGGTCGGAGATGGACAGGCCGGTCGACTTGCGGGCGTCCTGGAGCAGGCGGATGACGTCGCGGACCAGGCCGGAGCGGCGCAGCCCGTCGGTGATGGTCAGGTCGAGGGCGACCGTCTCGCCGGTGCCGGTGTCGACGGCCCCGGTCTCCACCGCCCAGCCGGACTTCGGCTGCTCGGTGACGATCACCTCCTCGCCGTTCAGCTCCACCGTGCCCAGCTCGCCGGCGTCCACCGAGACCGCCGAACCCGAGCGGAGGGCGCGTGCGAGCTCCCCGGCGTCGGCGGCGGCGACGGCCGCGGCGACCAGCTTGGTCTGCGAGCCGAACCTCTTGCCCAGCGCCCGGAAGTTGGGCTTGACGGTGAAGGAGACCAGGTCGGCCTCGATGCCCGACAGGTCCTCCAGGCCCTGGACGTTGAGCTCGTCGGCGATCAGCTCGCGCAGCTCGGGGGAGAGCGCGGCCCAGCCGCGGGCGCCGACCAGCGCCCGGCCGAGCGGCTGGCGGGTCTTGACCCCGCTGGAGGCGCGGGCCGAGCGGCCCAGCTCCACCAGGCGGCGGACCAGCGCCATCTGCTCCGACAGCGCGGGGTCCAGCAGCTCCTCGGTCACCGAGGGCCAGGCGGCCAGGTGGACGGAGGAGGGGCCCTCGGCGTCGCGCAGCACGTCCCAGACGTAGTCGGTGATGAACGGCACCACCGGTGACATCAGCCGGGTGACGGTCTCCAGGCACTCGTACAGCGTGGCGAACGCCGAGGCGTCACCGGACCAGAAACGGCGGCGGGAGCGTCGCACGTACCAGTTGGACAGGTCGTCGAGGAACTCCGCCAGCCGCCGTCCGACCCGGGCGGTGTCGAACTCGTCCATCGACGCGGTGACCTCGGCCACCGTCCGGTGCAGCTCGGCCAGCACCCAGCGGTCGATCAGCGGGCGCTCGGCGTACGAGGGGGCCTCGGAGAGCCTGGACGGCGACCATGATTCGGCGTTGGCGTAGAGGGTGAAGAACGACGCGGTGTTCCAGTAGGTCAGCAGGACCTTGCGGACGATCTCCTCCAGGGCGCCGTGCCCGACCCGGCGGGCCGCCCACGGCGAACCGGCGCAGGCCATGTACCAGCGCAGCGCGTCGGCGCCGTGCTGGTCCATCAGCGGGATCGGCTGCAGCACGTTGCCCAGGTGCTTGCTCATCTTGCGGCCGTCCTCGGCGAGGATCAGACCGAGGCAGAGCACGTTCTCGTAGGAGGACCTGCCGAAGACCAGCGTGCCGACCGCCATCAGCGAGTAGAACCAGCCGCGCGTCTGGTCGGTGGCCTCGCAGATGAACTGCGCCGGGTAGGCCTTCTCCAGCATGTCCGCGTTCTGGTACGGCGCGCCCCACTGGGCGAACGGCATCGACCCCGAGTCGTACCAGGCGTCGATCACGTCCGGCACCCGGCGCGCCTCGGCCCCGCAGGTGGGGCAGGGCAGCGTGACGTCGTCCACGTAGGGGCGGTGCGGGTCGAGCGCGGACACGTCCTGGCCGGAGAGCCGGCTCAGCTCCTCCAGCGAGCCGACGCAGGTGATGTGCGACTCGTCGGCGGAGCAGACCCACAGCGGCAGCGGCGTGCCCCAGTAACGCGACCGGGACAGCGACCAGTCGACGTTGTTGCGCAGCCACTCGCCGAAGCGGCCCCACTTGATCGTCTCGGGGTACCAGTCGGTCTTCTCGTTCTCGGCGAGGAGCTGCTCCTTGATCGCCGTGGTGCGGATGTACCAGGCGGGGAGCGCGTAGTAGAGCAGGGCGGTGTGGCAGCGCCAGCAGTGGGGGTAGCTGTGCTCGAAGTGGCCGCCCCGGTAGAGCAGGCCGCGCGCCCTGAGGTCCTCGGTCAGGCCCTCGTCGGCGTCCTTGAAGAACTGCCCGCCGACCTGGGGGACGCTGTCGAGGAAGCGCCCGTCGGGGCCGATGGGGTTGACCACCGGCAGGCCGTACCGCTTGCAGGTCGTCAGGTCGTCGGCGCCGAAGGCGGGGGCCTGGTGGACCAGGCCGGTGCCGTCCTCGGTGGTGACGTAGTAGCCGAGCACCACGTAGTGCGCGCCGGGGATGTCGACCAGGTCGAAGGGGCGGGAGTAGGTGGTGTGCTCCAGGTCGGCGCCCTGGAATGTGGCCAGGACCTCGGCGCCCTCGCCCAGCGCGGAGACCAGCAGCGGCTCGGCGACGACCAGCACCTCGTCGGACCCGGCGGGACGTGCCGCGACATAGGTCACGTCGGGGTGCACGGCCACGGCGGTGTTGGAGACCAGCGTCCACGGGGTGGTGGTCCAGATCAGCAGCGAGGCGCCGAGGTCGGCCAGCGGGCCGGAGGTGGCGGGCATGCGGACGTAGACCGACGGGCTGGAGACGGTCTCGTAGCCGCCGGGCTGGCCCAGCTCGTGGTCGGACAGGCCGGTGCCGCAGCGCGGGCAGTAGGGGGTGATCCGGAAGTCGCGGAACAGCAGGTCCTTGTCGAAGACGACCTTGAGCGACCACCAGACGGACTCCACGTAGCTCGGGTCCATCGTGCGGTAGGCCTGGGACAGGTCGATCCAGTAGCCCATCCGCTCGGTCATCTCTTCGAAGGCGTCCACGTGCCGCAGCACCGACTCGCGGCACCTGGCGTTGAACTCGGCGACGCCGTACGCCTCGATGTCCTTCTTGCCGGACAGGCCGAGTTCCTTCTCGACGGCGACCTCGACCGGCAGGCCGTGGCAGTCCCAGCCCGCCTTGCGGGGCACGTTGTAGCCCTGCATCGACTTGTAGCGGGGGAAGACGTCCTTGAAGACGCGGGCCTCGACGTGGTGCACGCCGGGCATGCCGTTGGCGGTGGGCGGGCCCTCGTAGAAGACCCAGTTGGGGCCGTCGGTGTTCTGCTCGACCGAGCGCTCGAAGACCTTTCCGTCACGCCAGCGGTCGAGCACCTCATGTTCGAGCGCGGGCAGATCGACCTGCGCGGGAAGAGAGCGGAAATAGGCGGACATAACGGGCGGGACCTCCACGCTGGTGCTGGCAGTGGCGTGGAGGGACGAGACCCTCGGGCCCCGCGGTACCACCCTCCTTGACCTTCACATGGGAAGGCCCTCTTCCTTTGGTCTGCTGCCGGGTCTACTGGGCCGAGGTGGCCGTTCTTCCGGCGGCTCCGGGGTGATTTTCCCTCCGGTCCTCGCCCCGGGCTCACACCGTCCCCGGGTCGCTCGGGCGAGGGGATACGGAGGTGGCTGTCCCCATCAACGCCTTGCAGGCTCAAACGATAACGCACTGGCCTGCTCAAAGCTTCCCAATATCGGCGGGGCGGGGGAATCGGGAGGAAGGGGCCGGATGTTACGGGAGTGGTAAACATCACGGCGGGTCGTTTGCCGTTCTGTTATGGGAGACCTAAGCTGCCCGCACCGTTTACCGCATTGGATACGGTCCGATCGAGCAAGGAGGCCGACATGGCCGCGACTGTACGCGCAGACGAGGGCGCCGTGGCGCCGTCACAGGACGGTACCGTCGTCACCTGGTCGGTCACGGAGCTCGCGGAAGTCCGCGAGCGGCTGGCCACGGAGATCACCGAGCTGAACCAGGAGATCGCCAAGGCCGAGACCGAGATCGCGTCAAGTGATGTGACGGATGGTGCGGGAGACGACCAGGCGGACGCCGGAGCCCGCACCTATGAACGGGAACGCGAGATCGCCCTTACCCTGAATTCGCGCGACCTGGTCGCGCAGAACGAGCGGGCGATCGCCCGGATCGACGCGGGAACCTACGGAGTGTGCGAATCGTGCCACAAGCCGATCGGCAAGGAACGCCTTCAGGCGTTCCCGAGGGCGACGCTGTGCGTGGCCTGCAAGCAGCGGGAGGAGCGCCGCTGACCGGTGACACCGTCGACGGGGTGGTTCCGGCCGCCCCGTCCGGAGTGCGGCGGATCGCCGTGCTCGCAACGATTGTACCGATTGTTTACTTCCTTGACCTGATCACGAAGACGATCGTGCTGAGGACCCTGGAGGGCAGGGAGCCGTTCGTCGTCATCCCGGGCCTGCTCCAGTTCCGGGTGATCTTCAACTCCGGGGCGGCCTTCAGCATCGGCACCGGTATGACGATCGTCTTCACGTTCGTCGCGGCCGGCGTGGTGATCGCCATCCTGCGCACCGCGCGGCACCTGCGCAGCCTGCCCTGGGCCATCACGCTGGGGCTGATGCTCGGCGGGGCACTCGGCAACCTGACCGACCGGCTCCTCCGCTGGCCCTCGGGCTTCGGCCGGCCCTCGCCCTTCCAGGGGCACGTCGTCGACTTCATCGAGACCTTCCCCGGGCACTTCCCGGTCTGGAACGTGGCGGACTCGGCGATCGTCTGCGGCGGGATCCTGGCCGTTCTCCTCGCCTGGCGGGGTTACCAGATCGACGGCACGCGCGACACGGGGGAGCACAAGAGCAATGGCTGAGCAGCGGAGTCTCCCGGTTCCCGACGGGCTGGAGGGCGAGCGCCTCGACGCCGCCCTGTCCCGGCTGTTCGGCTTCTCGCGCACCCGCGCGGCCGAGCTGATCGTCTCCGGTGACGTGCTGGTGGACGGCTCGCCGGCCGCCAAGTCCGACCGGGTCCACGCGGGCGCGTGGCTGGACGTCACCCTGCCGCCGCCGCCCACCGCGCCGATGCCGGTCGCGGAGCCGGTGCCGGGCATGAGGATCGTCTACGAGGACGACGACATCGTGGTCGTCAACAAGCCCATCGGCGTGGCCGCTCACCCGACCACCGGCTGGACCGGGCCGACCGTGATCGGCGGCCTGCTCGGCACCGGGCACCGCGTGGCGACCAGCGGCGCCGCCGAGCGCCAGGGCATCGTCCACCGCCTGGACGCCAACACCACCGGCGCCATGGTCGTGGCCAAGAGCGAGCACGCCTACTCGCACCTGAAGCGGGCCTTCAAGGAGCGCACGGTCGACAAGCGCTACCACGCGCTGGTCCAGGGGCATCCCGACCCGCTGCGCGGCACCGTCGACGCGCCGATCGACCGCCACCCCTCCGGAGACGGCCGGTTCGCCGTCGTGGCCGGGGGCAAGGAGTCGGTCACCCACTACGACACGATCGAGGCGTTCCGCGCGGCTTCGCTGCTCGACATCAAGCTGGAGACCGGCCGGACCCACCAGATCCGGGTCCACATGTCGGCGCTGCGCCATCCGTGCGTCGGCGACATGATGTACGGCGCGGACCCCACGCTGGCCGCCCGCCTGGGCGTCACCCGGCAGTGGCTGCACGCGGTCTCGCTGGCCTTCGAGCACCCCGCGACGGGCGAGTGGGTCTCCTTCACCACCGACTATCCCGATGACCTGGCCCATGCCCTGAAGGTCGTCGGCAGCGAGTCGTAGCGGCCGCCCGTCTCCGCCGGCGGCTACTTGTCCTTCTTGTCTTTCTTATCCTTCTTGACCTTGCCGTTGGACGTGTTCTGGGCCTTGCCGGAGGCGCTCGTCCCGCCGTCGTAGCCCGCCTGCTCGGCCGGCTGCCCCTCCTGGCTCTGTCCCTCGTCCTGTCCCCGGTCCTGGGTGGCGTCGTCTCCGGAGGCGCCCCCGGACTCCTGCCCCGGGTCGCCGTCCGGCTCCTGCTCCGGCTCCTGTCCCTGGTCCTGGCCGGAGTCGTCCTGCGACCCCTGGCCGGGCTTCTTGCCGGAGTCCTTGTCCTGGTCCTTTCCGGGCTTGTCCCCGGAGCCGTCCTTGGAGTCGTTCTTCGCGTCGTTCTTCGCTTCGTCCCGCGCGGGTCCCTCCGACGGGGACGGGCTGTTCTGCCGGGGCCGATCCCGGCCCGTGCCGGTGGAGGACCGGTCCGGGGCGTTCCCCGTCGTGTCCGGCGTGGGATCCTTCCTCCGCTCGGGCAGCCTGGCCTGCTCGGTCTTGTCCTTCGGCTTGTCGTCCTTGGCCGGGACGCTCACGGAGGCGGGGGGCCTCTCCGGTGACCCGCCGGAGGAGTTCAGGGCCACCCAGGCGGCTCCGCCCGACGTCAGGGCCACGGCGACCACCGCGGCCGCGAGGGCCGCGACGGCCGGACGCCGCCGTCCTCCGCGGGCGGGCGCCTCGAGGTCCGCGTCCGCCGGGGGCACCGCCCCGGCGGCCTGGACCGGGGCGCGGGGGGACGGGACCGGGAGCGCGATGGGCGCGGTGGGCTGTGGCTCGGTGCCGTTCACGATCGCCCGCAGGTGGATCTGCACATCGTGGGCGGACATGCGCTGCGCGGGGTCCTTGCGGAGCAGGCCGACGACCACCGGGCCCAGCGATCCGGCGAACCTCAGCGGGGCGGGCTCCTCGTGCATGACCGCGCTGAGCGTCGCCAGCGGGTGGGCGCGCTCGAAGGGAGAACGCCCCTCGACCGCCATGTAAAGTGTCACGCCCAGCGACCACAGGTCGGAGGCGAACTCCGCCGGGCCCCCGCTCGCCCGCTCCGGCGCGATGAACGCCGGGGTGCCGATGAGGGCGCCGGTCCTGGTCACCGACGAGTCGCCTTCGAGCACCGCGATGCCGAAGTCGGTCAGCACGGCCCGCCCGTCCTTCGACAGCAGCACGTTGTCCGGTTTGACGTCACGGTGCAGCACGCCCGCCCGGTGCGCGGCGAGCAGCGCCCCGAGCACTTCGAGCCCGATCTGCGCCACCCGTGCCGGCGGCAGCGGCCCGTCCTCCCGGACCACGGCCCCGAGCGTCCGGGAGTCCACGAGCTGCATCACGATCCACGGACGCCCCTGCTCCTCGATGACGTCGTAGACCGTCGCGACGCCCGGGTGACCGATCCGCCCGGCGGCGCGGGCCTCCCTGAGCGTCCGTACGGTGAAGACGTCGCGTTCGGGACCGGTCAGGTCGGGGGAGGGGATGACCTCCTTGACCGCCACGTCCCGGCCGAGCACCTCGTCGCGAGCCCGCCAGACCGTGCCCATGCCTCCCCGGCCGATATGTTCGATCAGCCGGTACCGAGCGCCGATGAGCCCCTGAGAATCGGTCATGGACGTCGGGCTACCCCCGTTCGACCCGGACAATCCGGATATGTCATGCGGTCTGGTGGATCGCCGGGCAGGACGAGGGGCGCGGCACGGTACGGCGGCGCCGACGCCGATATCAGCTCATGACATGGCGCAGCCCGGCCGTGACGGCGGCGGCCGTCGCGAGCACCACCAGGAAGGGCGCGCGCAGCAGCAGCGCCACCACGGCCGCTCCCAGCCCGGCGGCGCGGGGCCCGTCGAAGTGCAGTTGCTGCCCGTGCGCGAAGGTCTGCACCGCGATCAGCGCGGCCAGCAGCGCCACCGGGACCAGCGCGGCGAAACGCTGCACCGTCGGATGGTCGAGCACCTGGCGCGGGGCCGACAGCCCGGCGAGCTTCAGCGCGTAGCAGCCCGCGCAGGTGATCACGATTGCCCACCAGACAGTCACTTCGGCCTCCTCAGGATCACGGCGAGCACGGCGACCGCCGCGATCAGCACGGGCACGCCCGGCGGGGTGAACGGGGTCGTGGCCAGCGCGATCGCCGCGCCGCCGCCGGCGATCAGCCGCAGCGCGCGGGTCTCGGGACCGCTGCCGGTGAGCCGGGGCCACAGGATGGCCAGGAACGTCGCCGGGCCCACCACGTCCAGCCCGAACACCGCCGGGTCGGCCACCCGGGAGGTGCCCACCGCGCCGAGCAGGGTGGTGACGTTCCAGGTCAGGTAGAGGCTGACGAAGGTGACGAAGAACCCGGTCCGGGCCGACCGCTCGTCGGGCTGGGCCAGGGCCACCGCGGTCGTCTCGTCGATCACCCCGTGGGCCGTCGGGAGCCTGCGCCAGCCCCGGGCCGCGAGCAGATCGGACATGCGCAGGCCGTACAGGCCGTTGCGGGCTCCCAGCAGCAGCGCGCCCGCCGTGCCGGCGGCGAGGTTGCCGCCGCCGGCGACGACGCCGACCATGGCGAACTGCGAGGCGCCGGTGAAGGCGAACAGGCTCAGCACGCATGCCTGCGCGACGCTCAGGCCGGCGGTGACCGCGGCGGCGCCGAACGCCACCCCGGACAGTCCCACGGCGATCCCCACGCCCAGTCCGTCCCTGACCGCTGAGGAACGAGTGGTTGTATCCATGAGAATGAGGTTATGTCCGGTTTTATAGTGTCGTCTTGTACGTTCCTGCGCGTTGGTAGGCCCCGGGCGGCACCCCCACGATCCGCTTGAAGTGCCTGGTCAGATGGGCCTGGTCGGTGAAACCCACGTCGGTGGCGACCTGCGCGGCCGGCGTTCCGGAGTCGAGCAGCCCCCGGGCCCGCCGGACCCGGAGCGTGTTGAGGTAGGCGTGCGGGGGCAGGCCCGTGGCCGCCTTGAAGGCCCGGATCAGGGTGAAGGGTTTCGCCTGTACGGCCCGCGCCAGATCCTCCAGCGTGGGCGGGGCGACGAGCCGTTCGTGCAGGATCTCCCGCGCCCGCCGTACCGCCCGGTCCTCCCTGGCGGGCCGCGCGTCCGCCGGGCGGTGGTCGGCGTGGTGTCTGAGCAGGGCGCCGAAGGCCGTGCGGGCGAGCGTGGAGGAGGCCAGGTCGTCGCCGTGCTCGGCGGCGGCGTGCGCGGCCCGTAGCAGCGCGGTGGCGTGCGGATGGGAGACGACGGGCTCGGGGAAGTACGGCGTGCCGCGCCCGGCCGTCACCTCCGCGGCGATGTCCGCCATGACCTCGATCGACGGGTAGAGCATCCGGTAGGCCCAGCCGCCGGGCTCGCCCGCCTGGCCGGTGTGCACGTGCTCGGGGTTGACCAGGACCAGGCTCCCCGTGCCCGCGCGGTGCCGGGCGCCCCGGTAGTCGAACTCCTCGACCCCGGACAGGATCACCCCGATCGCGTAGCCGTCGTGCACGTGCCGGGAGAACCGGTGGGTGACATACCTGGCCTTGAGCAGGTCCACCCCCGGCAGCCCCGGGCTGCGCCAGAAGCGCGCCGCCTCCCGGTCGGTCACGGCCGGAAGGTCTCGGTGAACCTGTCGAAGAACGTCCGGTTCCACCTGGCGTCGTCCGGGCCCTCCCAGTAGATCGCGTACGGGCGGCCCGTGAGCGTGCGGAAGCCGCGGTCCAGGACGCGCGTCCTGACCTTGTCCTTCAGGTAGGTGAACTCCCAGTCGGCGGCGGGCAGGCCGCGGTATCTCAGCGCGGTGATGCCGATCCGCTCGTAGCCCGGCCAGACGTTCTTCGCCAGCCCGCCCCGCTCCACCTTCTCCCAGTGCTTGACCGGGTCCGTCTCGGGGTCCTCGGTCGACTCGATCCACAGGAAGCCGTTCCTGCCGGGAGGCCGGAACTCGACCCTGTCGCGTCCGGAGAACCGCTTGACGGCCCAGCCCCTGGGCACCGCGACGGTGAAGCCCATCGGGTCCCGGTGAAGCCGCCAGCCCGCCGGGACACCCGTGGTCGGGCGGGCGGACGGGGTCCGGGTCGCCTGGGGGGGCCTGGAGGGTGTGGCGGAGGTAGCCGGCTCGCCGGTGACGACCGCCGCGGACGTCGGCGGGGACGACGGCGTGCCGTCCCCCTCCCGGAGCACCAGCCATCCCCCCACCCCGACCGCCACCACGAGCGCGGGCACCCCGACCGCGAGCGCCACCCGCCCCGTCCCCGACCGGCGTGCCGGAGGGGCGAGCCGCCCGGCGTCGGTGGGCTGCCCCTGCTGCGGCCACCGCGGGTACGCGGGATCGTCCGGGGGCGGCTGCCCGAAGTGGGCGGCTCCGTCCGGGTAGGGCGGCTGCCCGGCGTGGGTGGGGGAGCTCCGATACGGCGGCCGCCCGGAACGGGCGGGGCCGTCACCGTAGGGCCGCTGCGCGGGGTCGCCGGGATGGGACGGCTGCCCGAAGTGGGCGGCTCCGTCCTGGTGGGACGGCTGCCCGAAGGACGACTGCCCGAAGTGAGGGGGACTGTCCTGGTGGGAGGGCTGCCCGGCGTGCTGCGGATACCACCCACCCGGTGCGGCCCCCGACGGATACGACGGCGCCTCCACCGGATACGGCGGCGCCTCCACCGGATACGCCGGCTGCCCGGTGTGCGGCGGTCGGGCGGCGTACGCAGAGCCGTCGTGGCCCGCCGGGGCGCCCGGGTGGGGCGGCTGGGTGTGGCGGGCGGCCGTGCCCGGGTGCGGGTGCGGGTGCGGGGCGGCCGGCCCCGCCGCGCCGGCGGCCTGCCCCGAGGCCGCGCGGCTGAGCAGGGCCGTGGCCTGATCGGCCGTCATCCGGGTGGCGGGGTCCTTGATCATCAGGCCGAGGACCGCGTCGGCCAGGGGACCGGTGTGCGTCATGGGGCTGGGCTCGCCGTGGAGGACGGCCATCATGGTCGCCGCGGCCGTTGCCCGCTCGAACGGCGCACGCCCCTCCAGGGCGGCGTACAGCGTCGCCCCGAGGGACCACAGGTCCGACTCGGGGGTGGCCGCCAGCCCGTGGAGCCGTTCCGGGGGGAGGAAGGCCGGGGTGCCGACCATCCCGCCCGTCCGGGTGATCGCGGTCTCCTGTGTCATCGAGGCGATCCCGAAGTCGGTCAGCACGACCCGGCCGTCGTCGGCCAGCAGCACGTTCTCCGGCTTCACGTCACGGTGCAGCACCCCGGCGGCGTGCGCGGCCAGCAGGGCGCCCAGCACCTGCAGCCCGACCGAGGCGACCCGCTCGGGAGGCAGCGGCCCGTCCGCGCGGACGACCTCGCCCAGCGAGCGCGACCGGACCATCTGCATGACGATCCAGGGCCGGCCCTCCTCCTCGACCACGTCGTGCACGATGATCACGGACGGGTGGTCGAGCCGGCCGGCGGTCCTGGCCTCCCGGATCGTCCGCCGGTTCATCTCCGTGCGCGCGGCCTCGTCGATCCCGCGGTGACGGACCTCCTTGACCGCCACGACCCGGTCGAGAAGCTCGTCGTGGGCCCGCCAGACGACGCCCATCCCGCCCTCGCCGATGGCTTCGAGCAGGCGATATCGGCCCGCCACCTTCCGTTCGGTCATTTTCTCGCCCCTCCCAAACCCACGAATCGTAGCCGGTCGGGGCGGCCCTCACTTTTTCGACGAGAAGGTCTGGGCGAACCCCTCGAAGAGGTGCATGTTCTTCTTCCAGTCCTTGGCCAGGGTGTGCCAGTAGATCGCGTATCCCCGGCCGCCCTTGGTCACGAACCCCCGGTTGAGCACCCGGGCCTTGCCCGAGCTCGTGTTCCAGGTGAACTCCCAGTCGGCGGCCTTCTCCATGTAGTCGACCTTCTCGATCCGGATCCGCTCGTAGCCCGGGAAGCTCCCCCGGCTGGCCCGCTCGCCGGTGTACCAGTCCTTCTTCGGGTCGGGACCCGCCTTGGCGACGTATTCGACGAACACGAAGCTCGTCCGGTCGGGTCCGCGGAACCACACCTGCTGGCCCGGCCGCTTGTCCACCTTCCAGCCCTTGGGCAGGCCGATCGAGAAGTCGTTGCTGTCCTTGTGCATGTGCCAGCCCGCGGGGAGCTTCGACTCCTTTTTCTCCTTCTCCTTCTCCTCGGTCTCGGTGGGGCTGGGCGCGGGACTCGGAGGGGTGGACGGGGTGGCGTCGGCGGTCGACTTGGCCGGTCCGGCCGATGTGGCCGGCTTGTTCGCGTTCGGTGTCTGCGGCACGTCCGACTCGCGGCTGCGCATCCCCAGCCAGCCGGCGACCGCCCCGACGATCAGGACCGCGGGCACGAGCACCAGCAGGCCCCGCTTCACGGGCGACCGGGACCCCTGGGAGAACACCGTCGGCGACGTGGAGAAGGGTTCGTGCGCCGGCGTGGAGGTCGCCGCCGAAGGCAGGTCCCGGAGACCGGGCTCCCGGGAGGGCGGCGGGACGGACGGGACCGGCCTGGGCGCGGGGACCGGCTCGGCTCCGGGCTCGGGCCGGACCGGCGGGAAGGGGTCCCGTCTCACCTTGGGAGCCGGTCGGGGAGCCGGTTCGGGAGCCGGCCTGGGGGCGGGTTCGGGAGCGGGCCGGGGAACGGGCGTGGGAGCGGGCCGGGAGACGGGTCCGGGGGCCGGCCGGGGGGCGGGCTCCCGCCGTACCTCCACGACGGGCTCCCGCGGCGCCGGCGCCGCGGGAGGCGGGCTCTTCGCGGGGGCGGGCGCGGCGGACCCCAGCTGCACGCCGGTCGCGGGGAAGCCCTCCGGCTCGTATCTGATCCCGGGGTCGGTCTCGGCCGTCGCCGAGGTGGTCAGGGCCGGCATGACGGCGGTCTTGGCGGGCGGCTTGGCGGCCCGCTGCTTGCCGCCGTCGGCCACCTCGCGCAGCAGCCTCGCGGCCTCGTCGTAGGACATGCGCCGGTCCGGGTCCTTGCGCAGCAGCCCGTCGAGCACCGTGGTCAGCAGCCGCCCGGCGCGGACCGGAGGCTCCGGCTCGTCGTTCAGCACGGCGTGCATGGTCGGCAGCGCCCCGCCCCGGTCGTGCGGGGGCTTGCCCTCCACGGCCGCGTACAGCGTCGCCCCGAGCGACCACAGGTCCGACTCGCGCTGCGCGCTGCCGCCCTTGATCCGCTCCGGCGGGATGAACGCGGGCGTGCCCGCGATGCCGGTCATGGTCAGGGCGGTCTCGGTCTCCAGCGTCGCGATGCCGAAGTCGGTCAGCACCACCCGGCCGTCATGGGCCATCAGCACGTTCTCCGGCTTGACGTCCCGGTGCAGCACTCCCTGGGCGTGCGCGGCGCGCAGCGCGTCCAGCATCTGCAGGCCGATCTCCGCCACCTTCTCGGGCGGCAGCGGACCGTCCTGCCGCAGGACCTTGCCGAGAGAGCGGGACTCCACCAGCTGCATGACGATCCAGGGGCGCCCGTCCTCCTCGACCACGTCGTGGACGACCACCACGTTCGGGTGCGTCAGCCGCCCGGCGGCACGCGCCTCGCGCTTGGTGCGCCGGTTGAAGTCTTCCTGGTTGTCCTCGCCGAGCATGTCCGCGTAGCGGACCTCTTTGACCGCGACCTCGCGGTCCAGGAGCTCGTCGTGGGCCCGCCAGACGATGCCCATGCCACCCCGGCCGATGGGCTCGCGCAGGTGGTAGCGGGCGGCAACGCGACGTCCCTCAGAAGACTGTGCTTCGGCCATCAACCGCACCTACCCCTTTCTAAACCCCCGAATACTCTCATAGGCCGAGAAGGGTGATCGACTCTCGCGCGACCTGAGTGTCCACAATCCGAGACGTGTTGTCCAGCAGGTGGCGTGTGGTGGAGGGATGGCCTATCGTCAATAGCATGACTTGCTATTTCGCGTTTATCGAGCCGGCTCCGGAGGGCCGGTCGTGACAGCGTGATCTAGCGACCATCCGGAGCCGGCACGAGGCAGAGACCCAGTCTCTGCCTTTTTTGTTTCTGACGATTCGCCGGCTCGCGGATGGGTGCCGGCTGAGCATGAGGAGCCGAGATGTCCTTGTTGACCGCACACCTGGAGCGCGGGGCCGTGAAGCTGGGGACGCTCACGGTGGGGGCCGGACCGGCGGTGGTGGTCGGTGGCCCGGGCGCGGACGCCCGCTGGGTCAACCTGCGCGACCACCACGGGCGGGTGCCCGCCGCGGAGGCGGTGGCGGCGGTCCGCGCCGAGTGGGCCGGGCCGATCCTGGTGGAGCCGTTCTCGACGGCGGACCTGCCGGAGATCGGCGGCGCCGACGGCGTGGTGGTCGGCGCGGCCTGGATGCAGGACTTCCAGCTGGTCCGCGCGGTCGCCCGGCTGGGCCTGCCGGTGATCGTCCAGCGCGGGCCCGCCGCGACCCTGGAGGAGTGGCTGGCCATCGCCGACTACTGCGTGGCCGAGGGCAACGACCAGGTCGTGCTCTGCGAGAGCGGCAGCCGTACACACCTGGCCGGGGTGACCCTCGACCTGGCCCTGATGCGCGCCGCCCGGGAGAAGTCCGGCCGCCCCGTCCTGGCCGATCTCGGTGAGGACCCCGCGCTGGCCGCCGCCGCCGTCGCGGCCGGCGCCGACGGCCTGCTGCTGGCCCCCGGCGCCGGCGAGCGGGCCGTCCTCGCCGCACAGGAGGCCGTGAAGATCGTCGGCGCGCTCACCCGCCGCGAGACCCCCGACTCCGTCCTCGCCGCCCGCGGCGCCGTCGACCGGGTCGACGCGGCCCTGGCGGTCCTCCTCGAACGCCGTGCCGAGCTCGCCGGCGCCATCCAGCGGCTCAAGCCCGTCGGCGGCTTCGCCGGTCGCGACATGGACCGCGAGCGCCGCCTGGTCACCGAGATGGCCCGCCGCGCCCCCGGCCTGGGGGAGGTACGGCTGGCGCCCATCATGAACGCCGTCATCGAGGCGGGACTGCACCTGGCGGAGGAGCGCAGGGCGAGCGGTCAGGACTGACCCCGTGCCCGCTCCGGACCGGCCCGTCTCCGGCGGTCCGGCCGCGGCGCGTGCCCGCGCCGGGTGCCGGCCGACCGCGGGCCCGGTCCGGGCGTCAGCCGAGGGGCGCACCGGCGCGCCGGCGGCGGGGGTCGACGATCCGCCAGCCGGCGGCGATGGCGACGACCAGCAGGGGGATGCAGAAGAAGGCGATGCGCTGGTCGGCGTCGGCGAACGGCATGAGCAGCATCACCAGCGCGAGGAAGGCCAGGGTGAGCCAGCCGGTGTAGGGCGAGCCCGGCATCCGGAAGGCGGGGCGTTCGAGCAGGCCCTGTTCGGCGGCGCGGCGCAGCCGGATCTGGCAGTAGAGCAGGGTACCCCAGGTGGTGATCACGCCGAGTGAGGCGATCGCGGTGGCGATGTTGAAGGCACGCTCCGGGACGTAGTAGTAGAGGACGACCCCGGCGACGAACACGGTCGCGGTGATGAGGATGCCCCCGTAGGGGACCTGGCGGGAGCTGAGCTGCCCGGCGAAGGCGGGGGCCTCGCCCTTCTGGGCCATGGCCCGCAGGATCCGGCCGGTGGAGTAGAGGCCGGAGTTGCACGACGACAGGGCGGCGGTGATGACGATCAGGTTCATCGCGCCGGCGGCCCAGGGGATGCCGAGCGCGGCGAAGACCGTCACGAACGGCGACTGGCCGGGGCCGTAGGCGGTCCACGGCAGGACCATGGCCAGCAGCAGGACCGAGCCGACGTAGAAGATCACGATCCGCCAGATCACGCCGTTGATCGCCCTGGGCATGACCTCCCGGGGGTTCTCCGTCTCGCCCGCGGCGATGCCGACCAGCTCGATCGAGGAGTAGGCGAAGATCACCGACTGCAGGCTCATCAGCGCCATCGGGAACCCGTTGGGGAAGAAGCCGCCGTGCGCGAGGAGGTTTCCCGCCCCCGCGGTGCTGCCGCCCAGCTCGAAACCGAAGATCACCAGCGCCAGGCCGGTCACCAGGAACGCGCAGATGGCCAGGACCTTCAGCAGGGCGAACCAGAACTCCAGCTCGCCGAAGAGCCGCACCGACAGCAGGTTGACGGCCAGCACGAACGCCAGCGAGATGAGCGCGGTCAGCCACCGGGGGAACTGCGGGGCCCACAGGCTCACGTAGATGGAGATCGCGGTCAGCTCGGCGATGCCGGTGAAGGCCCAGTTGATCCAGTACATCCAGCCGCTGGCGAAGGCCGCCCAGGGTCCGACGAAGTCGGCGGCGTACTCTACGAAGGAGCCCGAGGTCGGTTTGTAGAGCACGAGCTCGCCGAGGGCCCGCATGACGAAGAACGCCGCGAGGCCGGCGGCCGCGTACGACAGCACCAGTGCCGGGCCGGCCGCCTGGAGCCGCCCGCCGGCCCCGAGGAACAGCCCGACGCCGATCGCGCCGCCGATCGCGATCATCTGCACCTGGCGGTTGCCGAGCGCGTGGCTGTAGCCCTCGTCGGTCTTCACATGTTCCCCCCGTACGCCCAGCTCAGAAACACCGTCACCCAAAGTAGCCGATCGTCGCTCAGAGTGTGCGACGACGGGGGGTCCGAGTGGTGGCAAAGTGTGTGCCGGGGGGTGCGGCGGCGGGTGGCAAACACGCGTAGGCTTCCCACGCCGACACGCGACTAGGGGAGGAACGGGGACGCATGTCCGACTCGTTTGTGCATCTTCACGTTCACACGGAGTACTCCATGCTCGATGGAGCCGCTCGTCTGAAGCAGATGTTCAAACAGGTCGGTGAGCTGGGCATGCCCGCCATCGCGATCACCGACCACGGCAACATGCACGGCGCCTACGACTTCTACAAGCAGGCCACCGGCGCCGGGATCAAGCCGGTCATCGGCATCGAGGCCTACGTGGCGCCGGCCTCCCGCCACCAGAAGAAGCCGGTGCTGTGGGGCGAGCCCCACCAGAAGCGCGACGACGTGTCGGCCGGCGGCTACTACACCCACATGACGATCTGGGCGAAGAACGCCAAGGGTCTGACCAACCTGATGAAGCTCTCCTCGCGCGCCTACACCGAGGGCTTCGTGCGCAAGTGGGCCCGGATGGACGCCGAGACCCTCGCCGAGCACTCCGAGGGGCTGATGGCCACCACCGGCTGCCCGTCGGGGGAGGTCCAGACCCGCCTGCGCCTGGGGCAGTACGACGAGGCGCTCGCGGCGGCGGCGAGGTTCCAGGAGCTGTTCGGCAGGGACAACTACTACCTGGAGATCATGGACCACGGGCTCGACATCGAGCGCCGGGTCCGCGACGGCCTGACCCGCATCTCCAAAGAGCTGAACATCCCACCGCTGGTCACCAACGACTCCCACTACACCTACGAGTCGGACGCGACCTCCCACGACGCGCTGCTGTGCATCCAGACCGGCAAGCAGCTCGCCGACCCCGACCGGTTCCGCTTCGACGGCAGCGGCTACTACATCAAGACCGCCGACGAGATGCGCGCGGTCGACTCCTCCGACCTGTGGGCCGAGGGCTGCCGCAACACGCTGCTGGTCGCCGAGAAGGTCGACCCGACCGGCATGTTCGGCTTCAAGAACCTGATGCCGACCTTCCCCATCCCCGAGGGGGACAGCGAGGAGAGCTGGTTCCGCAAGGAGATCTGGAAGGGCATGGAGCGGCGCTTCCCCGAGGGCGTCGACGAGGAGCACCGGGCGCAGATCGAGTTCGAGATGAACGTCATCCTGCAGATGGGGTTCCCCTCCTACTTCCTCGTGGTCGCCGACTTCATCATGTGGGCCAAGAACAACGGCATCCGGGTCGGTCCGGGCCGTGGTTCGGCGGCCGGCTCGCTGGCGGCGTACGCGCTGGGCATCACCGACCTCGACCCGCTGCCGCACGGGCTGATCTTCGAGCGGTTCCTCAACCCCGACCGCGTCTCCATGCCCGACGTCGACATCGACTTCGACGAGCGCCGGCGCGGCGACGTGATCCGCTACGTGACCGAGAAGTACGGCGCCGACAAGGTCGCCATGATCGCCACCTTCGGCACCATCAAGGCGAAGGCGGCCATCAAGGACGCCGCCCGCGTCCTCGGCCATCCGTACGCGCTGGGCGACAAGGTCTCCAAGGCGTTCCCGCCCGCGGTGATGGGCAAGGACATCCCGCTGTCGGGCATCTTCGACAAGGACCACCCGCGCTACAACGAGGCCGGTGAGCTGCGCAAGCTGTACGACGAGGACGTCGACGTCAAGTCGGCGATGGACCTCGGCCGGGGCCTGGAGGGCCTGATCCGGCAGACCGGCGTGCACGCCGCCGGCGTGATCATGTCCTCGGAGGTGCTGACCGACTACATCCCGATCATGCGCCGCGACTCCGACGGCGTGATCATCACGCAGTTCGACTACCCGACCTGCGAGACGCTCGGCCTGCTCAAGATGGACTTCCTGGGCCTGCGCAACCTCACGATCATCGACGACTGCCTGAAGATGATCGAGGCCAACACCGGCAACAGGATCGACCTGCTGAAGCTGCCGCTGGACGACCGCAAGACCTACGAGCTGCTGGGCCGCGGTGACACCCTGGGCGTGTTCCAGCTGGACGGCGGCGGCATGCGGTCGCTGCTGCGGCTGATGAAGCCCGACAACTTCGAGGACATCTCCGCCGTCGGCGCGCTGTACCGGCCGGGGCCGATGGGCGCCGACTCCCACACCAACTACGCGCTGCGCAAGAACGGCCTGCAGGACATCACCCCGATCCACCCCGAGTTCGAGGAGTCGCTGCAGGAGATCCTCGGCACGACCTACGGCCTGATCGTCTACCAGGAGCAGGTCATGGCCATCGCGCAGAAGGTCGCCGGGTTCTCCCTCGGCAAGGCCGACCTGCTGCGCCGCGCGATGGGCAAGAAGAAGAAGTCGGAGCTGGACAAGCAGTTCGAGTCCTTCGAGCAGGGCATGAAGGACAACGGCTACTCGGCCGCCGCGATCAAGACCCTCTGGGACATCCTGCTCCCCTTCTCCGACTACGCCTTCAACAAGGCGCACAGCGCCGCCTACGGCCTGGTCTCCTACTGGACCGCCTACCTCAAGGCCAACTACCCCTCCGAGTACATGGCCGGCCTGCTGACCTCCGTCAAGGACGACAAGGACAAGTCGGCCCTCTACCTCAACGAGTGCCGGCGCATGGGCATCAAGGTGCTCCCGCCGGACGTCAACGACTCCGACTTCGACTTCACCCCGCGCGGCACCGACGTGCGGTTCGGCCTGTCGGCCATCCGCAACGTCGGCGGCAACGTGGTCGACGGGATCATCGCCGCGCGCAGGGAGAAGACCCGTTTCGCCGACTTCAAGGACTTCCTGCGCAAGGTCCCCATGGTCGTCTGCAACAAGCGGGTCATCGAGTCGCTGATCAAGGCGGGCGCCTTCGACTCGTTCGCGCACGAGCGCAAGGGCCTGGTGATGGTCCACGAGCAGGCCGTCGACAGCATCATCGGGATCAAGAAGAACGAGGCGCAGGGACAGGACTCCCTGTTCGGGGCGGTCGAGGGCGCCGAGGACCAGACCTTCGACGTGCAGATCCCGCCCGGGGAGTGGGACAAGACCACCCTGCTCCAGTTCGAGCGGGAGATGCTCGGCCTCTACGTCTCCGACCACCCGCTGTTCGGCGTGGAGCACATCCTCGCCTCCGGCGCCGACTGCTCGATCGCCGCGCTCCAGGACGAGAACCGCGCCGACGGCCAGGTCGTCACGGTGGGCGGCATCCTGAGCGGCGTCCAGCGCAAGGTCACCAAGAAGGGCGACACCTGGGTCCTCACCATGCTGGAGGACCTGGAGGGCGCCATCGAGGTGATGATCTTCCCCTCGGCGTACCAGCTGTGCGCGACGGTGCTCGCCGAGGACGCCATCGTCTTCGTCAAGGGCCGCCTGGACAAGCGCGAGGACGTCGGAAAGATCATCGCGATGGAGGTGACCGCTCCCGACCTGACCCGCGAGAGCGGCGGCCCCCTGGCGGTCAGCCTCCCCCTGACCCGCTGCACCCCTCCGGTGGTCGGCCGCCTCAAGGAGGTCCTGACCGCCCATCCCGGCACCACCGAGGTCCATCTCCAGGTCCACAACGGTCCGAAGACCACCATCGTGCGGCTGGACGACCGCCTGCGCGTGGCGCCCTCCCCGGCGCTGATGGGTGATCTGAAGCAGCTCCTGGGCCCGGCCTGTCTCGGCGCCTGACGATCGGGGACAAGTGTCCGGCCTGTCGCGGCGTTTGACGATCGGAGACAAGTTAGGAAACCTTCCTAACTTCCGTTGACATCGTGCCCGGCCGCTTGCCAGTATGCCGGTGAGCGGCTTGGCGCGGCGTCCTCCCGGGGGCGTGACGCGCTCAGTGAGAGATGTGCTGCCCCGGCCGCGTGTCGCACGGCGTCGCGGTCGACGCCGTGATCTCCGTCTCTCACCCCCCCAGGAGACAGCACGTGTCTTCAACGACGCCCCGATCCGTCCCCCACCGCCTCCTGCCGGTCCTCGCGGCGCTCGCCGCCCTTCTCGCCGGAGTCCTCGTCGCCACCGGCCGCGCCGAAGCGGCCGAGACCCTGCTGTCGCAGGGCAAGCCCGCCGCCTCCTCCTCCAAGGAGGGCACCTCCTACAGCTCGGGCAAGGCGGTCGACGGCAACCTCACCTCCACCCGCTGGGCCTCCCTGGAGGGCAGCGACCCGCAGTGGATCCGCGTCGACCTGGGCGCGGTCTCCCCGATCTCCCGGGTCAAGCTGTTCTGGGAGGCGGCGTACGGCGAGGCCTACAAGATCCAGGTCTCCGCCGACGCCGCCACCTGGACGACCGTCTACTCCACGAGCAGCGGAGACGGCGGCGAGGACGACCTGACGGGCCTGTCGGGCTCCGGGCGCTACGTCCGCATGTACGGCACCGCCAGGGGCACCGAGTACGGCTACTCCCTGTACGAGTTCCAGGTGTTCGGCGGCGGCACCAGCACGCCCAGCCCGACCCCGACGGTGACCCCGACCGTGCCCCCGGGCGACTCCTTCGTCGTCGCGGCGGCCGGTGACATCGCCGCCCAGTGCACCGCGAGCTCCAGCTCCTGCGCCCATCCCAAGACGGCGGCGCAGGTCCAGGCGATGAACCCCGAGTTCGTCATCACCATGGGCGACAACCAGTACGACGACGCCCGGCTCTCGGACTTCCAGAACTACTACGACAAGACCTGGGGCAAGTTCAAGAGCAAGACACGCCCGGTCGCCGGCAACCACGAGACCTACGACCCGGCCGGGACCTACGCCGGATACAAGGGCTACTTCGGCTCCATCGCCACCCCGCAGGGCAAGACCTACTACAGCTACGACCGGGGCAACTGGCACTTCGTCGCCCTCGACTCCAACTACTTCGACCAGACGGCCCAGATCAACTGGCTCAAGGCCGACCTGGCCGCGAACACCAAGGGCTGCGTCGCCGCCTACTGGCACCACCCGCTGTTCAGCTCCGGTGAGCACGGCAACGACCCGGTGAGCAAGCCGGTCTGGAAGATCCTCTACGACGCCCGCGCCGACCTGGTGCTCAACGGCCACGACCACCACTACGAGCGGTTCGCCCCGCAGAACCCCGACGCCCAGGCCGACCCCAACGGCATGGTGGAGATCCTCGGCGGCATGGGCGGCGCCTCGCCGTACAACATCGAGAACGTCCAGCCCAACAGCCAGAAGCGGCTGCAGGACGTCTACGGCGTGCTCAAGCTGAAGTTCGGCCCCGGCACGTTCTCCTCGGAGCTCATCGGGACCGACGGCGCGGTCAAGGACACCAGCCCCACCTACACCTGCCACTAGATGTACATCTCGGCAAGCCGGGCCGCGGACGGAGCACGTCCGCGGTCCCGGCTCTCCTGGGCGGTCCCCGGGAACGTGCTCGCGCTCGGGACGGTCAGCCTGGTCACCGACATCTCCTCGGAGATGGTCACGGCAGTGCTCCCGCTCTACCTGACGCTCTCCCTCGGACTCAACCTGCTGCAGTTCGGCCTGCTGGACGGGCTCTCCTTCGGGGTGACGGCGCTGGTCCGCCTGGCCGGCGGAAACCTCGCCGACCGGTGGCAGCGCCGCAAACTGGTCGCAGGCGTCGGATACGGGCTGTCGGCGCTCTGCAAGCCGGCCCTGCTCGCGGCCGGCGGTTCGGTCGCGGCGCTGGGCGCGGTGATCGCCGTGGACCGGACCGGCAAGGGGCTGCGGACGGCTCCGCGTGACGCGCTGATCTCGCTGAGCGTCCCGCCGGACGGGCTCGGGCAGGCGTTCGGCGTGCACCGCGCCATGGACACCTTCGGCGCGCTGCTCGGCCCGCTGGTGGCGTTCGCCGTCCTGATGGGCACCGGGGGAGCCTACGACGCGGTGTTCGTGGTCAGCTTCTGCGTGGCCGTGCTCGGCGTGCTGCTCATGGTCATGTACGTCCGCGACCAGCGCATGCCGCTACCGGGCCCGCGGTCGGCGACCTCGCCGCGCGCGGCCTTCGGGCTGCTGCGCGAGGCGGCGTTCCGGCGGGTGTGCGTGGTGGCCGCGGCCCTGGGCCTGGTCACGCTCAGCGACGCGTTCGTCTACCTGCTCCTGCAGAAGCGCGGCGGGTTCGGCGCCGAGTACTTCCCGCTGCTGCCGATCGGCACGGCCGCCGTCTACCTCCTGCTGGCCGTGCCCGTCGGCCGCCTCGCCGACCGGGTGGGCCGGATCCCGGTCTTCCTGGCCGGGCACGTGGCGCTGATCGCCGCCTACCTCGTGCTCATCGGGCCGGGGTGGCTCGTCGCGGTGCTGGCCCTGCAGGGGGTCTTCTACGCCGCGACCGACGGCGTGCTGATGGCCGTGGCGGGGCCGATGCTCCCCGCCCACCTGCGTACCAGCGGCCTGGCCCTGCTCCAGACCGGCCAGGCGACCGCCCGGCTGTTCTCCTCGGTCCTGTTCGGCGCCGTCTGGACGATGTGGGGGAGCACGCAGGGACTCGCCGCCATGGCCGCCGGGCTCGCGGTGTGCGTGCTCGGCGCCTGGTCCGTCGTACGGAGGCACGCGTGACCCCGCCGATGACGTGGGCGCCCGGCGCCAAGGAGGAGATCATGACCATGACGGTGACCGGGAGGCGGGCATCCGGTCTCCGGCCGGTGACGGGGAGGCGTCCATGACCCCGGTACGGCGCCTGCTGGTGCTGCTGGCCGCCCTCGCGGTCCTCGGCGGCGCGGCGGCCGGCTACGCGGCCTGGGCCGCGCGCCGCGACCCCGTCCCGGCCCAGGCGGGGCAGACGGCCCAGGCGGGGCAGGGCGGCGTGCTCCGTCCCGGGCAGCTGATGTTCCGTACGGCGGCCGGCCGGGTCGCCGGGGTACCGCTGGCGGACACCTCCGCCGCGCCCACCGGCAGCGGCCTGGCCTGCGACCGCTTCTCCACGGGCGGCGGGACCTCGATCTGCCTGGTGGCCCGGCCGGGACCGGTGGCCACCACACACGCGGTGATCCTCGACCGCTCGATGCGGGAGACCCGCCGGATCAAGCTGGCCGGCATCCCCAACCGGGCCAGGATGTCGCAGAGCGGCCGGATGGCGTCGTGGACGGTGTTTGTCACCGGCGACTCCTACAGCGAGGGCGGCTTCTCCACCTGGACCGGGATCCTGGACACCCGCACCGGCTACGCGGTGACCAACATCGAGGACATCCCCCTGACCCTGAACGGCCGCCGCTACCACGCCGCCGACGTGAACTACTGGGGGGTCACCTTCGCCGCCGACGACAACCGGTTCTACGCGACCGTGGCCACGAAGGGGAAGACCTACCTCGTCGAGGGCGACTACGGCAGATGGCAGGCCCGCACGCTCAGGGAGAACGCCGAGTGCCCGTCGCTCTCCCCCGACGGGACCCGCCTGGTGTTCAAGAAGCGCGTCTCCGCCGACCCCGACCGGATGTGGCGCCTGCACCTACTGGACCTGACCACCATGCGGGAGACGCCGCTGGCCGAGCCCGCCAGCGTCGACGACCAGGTGGTCTGGCTCGACGAGCGCACGGTGGCCTACGCCAGGGGAGGGGACGTCTGGTCGGTCCCCGCCGACGGCTCCGGCGCCCCGGCGCCGCTGGTGCGCGGGGCGTCCTCCCCGGTGGCCGTCCGGTGATGGCTGTCATGCCGGATGGATGACGGTTGTCATGTGACATCGAGGCGGCTTCGTACCGGCGGATGACGGCCGGATCATCCAGAGAGAGGAGGGCGGGCCGGGACCGGATTGCGATGATCGTCATGTCGTATTCTTCCGGACCTGAGGAGCTGACGGGCGATGACTCTCGCGCGACCCCACCACCGTGGACGGACGATCGCCGGACTCGGGCTGAGCGCTGTGCTCGTGACCTGGGCCGCCGCACCCGCCACCTGGGCCGCCGCACCCGCCACCTGGGCCGCCGTACCGGCCGACCCCGCCGCGACGGCCGGCCCCGCGCAGGCGGCGGCGCCGGCCGGACTCGACCGTGAGGCGCTCCGGCGCGGCCTCGACGCGATCCACGAGGCCGGGATGTACGGCGCCTACTCCGCCGTGCGGGACGCCGACACGGACTGGAGCGGGGCTGCCGGGGTCGCCGACGTGCGCACCAAGCGGCCGGTCCACCCCCGGATGCTCCACCGGGTCGGCAGCATCACCAAGACCTTCACCGCGGTCGCGCTCCTCCAGCAGGTCGAACGGGGGAAGATCGAGCTGGACGCGCCCGTCGCGCGCTACCTGCCCGAGCTGATCCCGGGGGAGCGCGGCCAGAAGATCACGGTGCGGACGCTGCTCAACCACACCAGTGGCATCGGCGACTACATCTCCGGCGCCTTCCCCTCGTTCCAGCAGGGCTCCACCGCCAGCCTGGACGACAACCGCTTCCGCGACTTCTCCCCCGAGGAGCTGGTGGGGTTCGGCCTGGAGGCGCCGTCCACGGGGGAGCCGGGACAGAACTGGTCCTACTCCAACACCAACTACATCATCGTCGGCCTGCTGCTGGAGAAGGTGACCGGCGCCGCCGCCGAGCCGTACATCACCCGGCACGTGATCCGCAAGGCCGGGCTGCGTGACACCTCCTTCCCGCGCACGCCGCTGATCCCCGGGCCGCACTCCAAGGCCTACGAGTCGTTCTACGGCTACATCGACCCGCCGCGCGACTACAGCGTCTACGACATGTCCTGGGCGGGCACGGCGGGCGCGGTCGTCTCGACGATGGACGACCTCAACCGGTTCTACCGGGCGCTGCTGGGCGGCAGGCTCCTCGGCTCCGCGCAGCTCGCCCAGATGCAGACCACGGTGCCGGTCACCGACGGCCAGGGCAACGTCGTGATGAACTACGGGCTCGGCCTCTACGCCCAGGACCTGCCGTGCGGCCGGTTCTGGGGCCACGACGGAGGGGTGTTCGGGATGGGCACGTTCTCGCTGTCCAGCCCGGACGGCCGCCGACAGCTCTCCTTGGGGATAAACCTGATGAAGTATCAGCGGTTCGACGAGAACGGCGTTCTCCAGCCCCACGCGATCGACTTCGCGCTCGGGGACCACATGCTCCAGGCCCTGTGCGGGCCCGCCGCGTCCCTGGCGAAGGACGGGCGGCCGCTCACGCCCTTCCCGACCCAGCAGGTCCTGGTCAAGCGATAGCCGCACGCTCCGTGGCCGGCCTGGCGGTGTCGCGCTGAGCCTCCCGTTCCCGTACGAGCGGGTGCCGTACGGGAACGGGAACCTCTCACGGAGAGAGGCCAGGCCTGCGGGTCAGGTGGTCAGCGGGGCATCTTCACGACGACGGTGTTGGCCACCTTGTCGTGCAGGCACTGCTGGAGCGGCTTGTCCCAGAACTGCCACAGGACGTTCACCAGGCTGAAGATGGAGCCGATGAGGTTGAGGAACGTCTGGAAGCCGAGCAGCTGCGGCCCGTAGAGCACGCCGATCCGCTTGAGGGCGCTCTGCGAGTCCAGGCCGCCCTGGAGACCCGCGCCCACGGTGGTGATGCGGATCTTCATGATCTTCTTGCCGAGGGTCTGCCCGTCACGGGTGATCTGGAAGTACTCGTAGGCCGAGTAGATCAGGAATCCCACGATGGCTGAGATCAGCAGCCCGAGGAACGAGGTGACCGGCACCTCGACGGTGGTACCGAGCAGGGTGACCTTCTCGGTGGTGGTGAACGCCCCGGCGATGATCGGGGTGATGATCACCATGACGACGACGCCCAGGATGATGGAGTCGATCAGGCGGGCGACGAGACGCTCCCACCAGACGGCCAGGACGGGGGGAGCGGGAGGGACGGATCCGTAGGGGGCCTGTCCGTACGCGCCGTGGTTGGGGGGTTCAGCGGTCATTGTTGACGATCTCCACGTGCCCTGAGGGCTGTCGGTGTCCAGGGGGTGCTCCGGTCGGCACGGTGCCCGCTCGATCTCCTCGTGCTCACCGCTCCCATGGGACAGCGGCTGGACAAGCCGGATCGGGGCGTCACCTTGTCATATTCCGGAGAGGAACATACCGCCGTGATCGGCGAATCGCTCCAGTATGCACCTGGCCGACCCCGGAGGGTATCTTTTTCCCTTTGCACCTGAATCAAGTTGCAGCGGAATCGCGTCGCACCTGAACGGCCGGCCCGCCCCCGCGGGACCGGCCACGGCCGTCTCCGGCCCACAGGTCAGCTCCGGGGCGCGAACCGGTAGGCGCGGATCACGGTCTGCTCGACCGTGTTGCCCGCACTGTCGGCGGACCTGGCGCGCAGGGAGACATGACCCTCACCGGCCGGGTGCCGCACCATGGCCTGGCCCCGCAGCACCGGCGCCGGGCTCCAGGTGGCGCCGTCGTCGTAGGAGACCTCGACGGTGAGGTCACGGGACGCACCCGCGCCGGAGCCGGCCTGCGGCCGCACGCTGACCGGCACGCCGTACGGCCTGCCGCCCGGCACGGCGTTGCGGGCGTCCAGCGCGGGGGAGAAGCGGACGACGGAGATCGGCAGGGGCAGCTCCGTGCTGTTCTCGACGTGCTCCGAGCGGAACGTCCAGACGGTGGAGATTCGGGTGGACAGGGTGGCCGGGGCTCTCCGGTCGGCCTCCACGACCACCCGGTAGCCCGCCGCGCCGGCTGGGACGGCGAAACCCTTCCCGCCGAGCGCGGGCCGTTCGCCGATCAGCCGGCCGTCGCTGTAGAGGGCGGTGCGCGCCTTGGCGGTCGCCGCCCGGCCGGCGCGCCCGGCTCCGTCCCCGTACATCGGCACGTTCACCCGGATCGTATCGCCCGTGCGGGTCAACCCGCCGAAGTCCTCGCCCACCGGGGGCAGGGTAGGGCCGAAGACGCCCCGGTTCCACGACTCCCGGTAGCCGCGGCCGGGGATGTAACTCGTGAGCGGCGACTCGAAGAAGGTCTCCTCGCCGCCAGGGCCGTCCTCCCAGAAGAAGTGCCGCCAGCGGATCCCGCCGTCGGCGTTGACGTAATCGGTGTGGACCGACGGGGTGGTGAACCTGACCGGCGCGAGGTGGATGCTCATCCGCGCGTCCCCGGACGAGGCGCTGCCTGCCCGGCGCTGGACGCCGGGCAGGTGGGCGGCATAGTCGGCGTGGATCGCCGCGAGGTCGCGGTCGGCGACCCGGCGCTGGAAGCCGGTGACCATCCCGCCGCTGTGGAACCAGGCGAGCCGGTAGGTACGGGGGCTGTCGTCGGTGCCGCCGTCTGCGCCGGCCTGCGCCCACACCCCGCCGATCCCGGTCGTCACGTTGTCGTAGGTCCGGTCGGGGCCGAGCTGCGCGGTCGCCATGTTCTCGAAGCGGCCGGATACGAAGGTCCGGGTGCTGAGCTCGTCGCTGTAGGTCACCTGGGCGTCGAGCTGTACGGCCGACGGGTTCGGCACGGTCACCGAGACGGGCCGGCCCAGACGGGCGTCCAGTTCGAGGGTCTGGGCGCCGGTCAGGTCCAGGCCCGGGTGGATCAGATGGGTGGCGTGCTCGCCGTCGAACAGGCTGCTCTTCACCACCCACCTGCCCTTGGGCAGCCGGAGCGTGACGGAGCCGTCCCCCGGCTCCCGCAGGGAGATCTCCTTCCAGTCGCCGGCCTGGCGCAGGGTGGTGAGGTAGCGGGTGGCCGGGCCGCCGTCGCGGCCGCTGTGCCTGAGCGTCAGCGCGTAGGTCTCCTTCTCGTTCTCCGCTGCCAGCGGCGTGCTCACGCTGAGGCCCCCGTCCCCGCTCGCCACGAGGTAGCCGCCGATGTTCCCCACCGGCGCTTCGGCGGTGTCGGCGGTGACGGAGACGTCGGCCTGCCCGCCCGCGGGCACTGTGACGGTCCGGGGGGTCACGGTGAAGGACCCTGTGCCGCCCTGGTCCCCGATGGACAGTTCGAGCGTCACCGGGGAGGCGCCGGTGTTGCGGTAGGTGACCTTCCTGGTGATCGGCTTGTCGTCGTCGTGTGGCCACTCCTGCAGGCCGAAGCCGAGGCCGCCGGGTTCGGCGGTGACCTGCTGGGCCGTGGCCCGCGCCACGTCGACCCGGCCGGCGCCCTGCTCGAAGACCCCGTGCGCCGGGTTGGGGCGGGCCGATCCCATCAACGCGGCCTTGAGCGTCCCCGCGGTCCAGTCCGGGTGCTGCCCGGCCAGGACCGCCGCGGCGCCGACGACGTGCGGGGTGGCCATCGAGGTGCCGTTCATGGCGACGTAGGAGCCGCCGCCGCCTGGTGCGTCCTTGGAGCGCGCGGCGGTGATGTCCACGCCGGGCGCGGTGATCTCGGGCTTGAGCGCGGAGTCGCCCAGACGCGGCCCCCGGCTGGAGAACTCCGCCAGTTCATCGGACTTCGTGACGGCGCCGACCGCCAGGGCCGCGGCGGCGCTGGCCGGTGACTCCACCGATCGCTCCGCTCCGGTATTGCCCGCGCTGATCACGAAGAGCGTGCCGTAGCGCTCGGTGAGGGTCTCCACCGCGAGTTCCAGCGGGTCGGTCTCGGGGGTGTCCGTGGCTCCCAGGCTCAGGTTCGCCACCTTCGCACCCTGCTCACCGGCCCACTGCATGCCCGCCAGGACCGCCGATTCCTGGCACACGCTCTCGCAGACCTTGCCGGCCAGGATCGTCGCCCCAGGGGCGACTCCCCTGTACCTACCGTCGGAGGCGGCGCCGCTGCCGGCGATGGTGGAGGCGATGTGGGTGCCGTGCCCGCTCCGGTCGACGGCGTCGGGGGCCTCGGTGAAGTTGGCCTGGGCGCTCACCCGGTCCGCCAGGTCGGGGTGGGTGGCGTCGACGCCGGTGTCGAGCACCGCGACCTTCACACCGGTGCCGGTGTGCCCGCTCTCCCACGCGGTGGGCGCGCCGATCTGCTTGACGCTCACGTCCAGCGCCGGCTTGCGCAGGCCGTCCAGCCACACCTTGGCCGTGCCGCCGGCCAGGGCCCGCCCGCCGCCCGCGACGCCGTTCCAGAACCCGGTCCGGTCCTTTTCCGGCGCCCGTACGGCCAGGCCGTCCACTGCGGGCAGCTCCCGCGTCACCTGGGCTCCGCTCGCGGCCATCACCGAGCGCAGCCCGCTCCGGGCCGCGGGGCCGTCCGCGGGACCGGAGTGGGTCACGAGGAGCGGCAGGTCGTCCCGGCGGTCGTAGCCGTACTCGATGAGCGCCGTCACGTCGAACAGCCGGGGGTCGAGCCGGCCCTCGCGCAGCGGCGCGAGCGCGTCGCTGGGGAAGACGCGCAGCCGCCCGTTCTGGTCGTCGGTGACGAAGGAGATCCCCTCGCGGCCCTCGCCCCGCTCGATCACGGTGCCGTGGCCGGAGCCGGTGACCGTCACCCGGTCACCGGTGATCAGCGTGACGGCGACCGGTGCGGACACCCGGCCCGCGGCCCCCGCCGCCTCCGCCCGGCCCGCGGCCCCCGCCGGCTCCGGCTCGCTCGCGGCTCCCGCCGCCTGCGGCCCGGCGAGCGCCGCGACGAGCGCCCCGGCGACCAGCGCGCTCGTCGCTCTTCGTCTATTTGTCATGTCTTCCTTTCGGCCGGGATCTCCGGCTGGGGGGATGGGCGCCCGCCGCATGCCGGCGGGCGCGTGGACGCCGTGCCGTGACCGTCGTCCAAGCGCGCACGCGTGACCGATCCCCGGATTTTCCCCGTCAATTGAAGGTTCCGCGTTCGCATGGTCGTCCCGTCTCATGACGCGTTCCCGGGACCTCCCCCGGTCCCGGGAACGCGGCGCCCTAGGGGAGGGCGGGCACCGCCGGCTTGTCGTCGGTCCAGCCGATCTGGAGCGTGACCCTGGTGGAGGTCTTGGCGGGGAACGGCTCGCCGTCCATCATGGTCTTCACCTCGAAAGACAGCGGCGTCATCGTGCCGGTGTCGACGACCAGCCGCTCTGTGGCGGTGATCGCGTGCTTCTGCCGCGACTTACCGAAGCCCTTCTCCGAGTCGATGGAGAAGCCCTGTCCGGTCCTGCCCTGCGAGTCCTTGACCTTCCCCAGGGAACGGACGCCGGGCATCGTCGGCAGCGCCCCGTACGCCGCGGCGCGGACCTCCTTCACTGGAGCGCCGGACAGCGTGAAGATCAACGCATTCCTCACGACGCCTTCGCGATCGGCGTCGCGAACCTCCGAGTTCGGATCCCGCGTCGCCTTGTCGATCCAGGCCTTCAACCCGGCCGGGTCCGTGGGCAGTGCCTGGACCTGCTCGTACGACAGCAGCCGGCCCCCCGCGTGGAATCCGACCACGGGGACCCCCTTCATGTCCTTGACGACCTGGACCCGGCCCTTGTCCGGCTTGGCGGACAGGGAGACGGCCTTGCCCTCCGCGGTGCGGGTCCAGCTGGTCGGGGAGTCGTCGCGGCGCCACGCCTGCTCGTCCGCCGGGCTCTTCGGGCGCATGCCCAGCGCCCGGTACCCGCTCCAGGTCCTGCCGTCGGGCGCGGTCCAGCTCTCCGAGACCTCCTGCTTCTCCATCCAGTAGCGGTTCTCTCCGCTCCCGAGCTGCTGGGCGCTGCCCTTCCAGAGCGTTCTGGTGTGCCAGTAGGCGCCCTCCGCGGGAGCCGTCACCGCCTGAGCGGCGGCCGCGAGCCGGAGAGCCGGCATGGGCTGCGGGCTCGACAGCGCGATGGCGCCCACCGCGGCCAGGCCGATCCCGATCGCGGTCAACCGGCGGATCGGCGTGGCCGGGCGCGTCGTCCGGTCCCTCGAATGATCAGTTCGCATGCCAGCTAATACGCCTGGGCCGTCCGGGGCGTTGCCCGCCGAATCCATGAATTTCCTGGAATCGGGGTGGTCGATGCGGGCAACGGTCTGTCCGGCCCGGACGTATTAGGGGGCATGAAATCGGATGAACAGGCGTGAGCGGCCCGGAGGACGACGGGTTCGCCGCGTTCGTCGCCGCGCGCGGCACCAGCCTGCTGCGGGTCGCCTACCTCGCGTGCGGCGACGACCGGGAGGCGGAGGACCTGCTGCAGACGGCGCTGGAGCGCACCTACCGCAAGTGGGACCGGGTGCGCTACGACAACCCCGAGCCCTACGTCCGCCGCGTCATCGTCAACACCGCCATCAGCCGCGCCCGGCGCCGGGCGATCCTGCGGATCATCCCGACGCACACCCCGCCCGAACTGCCGGTCAGGGAGACCGACGTCGACCTGCGCCACGTGCTCATGGACGCCCTGCGAGCCCTGCCTCCCCGGCAGCGCGCGGTGGTCGTCCTGCGCTACTGGGAGGACCTCGGCGAGACCCAGACCGCGGAGATCCTCGGCTGCTCGGCGGGCACCGTGAAAAGCCAGGCGTCGAAAGCGCTCACCAAGCTCCGGTCGGCGATCGGCGCCCAATCAGTGGAAGGGCTGATCAGGAATGTCCATGCTTGAGGACGACCTCCGCCAGGTCATGGCGGACGAGACGGCGCACCTGCGCGCCGCACCCGACCTGGTGGACCGGGTCATCCGCTCCTCACGGCGCAGGAGGACGGTGCGGACCAGGTACGTCGCGGTGGCCGCCGCGGCGGCCGTCGTGGGGATCACGGTCCCCGCCGGCCTGATCCTCGCCTCCGGGCCCGCGGTCGTGTCCGGGCCCGCGGCCGAGGGGGTGGCCGCGGTGGTGTCACCCGACAGCACCGGATCCGCCGTGCCGCAGCCCTTCGAACCACCCCCGCTGCCCACCCCGTCGCCCACCCCGTCGCCCACCCTCGACTTCGGGGACCTGAGCGACGGAAAGGCCTTCGGGCGCGTCAAGGTGGGATACCTGCCCGACGGCCTGCAGTGGTCCCACCGGTCGAGCGACTGGGGTGACGCGTACACGACCTCGTGGAACTACGACGGCGACAAGAACGGCTTCTACTGCGTTCAGATCTTCGTCCACGAAGGCCAGGCCCTCCAGGAGGCCCGCGAGCGCGTGCAGTCCTACCGTTTCGACTCCAAAGGCCGGTCCTCCCGTGACGACTCCAAAGGCGAGGAAGTGACCATCGGCGACCGGACCGGCTATCTGATCACCCAGTGGGTCGGCGAGGACGGCGGCAAGGGCACCCCCACGATGTTCCTCGACATGGGCCCCGAGCGGATGGCCGAGATCATGCTCAGCCCGGTCTTCGTCAAAGATCTGGGCACCCGGGAAGCGGTCGAGCGCGAGCTGAAGAAGATCGCCCAAGGCCTTACCGCCACCGACGGGGACCCGGGGACGACCAGCGAGGCGCCCGCCGCCGACGGCGGGGACGCGGGGAAAGCCACCGAGGCGCCCGCCGGCGGCTGAACTCCCCGGGAGACCGTCCGAGGGCTCACCCGCGGCGACCGGAGCCCTCGGGAGACCTTCCGAGCTCGCCGCCGGGACGCGAGCCGCCCGTCACCGGCTCAGCGGCGGCCGCGATACGGCCCGTCCCGCCACCCCCGGTACGGGCGGTCGGCGCGGTCGCCGTATCCGGCCTGGTCGCGCGCGTTCCGCTGGTGCGGGCGGTCGCCCGTACGCCGCCCGGTCGCGTGCCCCCAGCCGCCGCGCCGCCCGGCGGCGCGGCGCTCGCCCTCCCCGTCCTTCTCGTCCTTGTCCTTCTCCATGCCGGGGGTGAAGCCGCCGCCGAAACGCCCCATGTCCGGGTGGCGGAAGGAGGACGGCGGGACGTCCTCCAGGGCGGCGGACATGGACGACACCCAGATCGGGCCGGGCAGGGAGGCGCCCTGCACCGCGCCGTAGTATTCGCCGCCGATCCGCACGTCGCGCAGCGGGTGGCGGTAGGAGCCGCGGATGTCGCCCACGCTGACCGCGGCGGCCAGGTCGGGGGTGTATCCGGCGAACCACGCCGAGGTGTAGCCGTTGTTGGTGCCGGTCTTGCCCGCCGCGTCGCGGCCGATGCCCTGACCCGTCATGGTGCCCTTGGTGAACACCCCCGACAGGATGTGGTTGACCGCGTCGGCCACCTCGCGATCGATCGCCTGCGTGCAGCTCGGCGGCACCTGGACCCGCCTGCCGTTGCGCTGGACGATGTCGGAGATGGCCATCGGCTGGCACTGGCGCCCCCGCGCGGCGAGCGCGGCGAACGCCCCCGCCACCGTCACCGGGTCCATCTCGTTGACCCCGAGGGTGAAGGTCGGCACCTCGCGCAGCGGCTTGCCGTCCGCGCGGACGATGCCGAGCGCCTTGGCGGTCCTGACCACCGGGCACAGGCCCACGCGCCGTTCCAGCATCATGTAGAAGATGTTCACCGACTTCCAGGTGCCGGTGGAGATGCTCTGCGGGCCGCCCTTGCCCTCCCCGCTGGCGTTGAAGACCTCGGCGTTGGGGTCGTTGACCTTGCGGCCCCGGCAGTCGACGTACCCCGACGCGGGCACGAACCGGCCCGGCGTCATGAAGCCCTCGTCGAACCGCCAGCCCTTGTTCAGCGCGGTGGTCAGGGTGAACACCTTGAAGGTGGATCCGGCCTGGAAGCCCTGCCCGCCGCCGTGCGCCACGTCGGCCGGCAGGTTGTAGGTGGTCCGGGGGCCGTTGTTGGTGTTGCCGGAGTTGCGGCCGTACTTCTTGCTCGCCGCCATCGCCCGGATCCGCCCGGTCCCCGGCTCGATCATCGCCTCGGCCGCGACCTCGGTGTCGCGCGGGTCGACCCGCGCGGAGATGGCCCGCTGCGCCGCCCGCTGGGCGACCGGGTCCACGGTGGTGCGCAGCACCACGCCGCCCCTGGCCAGACGGCGCTCCCGCTCGGCGCGGGTGTGGCCGAACACCGGGTTGGTCAGCAGCTCCTTGTGGACGTAGATGCAGAAGTAGGGGTAGGAGCTCTCCGCGCAGCCGCCGGGTTCGGGCTTCAGCCGGATGCCCAGGGGGCTCTTCTTGGCCGCGACGGCCTGGGCCGGGGTGATGTTCCCCACCTGGGCCATCCGGTCCAGCACGGTGTCCCTGCGCTCCCGCAGGCGGGCGCGGCGCCGCTCGTCCAGCGACGGGTCCGTCGCGTACGGCGTGCGCACCGCGCCGGCCAGCGTCGCGGCCTGCCGCAGGGACAGGGCCGACGCCGGGACCGAGAAGAAGCGCTGGGCCGCCGCCTCGATCCCGAACGCCCCCGCGCCGAAGTAGGCGATGTTGAGGTAGCGCTCCAGGATCTCGGCCTTGGTGTACTTCTTCTCCATCGCCAGCGCGTAGCGCAGCTCGGTGATCTTGCGCTTGAGGCTCGGCGCCCGGGCCTGGGCGCGTTCGGCGCCGGTCTGGGCGTTCTCGACCAGGATGTTCTTGACGAGCTGCTGGGTGAGCGAGGACCCGCCCTGCCGCACCCCGCCCGCCTGGGTGTTGGTCACCAGCGCCCGCAGCGTCCCCTTGACGTCGAGGCCCGCGTGCTCGTAGAACCGGGAGTCCTCGATCGCCACGATCGCCTGCCGCATGATCGGGGCGACCTTGTCGAGGGGCACGATCGTCCGGTTCTCGGTGTAGAACTGGGCGAACTGTTTGCCGTTCTTGTCCAGGAGCACCGTGCGCTGCGGGAGAGGGTCCTCCCGGGGGCTGGGAGGCAGGTCGGTCACGGTGCGCGCGACGTTGTTGACGGTGATCCCGGCGCTGCCGACCAGCGGCAGCGCCGTGGCCGCCGCCAGCAGCCCGCCGAGCACGCCGCAGGCCAGCAGCCCGCCCAGGCACACGACGGGGTCGCGCCTCACCTCATGTCGTCGCGCAGTCACAGATAGTAAAGTGCGGCCGGATGATCGAGCACAAACATCCGGGTGGAAAACTTTACCCTTGGGGGGCCTCTTCCCGGCTGACCTTCAGGCCCAGCGAGGCGAACTGCTCGAAGGGGCGGTGGTAGCCCCGCTCGATGTGGTGCACCCCGCGCAACGTGGAGGTGCCCTCCGCGGCCGCCGCGGCGAGTACGGCGGAGAAGCCGGCCCGGATGTCGGGCAGCGTCACGTCGGCGCCGCGCAGCTTGGACACGCCCCGCACGACCGCCGAGTGCTTGGCGTTGGTGTCGTGGTAGCGGCACGCCGGGCCGCCGAGGCACACGTCGAAGACCTCGATCTCGCAGCCCATCCGCTGCAGGGCGGGCACGTAGACCAGCCGGTTCTCGAACACCGTCTCGTGCAGCACCGACATGCCCTGGGCCTGCGTGAACAGCACCATCAGCGGCGTCTGCCAGTCGGTCATGAAGCCCGGATGCGTGTCGGTCTGCACCGCCGCCGCCCGCAGCCCGTCCGGTGCCGACGCCGACACGTAGTCGTCGGTGATGTCCATCTCGGCGCCCATCCGGGCCAGGGTGGTGATCGCGGTGACCAGCCGGTCCTGCGGGCAGCCGTGCACCCGCACCTCGCCACCGGTGATCAGGCCGGCGGCCAGGTAGGAGAACGCCTCGATCCGGTCGCCGTTGAGCCAGGTGGAGGCGCCGCGCAGCCGGTCCACGCCCTCGATCACGATGCGCCGGTCGGGGCTGAGCTCGATGCGCGCGCCCATGCGCTGCAGGAACAGGGCGAGCTCCACCACCTCGGGCTCCATGGCCGCGCCCTTGAGCACGGTCTTGCCCTCGGCCAGCACCGCCGACATCAGGATCGTCTCGGTGGCGCCCACGCTCGGGTAGGGCAGTTCGAGCCGGGTCCCGCGCAGCCGCTTGGCCTTGGCGTAGACACCGGTGTCGCTCACCTCGACCTCGGCCCCCATGGCGCGCAGCGCCTCGACGTGGAAGTCGACGGGCCGGCGTCCGATCGGGTCGCCGCCCACCAGCGGCACGAACGCCTCGCCCGCCAGGTGCAGCAGCGGGCCCAGCATCAGGATGGGGATCCGGTTGAGGCCGGTGAACGCGGCGGGCACGTGCGGGTTGATCTGCGGCCCCTGGGCGATGCGGATCTCCCGGGGCGTGATCTCCACGTCGATGCCGAGCGCCCGGAGCATCTGCGCGGTGATCCCGACCTCGCCGACGTCGGGGGCGTTGTGGATCGTGCTCTCACCGGTGCCCAGCATCGCGGCGACCATGTGCTTGGAGACGCCGTTCTTGGACCCGCGGACCTCGACGTCGCCACGGAGCGGCCCGGAGGGCTCGATCAGCCATACCTCTTCGTTCACCCGGACAGACTAACGGGATTCGGTCGAAGTCTCGGGGATCATGGGCCGGAGGGTCGGTAACATCGGGCACACCAGTACAGAGGGTGAGGGGAAACACATTGCGGCATGCGCGCGACTTCGCCGTCACGGTGCTCGTGCTCGGCCTCCTGGGAGGGGCCGCCGGTGTCCTGTGGTCGCTTCTCGCGCCACGCCCGCCGTACGTCATGACCAAGCAGGGGCCGCTGCTCGCCGATCCCTCCACCCAGGCGCTCATCGCGGCCGACGGCTGGTTCGCCGTCGTCACCGGCGTGCTCGGGCTGGTCTGCGGCGCCGCCGGCTACCTCCTGTCGCGCCGGGGGCGCCCGCTCGCGGTGGTGCTCGGCCTGGCCGCCGGCGGGCTGCTCGGCGGATACCTCACGCTGGTGGTCGGCCAGGCGGTCAACCTCGGCGCGCGGAGCGTCACCGCCGCCGGACCGGGCATGACCGTGACCCCCGGTCCGCTGGAGCTGACCGCCTGGGGGGTGATGTGCGCCTGGCCGCTGCTGGCCGTCGGTCTCTTCTTTGCCCTGGAGGGCGTCGCGGGCTACCGCGACTCGCCGCTGCGCCGCCCGTTCGGCGGGCAGGACCCCTACGGGCCGCTGTCCGCCTACGACATCAGCGGAAAGTAGGCCTGCGCGCGCCGTGCCCGGTGGCCCGCTCGAAGGCGTGGGCCAGCCGCAGCACCTCCAGGTCGGCGAAGGGCCGCCCGACGATCTGCACCCCCACCGGCAGCCCCCCGGCGGTGAACCCGCACGGCACCGACGCCGCGGGGGCGTGCAGCACGCTGATCCAGTAGGCCGAGCGCATCCACGCCAGGTAGTCCGGCAGCGCCTCCCCGTTGATCTCCGAGACGTACGGCGCGTCCACCGGGAACGGCGGCACCTGGCTGACCGGCGCGATCAGGAAGTCGTAGGCGCCGAAGAAGGCGGTCATCCGCCGGTAGAGGCCGCTGCGCAGCCGCTCCGCCCTGGCCAGGTCCGCCCCGGTCACCGCGCGTCCCCGTTCGACGTTCCAGCGGACGTTCGGTCCCAGGCGGTCCTGGGGCAGGTCGCCGTAGGACAGCGCGTAGTGCCACGCCCGGTAGGTCCGGAACGCGTCCTCGGCGTCCGACAGGTCCAGCTCCACCCGCTCCACCCGCGCGCCCAGCCCGGCGAGCACGGCGGGGGCCTGGGCGGTGACCTTCGCCGTCTCCACGTCCACCGGCAGCCCGCCCAGGTCGGGGCTCCACGCGACGCGCAGCCCGGTCAGGTCCAGCTCCAGGGGCTCGGTGAAGACCGCTCCGCTCCTGGCGACCGCCAGGGGAGAGGCGGCGTCGAACCCGGCCACCACGCTCATCAGCAGCGCCAGGTCCTCCACGGTGCGGGCCATCGGGCCCGGCACGCCGAGGGTGAACCACGCCGCCGTCGGAGAGGGCGACGGCACCCGTCCGGGCGTCGGCCGCAGCCCGACCACGTTGCAGAAGGAGGCCGGGTTGCGCAGCGAGCCGCCCATGTCCGAGCCGTCGGCCAGGGGCACCATCCCGGACGCCAGCGCCGCCGCGGCCCCGCCGCTGCTGCCGCCCGCCGACCTCGACAGGTCGTACGGGTTGCGGGTGGCGCCGAAGATCTCGTTCACGGTGTGCGAGCCGGTGCCGAACTCCGGGGTGTTGGTCTTGCCGACCGTGATCGCCCCGGCCTCGCGCATCCGCCGCACGATCAGGCAGTCGGCGTCCGGGACGTGGTCGGCGAAGAGCGGCGAGCCGTACGTGGTGCGGATCCCGGCGGTGTCGGCCAGGTCCTTGTGCGCGACCGGCAGGCCGTGCAGCGGCCCGCGCCACCGGCCCCTCGCCAGATCCCGGTCGGCCTCCTCCGCCTCCCGCAGGGCGCGCTCGGCCACCAGGGTGACGACCGCGTTGACCCGCGGGTTGACCTCCTCGATCCGGCTCAGGTGCGCCCGCAGCAGCTCGACCGCGCTGACCTGCCTGGTGCGCAGCAGTTCGAGCATCTCGGTAGCGGTCAGGTAAAACATCTGCTCCCCCCGATCACGGTACGGCCTGCGCCGAGTCTGGCCGAAGGCCGCCGCCGCCCGCGTCGGCAACCTTCGACAACGGCATGGCCGGGGGGACTAGCCCGCTTTGCCGATGGGGGCGGTGATCGCCTCCGTCAGGCGTACCAGCTCCGCCGGGGCGGTCTCGATCTGCAGCCCGCGCCGGCCGGCCGAGAAGTAGATCGTCGCGAAGTCCAGGGCGGAGGCGTCGATCACGGTCGGCAGCCGCCTGCGCTGCCCCAGCGGGCTGATCCCGCCGACCACGTAGCCGGTGACCCGCTCCACCTTGGCCGCGTCGGCCATCGCCGCCCGCTTGCTCCCGAGCGCCGCCGCGAACGCCTTCAGGTCCAGTTTGCCCGCCACCGGAACCACCGCCACAGCCAGCCCGTCCTCCACCTCGGCCACGAGCGTCTTGAAGATCCGCCCGTACGGCAGGCCGAGCGCGTCGGCGGCCTCCTCGCCGTAGGCCTGGGCGCCGGCGTCGTGTTCGTAGGGGTGCAGGGTGAAATCCACCTTGGCCTGGGTCAGCGCCACCGTCGCCGGGGTCCCCTGGCCTCCCTTGCTCTTGCTCTTGCTCACGGGCGAAGCTTACTGTCTGATTAAAATCTACATTGTAAAGGCTATGTCCGGATGCTGGACGGAACGAGACCGGGTGCCGGACCTCCGTAGACTGGACAGGTGATTTCCCGTACCGACCTGCGCGGAGCCCTCCCGGAGGACCTCCGCCACGTGCTGCCCCGTGCCGAACTCGACGTCGAAGCCGCCCTGGAGAAGGTGCGGCCGATCTGCGAGGACGTGCATCATCGCGGCGTCGAGGCCGTGCGGGAGCTGACCGCGAGGTTCGACGGCGTCGAGCTGGAGTCCACCCGGGTCCCCGTCGAGACGGTCACCAGGGCGCTGGAGGAGCTCGACCCCAGGATCCGGGCCGCCCTGGAGGAGTCGATCCGCCGCGCCCGCCTGGTCCACCGCGACCAGCGCCGCACCGACGTCACCACCCAGGTCGTGCCCGGCGGCACCGTCACCGAGCGCTGGGTCCCCGTCGAGCGCGTGGGCCTCTACGTCCCCGGCGGCCGGGCGGTCTACCCGTCCAGCGTGGTCATGAACGTCGTCCCCGCCCAGGAGGCGGGGGTGTCCTCCCTGGCGGTCACCTCGCCCGCGCAGAAGGAGTTCGGCGGGCTGCCGCACCCGACGATCCTGGCCGCCTGCGCCCTGCTCGGGGTGGACGAGGTCTACGCCGTCGGCGGCGCCCAGGCCGTGGCGATGTTCGCCTACGGCACCGAGGAGTGCCCGCCGGCCACCATGGTCACCGGCCCCGGCAACATCTGGGTCGCCGCCGCCAAGCGGCTGCTCAAGGGGCGCATCGGCATCGACTCCGAGGCCGGTCCCACCGAGATCGCGATCCTCGCCGACTCCACCGCCGACCCCGTGCACGTCGCCGCCGACCTGATCAGCCAGGCCGAGCACGACACGATCGCCGCCGCCGTCCTGGTCACCGACTCCGCCGAGCTGGCCGAGGCCGTCGAGCGGGAGCTGCCCCGCCAGGTCGCCGCCACCAAGCACGGCGAGCGCGTCACCGAGGCCCTGTCCGGCCGTCAGTCGGGCATCATCCTCGTCGACGACATGGAGGCCGGGCTGCGCGTCGTCGACGCCTACGCCGCCGAGCACCTGGAGATCCACACCGCCGACGCGCCCGCGCTGGCGGCCCGGGTCCGCAACGCCGGGGCCATCTTCGTCGGCGCCTACGCGCCGGTCTCGCTCGGCGACTACCTCGCCGGCTCCAACCACGTGCTGCCCACCGGCGGCTGCGCCTGCCACTCCTCCGGACTGTCGGTGCAGACCTTCCTGCGCGGCATCCACGTCGTCGACTACACCCGCGAGGCCCTCGCCGGCGCCGCCGCCCACGTGTGCGTCCTGGCCGACGCCGAGGACCTCCCGGCGCACGGTGCGGCGATCCGCGCGAGGTTCGACTGGGAGGTCCCCTCATGAGGACCTCCCGGCCCGTGCTCACCGGGCGCGCGGCCGCCCGCGCCCGTTCCGACTGGGAGACGTCTCCGTGAAGCTTGAGGACCTGCCGATCCGGGACGACCTGCGGGGGCGGTCGCCGTACGGCGCCCCCCAGATCGACGTCCCGGTCCGGCTCAACACCAACGAGAACCCCTACGGGCCCTCCGCGTCCCTGGTCGCCGACCTGGCCGAAGCCGTACGGCACGGCGCGGCCGGGCTCAACCGCTACCCCGACCGCGACGCCCTCGCGCTCCGCCGGGACCTGGCCGGCTACCTGGGTCACGGGCTGGCCGTCGAGCAGGTCTGGGCCGCCAACGGCTCCAACGAGGTGCTCCAGCAGATCCTGCAGGCCTTCGGCGGCCCCGGCCGTTCCGCGCTCGGCTTCGAGCCCTCCTACTCGATGCACCCGATCATCACCACCGGCGCGTCGACCGAGTGGATCTCCGGGGCGCGCGAGGAGGACTTCGGGATCGACCCGGACAAGGCCGTCGCCGCGATCGAGGAGCACCGGCCCGACGTCGTCTTCCTGACCTCGCCCAACAACCCCACCGGCACCGCGCTCGACCCGGCCGTGATCGCCCGGATCGTCGAGGCCGCGCCCGGCATGGTCGTCGTGGACGAGGCCTACTTCGAGTTCGCCCGCACCGGCACCCCGTCGGCGCTGACGCTGCTGCCGGACAATCCCCGGCTCATCGTCACGCGGACCATGTCCAAGGCGTTCGCGATGGCGGGCACCAGGCTCGGTTACCTCGCCGCCCACCCGGCGGTGATCGAGGCGCTGCTCCTGGTCCGCCTGCCGTACCACCTGTCCACGCTCACCCAGACGGCGGCGCGCGTCGCGCTCGCCCACCGCGAGGAGCTGCTCGGCACCGTCGACGCGCTGCGGGCCGAGCGGGACGCGACGGTGGAGTGGCTGCGCGGCAAGGGGCTGGCGGTCGCCGACTCCGACGCCAACTTCGTGCTGTTCGGCCGCTTCGCGGACCGGCACGCGGTCTGGCGGGGCGTGCTCGATCGCGGAGTGCTGATCCGAGAGGTGGGGCCGCCCGGGTGGCTGAGAGTTTCGATCGGAACGACCGAGGAGATGGCGGCCTTCCGCGCCGCCCTGGAGGGATCCCTGTGAGCAGTCTCGCCGGAGACGAGTCCGCCAAGCGTTTCGGCCGCGTCGAGCGCGTCACCAAGGAGACCTCGGTGCTGGTCGAGGTCGACCTCGACGGCACCGGGCAGGTCGAGGTGGCCACGGGCGTCGGGTTCTACGACCACATGCTGAACCAGCTCGGCAAGCACGGCCTGTTCGACCTGAGGGTCAAGACCGAGGGCGACCTCCACATCGACTCCCACCACACGATCGAGGACACCTCGCTCGCCCTGGGGGCCGCGTTCCGTGAGGCCCTGGGTGACAAGTCGGGCATCCGGCGGTTCGGTAGCGCGTCCTGCCCGCTCGACGAGGCCCTCGCCCAGGTGACGGTCGACCTGTCCGGCCGCCCGTACCTGGTGCACACCGAGCCCGAGGGCATGGCCCCGATGATCGGCGCGGAGTACGACACGACGATGACCAGGCACATCCTGGAGTCGTTCGTCGCCCAGGCCGCCATCTGCCTGCACGTCCACGTCCCCTACGGCCGTAACGCCCACCACATCGTCGAGGCCCAGTTCAAGGCCCTGGCGCGGGCGCTGCGCGAGGCCTCCGAGCTTGACCCCCGCGCCACCGGCGTGCCGAGCACCAAGGGCGTGCTGTGAGCGGGCCCGGCGTAGCCGCGCGGCCGGCGGGGGAGGGCGCGTGAGCGACAACTGGACCGCCGTCGCCATGGCCTTCATCGCCCTCTTCCTGGTCGGCGGGATCGTCTCCTTCTACAAACAGGGTCTGAAGGTGGGCGCGGTGCTGCTGGCCGCCCTCGCCGCCCTGGCGACTACCGCGGCGGTGCTCTGGTGGTGAACATAACCGTTCTCGACTACGGGTCCGGCAATCTCCGCTCGGCGGAGCGGGCCCTGGCCCGGGTCGGGGCGAGTGTCACGGTGACCTCCGACTACGAGGCGGCCATGGAGGCCGACGGCCTCGTGGTCCCGGGGGTCGGCGCGTTCGCCGCCTGCATGACCGGGCTGCGCGCCGTGCGCGGCGACCGCATCATCGACCGCCGCCTGTCAGCCGGCCGGCCCGTCCTGGGCATCTGCGTCGGCATGCAGATCCTGTTCGAGACGGGCGTCGAGCATGGCGTCACGACCGAGGGCTGCGGGGAGTGGCCCGGCACGGTCGAGCGGCTCGACGCGCCGGTCCTGCCCCACATGGGCTGGAACACGGTCACGGCGCCCGAGGGCACCGTGCTGTTCGACGGGATCGCCCCGGACACGCGCTTCTACTTCGTCCACTCCTACGGCGTGCGCGACTGGGAGCTGCGGGCCGGACCGGGCTTCACCGACCCCCTGGTCACCTGGGCCGAGCACGGCGTGCCGTTCGTCGCCGCGGTGGAGAACGGCCCGCTCATGGCGACCCAGTTCCACCCGGAGAAGTCGGGCGACGCCGGGGCCCAGCTGCTCACCAACTGGCTCGGCACCGTCAAGTGAGCCGCCGGATGAGGTGCCGGGTGAGCCGCCGGTGAGCAAGGAGCGGGCCAGGCGCAGGGCCGAGCGTGAGGCGGAGCAGGCGCGCCAGGCGGCCCTGCGCGCCGAGCGCGAGGCCCGCCTGGCCCGGCGGCGCGAACGCGTCGGCCGGGTCACCGCCCTCCTGCCCCGCAGGCCCGTCCGGGTCGCCGTCCAGGGCGGCATCATGGCCCGGCGCCGCCGCGCGCAGAACGGCCTCGTGGCCGTCCTTTTCCTGATCGTCCAGGTGATCGCCTGGCTGCTGTGGTCGTCGTGGACCGCGCGGCTCGGCGTGCTGGTTCTCTCGGTGCTCTTCGTGCCGCTTTTCGTCACCCTTGTCTTCGACCGGAGGTCCTGATCAGATGTCGCTAGAGTTGCTGCCCGCCGTGGACGTCGCCGACGGCCAGGCGGTCCGCCTGGTCCAGGGGGCGGCCGGCACCGAGACCTCCTACGGCGACCCTCTGTCGGCGGCGCTCGCCTGGCAGGAGGCCGGCGCCGAGTGGATCCACCTGGTCGACCTCGACGCCGCCTTCGGCCGAGGTTCCAACCGCGAGCTGCTGGCCACCGTCGTGGACGCCCTCGACATCAAGGTGGAGATGTCGGGGGGCATCCGTGACGACGCCTCCCTGGAGGCCGCGCTGGCCACCGGCTGCCGCCGGGTGAACATCGGCACCGCCGCCCTGGAGAACCCCTCCTGGTGCTCCAAGATCATCTCTGAGTACGGTGACAGGATCGCGATCGGTCTCGACGTCCGCGGCACCACCCTCGCCGCCCGCGGCTGGACCAAGGAGGGCGGCGACCTGTGGGAGGTGCTCGACCGCCTTGAGGCCGACGGCTGCCCCCGCTACGTCGTCACCGACGTCACCAAGGACGGCACCCTGCGCGGCCCCAACCTCGACCTGCTCCGCGAGGTCTGCGCCCGTACCGCCAAGCCGGTGGTCGCCAGCGGCGGCGTGTCCTCCCTGGACGACCTGCGCGCCCTGGCCTCGCTGGTGCCGATCGGCGTCGAGGGCGCGATCGTCGGCAAGGCCCTCTACGCGCACGCCTTCACCCTCGAAGAGGCCCTGGCCGCGGTGAGCTCGTAGGTTGCCGCACGTGACAGGGGGCGGGGGGAGCCACCGTTCGGGCACCCGGGTGTTCAGCGGCGGTGTCTGGGAGGAGCGCTACGGCTATGCCCGCGCGGTGGTGGCGGGGCCATGGGTGATCGTCTCGGGGTGCACCGCCACCGTCGGCGGTGAGGTCCAGCACGTCGGCGACGCCTACCGGCAGTCGCTGACCGCTTTCGGGGTCGCGCTGGACGCCATCGAGAAGGCGGGCCTGTCCCGCCGTGACGTGGTCCGGGTCCGTTACTTCGTGGTCGACGACGAGCACTACGACGAGGTCGGCCGCGCGCACGCCGAGCTGTTCGGCGAGGTCCGCCCCACCTGCACCGGGGTCCGGGTGGCGGGCCTGATCGACCCTCGGATGTTGGTGGAGGCCGAGGTCGAGGCATACCGTGAATGAGGAGCTGTAGAGAGATGAGTGTCGCGGTACGAGTGATCCCCTGCCTGGACGTGGACGCCGGGCGGGTGGTCAAGGGTGTCAACTTCGAGAACCTCCGTGACGCCGGGGACCCGGTCGAGCTGGCCCGCCGCTACGACGCGGAGGGGGCCGACGAGCTGACGTTCCTCGACATCACGGCCTCCAGCTCCGACCGGTCGACGATGTACGACGTGGTCAGGCGGACGGCCGAGCAGGTGTTCATCCCGCTGACCGTCGGCGGGGGAGTGCGCTCGGTCGAGGACGTCAACACGCTGCTGCGCGCGGGCGCGGACAAGGTGGGCCTGAACACCGCGGCGATCGCCCGGCCGGAGCTGCTGACCGAGGCGTCGCAGCGCTACGGCGCGCAGTGCATCGTGCTGTCGGTGGACGCCCGCCGGGTGGTCGACGGGCCGCCGACGCCGTCCGGTTTCGAGGTGACCACGCATGGTGGCCGCCGGGGGACCGGGATCGACGCGGTCGAGTGGGCCCGCCGGGGCGAGGAGCTGGGGGTGGGGGAGATCCTGCTCAACTCCATGGACGGCGACGGCACCCGGGACGGCTACGACCTGGAGATGATCCGGGCGGTGCGGGCCGCGGTGTCGGTTCCGGTGATCGCCAGTGGCGGTGCCGGTTCGCTGAAGGACTTCGCCCCGGCTGTGGAGGCGGGGGCGGACGCCGTGCTGGCGGCGTCGGTGTTCCACTTCGGGCAGCTCAAGATCTCCGAGGTGAAGGACGCGCTGCGGGGGGCGGGGCACCCGGTGCGCTGACGGGCCGAGGCTGGATGGGGAAGCTCGGGCACGTTGTTTTCGGTGGCCGGTAGTCGGGGGGCCGCTGATGGGCGGCGCTGAGGGCCGTTCGCGCTGCGGTGGGCCGGTGTTCCGGCCGGCCGTCGCAGTTGCGGTCCGGTTCCTTCAGGCCTCCGGCCTGGCGGGCGCGGTGGTCGCGGTCCTTTTACACGCCGGCCGGAACACCGGCCCACCTCCGCGCCACTCCGTCTCGCCGTACGGCATGCGGACCGTAGCCGCTCCGTCTCCGGCCGCCCGGGGTGCGTCCTGACGCTGAAGCGTCCGTGCGGGCGGGTTCAGGGGTGATCGCCGTCGCTGAAGCGCCTCTGCGGAAAGGAGCGCAGGGCCGGGCGCCGCAGGTGCGAGGAAAATTGTGATTATGCGACGGGTTCAGGGGCAATCGTCAGGCCAGGCGGACGGGACCGGCTCCGGCTTCCGTCGCTAGAAGAACGTGGTGGGATGTCCGGATCGTCGGAGCCATCCCCTGCGCGGTTCACGGGGCATCAGGTGGGCTTCCCTGACCACCGGCCGTTCGGCAGGACTTTCGTGAGCCGTCCGGAGGAAATCTGGGCGTGTGGCCGGATCCGGCCAGCGACTAATAATATATTTTGTCCCTTTATGTAGCTTTTATATATCTATGGGGCTTAAGTTTTACTTGTTTCATAAGTGGCTTTCAGGCTAAATACCTGACGTTTGCCGGCGACTTCGCTGCCCGCTTCACCACCGCCTACCGCTACGACGCGGCGGATCAGCTGGTCGAGGTCAAGGCCCCCGAGGTCAAGGTCGAAAAGGCGGGCTCAGCCTCCGACCTCCGCCCGACCGTCAAGTACGGCTACGACAGCGCGGGCCGCCGGACCCACTCGGTGGACCCCGAAGGCCGCACCACCACGGCCGCCTTCGACCGGCTGGGCCGCACCACCTCGGTGACGGCCGCGCCGTACACACCGCCGGGCGGTAGCACCCTCACGCCGAAAGCCGGATACACATACGACGCCGCCGGCCGGGTCACCAAGTTCACCGACCCGCGCGGATCGGTGTGGACCACCGACTACGACGCCCTGGGCAACCAGGTCAGAGCCGTCGAACCCGGCCCGGACGGCCAGCCCGGCGGGCAGTGGACCTACGAGTACGACACCGTGGGAGAACTGCTCAAAAGCGTGGACCCCAACGGGGCGCAGAGCCAGGCGACCTACGACGACCTGGGACGTCCGATCACGGCCACCATCGTCGAACGCAAGCCGACGCTGAAATCCCTGATCACCAAGATGGAGTACGACGACGCCGGCAACAAGGTCAAGGAGATCTCGCCGGGCAACCGCACGGTCGACTACGCGCTCAACCCGGCGGGTGAGATCACCTCGATCACCGACCCGCTGCAAGACGTCACCCGCTACGAGTACGACCTCGCGGGCCGCCTCACCAAGTCCATCGACCCGCTGGACAATGCCACGGTCACCGAGTACGACCTCGCCGGACGGCAGACCGCGACCAAGGATCTGAACGCCTCAGGTGTGCTGCAGCGCACCTTCGGCACCGCCTACGACGTGGCCGGCAACCCCGTCACCGACACCTCCGGCGAGGGCCGGGTCGTACGGCGCGTCTACGACGCGACGGACGCGATGGTCGAACTGGTGGAACCGGTCGCGACGGGCAAGACCATCACCACCACCTTCGGCTACGACGCCACCGGCGAGATGACCCGATCCACCGACGGGCGGGGCAACACCGTCTGGACCACCTACAACAGCCTCGGTCTGCCCGAGTCGACGGTCGAACCCGCGACCCAGGCCCACCCGCAGCCCGCCGACCGGACCTGGACCACCGCTTACGACGCGGGAGGCAACGTCACCTCCGTCGCCGCACCCGGTGGTGTGCGCGTCGACCGGAAGTACGACCACCTGGGGCGGCTGACCAAGGAGACCGGTGCCGGCGCGCAGGTCGCGACCCCGGAGCGGACCTACGGCTATGACCTGACCGGCCGTGAGACGGCGATCGGCGACTACGCCCTGGAGTACAACGACCGGGGCCTGCTGACGAAGGTGTCGAGGAACGCCGTCCAGACCGCCGCGTTCGCCTACGACGACATGGGCAACGTGACCCAGCGGGTGGACGCGAGCGGGACCGCGACCTTCGGCTGGGACAACGACGACCGCCTCAGGACCGCCGCGGAGCCGGTGACGGCGGCGTCACCCGGAACCTGACGATCGACGCCTTCGACCGCCTGACCTCCGACGGAGACGCCACCTACACCTACGACGGGCTCGGCCGCCTGGCCTCCCGCACGCAGGGCGGTTCGGCCGAGAACTTCGCCTACGCCGGGGTGGAGAACGACATCGTCGCCGTCACCGACGGAGCCGGCGCGACCCAGGGCAAGTATGGCCGCGACCCGTTCGGGGGGCTGCTCGGGCTCAAGGAGGGAAGCGGTCCCGCACTGGGTGTGATGTCCGACCAGCACGGCGATGTGGTGGGCACCTTCTCGGGCAGCGCGCTGGTGGACTCCACCTCCTACGACCCGTTCGGCGAGGTACTGGCCCGGACCGGGAGCCAGCGCCGGCTGGGCTTCCAGGGCGGATACACCGACCCCGCCACCGGCAAGGTCAACATGCTCGCCCGGTGGTACATGCCCGGCACCGGCGGCTTCGCCTCGCGCGACGACGTGACGCTGAGCCCGTACCCGTCGATCAACCTCAACCGCTACACCTACGTGGGCGGCGACCCGATGTCGCTCACCGACCCGTCGGGTAACTGCCCGTTCTGCATCCCGCTGCTGTTCATCGCCGCGCGGGTCGCGGTGCAGATCATCGCCAAGCAGGTGGTGAAGCAGGCCGTCAAGCAGACCGTGAAGCAGGGGGCGAAGCAAGGCGCCAAGCAGGGAGCCAAGCAGGGCGGGAAGCAGGGCGGGAAGCAGACTGCCAAACAAGGCGGGAAGCAAGGGGCCAGGCAGGGCGGGAAGCAGGCTGCCAAGCAGGGCGGCAAGCAAGGGGCCAGGCAAGGAGCCAAGCAGGCCGCGAAGAAGGCCGCGAAGCAGGCCGGTAAGAAGGTCACCAAGCAGGCGGTGAAGAAGGCCGCGAAGCAGACCGCCAAAGCTGCCAAGAAGGGCGCCAAGAACGCCAAGAAGGCGGCGAAGAAGGCCGCCAAGCAGACGACCAAGGCCGCGAAGAAGGCGGCGAGCAAGGCGAAGTCCAAGGCCAAGGCGAAGTCGACCAAGGCGACCACGAAGAACGAGGTCGCCACCGAAATGGTCGACACCGCCGTGAGCGACGCCATGGACACCCTCGGTGAGGCCACCGGCACCGAGCCGGCCGACCTCGGCGACTGGGGCATGGCCTGCTTCACCGTCACCAAATGCGGCCGGGACCTGGTCGAGAACCTCGTCGACAACACCACCGACAAGCTCGTCGACGACCTCATCGACGAGGTGACCCCCGACCTGCCGATGATGGACCCGCCGGGCACCGGCGACAACTGCGACATCAGTAAGCGCAGGCCCAACAGCTTCGTTCCGGGTACGCGAGTGCTGATGGCCGATGGCTCGACGAAGGCGATTGAAGATGTCGAGGCCGGCGACTATGTCATGGCCACCGACCCCAAGGCCGGTGTTACCGCGGCCAAGCCGGTCATCACCCTGATCACCGGTGACGGGGTCAAGAACCTCGCCAAGGTCACGATCGACATCGACGGTGCCCATGGCGATGCCACTGATGTCATCACCGCGACCGACGAGCACCCATTCTGGATCCCGTCTCTGCGCAAGTGGTTGAACGCCGGCGAACTTCAGCCTGGCATGTGGCTGCAGACCTCAGCAGGCACCCATGTCCAGATCACCGCCATCAAGAAGTGGACCGCCACCCACCGCGTCCACAACCTGACAGTCGACGACCTCCACACCTACCATGTGGTAGCAGGCGACCAAGCTGTTCTCGTCCACAACGACAATCCACTCACTGATGAAGAGTGCTTTACGCTTGCGGATCGGGCAAGGGACAAAGAGCGTGAAAGGATGTCCAACACCCAACGTCGCAAGCATGTGATGATGGTTGGTGCGGTTGATTGCACAAACGGGCTAGTTGTAGTCGGGAAGAAGCGATCGGGCGCCGGTGAGTTCTGTGCGGAGGATGTCGCCCGAGAAGAAGCAGTATCGCGAGGTTCTGATCCATCGAATCTTCGGTATGGTCACTCTATGCACCCAGACTCTGCAAAAGAGGCGGACTTCTGTGACAGATGCAGAAGCCGAATAGACCCAAGTCAGGTGCCATCCGATCGAAGGTGGTAAAAATACCAGTGAGCCAAGGGGGCCAAAATGGTGGATTGGGCATGGAAAGATCTCAACGTTCTCAATGGCAACGCCTCTTCGGTGCCCCCTCTTCTCTCTGCTCTGCTTCACGGAGCGTTTGAGGAAAGGGAGCATGCTTTCCGTGCTCTCTGTACACGTGTGGTGAATCAGGGTGATCTTTATTCTTCGGCCGCCGCCGTGACGGATGTTATACTGAAAGAGTTGAACGCCGGGTTGAAGATTTCAGAGAATGCCTGGCTTCTCCTGCATGAGATATTTCGTGGCTCATCTTACGGTCGCACCGTAATGATTGGAAGCTGCGAGTGGAGTATCGACGAATATTGCCGATCTCGAATCTTGGATAGTATTGAACTGATCGATGGATTGATCGAAGATCTGTCTGACGAAGAGTTTTCCTATGCGATGCTCCTTCTAGGAAGCATGGGAGAGTTTACTAATTCGGTTATGCCCATAATGGAACGGGAATCATGTACGCCTAAGGAAGGTCGGCGGGTTGCTGCTTGCAATGCTCTTGAAGTGGCTCGAGAGCTTTGGTGCGAGAGCCATGAAGGCTCGGATGGTAATTTAGTCGATCAATAGATGGGTCTCCGTCAATTATCTTGACGATGCCGTCGATGGCCGAAAGCCTCCTGTAGGCCCTGAAAGTGGTTTGACAGCCAAGTTGACGGCTATAGCAACCGTGATGGCGCGCTCAAAGGATCAATGCATCACCGCTGTTCAGGATCTCAGCGTAGATCTCTGCCGGAGTGCGATAGCCGTGGATCTTGCGGGGGCGGTTGTTGAGCTCGTCGGCGATGGCGTCCAGGTCGTCTTGACTGAAAGCGCGCAGATCTGCCCCTTTGGGCAGGTATTGACGCAGGAGTCGATTGGTGTTCTCGTTGCTGCCCCGCTGCCAGGGGCTGCGCGGTTTGCAGAAGTAGACCGGCATTCCGGTCGCGCTGGTGAAGGCGCGATGCCCGGCCATCTCCCGGCCGCGATCGGAGGCCAACGAGCGCCGCAGCCGGACCGGGATGGCCAAGACACTGCGCGTGAGATGGGGCCTGACCTGCTCGGCCTTGATGCCGTCCGGTAACGCGACCAAGGTCGTGTAGCGGCTGGTGCGCTCGACCAGTGTGCCGATGGCAGACGGGCGCGTGCCCATGATGAGATCACCTTCCCAGTGCCCGGCAACCGCCCGATCCTCGGCCTCGGCGGGACGGGCGGTGATCGGGGCCATGTCCCGCAGGACCCCGCGGCCCGTGGCCCGGCGGGCGCCTCGAGGGCGGCGCATCGGACGCGCGGTGCGCAGACGCTGAGTGAGCGCCCGGTCGATGGCCTGCCGGCGGCGCGGATCATAAAGCGACAGGTAGATCGCCTCGTGGGAGAGCTGCATGTCGGTCTCCTGCGGGTAATGTCGCCGCAGCCGGCCGGAGATCTGCTCCGGCGACCAGCACAGCGCGAGCTTGGCCTCGACCATCACCCGAAGCGCAGGTTGCCGGGCCAGCTTGGCCGGTTTCGGCCGACGCGCCCGCCGGTAGGCCTCAACCTCGGCCAAGGCGGCCCGGTAGCGCTCACGGCCGCCGTTGCGGGCGATCTCCCGCGAGACCGTCGAAGATGCCCTTCCCAGCCGCTGGGCCAGCAGCCGGGCGGACTGTCCAGCGGCGATGCCCCGGGATATCTCTTCACGATCAGCAGCCGTCAGATGGCGCGCGGACCGTCGCTGCGGGGCCTGGTGTACGCCGCCGCTCTGGTAGAGAAAGCGCCGGACGTGATGCATCGGGGCGCCCAGTGCCCGGCCCATCAAGCTGAAGGATTCCCCGTCGCGCCAGCGCCGCCAGATCTCGTCTTGCTGAGCGGGTGAAAACCCGTAGTCACGCACACACACCTCCACGGCTACATGATCATCCATGGGTGGTGCGTTGACCCATTGAGGGTGCCACCGATTAGCCGACCTTACGTTTTTGATGCCGCCCAACGCTTGCTATGCGGCGTGGGTGTCGGTGCCGCGCAGGATGTAGAGGTCATCACCGAACACCGCCGAGATCTGGAGTTGGCCGCCGAGCGCCTGCACATAGCGGGCAATGGCCTCGACGGTGGACACCTCGCCCCGCTCGATCTGGGAGATCCGGCTCTTCGTTACGCCCATGCGGTCGGCCACCTCGGTCTGCGACAAGCCCAGGATCTTGCGGCGCTCAGCCAGCCGGTGGCCGTCGATGTAGGCCTGATTGCGTCGCCGCGCTTCAACCACGGCCTCTTCGCCGCCGGAGCCGGCCACGATGCCGGCGCGGACATCGCTCCATTTGGGAAAGTTCGTCATCGGTCCTTCTCCTCCGCCTCGCGTTCCTTCAGGTATTCCGCGTACAGCTCTTCGGCGCGGGGGATGGCCCGGCGATACCAGCCCGACCAGTCGCCGGACTTGTCCCCACCTACCAGCAGGATGGCCGAACGCCACGGATCGAACACGAACAAGATCCGAATCTCGGAGCGGCCGGCGGAGCCGGGGCGCAATTCCTTCAGGTTGTGGACCCGGGAGCCTTCCAGCTTGTCGACCAGTGGGCGCCCCAAGCCAGGGCCGGCCTCGGCCAGCCGGTCAACGGCGTCGACGACCTGAACCCGAGACCGCTCGTCCAGGGCGTTGATCCAGGTGAGGATCTCGTTGGTGACACGGATTTCCCACTCCTCCACATCCTGGAGTGTAGCAAATCCTTTACTTCAGAACCGGCGTGGAGAGACCGGCTTGCCGATGACCCATGCGCCTTGACGGCAACGGCTGTGGACGACCTCGGGCTCCGAGCGCGGCCGGGGGCTGTCCGTGGTCGCGACCCTGGCCTCGAAGGTCGGCTGTCGCGGCACGCGGGCCGTGGGCCACGCGGTATGGGCCGAGCTGTCTCCGATCTGATAACCGTATTGCCCTGGCGGATTCGGGACGCGAACGAGGATCGGCCACCGCGAGAATTGGGCAGGTCCCTACCCTGCGAGGGCTCTGTCTCCGTTCTGAAACGCTCTCGGCTATCGCACCACGACCTTGTGGACTCCCGGGACGTTTCGGAGCACCGTCTTGATCGCGTCTACCGCCCGCCTGTCGGCAACCTTGATCTCATAGGTATCGGCCATCTGATGGAGGGGGGGCGACTCGCCCAGCATGTACTCGGCGACCTTGCGCGTGTGCTCGGCGTCTTGGAAATAGACCTTGTCGATTCCGTCGACCGTCGCGAGTATCGCCTCGATCGCCCTTCGCTCCTGCTCCAGGTTCTTCCCGCTGAGAAAAATTGACAGGTCCGATTTTCCGGTCCAGAAGAGATGGTCGGTGGAGAAGTTCACGGACACCACGCCAGGTAGGTCCTCTACAGCAGATCGCAGACCGTCCATCAAGGGACGCGTCGCGTCCGCATCCCCGACGCTCCGAAAGTGGCCATCGAATGACGGTGGAGCCTCCTCCTCGGTGAGGAGGCCCTCCTCACCGAACTGCTCGGCCGTCTCCTTGACCGCATCTTCGGCACTCGCGAACGTGAACTTCTCGATACCGGGCACTCCGCGGATCGCCGTCTCGACCGCCCGCCGCTGCCGATCTGTGACCCCGCTTCGACACTTCTGGACCTCCTCGGCCTCTCCTTTTTTGTCCGGACAGAGCCAGACGGAGAACAACATCGTCGGCCAGGGCCCGTCGGGCGGGGGCAGGACGGTGAGGGACGGCCGTTCTCGAAGCAAGAAGCCTGCCGCCACCACAGATAGGACGACGGTAACCATCGCCGCCATCAAAAGCCGTCGCCGAGGAATAGTCGGCACGACCTTGTCGGAGCCAGAGCTACCTTCTGGCGAACCGTTTTCATCACCAAGGCCGAAAGTCACACGGGCCAAGATCCCGGAAGGCCGGCGAGCCGGTCAAGTCTCCGATATCACGCCACGTCTCAGAGCCCTGGCAAAGACTCTGTTGGTTAACTTGCTGTGCGGGTCTTGCAGAGGGTTTTGAAGCTGCTGGGTGGGCGTTCGCGGGCGGGATGGTTGTCACGTTCGGTCCAGTCGGCAATCCGGGCGGCGTTCATGGCACAGGCGATCAAGACATGCTGCAGACGGGTCTCGGCCAGGCGCCTTCTGGGTCGGTGTCGATCGCCTCTGGTAACAGCGCGCTGTCGGCGGCGCTCTCCTGGCCCCAGCGCAGGCGGACGATCTGCCCGGCGGTTGCGCGGTCGCCCCGGCGTCCACGGCGATGGACGCGCGGGTGATGTTGCAGCCACCCTCTCCGGCCAGGTGCACCACGGTGGCGGCGATGTCGTCGGGGTCGCAGTAGCGGTTCAGCGCGGTGTACCGGCGCTCCTCGTCGGCTTCGGGGCCGACGGCGGGGTTCATCTCGGTGTTGGTCGAGCCCGGGTGGACGAGGTTGGCCGTGATGCCGCGAGGGCCGAGATCGCGTGCCAGTCCCTTGGTCAGCCCGATCAGCGCCGACTTGCTCGTCGAGTAGAGGGTCCAGCCGGGGTACGGCACGCGCTGGGTCAGGCTGCTGCCGATGTTGATGATCCGGCCTCCCTTTTTGGGCTGCGGGATGCCTTGAGCCTTCCAGCCGCGCCTACCGAGTCACCGTGGTCCCGCCAGGCGCTAGAAGACCCGGAAGTGGTGGAACAGCTCGTAGGAGAGGTCCTCGGCGGCGAAGGCGCGGGACTCGGAGTGTTTGACGGCCAGGTAGGCGGAGCCGCGCAGGGGGCCGAGGGCGTCCATGAGGACGTCGTCGGCCTCCAGGGCGTCCAGGGCCTCGTCGAGAGTGGAGGGCAGGCGGCGCACGCCCAGGGCGGAGAGCCGGCTCTCGCCGAGGGTGGCGGGGTCGACGTCGAGGGCCTGGCCGGGGTCGAGGTCGCGGCGGATGCCGTCCAGGCCGGCGTGGATGACGGCGCCGAGCGACAGGTAGGGGTTGGCCGAGGAGTCGGAGGGCTTGATCTCCAGGTTGGCCGACGCCGCGGCGTCCGCCCCGACCGGGGAGCAGATCCGCACCGCGGCCTCCCGGTTGTCCATGCCGTAGCAGGCGTAGGCGCTCGACCACATCCTCGGCGCCAGCCGCCGGAAGCTGTTCACCGAGCCGCAGGTCAGGGCGGTGAGCGCCGGGAGGTGGGCGAGCAGGCCGCCGATGAAGCGGTAGGCGGTGGCCGACAGGCCGTAGCGGTCCGCGGGGTCGCTGAAGAGGTTGGTCCGCAGGTCGGGATCCCACAGGGACAGGTGCAGGTGGGCGCCGTTGCCGGCCTGGTCGGCGAGCGGCTTGGGGGCGAGGGAGGCCCACAGCCCCGTGCGGAGGGCGACGCCGCGGACGGTCTCGCGGTAGAGCACCTGGTTGTCGGCGGCGCGCATGGCGGAGGCGTGGCGGATGGACAGCTCCTGCTGGCCGTGGCCGAGCTCGGGGTGGTAGTGCTCCACCCGCAGGCCCTGGGTCTCCATGGCGTGGATCAGGCTCATCGTGTAGTCGTGGGCCTGGTCGAAGCCGGTGGTGGCGTAGCAGAGGCTGTCGTCGACGGGGACCAGCCGGTCCAGGCCTCCGCCGGGGTCGGGCTCGCGGCGGCCGAGGGTGAACTCGGGTTCGTAGGCGGCGACGGCGACCATGCCCTCGCCGGCCAGGGTGGCGATCGCCTCGCGCAGGAAGGTGCGTGGGCAGGCGGGCCAGGGGGAGCCGTCGACCTGGCGCAGGTCCGACAGCATGGCCGCCGCGCCGGGGGCGTAGGGGAGGGCGACGAACGTGGCCGGGTCGGGCACGAGGCGGACCTCGCCGACGGGGCCGAGCCGCTCGACCTCCTGGAGCTGGTCGAGCATGTTCATCGCCATCATCGCCACGGTGTGCCCGATGCCGGAGACGAGCCGTTCGGCCAGCCGGGAGCGCGAGGTCGCCTTGCCCCGGATCACTCCGCCGTGGTCGGCGTAGAGAAAACGGATCAGCTCGACGCGCTCCGTCTCGGCGTGTTCGACGACGCGAAGACCCGCCGGGCCGAGCCGATCAACTCCGGTGACGCTGTGACGATCTCCCATGCTCCCTGCGTAACATGTCCTGGCGGACAGGGGAAGCACATCGCATGGTGCCCGGCACTGCGAGAGGTCCGCGCTCCCGCGCGGTCAGGCGGGAGCGCCGAGGAGAAGGCCGGCAAAAAGGTCATGGGCGGGGTGGCCCCCGCCGGGTGGTCAGCTCAGCACTCGTGTGAAGAACAGGGCCAGTTGGTCCGCTCCCCTCACAATCCCGTCGAAGACTCCGGTCACCGCGTCCGCCGCCTGAGCGGGTTTGGTGAACAGATAAAAGGCCACGAACGCCACCGCTACGTAGGTAGCGACCTTCTTGACCTGCATGGGGGCCTCCTGCAGTTCCAGTCCCAGCCTTATATACCCGGATTTTAAGGATCTTTGGCATCTTCGGCCCGGGTGGCTCCCGGATTTTGATGATCATACCTGTCCGGCCGGGGCGATCCACGGCCAGACCGCTGGATTGGCATGAGTCCCCCCACGCCATCGTGCGGGGGCGAGGCGCTTCTGTCCAACCCTTACTGCCAGTTGTACCGGTAGGGGTAGGGAAAGGGCAGGTCAAGCGCCCTGACGGGTTTCTCCCCATCTGGCGGCAGAGGGGTGCGGGGCCGCGCTCCGGCCCCGCCCGCCCGGCGGTGACCTGGGAAAAGGCCGATGAAAGGCCGCGGAGGGCTCCGGGAGGGCGGGGATGATCTTTTCTCCCAGAAAACTAAGGGTTCTTAGCAAAGGGGGCATCCGGATCACCGACGGCTCCGAATAAGAGGTCAAACCGACCCGAGGGGCCTCCCACATGACCCGAACCGCCTCCGCTGTCCCGTTCCTGTACGGCGGGCGCGCCGCCGGCCGTACGTCCACGGTCCCGGCCCGGCCCGCCGTGCTCAGGATGACCCCCTGCACCCTTCCGCCGCCTGATCGACCGGTCGCGGACGTCTTCCGGACAGTGGCCGCCGGACCGCCCAAGCCCGTGGTCTGAGAGGACGTCCCAACGATGGCAAGGCGCAAGATCGCCGTGGTCGGCAGCGGGGTGGCCGGTCTCACCGCGGCGTACGTGCTGCGGCGGGCCGACGACGTCACCGTCTTCGAGGCCGACGACCGGATCGGCGGGCACGCCCACACCCATGACGTGGCCGGTGACGACGGCCGGACGCTGGCGGTGGACAGCGGGTTCATCGTGCACAACGAGCGGACCTATCCGACGCTGATCCGCCTGTTCGACGAGCTGGGCGTGCGGACCCAGCCCTCCGACATGAGCATGTCGGTCTCCTGCGGGGGCTGCGGCCTGGAGTACGCGGGGGGCAAGAAGGCGCCGGGCCTGTTCGCCCGGCCCTCCAGCGCGCTCCGCGTGCCGTACCTGAGGATGCTCACCGAGGTGCCGCGCTTCCACCGGATGGCCCGCGAGATGCTGGAGCGCGGCGACGACCGCACGCTGGGGGAGTCCCTCACCGGCTTCTCGCCCTACTTCGTCTCCCACTTCATGACCCCGCTGGTGTCGGCGGTCTGGTCGTGTCCCCCCTCCGCCGCCGGGCTCTACCCGGCCCGCTACCTGTTCGCGTTCCTGGCCAACCACGGGATGCTCGCCGTCTCCGGATCCCCGCGCTGGCGGACCGTCACCGGGGGATCGCGCGACTACGTCGAGAAGATCGCCAAGACGCTCACCGCCGTGCACACCTCGACCCCGGTGCGGATGCTGCGCCGTACCGGGGAGGGGGTGGAGCTCGTCGCCGACGACGTCCCGCACCGGTTCGACGCGGTGGTCGTCGCCACCCATCCCGACCAGGCGCTGCGCCTGCTGTCCGACCCCACTCCGGACGAGCGGCGGGTGCTCGGCGCCTTCCGCTACTCCCGCAACCCCGCGACCCTGCACACCGACCCGTCGGTGCTGCCCCGGGCGCGGCGGGCGCGGGCCTCGTGGAACTACCGGACGGAGTCCTGCGCGGCCGCCGGCGGCGTCCAGGTCACCTACGACATGAACCGGCTCCAGCGGCTGGACGCGGCCGGCAGCCACCTCGTCACCCTGGGCACCGAGATCCCCGACGAGCACGTGATCGCCCGGATGGTCTACGAGCACCCGGTCTACACCCCCGAGTCGGTCGAGGCCCAGAAACGGCTGCCCCGGCTCAACAGCGGGGTGGTCGCCTACGCCGGGGCCTACCACGGGTGGGGGTTCCACGAGGACGGCTGCCGCTCCGGCGTCCGGGCGGCCGAGGCGCTCGGAGGGCGCTGGTGACCGGGCCGGCGCTGCCCGCGCTGTACGAGTGCGTGATCACCCATGTGCGGTCCGCGCCGATCCGCAACCGCTTCGGCTACGGGTCGTACCTGTGGCTGGTCGACCTCGACCGGCTGCCGGAGAACCGGTGGCTGGCCGCCTTCCACGCCCGGGACCACATGGGCGACCCCGGGCTGAGCATCCGGCGCAACGTCGACGCCTTCCTCGCCGCGCACGGCGTCACCGCCCACCGGATCACGATGCTGACCAACGCCCGGGTGCTCGGCCACGTGTTCAACCCGCTGACCGTCTACTGGTGCCACACCGGCGAGGGCGTGGCCGTGGTCGCCGAGGTGCACAACACCTACGGCGGACGCCACCGCTACCTGCTGCGCCCCGGCGAGCACGAGGTGGCCAAGGAGTTCCACGTCTCGCCGTTCCACCCGGTGGAGGGCCGCTACCGGCTCAGCCTTCCCGAGCCCGGCGAGCGGCTCGCGCTCACCGTGACCCTGCACCGCGAAGGTCATCCCCCCTTCGTGGCGAGCATCCGGGGCCGCCGCCGGCCGGCGACCGGGCCCTGGCTGTACCGCATGGCCGCCAAGCACCCCCTGGCCCCCCTCGTGGGCAGCGCCAGGATCCGCCGCCAGGGGATCGGCCTTTACCTGCGCGGCCTGAAGACAGTTCCCCCAGGAGGACCCAGATGACCCTCACGACCGACCGGCCCGCCGCGTTCTGGCCCGGCGTCGACACCGTTCCCCCCTCGCGGCTGCGCGGCGCGCTCGCGCGACGCCTGTTCCTGCACGCCGTACGGCGGCTGCCCCTGACCGTGGAACTGCCCGGAGGGCGGCGGCTGGGCGCGGGCGGCCCGGTGATGCGGCTGCGGCGCCCCGAGGCGTTCTACCGGCGGGTCGGGGCGGGCGGCCTCATCGGGTTCGGCGAGGCCTACATGGCGCGGGACTGGGAGGCGGACGACCTGCCCGCCGTGCTCACGGTGATGGCCGAGCGGCTGGCCACGCTCATCCCGCCCGGCCTGCAGCGGCTGCGGCGGCTGGCCGTACGGCGCGTGCCCCGTGACGAGCTGGGCGACCGGCAGGACGCCCGGCGCAACGTCCACCGCCACTACGACCTGTCCAACGACCTGTTCGCCGCGTTCCTGGACGAGACGCTGACCTACTCCGCCGCGCTGTTCGACGGCCCCGCGTCGTGGGAGACCCTCGCCGGCGCCCAGCGTTCCAAGATCGACCGGCTGCTGGACCAGGCGGGGGTGGGGCCGGGCACCCGGCTGCTGGAGATCGGCACCGGGTGGGGCGAGCTGGCGCTGCGGGCGGCCCGCCGGGGGGCCGCGGTGGTGTCGATCACCCTGTCGCGGGAGCAGCGGGAGCTGGCCCGCGCCAGGGTCGCCGACGCCGGGCTGTCGGACCGGGCAGAGATCCTGCTGGCCGACTACCGCGAGGTGAGCGGCCGTTACGACGCCATCGTCAGCGTCGAGATGGTCGAGGCGGTCGGCGCGCGCCACTGGCCGGTCTACTTCGCCGCGCTGGAGAGACTGCTCGCCCCCGGCGGCCGGATCGCGATCCAGGCGATCACGATGCCGCACGAGCGGATGCTGGCCACGCTGGACACCCACACGTGGGTGCGCAAGTACATCTTCCCCGGCGGCATGCTGCCCTCGGTCACCGCGATCGAGGACAACCTCGGCGGGCTGCGGATCACCGACCGGCTCTCGCTGCGCGCGGACTACGCCGAGACGCTCCGGCTGTGGCGCGAACGCTACCTGGAGCGGGTGGACGCCGTCGGCGCCCTCGGCTTCGACGAGACCTTCCACCGCATGTGGACCCTGTACCTCGCCTACTCGGAGGCGGGTTTCCGCTCGCGCTACCTGGACGTCTGGCAGTTCACCCTCGGGAGGCGATCATGACCGTCACCGCACCCCGCGCCCCCGGCCCCCAGGCGGGCGGGGACGCGATGTCCGACCTCCCGGGCAGGCCGCGGGCCGTCCGCTCCGAGCCTCCAGGGCGACCGGAGGCCGCGACGCCTGCTCTGCCCGGCCGGACGGAGGAGCGGGATGTTTGACCTCGCGGCCTTCGCCTGGTCCCTGCTGCTGTCGGCGGCGGCCCTCACGGCGCTGCTGGCTCTCACCCTGGCCGTCGCGCTCCGGGTGGGCCGCCACTCGGTGATCGACGTGGCCTGGGGCCTCGGCTTCACGGCCGTCGCCCTGGTGTCCTACGCCTCGTCCGGCGGCGATCCGGCCCGGCGGCTGCTGGTGCTCGTGCTCACCGCCGCGTGGGGGGTGCGGTTGGCCGCGCACATCGGGCGGCGCAACGTCGGGGAGAGCGAGGACCCGCGCTATGAGCGGATGCTCGCCCGCGCCCCGGGCAGCCGCACCCGGTACGCCCTGCGCGCCGTCTACCTGACCCAGGGCGCCGCCCTGCTGTTCGTCTCGCTGCCGGTCCAGGTCGCCATGTTCGAGACGGGCCCGCTCGGCTGGGTCGCCTGGGCGGGGGTGGCGCTCTGGCTGGTGGGAATGTTCTTCGAGGCGGTCGGTGACCGGCAGCTCGCCCGCTTCCGCGCCGATCCGGGCAGCGGGGGAAAGGTCCTGGACACCGGCCTGTGGCGCTACACCCGCCATCCCAACTACTTCGGCGACGCCTGCGTGTGGTGGGGCCTGTTCCTCGTCGCGGCCGACCGGTGGCCCGGCGTGCTGACCGTGCTCTCCCCGGTCCTCATGACCTACTTCCTGGCCGGTAAGACCGGCAAGCCGATGCTGGAGAGGCAGCTGTCCGGGTCGCGCCCCGGCTACGCCGACTACGTCCGTCGTACCAGCGGGTTCTTTCCACTGCCGCCCAGGAAAACGCGCTAATCAGAGTTCATGGATATCACCAATGTAAATGGAGGGGTATATCGGCCTGTGATACAAGCCTTGACTCCCGTATGCGCCCGGCTTAGTGTCTGACACTGGTCGCCGCATGTGCGTAAATCGACCAGTATGTGCGGCGGGACATCTTTCCCTGCGGTCGCAGAGAGACGAGGAGGTGTTCTATGCGGATCAAGCGTCGTGCCAAGGTGACCGCTCTTTCGGCTGTTCACCTGTGATGTGACGGACCGCCAGAAGACCGGCACCCTCGGTGCCGGTCTTCCTCCTGTATTTCACCTCCCGACGTCAGAAGGGGACCAGCCGTGCCGGTGAACTTCCTTCCAGTAAAGCCCTTTCTCCGGGCCACCGTACGGATCGGAGAAAAAGGCGAGGCCGAATTGCACACGCCCGGCGGCGTTCTGGAGGTCGAGGCCCCGGAGGGGATGGGGCAGCGGGATTTCCTCCGGCTGCTCCGGCTGCTCGACGGCAGCAGGACGATCGACGACCTGGAGCGTGAGACCGGTCTCGACGGCGAGGCGGTGCGCGAGGTCGTCGAGCCCGCCGTGGTGTGGGGTCTGGTCGACGACGGCGCCGTCCCGGCGGCGTCCTCGGGGCCGGCGGTCCTGTCCCGCCTGGAGGACGTCCTGAACCGGCTCCTGGAGGACCTGGTCTTCGCCGGCCCCTTCTGGCGCGAGGTCCTGGAGCGCCCGGAGGCCCTCCACCGCAACGTCTTCTTCGGCTTCGGCCTGGAGAACTGGTTCTTCCTCTTCCGGGAGAACGAGTTCGACTCCGCCGTGCTGGCCCTGGCCGAGAGCGCCGAGCTCAGAGCGATGCTCAACGACTTCTACCAGGAGGAGCACCGCCACGACGACATCGTGTTGCGTGCCTTCCAGCCCCTGGGCGTCACCCGTGACGACCTGCTGAGGGCGCGTCCCCTGCCGACCACGACCGCACTGATCAAGACGCTGTCCTGGTGGGCGCGGACCGATCCGCTCTTCTTCGTCGCCACGATCGGCGTGCTGGAGGGCCGCCTCGACTCCGACTCCGACGGCCCCGACGGGCGGATCGCCTACGACTCCTTCCTGGCCGCCTGCGACCGGATCGGCCTGGACCCGGCCTTCGTCGAGCCGATGCGCGCCCACGCCCGGGTCAACGCGGGGCACGACCACGGATCCGTCAGCCGGGAGCTGTTCGCGCGGGTCCCCGGCGTCGACGCGGAGACCGAGCGGCGCTGGCACGACAAGGCGCACCTGTTCGTGGAGGCGTACGCGGCCTTCTTCAACGGCATCCTGGAGCACTACTCCGACCCCCGGCGCCCGCTGCTGCGCACCGGCGACCTCTGAACAGGAGACATGATGAGCGACTTCGCCGGGTTCCGGCGGCCCTCGCTGCGTCCGGGGGTGCGGTCGGGCCCCACGCAGGACGGCGGCATCGAGTTCACCTACCTCGACGGGCGCCGGTTCGTCGAGTTCGAGTTCGACGCCGGCCGGGCCGAGAGGTTCCAGGACTTCGTCGCCGTGCTGGCCGAGGGCGGCCTGAGCGCCGCCGAACTCGGCGCCGCCTTCCCCGGGAGCCCGCAGGAGTACGGCGAGATGCTCGCCGCGCTGGACGAGCAGGGCATGATCGCCGAGGCGGAGGAGGCCGCGGAGGGCGGGATGAGCGGCGTCAGCGCCTACGCCTACCTGCGCAGGCACGCCGATCGGGTCCGCGCGGAGGTCCGCAGCCCCCTGGTCGAGGCGCTCGTCGACGGCAGCGTCACCCGCGGGCAGCTCATCGGCTACGCGGTCGAATACTGGCACATCACCCACCTGTGCCCCCGGGCCCTCGCCCCGGCGCTGGCCCGTGACGACCTGGGCCTGCCGGTGTGGGAGAAGCTGATGCACTTCTACATGACCGAGCGCAATCACGACCGCATAATGGAGAAGTCGCTGGCCGCGGTCGGCGTCCCCCGGGAAGCGCTGCTGCGCGCCCAGCCGCTGCCGGCCACGATGGCGATCATGGCCTCCCTCGGCGTGTACGCCTACAACTTCCCGCTGGCGCTGATCTCGACGCTCTTCCCCATGGAGGAGCCCGAGCCGGAGTTCCTGGAGCTGTTCCGCCTCCGCTGCGCCGAACTGGGCCTGCCGGAGGGCTTCGTGCGGCCGATCGTCAGCCACTCCGACGTCAACGAGGACGAGGCGCACGAGGCGGTCTCCCTCGACCTGCTGGCCGACTTCCCCTATCTGAGCACCGAGACGGTCCGCGAGTGCGCGAAGGCGGTGGCCGACGTGATCGAGCAGCGGGCCCGTCTCGACGCGGAGGTCGTCTCCTGGTACGGCGCGGGCGGGGAACTGCGCGACTTCGGTCACCACGGCTACCCGACACAGGCAGGCAAGGCTCTCACGTGCGCCCCGCTGACATCCTTGGCATAGGCGTCCTCGCCTCCGTGTGGGGCACGAACTTCCTCCTGGTCGAGGAGGCGCTGGAGGGGCTCAATCCCATCCAGATCGTCCTGATCAGGCTGATCCTGGGGGCGGCGGCCCTGCTGCTCCTCGCCCGCGCCCGCCGTACGGCGCTGCCGCGCGGGGGCGCGGTCTGGCTGAAGCTGGCCGGGATGGGGCTGCTGGGCCAGGCCGTGCCCTGGCTGCTGTTCGCCTGGGGGCAGCAGGAGGTCACCGGCGCCCTGGCCGGGGTCTACACCGGCCTGACGCCGCTGATGACGGTCCCGGTGGCCTGGCTGCTGCTGCGCGAGCGCCCCACGGCCGCCGAGGTCGGCGCCGCCGTCATCGGCTTCGCCGGGCTCGCCGTCGTCCTCGCCCCCTGGAGCGGAGGCGAGCGGGCGCCGCTGGGCGGTCAGCTGCTGTGCCTGGCGGGGGCGACCTGCTACGCGCTCGCCTACAGCTACGCCGGCCGGCTGATGCGGACGCTCGCCGACGGCAAGCTCTCCCTGGCCGCCGCCCAGGCGCTGGCCGCCTCGGCGATCATGCTTCCGGCCGGGAGCGGGCAGCTCGCCCATCCGGTGCGCCTGACGTGGCTGATCGCGCTCTGCCTGGCGCTGCTGGGCGCGGGTACGGCCGTCGCCTTCCTGGTCAACTACTGGCTGATCGCCCGGGTCGGCCCGGTGCGGGCGTCCCTGGCGTTCTACCTCATCCCGGTGGTCGCGGTCGTGGCCGGGCTGGCCGCCAGGGGCGAGCGGCTCAACCCGAACGAGGCGCTCGGCTCGGCGCTCATCCTGGCCGCCCTCGCGGCCCTGTACGTCTGGGAGCGCACCAGGGAGGCGAGACCGGCGCCCGTCCCCGAACCGGCGGAGACCCGCTGACATGGAGACCCGCCGGCATGGAACCCCACCCGTATGGAACCCCGCTGACATGGAGGCCCACAGGTATGGAACTCCGCGACGACTCCGGGCTCTCGGTCGCCGTCGCCTCCGCCGGGGAGGCGTTGGCCCTCTCCCGCGACCGGCGGGCCCTGCCGCCGGGCGTCAACGTGCTGCGGGTGCCCGATCCGCCCGCCGGGAGCTGGGTCGAGCTGGCCCGCGCCGGGTTCGTCCGCAAGCCCTCGTGGATCACCTGGGTCTCCCCGGTGTGCGACACCGACGAGGAGTGGCTGGCCCGGCTGCCCAAGCGGTCCCGCTACGACGTCCGCCGCGCCCGGCAGGCCGCGGCGCGGGAGCTGCGGCAGGTGGTGCGGCAGCCCCTGGAACCCGCCGGGCTGGAGGAGTTCCTCCTGCTGTACGGGAGCATGGTCGCGAGGATGCCCCACGGCGTGGGGTTCGCCGCGTCGCTGCGGGAGGCGATCCTCGCCGAGGAACGCCACTACGCCGTCTACGCCTACGGCGCGGACGGCATGGCGGGCGGCTGCCTGTGCCTGGAGAGCCCGCAGACCGGCACGGTCAAGCTGCGCTTCTCGGCCGTGGACCCGCTCTGGCGCGACCGCAGCCTGGCCCGTGTCCTGTACGCCGAGGCCGTCGCCGTGGCCCGGCGCAAGGGCTACCGCCGGGTGACCCTGGGAAACGACCCCAACCTGTACGGGCACATCCCGCAGCCGGGGCTGCTGACCTTCAAGGCGCGCCTGGGGTTCACCCCGGTCGCGGCGGAGCCGTTCGGGATGAATCCGTGGCGGGACGAGGCCGACCTCCTGCTCTCCCTGGACGGCCTGAACGATCTCGTCCTGATGCTGGGATACCTGGGGGACGTCTGGGCCGGGGACGGCTTCCCCGGCTATCGGCTGGAGGCGCGCAGCCGCCGCCCCGTCGACCCCGGCCGTTGCGACTTCCCGTTCGTCCTCGGCGCCAGGCATCGCCTGCTGCCGGACTGAGCTGACCCGTCCGTCCGCGGAGACGCCCCGGACCGGCAGGGAAAGGGAAGACGTCCCGGACCGGCCCGGAGACAACCTCGGACGGCCTCAGACACCCAGTGGCGCGTCCATCAGCCTGGCCACGGCCTCCTCGCCGCCGGCGACGTCGACCCTGGCGTGCGACTGGCGGCCGAAGCAGAACAGCAGGAGCTCGCCCGCGGTGCCGGTCACCTCGACCCTGGGAGCGTTCTTGGCCCCGCCGAGGGCGACGCCCCCGCCGATGCGGTGCAGGACGACGCCGACCGGGGACCTGCGCAGGAACAGGCGCCTGCCGGCGCGCACCTGCTTCCAGAAGGTCTCCTCCAGGTCGGCCGGGAGCTCGCGCGGCTCCCAGACCCGCTGCGCGCGCCGTACGTCCTCGTGGTGGATGAAGAACTCCATGGTGTTGACGGCCTTGTCCATGCCGGGCACCAGGCCGTAGATTCCGGCCGGGCCGGAACGGACCAGCTCGACCAGGCCCGCGTAGCCGTGCCGGGCCTTCAGGGACTCCTGCACCGAGGCGGTGTATCCGGCCAGCGGCTTGATCGCGATGCCGCCGGCGGCGTCCGGGCGGCGTTCGCGCAGGACGAGGTGGGCGGCGAGGTCGAAGGTGGTCCAGCCCTCGCAGAGCGTGGGGGCGTCCGGGCCGAGCTGGACGAACAGGTCGCTGAGCGCGGCGCGCTCGGCGCGGGCGTGAGTCATCTGATGATCCTAACAACGTCGTTGTCCCGGAAATCAGGGCAGATCGGGGCGGGGTGCGACCCTCCGGAGAGGAGGCTTGGGGAATAAGGACGTGATCCCGCGTGATAGTGACTTGTAGCAATGTTTCTCAGCGAAAGGACACCCCCCGAGTGGCGAGCAAGGTGACTTCCGCCGTCATGCGTAAGGGACTCCGCGTACTCGGGGTGGCCATCAGGGCCGAGAAGGCGGTCTTCGCCGCCGCCACCCTGTCCAGCGCGCTCTACGGCGTCATGACGGTCGCTTCGGCGTGGGCGCTCGGCTGGGCCACCGAGAACGTCGTGCTGCCCGCGTTCGCCGAGGGGGAGGTCGCCACCGGCACACTCGTCCTCGGCGCGCTTCTCATCCTCGGCGTGTCGCTGCTCAAGGCGCTGGGCGTGGCCGGCCGGCGCTTCTTCGCCGGCGTCATGCAGTACCGGATGCAGGCCCGGTCCCGCCGGGAGGTCACCCGGCAGTACCTCAAGCTCCCGCTGGCCTGGCACCACCGGCATCCGACCGGCCAGCTGCTGTCCAACGCCAGCTCCGACGCCGAGGCCGCCTGGGCCCCGCTCGCGCCGCTGCCGATGGCGGTCGGCGTGGTCGTGATGCTCTTCACCGCGGCGATCGCGCTGGTGATCACCGATCCCGTCCTCGCCCTGGTCGGGTTCCTGATCTTCCCGGCGATCGCCGTCCTGAACCTGGTCTACCAGCGCAGGCTCAGCCCGCTGGCCACCCACGCCCAGCAGCTCCGCGCGGAGGTCAGCGAGATCGCGCACGAGAGCTTCGACGGCGCGCTGGTCGTCAAGACCCTGGGCCGCGAGGACGAGGAGACCGTCAGGTTCCAGGCCAGGGCCGAGGAGCTGCGCGACGCCAACATCGCCGTCGGCCGCGTCCGCGGCCTGTTCGACCCGATGCTGGAGGCCCTGCCCACCCTGGGCGTGCTCGCCGTGCTGCTGGTCGGCGCGGGGAGGCTGGAGAGCGGCGCGATCAGTTCGGGCGTCCTGGTCCAGGTCGCCTACCTGTTCACCCTGCTGGCCTTCCCGATCCGCGCGCTCGGCTGGGTCCTCGCCGAACTGCCCCGCGCCGTCGTCGGCTACGACCGGGTCCAGGCCGTGCTCGCCGCGACGGGCTCCATGGAGTACGGCGCCGCCACGCTGCCGGGCACCGCTCCGGCCAGGCTGGAGGTCCGCGACCTCGACTACGCCTACGACGACTTCCCGGTCCTGCGCGGGGTGAGCTTCGAGGCCGAGCCGGGCCGTACCATCGCGCTGGTCGGACCCACCGGCTCGGGCAAGTCCACGCTCACCCAGACCTTCGTCCGCCTGGTCGACCCGGCGGCGGGCGCCGTGGTCGTCGACGGGGTGGACCTGCGCGAGGTCGCCCGCGGTGGGGTCAGCGACGCGGTGGCGCTGGTGCCGCAGCAGACGTTCCTGTTCGACGACACCGTGCGCGGCAACGTCGCCCTCGGCCTGCCGGTCGGAGACGAGGACGTCTGGGCGGCGCTGCGCCTGGCCCAGGCCGACGGCTTCGTCAGTGCCCTGCCCTCCGGGCTCGACACCAAGGTCGGCGAGCGCGGCACCACCCTGTCCGGCGGCCAGCGGCAGCGCCTGGCCCTGGCCCGCGCGCTGGTCCGCCGCCCCCGGCTGCTCATCCTGGACGACGCCACCTCCAGCGTGGACCCGCAGGTCGAGGCCAGGATCCTGTACGGCCTGCGGGACGCGGCCCAGGCCTCGACCGTGGTCGTCGTCGCCTACCGGATGGCCACCATCGCCCTGGCCGACGAGGTCGTCTACCTGGAGCACGGCAGCGTCGTCGACCGGGGCGGCCACGACCTGCTGCTCGCCCGCTGCGAGGGCTACCGCAACCTGGTCACCGCCTACGAACGCGAAGAGGCCGAGCGCGAGGCGCTCGGAGCAGAGGAAGAGGAAGAGGTCAGCGCGTGAGCGAGCGAGTCGGTAAACACAGCGGTCCGGTGCGTCTGCGGACCGGCGGACCGCTGGGCGAGGGATGCGCGTGAGCTCGCTTCAGGGGGTCGAACGGTCGGCGCTGGCCACCGTCAGGCACGGGCTGTCTCTCACGCCGGAGTTCCGCAAGGGGCTGGCCGGGACGCTCGCGCTGGCCGTGCTGGCCACACTGGGCAAGGTGATCGTGCCGATCGCCGTCCAGCAGACCATCGACCGGGGGCTCAAGGGTGAGGTCCCCGACCTGCCCTACATCCGCGCCGCCGTGCTGCTGTGCGCCGCGGCCGTGGTGCTGACGGCGGTGTGCGCGTATCTGATGAACGTCCGCCTCTACAAGGCCACCGAGACCTCGCTGGCCGGGCTGCGGGTGCGCGGCTTCCGGCACGTGCACGACCTGTCGGTGCTCACCCAGAACTCCGAGCGGCGCGGCGCCCTGGTCTCCCGGGTCACCGGCGACGTGGACCAGATCAGCGTGTTCATGCAGTGGGGCGGGCTGATGATCATCATCGCCCTGGGGCAGCTCCTGGTCGCCACCGTGCTGATGTTCGTCTACTCCTGGCAGCTCGCCCTGCTGGTCTGGATCTGCTTCCTGCCGCTCATGGTCGTGCTGCCCCGCTTCCAGCGCTGGCTGTCGGGCGCCTACACGCTGGTCCGCGAGCGCACCGGCGACATGCTCGCCGCCGTCAGCGAGTCGGTCGTGGGCGCGGCGGTGATCCGGGCCCACGGGGCGGAGTCCCGTACGGCCGGCCGGCTGGACGCCGCGATCGACGCCAACAGGGCCGCGCAGGCCCGCACACAGCGGATCGTCGCCACCGTCTTCCCGCTGACCGAGATCGTCGCGGCGGTGGCGCTGGCCGGAGTGGTGCTGCTCGGCGTGCGGCTGGGCATCGGCGGCGAGATCACCGCCGGGCGCCTGATCGCCTTCCTGTTCCTGATCACGCTGTTCGTCTCGCCCCTGCAGATCGCCACCGAGGTGCTCAACGAGGCGCAGAACGCGATCGCCGGCTGGCGGCGCATCCTCGGCGTGCTCGACACCCCGCCCGACGTCGCCGACCCCGGCCCGGAGGGCGTCGAGCTGCCGCGCGGCCCCATCTCGGTCTCCTTCGAGGAGGTCGGGTTCTCCTACCCCGGCGGGATGCCGGTGCTCAGCGAGGTGTCGGTGGACATCCCGCCGCGCTCGCGGATCGCGGTGGTGGGGGAGACCGGCTCGGGCAAGACGACCTTCGCCAAGCTGCTCACCCGGCTGATGGACCCCGTCTCCGGCCGGGTCACCGTCGACGGCGAGGACCTGCGCGCGGTCCGGTTCTCCTCCCTGCGCGAGCGGATCGTCATGGTGCCCCAGGACGGCTTCCTGTTCGACGGCACCCTGGAGGAGAACATCCGCTTCGGCCGCCCGTCGGCGACCGAGGCGGAGATCCGGCTGGCCATGACCGAGCTGGGCCTCACCGGCTGGCTGGAGGGCCTGCCCGCGGGTCTGGCCACCCATGTCGGCCAGCGCGGGGAGTCGCTGTCGGCGGGAGAGCGCCAGCTCGTGGCACTGGCCCGCGCCTACCTGGCCGACCCCGACCTGCTCCTGCTCGACGAGGCCACCTCGGCGGTGGACCCGGCGACGGAGGTACGGCTGGCCCGCGCCCTGGAGGGGGTCACGCGGGGCCGCACCGCCATCTCCATCGCCCACCGGCTGTCCACCGCCGAGGCCGCCGACGAGGTGCTCGTCTTCGACCGGGGCCGGATCGTGCAGCGCGGCCCGCACGCCGAGCTCGTCGAGGAGCCCGGCGTCTACGCCGACCTGCACGCCTCCTGGGTCTCGGCGGCCCGCTCGTAGCGGGTTTTCCCGGAGGGCGGGGCCGTACCGGCGGGGGTGCTCGTGGCGCGGGTCGTCCAGGAGCGGCCTTCGGGGTCGTGGACCGCGACGTGCCGCACCTCGACGGACCCGACGGTCACTCGGCCTGCCGGGGTAGCCCGGCCGGACCTGCCTCGCCGATACCGGCCAGTCTGAGGATTAGGGCTCTTGCGGGGAGGTAGGGGGACAGGTGAGGGTGTGGAACTCGCGGGGGGACTCATGACAGATGTGCTGGGCGAGGAGCCCGCGGCCGGGCAGTTCCCGGTGCTCGACGTGCGTTCGGCCGTGGTCCGCAGCGACCTGCTCGACGAGCTGCCGAACCTGCGTGTCCTGGACGATGACGACGACGATCCCGTGCTGGTGCGGTTGGACGGCACCCCCGTGGACACCTGGCGGGAGAAATACCCCTACGGCGAGCGGATGGACCGGGCCGAATACGACCGTCTCAAGCGGCTGCTCCAGATCGAGCTGCTCAAGCTCCAGTACTGGATGAAGGACACCGGCGGGCGGCTGGTCGTCCTGTTCGAGGGGCGCGACGCGGCGGGCAAGGGCGGCACCATCAAGCGGTTCATGGAGCATCTCAACCCGCGCGGGGCCGGCGTGGTCGCCCTGGAGAAGCCCAGCGAGCGCGAGAGCACCCAGTGGTACTTCCAGCGCTATGTCTCCCACCTGCCGGCCGCGGGGGAGATGGTCTTCTTCGACCGCTCCTGGTACAACCGCGCCGGAGTGGAACGGGTGATGGGCTTCTGCTCGCCGGAGGAGTATCTGGAGTTCATGGAGCAGGCCCCCGAGTTCGAGCGCATGCTCGTCCGCGACGGGATCCACCTGGTGAAATTCTGGTTCTCCGTCTCCCGGTCCGAGCAGCGCACCCGGTTCGTGATCCGCCAGGTCGACCCGGTGCGGCAGTGGAAGCTGTCGCCCATGGACCTGCAGTCGCTGGACAAGTGGGAGGACTACACCGAGGCCAAGGAGGACATGTTCCTGTATACCGACACCGAGCAGGCGCCGTGGACGGTGATCAAGAGCAACGACAAGAAGCGGGCCAGGATCGAGGCCATGCGCCACCTCCTGAGCCAGTTCGAGTACGACAACAAGGACCACGAGGTCGTGGGGGAGCCCGACCCCAGGATCGTCGTCCAGGCGGCCGACCTGCTCGACGACGACCGCGCGCGCTGAACCGGCGTCACGCCCGCCGCCCGGTCGGCGGACCCCGCCGTCACCGCCCGCCGGCCGGCCGGATCGATCCGCCGGGGCTCCGGCATGGCCGTCCGGCCATGCCGGAAGTCGCCCCTCTCCCTGGTTGCGGCACAATTGCCGCATGTCCCTTGACCCCGCCATCGCGGCACGGCTGAAGCGCACCGGCGACGGGCTGGTGCCCGCGATCGTCCAGCAGTACGACACCGGCGAGGTGCTGATGCTCGCCTGGATGGACGACGAGGCCCTGCATCGCACGCTCACCACCGGCCGGGCCACCTACTGGTCGCGCAGCCGCGGATCCTACTGGGTCAAGGGCGACACCTCCGGTCACGTCCAGCACGTCAGGTCCGCCGCGCTCGACTGCGACGGCGACACGATCCTGCTCAAGGTCGACCAGGTGGGCGCCGCCTGCCACACCGGTGACCGGACCTGCTTCGACGCCGACGAACTGGCGGTGAACCCGAAGTGACCGCCCGGCGGGCGCTGTGGACCTGGGTCGCCGTCTGCGTGGCGGGCGCCGCGCTCGTGCTGCTCGCCGCCGGGCGCGACTGGTTCACCGTGACGTACGGCCCGCGCAAGGTGGCGGTCTCCGCCGCGGAACTGGTGCCCGCGCTCGGTCCGGCGGCCTGGGCGGCGCTCGCCGCGGTGGTCGCCGTGCTCGCGACCAGGGGGGTCTGGCGCAGGATCGTCGGCGCCGTGATGACGCTCTGCGGAGCGGGGGCGATGGCCTGGGCCTGGCAGGGAAGCCGCGCGGGCGCGGCGCTGGAGGTCGCGGCCCGGCAGATCCCGCTGGCCGAGCCCGGAGCCCTGCACAGCGCCCCGGCCGCCGCCTGGCCGCTGGTCGCCGGGGCGGGCGGACTGCTGCTGGCGTGCGCGGGGGTGGTGGCCGCCGTCCGGGGCGCAGGCTGGCCCGGCATGTCCGACCGCTACGAGCGCCGCGGATCGGGCCCGGCCCCCGCCGGCGCCGCCTCCACCGGCGGGGCGCCGAGCGAGCGGGCGCTGTGGGACGCGATCGACCTCGGCGCCGATCCGACGGTCGGCCCTGAGGACACCGCCGCCCCGGAGAGAACGGCCGGTCCGGAGAACGGGGAGCGTTGAGGACCGGCCGTCTCGGGAGACGGCCGGCGGTCCATGGGCGCGGCGTTCCGGGAACGCCCCGCCGGCGGGGATACCGGTGGCGGCGCCGTCCGCGACGCCCGTGCTCGCCACACGGTCACAACTTGCCCACGGAAGCGGGGAGCGGCCCTCGTGGGAGACGCGGATCTCGCTAGGATTTCGCCCGCAACTCGCATAAAGGGGAGTCATTCATGAGCTACGGGAACCAGTCCGGCGGTTACGGGCCACCGCAGGGCGGCGGATACGGCTCTCCCGGCGGCTACGGCCCGCCGCCCGGCGGCGGTTACGACCCCTACGGCTACGGCGCGCAGCCGCCCCGAGGCAACAACGGCATGGCCATCGCCGCGCTGATCATGGGCATCGCCGGGCTGTTCGTGTGCGGCGTGACCTCGATCGTGGGCATCGTGCTGGGCCACATCTCGCTGGGCCAGATCAAGCGGACCCACGAGGAGGGGCGCGGCATGGCGATCGCGGGCCTGGTCCTGTCCTACTTCGGCGTCGCCTGCTGGCTGCTGGTGCTCGTCTTGGCGCTGGCGCTCGGCTGGTGGGGATTCGCCGCGAGCACCTCGCTGTCGGGTTACTGACGGGCATCCGCCCCCGTCTTGAGTATCGTGGCCGGTGACGGGTAGTCGCTGGTGGAGAGGTGCGGGCGGGCCGATGGTGACGGGAAGGACCACTGACGTGCGGGGGCCGCGGGCGCGGGCGCTGGCCGTGCTGGCCCCGCTCGGCGCCGCGCTGGCCGCCGGCGCCGCGGTCGCCTACGTGGGCGCGGTGGACCCCAACGAGCCGGGGCACTACCCCACGTGTCCGTTCCTCATGCTCACCGGGCTCTACTGCCCGGGCTGCGGCGGGCTGCGGGCCGTTCACGCCCTCGCCCACGGCGACCTCGTCACGGCCCTCGGGCTCAACCTCCTGGTCGTGGCCATGGTCCCGGTCCTGGCCCTTCTGTGGGGGCGCTGGGCGCTGCGTTCCTGGCGGGGTGTGCCACTCAAGGGGATATCCATACGTCCTTCCTATGTATGGGCTTTTCTTGCTTTAATGATCGTTTTTTGGATAGTGCGAAATGTTGCTTTTGGGGAATTCTTGGCCCCATAGTCACCTATAGGCGTCACCCCGTGGCGGGGCGACCGCGGCAAGCCCGATAGCATCGGCTGGACCAAGGCAATCGATCGGGAGGGGCCTTACTCGTGAGCGAGTGGAGCGAGCGGACCATGGACACGGCAGCGTTCGCGAACTTGACCTCCGAGTTTCGCGAGGAGGGCAAGTGAGCGTTCTGGAGGAAATCCTCGAAGGGGTGCGCGCCGATCTGGCCGGCCGGCAGGAGACGGTGTCGCTGGCCGAGCTCAAGGAGCGGGCCGAGCGGGCGCCCACGCCCCGCGACGCCTACGCCGCGCTGGGCGGCGACCAGGTGGCGGTCATCGCCGAGGTGAAGCGCTCCAGCCCGTCCAAGGGCGCGCTCGCCGCGATCGCCGACCCCGCCGCGCTCGCCGGTGACTACGAGTCGGGCGGCGCCCACGTCATCAGCGTGCTGACCGAGAGGCGCCGCTTCGGCGGCAGTCTCGACGACCTGGCCGCCGTGCGCGCCGTGGTCGACATCCCGGTGCTGCGCAAGGACTTCATCGTCACCTCCTACCAGCTCTGGGAGGCCCGGGCCTACGGCGCCGACCTGGTGCTGCTGATCGTGGCCGCGCTGGACCAGAACGCGCTGGTCTCGCTCATCGAGCGGGCCGAGTCGATCGGCCTGACCCCGCTGGTCGAGGTGCACACCGAAGAGGAGCTCGACCGGGCGCTCGCCGCCGGAGCCCGGATCATCGGCATCAACGCGCGTAACCTCAAGACCCTCGAGGTGGACCGCGAGGTGTTCGCGAAGCTGGCCCCGAAGATCCCCGAAGGCGTCATCAAGATCGCCGAATCGGGTGTGCGCGGTCCGCACGACCTGCTCGCCTACGCCAGGGCCGGCGCCGACGCCGTCCTCGTCGGCGAGAGCCTGGTCACCGGAAAGGACCCGCGGGCCGCGGTGGTCGACCTGGTCACCGCCGGCGCCCACCCCGCATCTCGACCTGAGGGGCAGTAAGCACGTGACAGCGACAGACGGAACCCTTCTCACCCCGGCCGACCTGGCCGGCAACGGCGTCCACGGGGACGACCCGGACGTCCACGGCAAGTTCGGCGTCTTCGGCGGGCGCTACGTGCCCGAGGCCCTCATCCCGGCGCTGGACGAGGTGGCCGCCGAGTACGAGAAGGCCAGGAACGACGCCGGGTTCCTGCGCGAGTTCGACCACCTGCTGCGCACCTACGCCGGGCGGCCGACCACCCTCACCGAGGTGCCGCGCTTCGCCGAGCAGGCGGGCGGCGCCCGGATCATCCTCAAGCGCGAGGACCTGACCCACACCGGCGCTCACAAGATCAACAACGTGCTCGGCCAGGCCCTGCTCACCAAGCGCCTGGGCAAGACGAGGGTGATCGCCGAGACCGGCGCGGGCCAGCACGGCGTGGCCACCGCCACCGCCGCCGCCCTGATGGGCCTGGAGTGCGTGATCTACATGGGGGCCGTCGACTGCGAGCGCCAAGCGCTCAACGTCGCCCGCATGAAGCTGCTCGGCGCCACCGTCGTCCCGGTCACCAACGGCAGCCAGACCCTCAAGGACGCCATCAACGAGGCCTTCCGCGACTGGGTCGCCAACGTCGACCGCACCCACTACCTTTTCGGCACGATCGCCGGCCCGCACCCGTTCCCGGAGATCGTCCGCGACTTCGCCCGCATCATCGGCGTCGAGGCCCGCCGCCAGATGCTGGAGCTCACCGGCAGGCTGCCGGACGCCGTCGCCGCCGCGGTCGGCGGCGGTTCCAACGCGATCGGCATCTTCCACGCCTTCATCGGCGACGAGGGCGTCCAGCTCCACGGCTACGAAGCCGGCGGCCGGGGCCTGGAGACCGGTGAGCACGCCCTCACGCTCACCGAGGGCTCTATCGGGGTCCTGCACGGCTCGCGCACCTACGTCCTGCAGGACGAGGAGGGCCAGACGATCGAGTCCCACTCGATCTCCGCCGGCCTCGACTACCCCGGCGTCGGCCCCGAGCACGCCTGGCTGAAGGACACCGGCCGCGCCTCCTACCACGGCATCACCGACGCCGAGGCCATGGACGCCTTCTCACTGCTCGCCCGCACCGAGGGCATCATCCCGGCGATCGAGTCATCCCACGCGCTCGCCGGCGCCCTCAAGCTCGGCCGTGAGATGGGCCCCGAGGCGACCATCCTGGTCAACCTCTCGGGCCGTGGCGACAAGGACATGGGCACCGCCATGAAGTACTTCAACCTCTGACGGCCGACTCGCGTCCCCACCGGCCCGGCCGGCGGGGACGAGGCCACGAACCGCAACGGAATCAACGATGACGACTCTTCAGACGGTGTTCGCCAGGGCGAAGGCGGACGATCGCGCCGCCCTCATCGGATACCTCCCCGCCGGATTCCCGACCAAGGACGGCGCGATCGCGGCCGCCGCCGCCATGGTGGACGCGGGCTGCGATGTGATCGAGATCGGCCTGCCCTACTCCGATCCGCTCATGGACGGCCCGACGATCCAGGACGCCGTGCACCGGTCGCTGACCAACGGCACCCGCATCGCCGACGTGCTGCGCACGGTCGAGGGCGTGGCCAAGACGGGCGCCGCCACGCTGGTCATGACCTACTGGAATCCGATCGACCGCTACGGCGCCGACCGGTTCGCCCGTGCCCTGGCCGACGCGGGCGGGGTGGGCACCATCACCCCCGACCTGACCCCGGAGGAGGCCGAGCCCTGGCGTGAGGCCAGCGCCGGAGCCGGGATCGACACCGTTTTCCTGGTCGCGCCGAGCTCTCCCGAGAGCCGCATCAAGGCCGTTGTCGGCTGCTGCACCGGCTTCGTCTACGCCGCCTCGCTGATGGGCGTCACGGGTGCCCGCGAGTCGGTCGGCGAGGCGGCCCAGGGGCTGGTCGAGCGGACCCGCCTGCAGACAGACATGCCGGTCTGCGTCGGGCTAGGGGTCGGCACCGGCAAGCAGGCCGCCGAGGTGGCCCGCTACGCCGACGGCGTCATCGTGGGCTCGGCGTTCATCCGCCGCCTGCTGGACGCCCCCGACGAGGCCTCCGGCCTGGCGGCGGTCCGCGAACTGGGCGCCGAGCTGGCGGCGGGCGTCCGGAGGTAGACCTCTCATCTGAAATGCGGCCGTTCCATAGAACGGCCGCATTTCTCGTTTCCCGCCGAGCCCGTCCGTTCCGCCTCCGGTGAATGCGGTAAACCACCCCGCCGGAGCCCGCCGCGTTTCCCGGCGTGCCGTTACCGGCCGGCCGCGCCTCTCCGTTCCGGCCGCCGAGCCGCCGGCGGGTTCCGCATCACCGGCGGGGCAGGGGCCGGAGATCAGGGCGGAGCCCGTCCCGGATACGGTGCGTCAGGGTGTGAAGGCCGTCCAGCGGGATTGGAGCCGGAGTTCGCCGTAGGATGTCTGCCTGCTGCTTCGGCCTGTCACCTGGGCATTTATGGTGCGGCAGTTCTGCGGTTCCGTGCTCGTTAGTTGGCTTATTCGACGCTTATCCAGCTCGTGATGGGGTTTCTCCCAGATGGTGCCGTATCCGTAGCGGTCGGCCATAACCGGGGGCCCGGAATAGGAGACGATGGTGCTCGTGACTTCTGACAAGCCCGTGCTTCCGCGGTCGCACTCGGCGAGTTCGGCGCTACCCTGGGTGACGACTGTCTCGCGGTTGGTGCTGGCGGGTGTGCTGATCGTCGCCGGTTGGGGGAAGATCGGCACGCCGGTGCTGTCCGTGCAGGCGGTCAAGGCATACGAACTACTTCCGGACTCGCTTGCCACGGTGGTCGGCTACGGCCTGCCCATCCTGGAGATCGTCATAGGGGTGTTGCTGGTTGTCGGGCTGCTCACCCGTGTGGCGGGCATCATCTCCGCGTTGCTTATGCTGGCTTTCGTCATCGGAATCGCATCGGCGTGGGCGCGCGGGCTGCGAATCGACTGCGGCTGCTTCGGCGGCGGCGGTCAGCTCAAGGCCGGGGTGGAGCCCGACTACCTCATCGACATCCTGCGTGACGCCGGTTTCTTCGCGCTCGGTGTGGTCGTCGCCTGGTTCCCGCCGGGGCGGTTCGCGCTGGACTCGGCGCTGGGGCTGACCTCGGTGCGGGAGCCGTACGATGACGACATCGAGGGCGATGACGAGAAGCCCTATGAAAAGGAGAACCACTGATGGGCAAGGCCGCGCGGGATCATTCGGCGCGTGACCGGATCAAGGCGCAGCGCGAGGAGCAGCGGAAGAAGGAGCGGCTCAAGCGCATCGCGACGATCACGACGGTGGCGGTCGTCGCACTCGGCGCCGTCGGGGCCGGATGGTGGTATGCCGCCCAGGGAAGCAAGTCCGAGGAGGCCACCGGGGCGCTGGCGCCGATCACCGCCGCCGCCGACGGCTCCGTGGTGATGGCCAAGGCGGGCGTGGAGAAGCCGGTGCTGGACGTCTACGAGGACTTCCAGTGCCCCGCCTGCAAGGCGCTGGAGGAGACCAGCGGCGCCACGATCAAGAACCTGGCCGCCGAGGGCAAGGTCAAGGTGGTCTACCACCCGATCACGATCTTCCCGCAGGAGGCGAACAAGGGCGTCACCCGCGGCAACTCCGTCCGCGGCGCCGCCGCCTCCCGCTGCGTCCCCGGCGGCGCTCCGTGGATCAAATTCCACGACAAGCTGTTCAAGGAGCAGCCGTCGGAGACCGTCGAGGGCTTCAAGCTCGATGACCTGGTCGCCTGGGGCAAGGACGCCGGGGTCACCGACCCGGGCTTCGAGAAGTGCGTGACCGGCCAGCAGAAGGCGGCTGAGCACACCGCCTACAGCACCAAGATCCTGGAGAGCGCGAAGCTCCAGGGCACCCCGACGCTGAAGATCAACGGCACAGAGGTGGACAACAGCGTGGCGTTCAAGCCGGCCGATCTGCGCCAGGCGATCCTTGATGCGGCCAAGTAGCCCGTGACACGGTAACGTCACCAGACATGCCCCTCGCCTCGATTCCCAGCCCCTCCCAGGGGGTCTGGCACCTCGGCGTGGTCCCCATCCGGGCCTACGCACTGTGCATCGTGCTCGGCGTCATCGTCGCCGTCATCATGGGTGAGCGCCGCTGGCGCGCCCGCGGCGGCGCGCCCGGCACGATCGTGGACCTCGCCGTCTGGGCCGTGCCGTTCGGCCTGGTCGGCGGACGTCTCTACCACGTCATCACCGACTGGCAGCTCTACTTCGGACCGGACGCGCCCAACGAGCCCATCGAGGCGCTGTTCATCTGGAACGGCGGGCTGGGCATCTGGGGGGCCGTCGCGCTCGGGGCCCTCGGCGTGTGGTTCGGCTGCCGCAGCCGGGGGATCTCCCTGTCCGCGGTGGCCGACACCGTCGCCCCCGGCATCGCGGTCGCCCAGGCGATCGGCCGCTGGGGCAACTACTTCAACCAGGAGCTGTTCGGCCGCCCCACCGACCTGCCCTGGGGCCTGGAGATCGACCCCGACCGGCCGGGCACGGTGCCGGGCGAGGCGACCTACCATCCCACGTTCCTCTACGAGTCGATCTGGGACCTGGGTCTGGCACTCGTCCTGATCTGGGCCGGCCGCAGGTTCGCGCTCCGTCACGGCCGGGTCTTCGCCCTCTACGTCGCGGGCTACACCGTGGGCCGCTTCTGGATCGAGGGCCTGCGGGTGGACACCGCCCACCACATCTTCGGCCTGCGGCTCAACCAGTGGACCTCCGTCATCCTGTTCGTCGCGGCACTGGTCTATTTCTGGTATGCCGGAAGGAAGACAGGCGAGGAGTCCGTCGGGGTGACGCCGGAGCTCGCGCTGGAAGGCGCGGGAGGCGTCGACCCGGCACATCCGTCCGACGAGGCCGACGACGCCGAGAAGGCAGGCGACGCCAGGGAGGACGATCGGCCGGAGGGGCGTGCGGAGCCCGCCGACGTGACCTCGGAGCCCGCCGGCGTGACCTCGGAGCTCGCACCGGGCGGTGCGGGGGCCGTCGATCCGGCCCACCCGTCCGACCAGGCCGACGAGGCCGAGAAGGCCGAGAAGGCCGGCACGCCCGGGGCGTCCCGGGAGGAGATCGCGGTGCGGACCGCGGCAGAGGGCGAGAAAGAGAGACCATGAGCGCAGGCGAGTCCGGGGGGCGCGCCGAGATCCATCACGCGCACCGTGACGTCAACGGAGGCTGGCTGCGGCCCTCGGTGTTCGGTGCGATGGACGGGCTCGTCTCCAACTTCGCCCTGATCGCCGGTGTCGCGGGCGGTACGGCCAGCACCAAGGTCATCATGCTGGCCGGGGTGGCCGGGCTGGCGGCGGGCGCGTTCTCCATGGCCGGCGGCGAGTACGTCTCGGTGGCCAGCCAGCGGGAGCTCGCCCTCGCCGAGATCGACGTCGAGCGGCGCGAGCTCGAACGCCACCCCGAGGCCGAGGAGGCCGAGCTCGCCCAGCTCTACGAGTCGCGCGGCGTCGAGCCCGCCGTGGCGGCGGAGGTGGCCCGGCAGATCTCCCAGGATCCCGAGAAGGCGCTGGAGGTGCACGCCCGGGCCGAGCTCGGGGTCACCCCGGCGGACCTGCCCTCGCCCAGGATCGCCGCCCTCTCCTCCTTCCTGTCCTTCAGCGTGGGCGCGATCCTGCCGCTCCTGCCGTACCTGCTGGGGGTCACCAGCCTGGTGAGCTCGGCGGTGATCTCCTGCCTGGCCCTGTTCGGCGCGGGCGCGCTGGTCTCCCGGGTCACCGCGCGCAGCTGGTGGTACAGCGGGCTGCGCCAACTCGTGGTCGGCGCGGTCGCGGCCGCTCTGACCTTCGGCCTCGGCCATCTCCTGGGAGGGAGCGGACTGTGATGACCACTCCCACCCGCAAGCGCCGCCGCACCCCGGCGAAGACGCAGACCTGGAGCATCCCCCAGCTGGAGGAGTGGGGGCTGAGCCAGGGCCAGCAGCGGCTGCTGGCGGTCGTCGGCTCGGTGGCCGGCGTGCTGGTCGCCGCGGTCGTCCTCACCTTCGTGATCGGCTCGATGAGCAGCGACTTCGTGCCCGAGAGGGCCACCGCCGCCGCCATCTCCACCCAGCCCCGGCCCGACGCCTACAAGGGCTGGGTCTCGCCGAAGCTGTTCGCGCCGATCGCGCGGAGCAAGGCCGACCCCGATCCGCTGACCCTGAAGGACGTCTTCGCGGAGAAGGTCCTCAAGGAGGGCAGGACCACGCTGAAGCTGGCGGCCACCAAAATGGACGCCGACTGCTCGGCGGTGGTCTGGGGGCAGGGCCTGGCCGACCAGCTCGCCCAGGCCGGATGCACCCAGGCGGCCCGGGGCGTCTACACCGACGGCCGCCACGTCGCCCAGTACACCCTGCTCAACCTGCGTGACACCGCCTCCGCCGACGGGCTCGTCCAGTCGCTGACGACCATGCACCGGGGCGGCTGGACCCATCTGCTGGCATCGGGCAGGGCGCGCTTCCCGGTCGGTGGTTACACCGAGGCCAGCGGTCACGCCATGGGCCACTACGTGGGCCTGGTCTGGATCGGCCGGGCAGACGGCGCCGAGCCGGGGGCCAAGGACGACTTCGTCTCCCTGTCGCTGGCGGTCCGCGGCGCGGAGAAGGCCGTGTTCCGCCGCGTCGTCGCCGCCGGACCCATCCCCGCTCCGTAGACCCGCACCCCGGATCGGCCCGGCCCCGGATCGGCCCCGGATCGGCCCGGCCCCAGATCGGCCCGGCCCCGGATCGGATCGGCTCCGGATCAGCCCGGCTCCCGGCCGCTGGACCTGCCCGGCTCCTGATCCCCGCCCCTGCCCCCTAAGCCTGCGCCACCCCTGCGGTCCCAGTAGGCTCATCGGTCATGCGCAAGTGGATCGCCGTCGCCGCCGTGCTGCTCGCCGTCGCCGCCGGAGCGGCGTTCCTGTGGCTGGGCGGCGGCGAGGAGGACGCCCCGCGTCCGGCCTTCTTCCGGGGTGAGCCGACCACGGCGCACTACGCCCCGATCGCCACCCGCGCCGCCGACCCCGATCCGCTGACCGCCGCCGAGATGTTCCCCACCGGATCGGTGACCGCGGGCCAGAGCACGCTCGCGAGCAAGGGGACCGAGACGCTCACCGACTGCGTCCCGGCGGTGTGGGGGAGCGCCGAGGCCGCCGTCGCCGGATGCACCCAGGTGCTCCGGGCCCACTACGCGACCCCGGACGGCCGGGTCTCCGGACAGTTCCTCATCTTCAACCTGGCCGACGCCGCCGCGGCCGACGGGCTCGTGGCGGCCCTCGAAAACGGCGGTTTCGTACGGCCGGCCCCCGGCACCCCCGCCGGTTTCGACGGCTCCCGGAGCTGGGCCCAGGCCCGCGCCCTGGGACACTACGTCACCGTGAGCTGGGTCGCCCCGGTGGGCGGCGCGGGCCGGGTGGACCTCACCTATCCGCAGGTCGCGATGGACAGCCTCAGCCTGGTGATCCAGCGGCGTCTGGTGCGGTGAGGGAGCCGCGCACCGCGGCGGGGAGCTCCTGGAGGCGGTGGGCGGGCAGTTCGAGGACGGTGACGTCGTCGGCCCAGGGGGCGACGGCGGTGATGACGGCCCTGGCCTGCTTCTTGGTCAGCTCGCCCCGCACCTTGATGAGGGCCTCGCGCCAGGTGTTGGCGAGTTTGCCGTGGGCGTTGTCCAGGATGCGGCGCAGGATCCGCCCCTCGTCCGTCGTGGGAGGCGGGAGCCGTACGGCGTGGACCGTCGAGCCGTCGGCGGTCAGGCCGTAGACCGGGGAGAGCAGGTCGGCGGGCAGATCCTTCGGCGGTCCGGCCAGGGTCACCTGGACCCGCTGGGCGCGGGTGGCCAGCAGCAGCCGGGGCAGCGCCGCCTCCAGCCCGGCCGGTACGGCTATCGCGACCCTGTCGGGGTCGCTGGCGTAGGGCTTGGCGAGCCATGTCGTCAGGCGGGCCCGGGGCGTCTTGGCGAGCAGGTCCCTGGGCCACTCGCCCACGAGCACCTCGGGGGCCTCGGGGGCTTCGGGCGCCTGGCCGGTGGCGGCCGGCGCGGGGACGGGCGAGCCGGTGGACTCGACGGACTGCGGACCGTGGGTGTAGATGGCCGCGCCGAAGCCGTCGACGCGGGCGGCCACGGCGGGCCAGGTCTTGGTGGTGGGACGGAGGATGTACAGGTCGGCGGCGGAGCCGATGGCCTCGGCGCCGAAGTAGCGGTTGAAGTCGGGGTAGATGGCCTCGTTGACGAGGTTGAGCTGGGACAGGGCGTGCTGCACCTTCAGCGCGAGGGCGGGGGTGCGCTCGCTGGCCCCGTAGGCCAGCAGGATCCGGCCCCGCTCGCGGTCGCGGAGCCCCTCCACCGCGCGGGCGACGAACAGCCCGACGCCCTCGGGGGTGTAGGGCGGGTCGGTGATGGCCAGGTCGGCCCATGACTGGGCGGAGGCGGGCAGGCCCAGGCGCAGGTCGGCCCAGCGGGTCCGTACGTTGAGACCGAGCCGGTCGGCCTGGGCGGCGATGTAGGCGAGGACGCGCTCGTCGACGTCCACCACGGTCACCTCGACGCCCGGGTGCAGCATGGCGGTCGCCAGCGAGGTCAGGTCGTGGTCTCCCACGCACAGCAGCCGGGCCCCCTCCAGCCAGAACCGGGCGTCCAGCAGCAGTGCCCGGCGGACCACGGTGTCGGCGGTCGCGGCCACGTGGTCCAGCGCCTGGCGGCCGCGGGGCGCCTTGGCGACCAGTTCCTCCATCCGCGCCACCAGATCGGCGTGGCCGGGCAGCAGGTGCGCCACCGGGTCGGCGGGCGCGACGGCGGCGCCGGCGAGGCCGATCAGCGGCTCCCGGAGCCGGAAGCGGTCGCCGGAGCGCTCCAGCCCGACCTCGCGCAGCAGGGCCTCGACGGTCCGCCGTGACGTCGCGCTCTCCCGGACCAGATCCGCCAGAGTCCACCAGCGGCCGTCACCCAGGAGAGCCAGCACCGTCCGCAGCCGCCTGCCGTCCACACCCGCCTGCGCGATGAGCGCCGCAATCGCTTCCATGGGGCCACCCTAGAGCCCCCACCTGGAATGTCCTGCCCCGCTGTCCTGTTGAACGAAGCGGACGAATCGCTACTAAACGGTTGCGATATGGACCGGGTAGGCACGTTTCCGGCAGGGTACGGTAATGTCTACACACCACGCAGCAGGGCCAACGTCGTCCCTTGCTTGTTCCAAAGAAGCAAGACGACGGGAGGGATTCAATGCCTGCTGCCCACCTCGGCTTTCCCGAGCCCCAGGGCCTCTATCACCCCTCGCACGAGCACGACGCCTGTGGCGTCGCCATGGTCGCGGACGTGGCCGGCCGCCGCAGTCACGACATCGTCGCGAAGGCCCTGACGGCGCTCTGCAATCTCGACCACCGGGGGGCCCAGGGTAGCGAACCGGACACCGGCGACGGTGCCGGGATCCTGACGCAGATCCCCGACACGTTCTTCCGCGCGGTGACGGACTTCCCGCTGCCCGCGGCGGGCTCCTACGCCGTCGGCACGGCCTTCCTGCCCGCCGACTCCGAGGCCCGCGCGACCGGCGTGCGGATGATCGAGGAGATCGCGGCGGAGGAGGGCCTGACGGTCCTGGGCTGGCGCGACGTGCCGACCGACCCCACGCTGCCCGGGCCGAGCGCCCGCGCGGTGATGCCGTTCTTCCGGCAGATCTTCGTGGCCTCGCCGGACGGCGAGAGCGGCCTGGAGCTGGACCGGCTGGCCTTCTGCCTGCGCAAGCGGGCCGAGCACGAGGTGGACGTCTACTTCCCCTCACTGAGCGCCCGGACGATCGTCTACAAGGGCATGCTCACCCCGCTGCAGGTCGAGCCGTTCTTCCCCGACCTGAGCGACGAGCGCTACGAGACCGCGATCTCGCTGGTCCACTCGCGCTTCTCCACCAACACCTTCCCCTCGTGGCCGCTGGCGCACCCCTACCGCTACGTCGCCCACAACGGCGAGATCAACACGGTCAAGGGCAACCGCAACTGGATGCGGGCCCGCGAGGCCATGCTGGCGACCGCGGCCATCCCGGGCGAGCTGTCGCGGCTCTTCCCGGTCTGCGACCCCGACGGCTCCGACACCGCCTCCTTCGACGAGACGCTGGAGCTGCTCCACCTCACCGGGCGCAAGCTGCCGCACGCGGTGCTGATGATGATCCCCGAGGCGTGGGAGAGCCACACCGAGATGGACCCCGCCCGGCGGGCGTTCTACGAGTTCCACTCCACGCTGATGGAGGCCTGGGACGGTCCGGCCTCGATCACCTTCTCCGACGGCACCCTGGTCGGCGCGGTCCTCGACCGCAACGGCCTGCGTCCGGGACGGTTCTGGGTCACCAGGGACGGCCTCGTCGTGCTGGCCTCCGAGGCCGGCGTGCTCGACATCGCGCCGCAGGACGTGGTCCGCAAGGGCCGCCTGCAGCCGGGCAAGATGTTCCTGATCGACACCGAGCTCGGCAAGATCATCGAGGACGACGAGATCAAGGCGGAGCTCGCCGCCGAGCTGCCCTACGCCGAGTGGCTGCACGCCGGTCTGGTCCGCTTCGAGGAGCTGCCCGCCCGCTCGCGTGAGATCCCGACCCACGAGGCGTTGATCAAGCGTCAGCAGACCTTCGGCTACACCGAGGAAGAGCTGCGGATCATCCTGTCGCCGATGGCCAAGGTGGGCGCCGAGCCGATCGGCTCGATGGGCACCGACACCCCGGTCGCGGTGCTCAGCGAGAAGCCCCGGCTGCTGTTCGACTACTTCAGCCAGCTTTTCGCGCAGGTCACCAACCCGCCCCTGGACGCCATCCGCGAGGAGCTCGTCACCTCCCTGGCCAGCACGCTCGGCCCCGAGGGCAACCTGCTCGACCCGGGACCGGCCTCCTGCCGCCAGCTCGTGCTGCCGTACCCGGTGATCGACAACGACGAGCTCGCGAAGATCATCCATATCAACGACGAGGGCGCGCTGCCGGGCTTCCACCCGCGCGTCGTCTCCGGCCTGTACGAGGTCGGGGGCGGCGGCGAGGCGCTGCTGCACCGCCTTGAGGAGATCTGCGCCGAGGTCTCGGCGGCGATCGAGGGCGGGGCGCGCATCATCGTGCTCTCCGACCGGGGCTCCTCCGACGCGCTGGCGCCGATCCCGTCGCTGATGCTCACCGGCGCGGTCCACCACCACCTGATCGCCGAGAAGACCCGAACCCGGGTCGGCCTGGTCATCGAGACCGGCGAGGCCCGCGAGGCCCACCACATGGCCCTCCTCGTCGGATACGGCGCGGGCGCGGTCAACCCCTACCTCGCCATCGAGACCGTCGAGGACATGGTCGACTCCGGCGTCCTGGAGATCGACAAGCACAAGGCCGTGCGCAACCTCATCAAGGCGTACGGCAAGGGCGTGCTGAAGGTCATGTCCAAGATGGGGGTGTCCACCGTCGCCTCCTACACCGGCGCGCAGATCTTCGAGGCGCTCGGACTCGGCAAGGACGTCATCGACGCCTGCTTCGCCGGGACGACCTCCCGCCTGGGCGGCATCGGCTTCGACGTCCTGGCCCAGGAGGTCGCCCTCCGCCACCGGCGGGCCTACCCGCGGGCCGAGAACGCCCACCGCCGCCTGGAGGTCGGCGGGGAGTACCAGTGGCGCCGCGAGGGCGAGCCGCACCTGTTCAACCCCGAGACCGTCTTCAAGCTGCAGCACGCCACCCGCTCGCGCCGCTACGAGATCTTCAAGGAGTACACCGGCCTGGTGGACTCCCAGGCCGAGAAGCTGATGACGCTGCGCGGCCTGTTCAAGTTCAGGGACGGCGTCCGCGAGCCGGTCCCGATCGACGAGGTCGAGCCGGTCTCCGAGATCGTCAAGCGGTTCTCCACCGGCGCGATGTCCTACGGCTCCATCTCCATGGAGGCGCACGAGACCCTCGCCATCGCGATGAACCGGCTGGGCGGCAAGTCCAACACCGGCGAGGGCGGCGAGGACCCCGAGCGGCTCTACGACCCCGCCCGCCGCTCCGCCATCAAGCAGGTGGCCTCGGGCCGCTTCGGCGTGACGTCGGAGTACCTGGTCAACGCCGACGACCTGCAGATCAAGATGGCCCAGGGCGCCAAGCCCGGCGAGGGCGGCCAGCTCCCCGGCCACAAGGTCTACCCGTGGATCGCCAAGACCCGGCACTCCACCCCGGGCGTCGGCCTCATCTCGCCGCCGCCGCACCACGACATCTACTCCATCGAGGACCTCGCCCAGCTCATCCACGACCTGAAGAACTCCAACCCGGTCGCCCGCGTGCACGTCAAGCTCGTGGCCGAGGTCGGCGTCGGCACGGTCGCGGCGGGCGTGTCCAAGGCCCACGCCGACGTGGTGCTCATCTCCGGCCACGACGGGGGCACCGGCGCCTCGCCGCTGACCTCGCTCAAGCACGCCGGCGCGCCCTGGGAGCTCGGCCTGGCCGAGACCCAGCAGACCCTGCTGCTCAACGGCCTGCGCGACCGGATCGTGGTGCAGGTGGACGGCCAGCTCAAGACCGGCCGCGACGTGGTCGTCGCCGCGCTGCTCGGCGCGGAGGAGTACGGCTTCGCCACCGCCCCGCTGGTCGTCTCCGGCTGCGTGATGATGCGCGTCTGCCACCTGGACACCTGCCCGGTCGGCGTCGCCACCCAGAACCCCGAGCTGCGCAAGCGGTTCACCGGCAAGCCCGAGTTCGTGATCAACTTCTTCGAGTTCATCGCCGAGGAGATCCGCGAGCACCTCGCCGCGCTGGGCTTCCGCAGCCTCGACGAGGCCATCGGCCACGCCGAGCTGCTGGACACCACCTCGGCCGAGAACCACTGGAAGGCCGCGGGCCTGGACCTGGCGCCGATCCTGCACCGGCCGGAGCTGCCCGAGGGCACCGCGCTCCGCCGTACGCAGGAGCAGGACCACGGGCTGGAGGCGGCCCTGGACCACACACTGATCCAGCTCGCCGAGGGCGCGCTGGACCACGGCCGGCGGGTCACCCTGGAGCTGCCCATCCGCAACGTCAACCGCACGGTCGGCACCATGCTCGGCCACGAGGTGACCAAGCGGTACGGCGGAGCGGGTCTCCCCGACGACACCATCGACGTCCGGTTCACCGGCTCGGCGGGCAACTCCTTCGGCGCCTTCGTGCCCAGGGGCGTCACGCTGCGGCTGACCGGCGACGCCAACGACTACCTCGGCAAGGGCCTGTCGGGCGGCCGGATCACGGTCCAGCCGCACGACGAGGCCCCGCTGGAGGGCCACATCATCGCCGGCAACGTCGGCCTGTACGGCGCGACCTCCGGTGAGGTGTTCGTCCGCGGGGTCATGGGGGAGCGGTTCTGCGTCCGCAACTCCGGCGCCACCGCGGTCGTCGAAGGCGTCGGCGACCACGGCTGCGAATACATGACGGGCGGCAAGGTGGTCGTCCTCGGCCCGACCGGCCGCAACTTCGCGGCGGGCATGTCCGGTGGCGTCGCCTACCTGCTCGACCTCAACGCGGCGCGGGTCAACCGCGAGATGGTGGAGATCGAGGCGCTGGACGAGGCCGAATCCGAGACGCTGCGGGAGATCGTCGAGGCGCACCTGACGGAGACCGGCTCCACGGTCGCCAAGGCGCTGCTCACCGACTGGGACCCGGCCCGGTTCAGCAAGATCATGCCGACGGACTACAAGCGGGTCCTGAGGGCCGCCGAGGCCGCTCGTCTCGAAGGCCGCGACATCGACGAGGCGGTCATGACCGCGGCGGTTCAGGGATGACGGCGGCACCCGCCGGAGCGGTCACGGCCGGCCGCGTTCACGAGACTGTTCAGGGATAAGGGGGCACACCGATGGCTGACCCGAAGGGTTTTCTCACGCACGGACGCGAGCTGCCGGCGCGCCGCCCGGTGGACGTGCGCATCCGCGACTGGCGGGAGGTCTACCAGGACTTCCCCAAGCCCGCGCTGACCAAGCAGGCCGCGCGCTGCATGGACTGCGGCATCCCGTTCTGCCACAACGGCTGCCCGCTGGGCAACCTCATCCCCGAGTGGAACGACCTGGTCTACCGCGACGACTGGCAGGAGGCCATCGAGCGCCTGCACGCCACCAACAACTTCCCGGAGTTCACCGGCCGCCTGTGCCCGGCGCCCTGTGAGGCGGCGTGCGTGCTCGGCATCAACTCCGACCCGGTGGCGATCAAGCGGGTCGAGGTCGAGATCATCGACCGCGCCTTCGACGAGGGCTGGGTCACCCCCCGGCTCCCGGCCTCGAAGACCGGCAAGCGGGTCGCGGTCGTCGGCTCGGGCCCCGCGGGCCTGGCCGCCGCCCAGCAGCTCACCCGGGCCGGGCACGACGTGGTGGTGTTCGAGCGCGCCGACCGGATCGGCGGCCTGCTCCGCTACGGCATCCCCGAGTTCAAGATGGAGAAGCGGCACATCGACCGCCGGCTCGCGCAGATGAGGGCCGAGGGCACCGAGTTCCGCACCGGCGTCAACGTCGGCGTCGACATCACCGCGGCCCGGCTCCGCGAGGAGTTCGACGCCGTCGTCCTGGCGGGCGGCGCGACCCGGTGGCGGGACCTGACCGTCGCCGGGCGCGACCTGAAGGGCGTCCACCAGGCGATGGAGTATCTCCCGCCGTCCAACAAGGTCCAGGAGGGCGACTTCCCGGTCTCGCCGATCAGCGCCGAGGGCAAGCACGTCGTCGTGATCGGCGGCGGTGACACCGGTGCCGACTGCATCGGCACCGCGATCCGGCAGGGCGCCGCGTCGGTGACCCAGCTGGAGATCATGCCCCAGCCTCCGGCGGACCGCCCGGGCAGCCAGCCGTGGCCCACGTTCCCCATCCTGTTCAAGATGGAGAGCGCCCACGAGGAGCTGGCCCTGGGCGGAGGCGACCGGGTCTACGCGGTCTCCACCACCGAGTTCGTCGGCGACGCCGACGGCAACGTCCGGGCGCTGCGCCTGGTCGAGGTCGAGGGCCCGGCGACCGGCTTCAAGCCGATCGCCGGCACCGAGCGGGAGATCCCCGCCGAGCTCGTCACCCTGTCGATGGGCTTCGTCGGCCCGGAGAGGGGCGGCCTGCTGGAGGAGCTGGCCGCCGTCGCGGCGGGCGAGTTCTTCGACGCGCGGGGCAACGTCGCGCGGGACAAGGGTTACATGTCGTCGGTGGACGGGGTGTTCGTCGCCGGTGACATCGGCCGGGGCCAGTCGCTGATCGTCTGGGCGATCGCGGAGGGCCGCTCGGCCGCGGCGGCGGTCGACCGCCACCTCACCGGCCAGACGGCCCTGCCGGTGGCGATCCCGCCCACGGCCCGGCCGCTGGTCTGACCGTCTCACGGTGTTTCCGGTACGGCGATGCCCGCTGTACCGGAAATATCGGGCTAAGTCAGTGTTCAGGTTGCTGTGGAGGTTATATCCCTGAAAGATGATTCTTCCTGATCTGGGTTGATGCGGGGGATATATGAATCGTTGGAGCGGCCGCCTGACCGGCGCGGCGACGGTGGTGGCTCTGACGGGCACCCTCACGGTGGGCTCCCTGACCGGCGGGACGGCGGACGCCACCGGACAGCTCCGCGACTACCTGGTCTTCTACACCGACGGCGGACAGGACCGGGCGATCGCCGCGATCAGGGCGGGCGGCGGCACCGCGCTGTCCACCGAGCCCAAACTCGGCTACGTCGCCGCCAGGGGCCCGGGTGCCCGCTTCGTCGAGGACCTCGCCGGCAGCGACGCCGTCGCGGGCGTCTCCTCCGACCGCAGGATCGGCTCCGCGACCGCCGTCTCCTCCGGCCGCGGGACCGGCACTACGACCGCCGTCTCCTCCGGCCGCGGGACCGGCTCCGCGACCGCCGTCCCCAGGACCGGTTCCGAGGTCCCCGCCGGGACGAGCGCCTCCGACATCCGGGAGGTCGTCCTGGCCGACGACGAGGAGCCGCTGGCCGGACGGCAGTGGGACATGAAGATGATCGGCGCCACCGCCGACGGCTCCTACGCCACCGCGCCCGGCAGCAAGAAGGTGCTGGTGGGCATCATCGACACCGGCGTGGACGGCAGGCACCCCGACATCGCGCCGAACTTCGACCGCGCGCTCAGCCGCAACTTCGTGACCGACCGGCCCAAGGACTCCAAGGGGCAGACCTTCGACGGGCCCTGCGAGTTCAAGGGATGCAAGGACCCGGTCGACTGGGACGACGAAGGCCACGGCACGCACGTCGCCAGCACGATCGGCTCGCCGATCAACGACCTGGGCGTCGCCGGCGTCGCCCCCCAGGTGACCCTGGTCAACCTGCGGGCCGGCCAGGACGCCGGGATATTCTTCCTCAAGCCCAGCCTCGACGCGCTCACCTACGCCGGCGACGCCGGGATCAACGTGGTCAACATGAGCTACTACGTCGACCCCTGGCTTTTCAACTGCGCGGCCAACCCCGCCGACTCCAAGGCCGAACAGCTGGAGCAGCGCGGGGTCATCACCGGCATGCAGCGCGCGCTGGACTACGCCCGCCGGCACGGCGTCACCCTCATCAGCGCCCTCGGCAACGAGCTCACCGACCTCGGCAGGCCCAAGAACGACACCGCCAGCCCCGACTACCCGGCCGACTCCACACGCGTCCGCAAGATCGACAACTCCTGCCTCAACGTCCCGGCCGAGTCCAAGGGCGTCATCTCGGTGTCGGCGCTCGGCACGAGCGGACGCAAGGCCTACTACTCCGACTACGGCCTCGAGCAGACGGACCTGTCGGCCCCCGGCGGCGACGAGTACGACGGCGCCAAGGACCCCGACGTCACCAGGACCATCCTGGCCGCCGCCCCCGAGCACGTGCTCCGCGCCCAGGGCCTGATCGACCGTGACGGCCGGCCCAAGAACTCCTCGGTCGTCCGCGACTGCCGCGACGACACCTGCGCCTACTACCAGTACCTCGCGGGCACCTCCATGGCCGCCCCGCACGCCACCGGCGTCGCCGCCATCCTCCTCAGCCGCTTCGGCAAGCCCGGCAAGGGCGGTGTCACCATGGCCCCCGCCGACGTCCAGCGCCTGCTCTACGCCACCGCCACCAAGAAGTCCTGCCCTTCGCCGCGCAGACACGTCTACCGCATCGAGGGCCAGAAGTTCCCCCAGGTCTGCGAGGGTTCCAAGTCCCGCAACGGCTTCTACGGCAGGGGCGTCGTCAACGCCGCCAAGGCCGCCACCGTCACCCGCTGAGGCCCCCGTACCGGACGCGGAACCCGCGCAGGAGTGGTCCGCAGTCTCCGGGGCAAGGGGCGGTTCACCATCTGCGGGTCACCGGAGGTAGCGTAATGTCACCGAGTTTTTCATCGGTGCTACGGCCAACGTAACAACCGAGTGGTCTGTACCAATTAGGGTGGGACCCGTGACCCGTCGCGCAAAAATCGTCTGTACTCTCGGCCCTGCCACCTCCTCTCCCGAACGTCTCCGCGAGCTCATCGCCGCGGGCATGGACGTGGCCCGTTTCAACCTCAGCCATGGCAGCCACGAGCTGCACAAGGAGGTCTACGACAGGGTGAGGGAGGCCGCCGCCGAGCTCGGCCGCGGCGTAGGCGTGCTGGCCGACCTGCAGGGCCCCAAGATCCGGGTGGGCAAGTTCGAGGAGGGGCCGGTCCGTCTCGGCTTCGGTGACGTCTTCACCGTCACCACCGAGGAGGTCCCCGGGGACCGGGAGCAGGTCTCCACGACCTACCTCGGCCTGCCCAAGGACGTCCGCCCGGGCGACAGCATCCTCGTCGACGACGGCCGCGTCCACCTGGAGGTGACCAGGGTCGACGGCCCGCGCGTCACCACCCGGGTGATCATCGGCGGCATGATCTCCGACAACAAGGGCCTCAACCTGCCCGGAGTCAACGTCAGCGCCCCCGCCCTCACCGACAAGGACGAGACCGACCTCCGCTGGGCCCTGCGCACCGGCTTCGACCTCATCGCGCTCTCCTTCGTCCGCCGTCCCTCCGACGCCGACGTGGTGCGCAACATCATGGAGCAGGAGGCCGTCCGCCTCCCGCTGCTCGCCAAGATCGAGAAGCCGCAGGCCGTGGAGCGGCTGCCCGAGATCATCGAGGCCTTCGACGGCATCATGGTCGCCCGCGGCGACCTCGGCGTCGAGCTGCCCCTCGAAGAGGTGCCGATCGTCCAGAAGCGCGCCATCGAGCTCTGCCGCGAGAAGGCCCGCCCGGTCATCGTCGCCACCCAGATGCTCGACTCGATGATCAGCGCACCGCGCCCCACCCGGGCCGAGGCCTCCGACGTCGCCTACGCGGTCATGGACGGCGCCGACGCGGTCATGCTCTCCGGCGAGACCTCGGTCGGCAACTACCCCATCGAGTCCGTGCAGACCATGAGCCGCATCGCGACCACCGCGGAGAAGACCTCGCTGCAGGCCACCCACAGCCTGGACCGGCTGCCGGAGACCACCGGCGGGGCCATCGCCCGTGCCGCCGCCGAGGTCGGCGCCATCGTCGGGGCCAAGGCCCTGGTCGCGTTCACCATGTCCGGCGAGACCGCCCGCCGCCTGGCGCGCTACCGCTCGCCGATCCCGCTGCTGGCCTTCACCTCCTCCCCGCACGTCCGCTGCCAGCTCGCGCTGACGTGGGGTGTGGAGACCTTCGAGGTGCCGTTCGTCCACCACACCGACGACATGGTCCGCCAGGTCGAGGCCTCCCTGCTGGCCAACGCGCGGCTGGAGAAGGGCGACAAGGTCGTCATCGTCGCCGGCTCGCCTCCCGGCACCGCCGGTTCCACCAACGCCCTGCGCGTCCACACCATCGGCTCGGCGGTCTCCCACCCCGCCTGAGATCCTCCTGACGGTACGGCCACCGCTCATGGGCGGTGGCCGTACCGGTATGTCAGCCGACGATCGACCAGAGCGACGGCAGAGGCGGCCGCCGGGACATCCGCGCCCACGAGGCCGCGTGCCGGGCGCAGAGGCCGGACCGGTGCCCGACCGGCGGCCCTCCACGCGGACACGGCCCTGGCCGCTCTCAGCCCCCCTGACGGCATGCTCGTCCGCATGGCCGGACGCGGCCGCCTCCCGGTCGCGCCCACCCCGGCTACGCGTAGCCGTACGCCCAGGTCCGCAGGAGCAGCGGGCGGCCCTTGTCCTCGCCGGGGATCGGCGGCACGTCGGTCAGGTGGTAGCCCGCCGCGCTCGCGACCGCCGCGCTCGCGGCATTGCCCTCCTCGATCTCCAGCAGCAACTGGACGACACCCACCGTGTCGTGGGCGAAGTCCGTCATCACCCGCACGGCCCGCGCCGCCAGGCCCCGCCCCCGATGCGCGGCCCCCACGACGTAGCCGATCTCCGCGACGTCCAGGCCCGGCCCGGTCAGCATCAGCAGAACCTCACCCAGGGGCTCCCGGCCGTCGACGGTGATGGCGAGCTGGACCCGCTGCCCGGCCGTCCGCCGCTCCCGGGCCCTCTTGAGGTAGACCTGCGCGGCGTTCAGGTCGAACGGCGAGACCAGCGGCGTCCAGTAGGCCACCTCGGGGTCGTCGAACAGCCCCACCATCGCCGGCAGATCCCCGTCGGCCCACTCCCGGAGCACCAGGCCGTGCCCGCTCAGCCGGAGCTCGACGGGGAAGCTCACCGCGACATCGCCGCGATCCTCCTCGGCGCCCCTCACCGCTCACCCATGCCGTCAACTCCCGACTCGTTCCTCCCCAGGAACCTACTCGACCCCCACCCCCGGCCCCCGCGCCCCCACCGGCCCGTCAGTACTTCGGCCCCACGAACTCGTCCAGCCGCTCGACAGCCTCCCGCCTGGCCACCGAAACGGTGTTGGGCTTGGAGCGGCGCCATTCCACATCCAGCAGATCAAGCGCCTCCTCGCAGAGCTCCAGGATGTCCCGCGACTCGTTCACGAAGAGGTAGCGCGGGTATTCGTACCAGTGGTCGCTGCCGTTGAAGTGACGACGGACCCGGTTCGTCCCGCGATAGCCGTCCGAGTGCATCAGCCCCCGGACGAAGCGGCCGGGATGCGCCTCGACGATCTCCCGCTGCCAGGCTTCCAACGTGATCGGGCGGTTGTGCTTCTTGCCTGGTCCATGCTGAGGAAACAGGCAGGCCCAATGCTTGGAGTAGCTCTTGACCTCGGTGCAGCCCGGGAATCGGCGGCGGCTGACGGATGAGGTGGGCATAACCGTCGCCATGGTGTCCGCTGCGGCCTCCATCAATCCCGGCCAGGTGTTACAGCATGCCAGTGAGAGTTGATAGACGCCTTTCTTGCACAGCAGGATGTGGCCGTCGCCGAGGTAGAGCCCGAGTAGATAGGCGTAGGCCTCGGAGTCGAGCGCCCGCCCATGGCAACGAGGACATGAATGGTGTCTTCTGATGTCCTCGTCCTCGCTGGTGCGGCGGGTCCCCGCCCGCCATTTCTGCACGGCGCTGAGAGATACACCGCAGAGCTCGGCTACCTGACGGTCGATGAGGCCCTGTGCGGAGAGTCGGAGGGCACGGTCAACGGTTTCGCGGGGGTGCATGAAACAACCACGCCAAGGACCACCGACAGTTTTCGACCTGCTACAGAAGGTGAGCAGGGGCTGGAGGGAAGAGTGAGTCGTGCAGGGTGGAAGGACTCTGCGGGATGGGTGCCGGAAGCGGGACTCGAACCCGCACACCCTTTCGGGTAGACGCTTTTGAGGCGTCCGCGTATGCCATTTCGCCATTCCGGCTGATATTTCCGGATCTGTCCGGATTGTGTCTGCCGGTGATGAGCTTACCCAGAACTGGATCAGTTGCAGGCACCGGCGTGGTCCTAATCTAGCGGACATCGGTACTCTCTTGCTCGTGAGTACGCAGCGGCGAGTAGTGATCGCGGAAGACGAGGCGCTGATCCGCCTCGATCTCAAGGAGATGCTGGAAGAAGACGGATATGCCGTCGTCGGTGAGGCCGGGGACGGGGAGGCCGCGGTCAAGCTGGCGCTGGAGCAGCGGCCGGATCTGGTGATCCTGGATGTGAAGATGCCCATCCTGGACGGGATCTCGGCCGCCGAGCAGATCGTGTCGCAGCGGATCGCGCCGTGCCTGATCCTCACCGCCTTCTCGCAGCGGGATCTGGTCGAGCGGGCCAGGGACGCCGGGGCGATGGCCTATCTGGTCAAGCCGTTCACCAAGTCCGACCTCGTCCCGGCGATCGAGATGGCGGTCAGCAGGCACGAGGAGATCGCCGCGCTGGAGCGCGAGGTCGGGACGCTCTCGGAGCGGCTGGAGACGCGCAAGCTGGTCGAGCGGGCCAAGGGGCGGCTCATGGAGCAGCACGGCTGGAGCGAGCCGCAGGCGTTCCGGTGGATCCAGAAGGCCTCGATGGACCGCAGGTTGAGCATGCGTCAGGTGGCGCAGATCGTGGTGGACGGGACGCCTGGCCCGCCTGAGGCGGAGGGGGCCTGAGGGGGAGCCGCCCGCCGCGTTCCGCCGCGCCGTACGGCACCCGGCCCGCTTCTTGACAAGCCCGCGCATCGCCTTGGGTCAAGGGAGATGCGTGGGCTTTCGCGTACTCGGAGTGATCATCGAGAGGGCCTCAGGCTGCCAATGACCATTGCTTTTGCCGCTGGTAGCCGAAAAGGATCGGTGTTGTAACGAAACGGTAACGGGGGGCCTTACTGTATCGACCCGTAACATCCGCTGGCTGTACTAACCGACACAACCCCCTGGCCACTCCGTCAGGGGAGGGCATCTGTGAACTCGGCCCCAACGCGGGACCGGGTGAAAGGAAGGCAACCTTGCGGCCTAAGACTGCTCGCCTCGGTGGAGTGCTCGCTGCCGGTGTGGCGCTCACCCTCGGTCTCGCTGCCTGTGGTGACGGCGGCACGGAGGCCAAGCCGGCGGACGGCGGCTCCAGCGCTGCCGCTTCCGACACCGTCAAGATCGGCTTCATGGGTGACCTGACCGGCCCCAACGCCGGCATCGTCATCCCGCCGAGGAACGGTGCGAAGCTCGTCATCGACGAGTACAACAAGACCAACCCGGCCGTGAAGGTCGAGCTGGTGGAGTACGACAGCCAGGGCGACCCCTCCAAGGCCGTCGCGCTGGCCCAGCAGGCCATCAAGACCGACAAGGTCGCCAGCATGATCGGCCCGGCGTTCTCGGGTGAGTCGGCCCAGGTGGGCCCGGTGCTCGAGGAGGCGGAGATCCCCAGCATCACCGCCTCGGCGACCAACACCAAGCTCGCCGAGAACGGCTGGAAGTTCTGGCACCGCATTCTGCCGAACGACAGCGTCCAGGGTCCCGGCATCGCGGACTTCATCGCGGGCGCCGCCGCCGCGAAGAACGTCTTCGTGATCGACGACAAATCGGAGTACGGCAAGCCCCTGGCCGACGCGGTCCGCGCCCAGCTCGCCACCAAGGGCGCCAAGGTCACCGACGACTCGCTCGACCCGGCGGAGAGCGACTTCTCCTCGGTGGTCAACAAGGTCGCCGCGGCCAAGCCGGACGCGATCTTCTTCGGCGGTTACTACGCCGCGGCCGGCAACCTGCTCAAGCAGCTCCGTGACAAGGGCGTGAAGGACGCGAAGTTCTTCTCCGGTGACGGCTCGCTGGACAGGGGCCTGATCGACGGCGCGGGTGCTCCGAACGCCGAGGGCGCCCTCGTCGGCTGCCCGTGCTACATCGCCACGCCGGACGTCACCGACGCCAAGGTGAAGGGCTTCGCCGACGCCTACAAGGCCGCCTTCAGCGCCGACCCGTCGATCTACGCGGCCGAGGGCTACGACGCGGCGACGGTCTTCATCGAGGCCATCAAGGCCGGCAACACCACTCCCGACAAGATCAACACCTTCATCGGGACCGTTGACCTGGCCGGTGTCTCCAAGCAGGTGAAGTTCGGCCCTAACGGCGAGGTCGAGGCCAAGGACATTTACATGTACCAGGTCAAGGACGGCGCCATCACGCTGCTCGGCAAGGCCGCCGAGGCCAAGCTGGGCTAGCCGACATCTTGAGAACAGTAGGTAGTTGACGCGCGGGAGCGGGAACGCCGCGATGGGTTCCCGCTCCTCGTGTTCTTCCAGAGAGTCCACGAGGCCCTGCTGGGAGCGGTGTGCTACCGGCAGTGCAGGCGACCCCCGCTAGAAGTGGTAACCCCTAGTGCTCAATGACTTCGTCAATCAGTTCTGGCCGGCCACGATCGACGGCTTGGCCTTCGGATCGATCTACGCCCTGATCGCGCTCGGTTACACCATGGTGTACGGCGTGCTGCGGCTGATCAACTTTGCGCACTCCGAAGTGTTCATGATCGGAACCTTCGGGGCGATGTTCGTCCCTTTCGTGCTCGGCATCAACTCGGCGCTCACGGGTCTCGCCCTGGTGGGCGTGATCATCGCGATGATCCTGGCCGGCATGCTGGCCTCCGCGGGCACCGCGATCGCCCTGGAGCGGATCGCCTACCGGCCGCTGCGCAAGCGCGGGGCCTCCCGGCTCGCGGCTCTGATCTCCGCGATCGGCGCCTCGATCTTCCTGCAGGAGCTGTTCGCCCTGTTGGTGATCCCGGAGGTCTTCAACCGTCCGCAGCAGGGCCGTATCCAGATGGGCCTGCCCCGGCTGATGGAGCGGACCGAGCTTTTCTCGATCTTCGGTCATTCGGTCCGCGTCGACCAGGTGCTGGTGATCGTGGCGGCGATCGGCATGATGATCGCGCTTGACGCGCTCGTGAACCGTACGAAGATCGGCCGTGGTATCCGCGCCACCGCGCAGAACCCCGAGGCGGCGGTTCTGATGGGCGTCGACATCAACAGGATCGTCCGGATGACGTTCTTCATCGGTGGCGGTATGGCCGGCGTGGCCGGTGCGCTCTACCTGATCTCGTATGAGAACACGAACTACTACATCGGATTCCTCTTCGGTATCAAGGCGTTCACCGCGGCGGTCCTGGGCGGCATCGGCAACCTGCGGGGTGCGCTGGTCGGCGGGGTCGTGCTCGGCCTGGTGGAGAACTACGGAGCCATCTTCTTCGGCTCCGACTGGAAGCACGTGATCTCCTTCACCATCCTCGTCTTGGTCCTGATGTTCCGCCCCACCGGAATTCTCGGTGAATCACTCCAGCAGGCGCGCGCATGAACCAGAAGAATTCCCTGGCAGGCATCCGTCACCGGCTCGGTCAGTACGGCGACACCATGCACGATCGCTGGCTGAACACGCCCGGCTGGCAGCGATGGATCCTCTACGTCGCTCTGATCGTCGGAGCCCTGCTGCTGCCGTCGGAGAGCATCGGCGGCTTCATGTCGCCCTACACCGACTGGGCGAGCATCCTGTTCTTCCCGATCGGCACCTATGTGGTCCTGGCCATCGGCCTGAACGTGGTCGTCGGACAGGCGGGCCTGCTGGACCTCGGCTTCGTCGCCTTCTACGCCGTGGGCGGTTACGCGATGGCGTTGATCGGCACCAGGCTCGGCTGGAACTTCTGGCTGATCCTGGTGGTGGGCATCGGGATCTGCGCCCTGTCGGGCATCACTCTGGGCGGGCCGACGCTGCGGTTGCGCGGCGACTATCTGGCGATCGTCACGCTGGGCTTCGGTGAGATCATCCGTATCACCGCCCGCAACACCGACGCGATCGGCGGCCCCAACGGCATCCGCGGCATCCCGCACCCCCCGAGCATCGACGAGCTGAACATCTTCGGCGTCGACGTCTACGAGCTCCTCGGGGTGAAGATCTTCAAGTACGGCGTGCTGGACCCGCGGCCCTACTACTACCTGCTGGTCGCGCTGGCCGTCGTCGCGATCATCCTGGTCAAGCGCTGGGAGAAGAGCCGGGTCGGGCGCGCGTGGGCGGCGATCCGCGAGGACGAGGACGCGGCCGAGGTCATGGGCGTGCCGACGTTCCGGTTCAAGATGCTGGCGTTCGCCATCGGCGCCTCGATCGGTGGCGCGATGGGCGTGCTGTGGGCCTCCAAGGTCATCTCGCTCAACCCGAACGACTTCCAGTTCCTGCTGTCGGCGACGATCCTGGCCGCGGTGGTCATGGGTGGCGCGGGCAACCTGCCGGGCGTCATGCTGGGTGCGTTCGTGGTGGCATGGCTGCCCGAGCGCTTCCGCGGCCTGCAGGAATACCGCATGCTGATCTTCGGTGCGGTGCTCGTGGCGCTGATGATCTTCAGGCCTGAGGGGTTGCTGCCGTCGCGTCAACGCAAGGCGGAGCTGAAAGAGGGAACAGGCGGGATGGGATCGCTCGGTGCCGAGGTGCCCGGGCCGGAGTCGCGTGGTGAGGAGGTGGCCTCCAAGTGAGCGCCGAGATGAGCGCAGGGGCCGGCCAGGAGCGCAGTGCCCGCGCGATGCTGGAGATGCAGGGGGTCGTGATGCGCTTCGGCGGCGTCACGGCGCTGAAGGATGTCAACTTCACCATCAACGAGGGGGAGATCTTCGCTCTCATCGGCCCGAACGGCGCCGGCAAGACCACGATCTTCAACGTGATCACCGGTGTCTACCAGCCGACGGAGGGGCAGGTCCGCTTCGAGGGCGAGAAGATCAGCGGCGTCAAGCGCTTCAAGATCACCAAGCGGGGAGTCGCCCGTACGTTCCAGAACATCCGGCTGTTCCACAACATGACGGCCATCGAGAACGTCATGGTGGGCGCGGACGCGCATCACCGCTCGGGCATGGTCAGCGTGGCGCTGGGGCTTCCCTGGCACCGCAAGGCCGAGCGTGAGGGCCGCGCGCTGGCGATGGAACTGCTCGACTTCGTCGGCATCTCCCATCGCGCCGACGACCACGCGAAGAACCTGCCCTACGGTGACCAGCGCCGGCTGGAGATCGCCCGCGCGCTGGCGACCCAGCCGAAGCTGCTGCTGCTGGACGAGCCGGCCGCCGGTATGAACCCGGCGGAGAAGGTGGCGCTGCAGCAGTTGATCCGGGACATCCGGGATGCCGGCCGGACGATTCTGATCATCGAGCACGACATGAGCCTCATCATGGGCATCAGCGACCGCATCGCGGTGCTGGACTTCGGCCAGAAGATCGCCGACGGTCTGCCGGACGAGGTGCGGAACGACCCCCGGGTCGTCGAGGCGTATTTGGGGGCTCCCGCAGATGCTTCTTGAGATCAAGGACATCCATGTCCACTACGGCAAGATCGCGGCGCTCAAGGGCATCTCGGTCGAGGTGAACGAGGGCGAGATCGTCACGCTCATCGGAGCGAACGGGGCGGGCAAGACCACGACCCTGAAGACGATCTCGGGCCTGCGCGGTCTGTCGTCGGGCAGCATCACTTTCGACGGCAAGGACATCAGCAAGCTGCCCGGCCACAAGCGGGTCATCGCGGGCCTGGGGCAGGCGCCCGAGGGCCGGGGCGTCTTCCCCGGCATGACGGTGTACGACAACCTGCTCATGGGCGCCTACACGCGCTCCGGGGACTTCACCGCCGATCTGGCGGAGGTCTTCGAGCTGTTCCCGCGCCTGGCCGAGCGCAGGACGCAGATGGCCGGCACGATGTCGGGCGGCGAGCAGCAGATGCTGGCCATCGGGCGCGCGCTGATGGCCAAGCCGAAGGTGCTGCTGCTGGACGAGCCGTCGATGGGCCTGGCACCGCTGATGGTGCAGCAGATCTTCTCCATCATCGAGGAGATCAACCGCCGGGGCACCACGGTGCTGCTGGTGGAGCAGAACGCCCAGCAGGCGCTGAAGCTCGCCCACCGGGCCTATGTGCTGGAGACCGGGAAGGTGGTCAAGAGCGCGCCCGCCGCCGATCTGCTCGACGACCCCGACGTGCAGGCCGCCTATCTCGGCGGCGGTCTCGGTCACGACGCGCCGCAGGAGCGGGACGGTGCGGAGAGCCGCGACGTGCCGGGCGAGCAGGCGTGAGCCGTAGCGAGTGACGTCGGCGGGCCCGTCCCGCGCATCCGCGCGGGACGGGCCCGCCGACGTCAGGCCAGGGGGACCTCGACGCCATCGGTGCTTCCGCGGACGCCGAGTGGCGGGTCGCCGAACAGCCGGACCGCGGCGACCTTGGCCTCCTTGGGGATGTCGAACCACAGGTCCATCTCGACCCTGACCCCGGCGCCGAGGGGGAGCGTGTCGGGCTGGCGTTTGGTGGCCTGCGCGAACCTGTCGATGCCGTAGGCCGCGCCGTCGGCGGTGATGAGCTTCTGCCGCTTGGCGTCGAACCCGGAGTTGGCGCGGGCGGGGTTCTCCACGACGATGCGCACGACCACGTACTGGCCTTTGGCCGGCCATTCGGCGTGGGTGCCGAACAGGACGCTCAGGCCCGTCTGCAGGCCGATCACCTGGAAGCGGCCGTCGCCGTCGGTCACGGGTGCGGCGTGGACCGGACGCTCGCCGGGGCGGACCGGGCGCGGGGCCAGCTCGTAGGTGGGGGTGGCCGAGGGGGCGGCGGAGCGCGGCTGGCCGGTCCCGGTGCAGCCGGTGAGGAGCACGCCGGACAAGGCGGCACCGGCGAACCTTATTAGGGGGTTGCGCACATCGAGCAACGTAACCGAGTCCGGCCGCCGAATTCAATGCGCCGGTGATAATCGATGGCGGCGTGCGCGTCCGCCGGCCGCGATGGGCGGGCCCGGCAAGGGGCGGCGGCCACGGCTGTCCGGCGGCGTCGCCGGGGGCCGTCAGGCCGTACCGCAGGCCGAAAGGGGATATTAGTCAGACTTGTCGGATTTTTAAAGAATTAACGGGCAGCCACCCCGAGTCCGCGTCACGGATGCGGGGGGCTCGCCCCGACGGCCGGCCTGCGGTGCGCCCGGCTGGTGAGGTGAAACCCACCTGAAGTGCAGATATAGGCTATTTTCATATTTCGGGACTCGATCCCAACCGGTTCGAGTCCGTGACGGTCGGCTCAAAGGGGAGTCGTTGACCGTTCGATGAACGGGCGCGTCAAGATCTATGCCCCGGACAGGGTATTGATCAGACGACTCCGCACATGGTTGTTGTCCGAATTGTGTCGTATCGGTGATCTGCATGGCCATGCAGGTGGGGCAGCATCACCAGCACTGAGGTAGCTGTCCGAGATGCGACATTGACCGTAAGGAGGCCTTCGTGGGCCTGAGTTTTGTTTCCCGTCGCGCGCTCGCAGTGGGCGCGATGGTCGTCGCCGGTGCGCTCGGCCTGTCCGCCTGCGGCGGCGGTGAGACCACCGGCGCGAGCACGGGTGACGGTGCCTCGTCGAACGCCCCCGCGGCCGCGAGCGGTCCCAAGCTGGTCTCTCCCGGCAAGCTCACCACCTGCACCAACCTGCCGTACGAGCCCTTCCAGTTCAAGGAGGGCGACAAGGTCGTCGGCTTCGACGTCGACATCGTCGACCTGGCGGCCAAGAAGCTCGGCCTGAAGCAGGAGATCGTCGACATCGACTTCGCCGTCATCAAGAGCGGTGCGGCGATGGCCGCGGGCAAGTGCGACGTGGCCGCCGCGGGCATGACCATCACCCCGGAGCGCCAGGCGAACATCACCTTCTCGGTGCCCTATTTCGACGCCACCCAGGCGTTGCTGGCCAAGAAGGGCCTCGGCGTCAAGACGCTGGAGGAGATCAAGGCCAAGAACCTCAAGCTCGGCGCCCAGGCCTCGACCACCGGTCTGGACTACGTCAAGAAGCAGGGCCTCAACCCCAAGGAGTTCGCCGACTCTCCCAAGGAGCTCCTGGGTCTGCAGTCCGGCCAGGCCGACGTGATCGTCCAGGACCTGCCCGTCGTCCTGACCTGGCTGAAGAAGCCGGAGATCGCCGACAAGTTCGAGCTGGTGGCCAGCCTGGACACCGGCGAGCAGTACGGCATCGGCCTGAAGAAGCAGGCCGACCCGATCCTGCTCAAGGCCATCAACGACGCGATCACCACGGCCAAGTCGGACGGCACTTACGAGCAGATCTTCGTGAAGTGGTTCGGCAAGAAGCCCGGCGAGCTCGGCTGATCGATGACCGAACAGTCGACGCCGGCTGAGTCGGCCGGTCCTGCCGGGACTCCCCCCGGCAGGACCGGGCTCAGCCCCCGTAAGAAGCAGCAGATCAGCCGGATCGTCCAGTACGTCGCGCTGGTGGCTGTCGTGGTCTTCCTCGCTCTGCGCATCGAGTGGGGCCAGCTCGCCGAGAACTTCGCCAAGCCCGAGGTCGCGGCGGAGACGTTGCCGGACCTGTTCACGGTCGCCCTGAAGAACACGATCATCTACTCGGTCGGCGGTTTCTTCTTCGCCTTCCTGCTCGGCCTGCTGTTCGCGCTGATGCGGATGTCCTCGGTACGGCCGTACCGGTGGATCGCGATCGCCTACATCGAGATCTTCCGCGGCCTGCCCGCCCTGCTGATCTTCCTGCTCATTCTGTTCCTGCCGCTGGCCCTGCCGGGCTTCGAGGTGCCCGGCGGCACCTACGGCCAGGGCATCCTGGGCCTGACCATCGTCGGCTCGGCCTACATGGCCGAGACGCTCCGCGCCGGACTCCAGGCGGTCCCCAAGGGGCAGATGGAGGCGGCGCGCTCGCTGGGCATGTCGCACGCGCGGGCCATGACGACCATCGTCATCCCGCAGGCGGTGCGCATCGTGATCCCGCCGACGACCAACCAGTTCGTGTCCCTGCTCAAGGACTCCTCGCTGGTGCTGTTCCTCGGCGTCTCCGGTGATTACGTCGAGCTCACGAAGTTCGGCAACGACATGGCCTCGACCTTCGCCAACGCCACGCCGATCCTGGTCGTCGGGGTGACGTATCTTCTGGTCACCATCCCGCTGGGCTACCTCGCGTCCCGGCTGGAGAAGCGTCAGGCGAGGGGACGGTGACTCCGGTGAACCACGCAGTCGAGATCCGCGACCTGCACAAGCACTTCGGCAAGCTAGAGGTGCTCAAGGGGATCGACTTCGCCGTCGACCCCGGCCAGGTGGTCTGCGTCATCGGCCCCTCGGGGTCGGGCAAGTCCACGCTGCTGCGCTGCGTGAACCTGCTGGAGCAGCCCACGTCCGGGAGGGTGGTCCTGGAGGGCGTCGAGCTGACCGACCGCGACGTCGACATCGACGCCGCCCGCCGCCGGGTCGGCATGGTCTTCCAGCAGTTCAACCTGTTCCCCCACATGACCGCGCTGCAGAACGTCATGATCGCCCAGCGGCGGGTGCTCAAGCGGGGCAGGGCGGAGGCCGAGAAGATCGCCAGGGAGAACCTGGAGAAGGTCGGCATCGCCGACAAGTGCGACGCCTATCCGCTCCAGCTGTCCGGCGGGCAGCAGCAGCGCGTGGCCATCGCCAGGGCGCTGGCGATGAACCCGGCGCTGATGCTCTTCGACGAGCCCACCTCGGCGCTCGACCCGGAGCTGGTCGGCGACGTGCTCACGGTCATGCGCAAGCTGGCCGAGGAGGGGATGACCATGCTCGTGGTCACCCACGAGATGGCCTTCGCCCGGGACGTGGCCGATCGGGTGGTGTTCATGGACGGCGGCGTGATCGTCGAGGACGGCCCGGCCGCCCAGGTGATCGGCGAGCCGCAGCACGAGCGCACCAAGTCGTTCCTGCGTCGCGTGCTCGACCCGACGCACACCGACGTCTAGGGGCCGATCCGGTACGGCCCGCGCCCGCGTGGTGCGGGCCGTACCGTGCCGGCCTGGCCGTACGAGCCCGGGGGAGACCTTTGGCACCGTACAGGGCTTCCCCGACCCCGCACGTTTTCTACTCGGCCCCCCCACGGGCATCGCTGTCACCCACGGTAGCGACTCGTGTGGCAAGAGTGCAAAAAGGAGAGGTCCTGATACGGGCGAATACTCGTGGGGTCAGACGTCACGCAACATGCAGGTGAGGCGTGAGGTGCACACCCGCCGGCCCTGCTCGTCGGTGATCGCGATGTCGTAGGTCGCGATCGTCCGCCCCCCGTGGATCAGGGTCGCCACGCCGGTGACGTGCCCGGACGTGGCCGAGCGGTGGTGGGTGGCGTTGATCTCGACCCCGACGGCGATGCGTCCGGGGCCCGCGTGCAGGGCCGCCCCGGTCGAGCCGAGGGTCTCGGCGAGCACGCACGAGGCGCCGCCGTGCAGCAGGCCGTACGGCTGGATGTTGCCCTCGACCGGCATCCGGCCCACCACCCGCTCCGGGGCGGCCTCGGTGATCTCGATCCCCATCCGCTGGACGAGCGTGTCCTTGTGGGAGACACCGAGCTGCTCCTCCATGCGGCGCGTCACTTCGTCGGGGTCTGTCATGGTCAAGGGGATGCCTCCTGTCGTGCTGGACCAGGTTTTCTGTCGCACCAGGAGACTAGGCTTCCGGTGTGCCGAAGAGCGAAGCGACCCCCACTCGTCCGTGTCTCCTGCTGCTGGACGGGCATTCACTGGCCTATCGGGCCTTCTATGCCCTGCCCGAGGAGAATTTCTCCACGACGACGGGTCAGACGACAAACGCGGTGTTCGGGTTCACGTCGATGCTGGTCAACGTGCTCCGCGACGAGCAGCCCACGCATGTGGCGGTCTGCTTCGACCGGTCGGAGCCGACGTTCCGGCACGAGGAGTACGCCGACTACAAGGCGAACCGGAGCGCGAGCCCCGACAGTTTCCGCAGCCAGATGAGCCTGATACACGAGATGCTCGACGCGCTGCGCGTTCCGCACCTGTCGCTGGCGGGCTACGAGGCCGACGACCTGATCGCCACCCTCGCCACCCAGGCCGCCGGGCAGGACATGAACGTGCTGGTCGTCACCGGCGACCGCGACGCGCTCCAACTGGTCGACGACCGCGTCACGGTGCTGATGACCCGGGTCGGGATCAGCAACATGACCAGGTTCACCCCCGAGGCGGTGCTGGAGAAGTACGAGCTCACCCCGGCCCAGTATCCCGACTTCGCGGCCATCCGCGGCGACTCCAGCGACAACCTGAAGAACATCCCCGGCGTGGGGGAGAAGACCGCGGCCAAGTGGATCCGCGAGTTCGGCTCCCTGGAGGAGCTGGTCAACCGGATCGACGAGGTCAAGGGCAAGGTCGGCGACAAGCTCCGCGACCACCTCGACCAGGTGCTGATGAACCGCCGTCTCACCCAGCTCATGCGCGACGTCCCGCTGGAGCGCGAGGTCTCCGGCCTGACGATCGGCCAGGGAGACCGCGAGGAGATCAACAAGATCCTCGACACGCTGGAGTTCCGGGGAGAGCTCCGCGACCGGCTGTTCAAGACGCTCGCCTCCGCCGAACCCGAGGTCGAGGAGGGCTTCGAGGTCGAGGCCGTCAGGCTCGGCCCCGGCGAAGTGGCCGGATGGCTGCGCGCGCTGCCCGAGGGCAGGGCGGGGCTGGCCTTCAAGGGCGCCTACGGCAGCGGCACCGGCCGGATCGACAGCATCGCCGTCGCCGCGCCCGACGGCCCCGGCGCGGACGGCGGGCGCGGCGCCGCGTTCATCGACCCCACCACGCTGACCGAGGCCGACGAGGCGGCCCTGCGCGCCTGGCTCGGCGACGAGTCCAGGCCCAAGGCCGTGCACGACGCCAAGGGGCCGATGCTGGCGCTGTGGGCGCAGGGGATGGAGCTGCGCGGCCTGACCTGCGACACGGCGCTGGCGGCCTACCTGGCGATGCCGGGGCAGCGGACGTTCCTGCTGGAGGACCTCGTGCGGGCCTACCTCCAGCGCGAGCTGCGCAGCGAGGCCGAGACCGGCGGCCAGGCCAGCCTCTTCGACGACGAGGACGCCGACACGGCCCGAGAGCTGGGCCTGCGGGCGCTGGCGGTCAGGGAGCTCGCCGACGCGCTGGAGGCGTTCCTGGAGCCGCGCGGCGGCACCCGCCTGATGCGTGAGGTGGAGCTGCCGCTGGTGACCGTCCTCGCCGAGCTGGAGCGGGCCGGGATCGCCGCCGACGGCGACTACTTCAGCGGTCTGGAGGCCGAGTTCGGAGCCGCGGTGAAGCAGGCCGTCGAGGCGGCGCACGCGGCCGTCGGCGAGCAGTTCAACCTGGGCTCGCCCAAGCAGCTCCAGGAGATCCTGTTCGTCAGGCTCAACCTGCCCAAGACGAAGAAGACCAAGACGGGCTACACCACCGACGCCGACGCGCTGGCCTGGCTGGCGGCCCAGACCGAGCACGAGCTGCCGACGATCATGCTCAGGCACCGCGACCAGGCCAAGCTGAAGGTCACGGTCGAGGGCCTGGTCAAGGAGATCGCCGACGACGGGCGGATCCACACCACGTTCAACCAGATCGTGGCGGCCACCGGGCGGCTCAGCTCGGAGAAGCCCAACCTGCAGAACATCCCGATCCGCACCGTCGAGGGCCGCCGGATCCGGCAGGGCTTCGTGGTCGGGCCGGGTTACGAGACCCTGCTGACCGCCGACTACAGCCAGATCGAGCTGCGGATCATGGCGCACCTGTCCGGTGACGAGTCGCTGATCGCGGCTTTCGAGTCCGGGCACGACTTCCACAAGACCACCGCCGCCCGGGTCTTCGACATCGAGCCCGAGCAGGTGACGGGGGAGATGCGGGCCAAGATCAAGGCCATGAACTACGGCCTGGCCTACGGCCTGTCGGACTTCGGGCTGGCCGGGCAGCTCAACATCCCGGTGCAGGAGGCGAAGGCGCTCAAGGAGGAATACTTCGAGGAGTTCGGCGGCGTCCGCGACTTCCTCAACGCGATCGTCGCGCAGGCCAGGCAGGACGGCTACACCGAGACCATCATGGGCCGCCGCCGCTACCTGCCCGACCTCAACAGCGACAACCGTCAGCGCCGCGAGATGGCCGAGCGGATGGCCCTCAACGCGCCGATCCAGGGTTCGGCGGCCGACATCATCAAGGTCGCCATGCTCAACGTGCAGAGCGCCGTCAAGGAAGCGGCCCTGGGCTCCCGGATGCTCCTGCAGGTCCACGACGAACTCGTGTTCGAGGTGGCCCCCGGAGAGCTGGAGACCCTGCGCGAGCTGGTCACCGACCGGATGAACGCCGCATACTCCCTGCGCGTCCCGCTGGAGGTCTCGGTGGGCGTCGGCCGCACCTGGGAGGACGCCGGACACTGACGATTGCCCGGCCTGCCCGACTCTGTTCTAGGGTGGTGGATTCAGCCGACACCTCGACGGGCACGGGAGTTTTGTGCGGAGTTCATTCCCCCTACCGCAGATCATCATGATGGCCAACGTCGTGGTGGTGGCCGCCGCAGTGGTGGTGCTTCTCACACTGCCCGCGGCGGTCGTCCCCCAGGCCACTCCCATGGCCGGCGCGGCGACCGGCGCGGCGACGGGCACCCCCTCGCCGACGCCGTCGCCCTCGCCCGATCTCCCCTCGGCCGATCTGCCGCCGCCGGTCCAGGCCACTCCGGAGTTCGCCCGCCAGGTCAAGGCCAACGAGGCGGGGATGGTCCCGGTGCTGATGTACCACCGGATCATGAAGAAGCGGCTGGCCTCCATCGACCGCACGCCCTCCCAGGTGCGCCAGGAGATGGAGAAGCTGGCCCGGGGCGGCTACGTGCCGGTCACCGCGCAGGAGTTCGTCACCGGGAAGATCAACATCCCGGCGGGCAAACATCCGGTCGTGCTGACCTTCGACGACGGGCACGCGAGCCACTTCGCGCTGGACGGCAACGGGATGCCGGCCAGGGACACCGCGGTCGGGATCATCTACCAGGTCGCCAGGAAGTATCCGAGCTTCCGCCCCGTCGCCACCTTCTGGGTCAACCAGCAGCCGTTCGGCCTGCGCAGCCAGAAGGACCAGGCGCGCGCCGTACAGTGGCTGACCTCGCGCGGCTTCGAGGTGGCCAACCACACCTGGGGCCACCCCTACCTTCCGGGCCTGTCGAAGAAGAAGGTCGCCGAGCAGCTCGTCCGGGTCGAGCGGCTGCTGGAGAAACTCGGCACCGGTCCGTCCGACACGCTGGCGCTGCCCTTCGGGGCGATGCCGCGCAAGAGGTCCACCGTGCAGGCCGGCAAGTGGGGCGGGACCCGCTTCGCCTTCAAGGGGGTCTTCCTGGCCGGCGCGCAGCCGTCGGTGTCGCCCTTCGTCAAGGATTTCGACTGGCGCGCCATCCAGCGGGTCCAGAGCAACGGGAAGAAGGGCGAGTGCCGCAAGTGGTGCTCGCAGTACTGGCTGGAGTGGCTGAACAAGCATCCCGACAAGCGCTACACCGCGGACGGGGATCCCGAACGCGTATCGGTACCGCAAAAACTTCGGGGTATCATCGGCTCCGAGCGGAGGCGGCAGGTCAACGCGTATTAACGTCCTGCTTCCGGCGTGTCGTGCCTCCGGATTGACCAGACTCGTCTGGTCTCATATGCTGATCGCTGCGCTGTGGGCTCGCGCGTGTCTCGGACGGAGTGGGCTCGCGCTCGGTCAAGCCGATGAATCCTGGAATCCTTCGGCTTGAGCGATAAGAGGCCTGCCGCGTGTTCGCCACATCGACATCTGTCCGCGTTCGGAGCAATTCCACACATGACGAGCAGCACTGAGGCCACCTCGAGCACCCCGCAGGTAGCGGTCAACGACATCGGGTCCGAGGAAGACTTCCTCGCAGCGATCGATCTGACCATCAAGTACTTCAACGACGGCGACATCGTCGAGGGCACCGTCGTCAAGGTCGATCGAGATGAAGTTTTGCTCGACATCGGCTACAAGACCGAGGGTGTCATCCCCTCGCGTGAGCTCTCGATCAAACACGATGTCGACCCCGCGGACGTCGTCGAGGTTGGCGAGCACGTCGAGGCCCTGGTCCTCCAGAAGGAGGACAAGGAAGGGCGCCTGATCCTGTCCAAGAAGCGCGCTCAGTACGAGCGGGCCTGGGGCACGATCGAGAAGATCAAGGACGAGGACGGCATCGTCACCGGCACCGTCATCGAGGTCGTCAAGGGTGGACTCATCCTCGACATCGGCCTCCGTGGCTTCCTGCCGGCGTCCCTGGTCGAGATGCGTCGCGTCCGCGACCTTCAGCCGTACGTGGGCCGCGAGCTCGAGGCGAAGATCATAGAGCTGGACAAGAACCGCAACAACGTGGTTCTCTCCCGCCGCGCCTGGCTTGAGCAGACCCAGTCCGAGGTGCGTCAGACGTTCCTCAACACCCTGCAGAAGGGTCAGGTCCGCAAGGGCGTCGTCTCCTCGATCGTCAACTTCGGTGCGTTCGTGGACCTCGGCGGCGTCGACGGTCTGGTTCACGTCTCCGAGCTCTCCTGGAAGCACATCGACCACCCCTCCGAGGTCGTCGAGGTCGGCCAGGAGGTCACCGTCGAGGTTCTCGACGTCGACATGGAGCGCGAGCGGGTCTCGCTGTCGCTCAAGGCGACGCAGGAGGACCCCTGGCAGCAGTTCGCCCGTACCCACCAGATCGGTCAGGTCGTTCCGGGGCGCGTCACCAAGCTGGTGCCGTTCGGTGCGTTCGTCCGCGTCGAGGAGGGCATCGAGGGCCTGGTCCACATCTCCGAGCTGGCCGAGCGCCACGTCGAGATCCCCGAGCAGGTCGTCCAGGTCGGCGACGAGATCTTCGTGAAGATCATCGACATCGACCTGGAGCGTCGCCGGATCTCGCTGTCGCTCAAGCAGGCGAACGAGAGCGCGACCGGCGCCGACATCGAGTTCGACCCCACGCTGTACGGCATGGCGGCGACCTACGACGACCAGGGCAACTACATCTACCCCGAGGGCTTCGACTCCGAGACGAGCGAGTGGCTCGAGGGCTTCGAGAAGCAGCGTGACGAGTGGGAGCGGCAGTACGCCGAGGCCCAGACTCGCTTCGAGGCTCACAAGAAGCAGGTGGAGGAGGCCCGCAAGGCCGAGGCCGAGGCGGGCGAGGCTGCCCCCACGTCCTACTCCGGTGAGACCCCGGCCGCCGGTTCGAGCTCCAGCTCGAGCTCCAGCAGCAGCAGCTCCTCCGCTCCGGCGGCGGGCGCCCTCGCCTCCGACGAGGCTCTCGCGGCTCTGCGCGAGAAGCTCGCGGGCGGCCAGAGCTGACGCCGGTGCAGCAGTAGTGATCTGAGGATCTGAGAAAGGGCCCCGCTCCGGCGGGGTCCTTTTTCGTGTGCGCGGTCGTCGTGGTCGAGGTGTGACCGCTGTGCGGTCGTCGGGGTTCGAGGTGTGACCGTCGTTGTGCAGGCGTTGAGGTTCGAGGTGTGACCGTCGCGCGGGTGCCGGGCTTTGGGCCGCGACCGTCGTGCGGGTATCGGGGTTTGGGCCGTGACCGTCGTGCGAGCGCTAGGGTTTGGACTGTGACCATGATCGAGTGGGCGTTAGGGTCTGCGCTGTGACCAGGATCGAGTGGGCCGAGCCCGAGGACACCGGCGAGATCCTGACCGTGCAGCGGGCCGCCTACGTGAGTGAGGCCCAGCTCTACGGCGATCCGTTCATCCCGCCGCTGGTGGAGTCGGCCGAGCAGATCCGCAAGGTCATTGAGACCGGCGTGGCGCTCGTGGCCCGCGAGGGGGAGAGGATCGTCGGCTCGGTCCGCGGGCAGATGTCCGGCACGACCTGCAGGGTCGGCCGCCTGGTGGTGGCACCGGACGCGCAGGGGCGGGGTGTCGGCGGCGCCCTGCTGACGGCCCTCCACCACGAGGTCGCCGCCGCCGTGGCGTTCGACCTGTTCACCGGGCACCTGTCCGAGGGCAACCTGAGGCTCTACCGCCGTCATGGCTACCGCGAGATCCGCCGGGAGCGGATGAGCGACCACCTGACCTTGGTCCACATGCGCCGGGAGCTCTAGCAGCGACCGTAAAAATCGTAAAATATTGGCCTATTTCATTCTCTTGCGAATGATGGCGGCCTGGGACCTCGTGCTCCAGGCGGCGGGAACCCTCACGGGTCGCCCGCTCCCCGGCCCGGCGGACCGCTCCTCTGGTGGCCTGATCCGTGGCGTGGGCCGTACCGCGTATGCTGCGGATCATGCTGAAAGTGGGTCTTACCGGCGGGATCGGGTCGGGCAAGAGCGAGGTGTCGCGGCGGCTGGCGTCCAAAGGGGCCGTGGTGATCGACGCCGACAAGATCGCCCGAGAGGTGGTCGAGCCGGGGACCGGCGGGCTGGCACGCATCGTGGAGATCTTCGGAACCGAGGTGCTGCGCGAGGACGGGGCGCTCAACCGGGAGAAGCTCGGCTCGATCGTCTTCGCCGACTCGGGGAAGCTGGCCTCGCTCAACGGCATCGTGCACCCGCTGGTCGGAGCCCGGGTGGAGGAGCTGCAGCACCAGGCGGACGAGAGCGCGATCGTGGTTTACGACGTGCCGCTGCTGGCGGAGAACAACCTCGCCCCGATGTACGACGTGGTGGTCGTCGTGGACGCCGCGGACGAGGTCCGCCTCGCCCGGCTGGTCGGGATCCGAGGCATGAGCGAGCAGGACGCCAGGGCCCGGATCGCGGCCCAGGCGGACCGTGAGGACCGGCTGAAGATCGCCGACCTCGTGGTGCCGAACGAGGGATCACTGGAGGACCTCGGGGCCCGGGTGGACGAGGTCTGGGCCGAGCTGTCCGCCCGCACTGCCGGCTGAGACGTCGTGATCTGCTACGCCGCCGGCTGAGATGCCGTCACCTGAGACGCGGGGCTCGATCGACAACGGAACGGCCAGTGGCGTTGGCGAGCCGACGCGGGCGAAGTTGCCGCCAACCACGTGGTGGCGGGCACCTGGGCCGCCCCGATCAGCAGGTCTCCGGTCAGTTTCATGCGTGCGCTCCCTCGAATGCGGCGGTGAGCTCGCCGGTGGTGGTGACGGTGTGGGCGAAGGTGGGGCCGTTCAGCTCGTGCGCGGCGTGCATCATTTCGGGGAGGAACGCCGCGGTGGCGTCACGCACCAGCGTGACGTGGTAGCCGAGCTCCATGGCGAACCGGCCGGTGGATTCGATGCAGGTGTTCGCGAGCAGGCCGATGAGCACGACGTGAGTGATGCCGTGCTGCTTGAGCTGGAAGTCGAGGTCGGTATTGGCGAACCCGCTCTGCGCCCAGTGCTCCCGGGCCACGACGTCGCCGGGCTGCGGCTGGAAGTCGGGGTGAAACTCCCCGCCCCAGGTATCGCGGGCGAAACTGTGCCGCTCCATGATGCCGCGTTGGGTGGGGTTGGGGTAATTCCACGTCTCGTAGTCGCCCGGTTCCCAGCGACGGTGCGGAACGAACATCACACGTACGCCGGCCTCTCGGGCAGATGTGACCACAGAGCGCAGGTGATCCAGCAGCCCGACCTGCTTCGCTACGGGCTCTACGCGCGGCCAGACCTTGCCGCCCTCGGACAGGAAGTCGTTGTACGGGTCCACCAGCAAAACGGCGGTGTGGCGGGGGTCATACGTCTGGGACATGGCTTCCGCTCCAATCCGGATGATGAGCAACATCCAGAAACGGGATTGCGCTCATCATTGAGAAAATCAAGTATTCCCTGGTCAAGTGCCGTCTCAACGCGCATCTGGATGATGTTCATCATCCAGATGCGCGGCGGGTTCCACTGTGCTCCCCCAGGAAAGGCATGGCCGACATGGGCCACTCGCAGGCGGACAAGGCGGCGACCCGCGAACGGGTCCTGCGGATCACGTCCCGGAAGGTCCGCGCAGAAGGCGTCACTCGTCCCAACACCGCGGACCTCATGAAGGAGGCCGGGCTGACACACGGCGGCTTCTGCATCCCACCGCCTGACACGTCCCCAGGCGCCCAGGCCCGGGTCAGGTCTGGGCCGCGGGTGTGGCGGCCCTGGGGTGAGCTGGAGGCCGGCGACGAGGATGGGCCGACGGTGTGGACCCCGGATGCCCTCACCGTCGTCGCCCGTGAGCAGGGCATCGACATCGCCCGCTCCCAGGTGCGCCGGATCCTGCTGAAGGAGGGGGCGAGACGATCGTTGTCGCGCGCGGGAGCGGGCCCTTGGCGGGCAGCGGAACGATCTCCACTCCTGTTGTCCAGTGGACAATAAACTGCCGTTCATGGCACCCAGGCGCAGGCGCAGCCCTGCGGAATCGCGCGCCGAGCTGCTGGCGGCGGCAGCCGAGCTGATCATAGAACGGGGTCCGGACAACGTCAGCCTGCGGCAGATCGCCGAGGCCGCCGGCGTCGCCCACGGGCTCGTGTCCCACTATTTCGGCACCTATGCCGCCCTGGTCAAGGAGGTGCTGCGAGTCGAGAACGACCGCATCGAGGCGCGGGTTCGCGAGCGCATCCGCGACGAGGACGGCGTGCCACTCGCGGCGGGGATCATGGACGTGGTGTTCGACACCCTGGCGGACAAGCGCTACCTGCGCCTGTTCGTCTGGGCCGAGATCCACGGCGACTACCGGGGTGCTGCGCGACCGGAGCTGGTGGAGCTGATCGACACGATCGAGGCCGGGATTCGCGCCGCGCTCGCGGGGCGGCCCGTGCCGAGCCGGTCGCGCATCGAGGCGGTCGTGCTGATCGGGCTCTCGGCCGCCTATGGGTTCGCCGTCGGCGGCCGGTCGTGGCTGGCGGGCATGGGCCAGGATCCCGATGACCCGGCGCACGAAGCGCAGTTCCGTGTCCAGCTCGCGCGGATGATGGGCGCTCACATGGTGGAGGAGTCGGGTCGGGAGGCTGCCGGCTGATTTGTTCTCCAGTTGGAGAATAAGATGGTCCGGTCGCGCTGATCGCACAGACAGGACTGGAAACATGGTTGAGCATCATCCCGACCTCATCCCGGGCCGGCAGGTGCGCCCCTCCGACGAGGACCGTGACCGGGCGACCCGGCGGCTCCAGGAGGCCGCCGCCGCGGGCCGAATCGAGCTGGGCGAGCTGGATCAGCGGCTGACCGAGATTTACCAGGCCAAGACCCAAGGTGAGCTCGCGCACGCGGGACGCGGCCTTCCCGAGCCGACCCGCGCGGACCTGCTGGTGGTGCGGGAGGAGCCCAGCTCCCATTTCGCGATGAGCGTGTTCGGCTGGTTCAGCCGCACGGGCCGCTGGGTCGCCCCGCGCGCGTTCACCTCGCTTTCGATGTTCGGCGGAGGTGAGATCGATCTGCGCGATGCCCGTTTCGCCGACCGGGAGATCCGGGTGCGAGCCTTCGCCTTGTGGGGGTACACGGAGGTCATCGTGCCCGACGACGTGGAGGTCGAGATCAAGGGCTTCGGCCTGTTCGGCGCATTCGACAGGAGCGCGGTCCGCAGGGAGCGGGGGGCGCCACGGATCGTCATCAGCGGTCTCGCCTTGTTCGGCGGCGTCGGCACGAGGGTCAAGGAGGCCCCCAAGGCGTCTTTCGACCGCGACTGAGGGCGCGGCTCCCTCTTGCGGCCGCCGCTGCGACCGCGGGCCCGCGCGGCCTCCAGGCCATCGAGGGTGCGTGCGGTGATGAGGTCGCGTTCCCATTCGGCGAACGCGGCCAGGATGTCGATCGTGCTGGGACTGGCCTCAGGTCGCCCCTCTCTCGCGGGGTAAGTTGCCCCGACCTTGGCGCATCTGCCGCCGAACGGAAGCGCGTAGGCTGGCGGGATGATCTACGTCAAGACCCCCCTCACCCGTGAGATCCGCGAAGCCGTGGCCCTGACCTGGGGCGTCACGGGAGAGGGTGAGCGGTTGCACGGCGGAGAGGAATCCGCCGCCTACCGCCTCGACGGGCACGTCATCCGCGTCGGCCCGGCGTGGCGCGCCGCCGCCGAGTCGGAGTGGTGCCACGCGATCGCCCGGCACGCCGCCGCCGGCCTCCCCGAGGCTGTCGCCCCGCTGCCGGCTGTCGAAGGGACGACGGTCATCGTCGTGGGCGGCCGCCCGATCTCCTGCTGGCCGTATGTCGAGGGCGCCTGGCCGGACTCCGACATCCCGGCCCAACGCGAAGCCGGTGCCCGTCTGCTGGCCAGGCTTCACAGATCCCTGGCCGACTTTCGCCCCGGCCCGCGCCCGGTGCCCGCCTTCCAGGAGTCCGGCCTGTACGGCGATCCGCCCCAGGACGCCGCCGAGCTGGACGACCCCGACCTGGACCGCTGGCTGGCCGCTTTCCACGCCGAGTATCCCGTGCGTCACCCCCTGCACGGCGACTACTACACCGGCAACACGCCGGCCAGGGACGGCCGGATAGTGGCGGTTCTCGATTGGGACGAGACCTTCGTCGGCGCCCCTGAGGTGGAGCTGGCCGCCGCCGCCCTGGAATGGGGCGACGACCTGGCCGGGCCGAGCGAGGAGTTCGTGGCTGCCTACCACGAGGCGGGCGGCACGGCGGCCCGCCTGGACGAGGAGTCGCTCGCTCAGCTCGTCAGGCACAAGCTCCGCAGGGAGCACGCCTACTTCCACAAGGCCGTCCGCTCGGGGGTGACGCACGACGAGGCGGATGTGGAATACCACCGCTCCCGGGTAGCGCTGTTCCACCGGCTGCGCCCCTCACGGCGGCCGGCAGAGATCCGGGAGCCCTCGGGCATCGGCATCGGCATCGGCATGACGAACGTAGTGATCGTCGGCACCGGGCTGACAAGGACTGACGCCGGCCAGCGCGCTGGCCGGCGTTCAGCGGGAGGAGGTCTCCGGCAACGTCGCGCTGACGTGCCGCTACTACGGGATCAGCCGGCGGGTCCGCGCGGTGCGGCAGCGACTGCCGTTCCAGAACAGCGGTTGAGCGCCCGCGGGCACCGCAGGTCGGCACCTGTTCGACGCGCCGGACTGCGGGCGCCCAGCTCAGCGCACCTTACGGAAGAACTCGCGAACGTCGCCGACCAGCAGGTCCGGCGCCTCCATCGCGAGGAAGTGCCCGCCCTTGCCGAGCTCGGTCCAGTGCACGACATGGTGGTCGCGCTCGGCCCAGCGGCGGATGGTCACGTCATGGTTGGAGACCAACACACCGGTCGGCACCGTTCCGCGCTGGGGCGCCGCCCACTCCTCTGCGCCTTCCCAGCCCGCACCGGAGCCGGCGCTCCAGTCACCGGCGTCGGCGTTCCAGTCGCCGGTGGCCTCGGCGTTCCAGGCGTTCGCGGAGATCTCCTCGTAGTAGATCTGCGCCGCCGATCCGGCTGTGCCGGTCAGCCAGTACAGGCAGACGTCGGTCAGGATGCGATCGCGATCGATGCTGTCCTCGGGCAGCCCGTCCTCGGGGTCGGTGAGTTCCTTGAACTTCTCCACGATCCAGGCGAGCTGGCCGACGGGTGAATCGTGCAGGCCGTAGGTCACCGTCTGCGGCCGCTTGGAGTTGCACTGCAGATAGCCGTCGTTGAAGTTCTGCATCGCCTGCCAGCGCCGCTGCTCGACCTCGGACAGGCCCTCCATCTCACCTTCCGCCCCGATCGGGAAGGTGATCATGGCGTTGACGTGGACGCCTATGACACGGTCCGGGTCCTGCCTGCCCATCTGGGGGGCGACCCACGAGCCGGTGTCATAGCCGTGCACGCCGTACCGCTGGAACCCGAGCTGGGACATCAGCCGCACGAGCACCCCGGCCATCCTGGCCGCGCTCATGCCCGGCCCGGCCAGCGGTGTGGAGAACCCGAACCCCGGCAACGACGGGATCACCAGATGGAAGGCGTCGGCCGGGTCGCCGCCGTGCGCGCGGGGATCGGACAGCGGGCCGATCACGTCGAGGAAGTCGGTGAACCCGCCCGGCCAGCCGTGCAGCAGCAGCAAGGGCGTGGCGTCGGGCTCAGGTGAGGGCACGTGCAGGAAATGGAGGTTCTGCTCATCGATGGTGGTGAGGTACTGCGGGTACTCGTTGAGCGCCGCCTCCCGCGCCCGCCAGTCGTAGCCGGTGCGCCAGTACTCGGCGAGATCCTTCAGGTAGCCCAGCGGCACTCCTCGGCTCCAGCCCACCCCCGGCAGTTCCTCCGGCCAGCGGGTGTTGGCCAGCCGCGCACCCAGGTCGTCGAGCTGGGCCTGCGGGATATCGATACGAAAAGATCGGGTGTCCGTCATGCCGGTGAACCTATGAGGCCCTTAGGACAGGTCCGGTCCTAAAGGTCTGGCAATCTTGAGGACATGTCGGGGACCTCCGCGCGGCTGCTCAGACCGCTGTCGCTCTTGCAGGCCCATCACGACTGGTCCGGGGCCGAGCTCGCCGGCCGTCTGGGCGTCACCACGCGCACGGTCCGCCGGGACGTGGAGCGCCTGCGCAAGCTCGGTTATCCGGTGAACGCCGGCTGGTTACCGGTTGAGGGCCGGCGCGTCGCTGCCGCCGCTGCTGCTCGACGACGACGAGGCGGTGGCCGTGGTGGTCGGGCTCCGCACGTCGGCGGGCGGGTCGGTCACCGGGATCGAGGAGACCTCGCTGCGGGCGCCGACCAAACTCGAACAGGTCCTGCCCTCCCGGTTGCGGCACCGGGTGAACACGCTGCACGTCGGCGCCGAAACCCCGTCGGCACTGGTCTGGATGATCACATCGGTGGACACCGACCTCACCCTCGTCAGCGGCCCACCGGCACTCGCCGACGCCCTCCGCACCCAGGCCGCCCGCTGCCTGCAGGCCATACCAGTGACATAGCCCCCCGCGGGGAGGCCGTCCGGCGCGGTCAGAACTCCGCGTCCAGCGCGATCTGCCCGATCGCGGGCAGGTGGGCGTCCAGCTCTCCGGGCTTGAACCGGCGGGTCCCGATGACGTACCAGAACTGGCCCGCCGCCTCGCCCACCAGCTTGTAGCGGCCGTCCGGCGCGATCGCCGCCCATCCCTCCGGCAGGCCGAGGAGGGCCGCTCGCTGGGCGGGAGCCGTACCGGGGCGGAGGTTCCAGAGGATCGCCACGCCGTCGTCGCCCGCGCCGGCCAGCAGGTCCCCGGCGGGGGCGAAGGCCAGCGACCAGATCCGGCGGGTGTGGCCGGTCAGCGCGTGCAGGTGCCGGCCGGTCCGGGCGTCCCAGAGCCGCACCGCCGGGTCGTCGCCCCCGGCGGCCACGTGGCGGCCGTCGGGGCTGTAGGCGACGGGCTCGGGCAGCCTGCCGGTATGGAAGTGATAGCCGTACGGCACGCCGATCGCGGCCGGGGTCAGCTGGGCCTCCACCGGCCGGCCCGGCGCGATCGCGGCGCCGCGCAGTTCGGGGACGCCGGTCACCGTACCGGTGACGTCGATCAGCGCCGCCCGCTGCCAACGGCTGCCCGCCAGTGCCACGTCCCGCAGGTCCGCCCTGGCCAGCCGGGCCCGCGTCAGGTCGGCGCCGCTCAGGTCGGCGTGGAAAGCCTTCAGGTCGATGACGTCCTCGCCGTGGTTGGCCAGGTGCGCGGCGACCAGCCCGTCCACCGAGTGCGCCTTGTCCAGCGCGCGCAGCTCGATCAGGATCGGCACCAGGGGGGGCAGCTCCACCGGCATCCGCCTGGCCAGCTCGCGCAGGGCGAAGGTCTTGCCGTGCCCGAAGTCGCCCAGCAACAGCAGGAACCGGCCGTGGTCGGCGGCCAGCAGCCGCATCAGCTCATCGGTGAGCCCGTCCCGGACACGCCGGTCGGGACGGTCCAGCTCCCGGAAGCGCTGCGGCACGTACAGCCCCTGCGGGTAGCAGGGCGGCCCCGTCGCGGTCCCAGCGGCGCAGGCCGCCGGAGGTCACCTCGACGAGCTGGTGGCGGTCCGGTCCCAGCGCGGGCAGGCAGGGCAGGCTCTCCGGGCCGGTGCCGCCCGCGCCGTGCAGCAGCAGGTTGAGCCGCCCGGCCAGCGGGTGCTCAAGCGTCGCGGTGTCACGCAGGTGCGCGGGAGCGGGCGGGAGTGCGATCTTGGGCCGCCTCGTAGATCATGGTCGGTGTGCTGCGGCGACTGAGCGTTCTCGACTGGATCCGGGTCGGCCTGCTGGGGCTCGGTCTCCTCGCCGTCGTCACCGAGCTGCTCCCCGTGGAGGAGGCCGCGGGCGAGGTGGGGCGGATCGCGCCCATCCTGCTGTTCCTCGCCGCCGTGATCGTGCTGGCGGAGCTGGTCAAGGAGGCCCAGGTCTTCGACGTGATCGCGGCCAGGCTGGCGATGGCCGGGCGGGGAGACTACGTCGCGCTCTTCCTGCTGTGCACGGCCTTCGCGTCGCTGGTCACCATGTTCCTGAACCTGGACACGACGGCGGTGCTGCTGACGCCCGTCATGCTCGCCCTGGCGGCCAGGACCGGGATCGCCGCGCTGCCGCTCGCCATGACCACGGTCTGGCTGGCCAACACCGCCAGCCTGTTCCTGCCGGTGTCGAACCTGACGAACCTGCTGGCCATGGAACGGCTGGGCCTGTCGACCAAGGAGTTCGCCGGGCGGCTCTGGCTGCCGCAGCTCGTCTCCATCGCGGTCACCATGGTCTTCCTCTGGGTGTTCTTCTGGCGGCGCGGCCGGCGCGGCGCCGACCGTTACGACCCGCCGCCCCCCGTGCCGGTCGCCGACCCGCTGCTGTTCCGGACGGCGGCCACGGTGTGTGTGCTGTTCGTCGTCGCGATCCTGCTGGAACTGCCGATCCAGGTGGCCGCCCTGGCCGCGGCGGTGCTGATGATCGCCGCCTTCGCCTGGCGCGACAGGTCGAAGCTCACCCTCGCGCTGTTCCCGTGGCAGCTCCTCGTCTTCGTCACCGGCCTGTTCCTGGTGGTGCCCACCCTCAGCCGGTACGGCCTGGCCGGCCTGATGAGCGCCCTGGCAGGGGTCGGCGGCGACGGTGGCGGGGCCTACCGGACGGCCGCCGTGGGGGCGGGCCTGTCCAACCTGATCAACAACCTGCCCGCCTACACCGCGGTGGAGAAGGTCATCCCGGTGGTCAACCAGGACCAGCTGCTGGCCCTCCTCATCGGCACCAACATCGGACCGGTGATCACTCCCTGGGCCTCGCTCGCCACCCTGCTGTGGTTCGAGTGGTGCCGCCGGAGGGGGGTGCGGGTGCCGATGCTCACGTTCGTGCTGGCCGGGGCGGGGCTGGCCGTGGTGGGCGTGGCCGCGACCGTGGGCGCGCTGCTGCTCACCGCCTGACCGCCTCCAGCAGGTCCTCCTGGAGCCCCGCCCGGCTCGCGACGAAGTCGTGCCCGTCCCCGGAGAGCGGGGCGCAGTCGAAGGGGGCGCCGAGGCCGGGCGGGCCGAGCGACAGGTCGCTGCGGCCGGGACGCCCCCGGCCCACACCGACGACGGGCGAGGCGCCCGACCCGATGGCCTCCAGGACCTCCCCCGCCCAGCCGGGCAGGGAGCCGCGCGCCGTGCCGCCGGTCATCTCGTCGTGCAGATCCTGGTATCTCATCACAGGTACGGGTTCTTGGCCCGGAGCGCCTTTCGCGTGAGGTCGGCGACGTCCCTGTCGGTGTAGGACCGGGGCAGCGGCAGGCCGAGGGTCTCGAACAGCCTGCGCACCTCCTCGATCGTGGGCTCCTCGCTGAGCGGTACGGACCTGGCCAGCTCCACCGGGACCCGCCTGGCCTGCTCCAGGCTGGCCAGCAGTTCGGTGGTGCAGCTGTCGTAGTAGAACGAGCCCCGGCGGGCGATGAGCGCCCGCCGGGGATCCTCCCCGGTGATGATCAGCGATGACGCCGACAGGTCCCAGCGGAACGTCGTCATCGTGGCCGACAGCCCGATGTGGATCTCCAGCAGGCCGAACCGCTGGTGGTACCAGCAGCCGGCGAGGATGGTCCCGAAGGCCTCCTTGCGGGTGCGCTCGGGCGTCCAGACCTTCCCGGTGCCGTCCGGCTCCTGCGACATCGACCGGCGGAAGCGGGCGTAGGCCTCGCAGACCCGTTCGTCGCCGGGGTCGATGATCTCCAGGCGCATCACCAGCGCGCGCCGCTCCCTGCGGGCGGCCGCCACGCACTCGGGCAGCGTCACCGCGCGCAGGTAGGTGCCGGTGCCGCCCTTGAAAATCCAGCGGTCGGTGCCGTCGCGCGCCTCGGTGTGCGCCTTGGCGATCTCCTCGGCGCCGTTGAGCACGTTCACGACCGACAGGTCCTGCAAGGCCCGCCCGGCCCCGGAGACCACGCCCTCCAGCCGCTCCAGCCGCTCCAGCCGCTCCGGCAGCGGCGGCCGGGGCGTCGGCCGTACGGGGAACGGGTCAGAACCAGCCGCGCTTCTGCGCCATCGCGTGAAGACCGGCGCGGAGCGACTGCTCGACCTGGCCCGGGTGGTCGTTGTAGCGGACCGTGAAGCGGTTGTAGGTGTCGTGGCTGGAGCTCATGAAGCCGCCGCGCTTGTCGGCCTCCAGGATGACGTCCATCGCCTGCGGGCCGGCGATGAAGGTCAGTTCGAGCTCGTTGAAGTGCCGGGCGTACTCGTGGCCCGCGTAGTACTCGATCTCCTGGAAGAACGGCATCTGCGAGCCGTGCAGGGTGCCGCGCTCCAGGTCGGCCTTCTTGAAGCGGAACCCCAGGTTGTCCAGCGCGCCGAGCACGTGGTCCTGGGCGGGCAGCGGGTTGACGAACAGCGGGTCGAGGTCGCCCTTGTCCAGCGCACCGGCCAGGGCGAGCTCGGTGGAGACGCCGAGCTGCATGCCGCGCAGCGGGTGGCCGCCGATGGCGCTGATCGGGGTCTCCCACGGGACGGGGATCTCGAAGGGGGCCGACTGGGGCGCGCCCGCCGCGAGGTGGAACGGGCCGGTGATCTGCTTGCGCAGGAAACTGTAGGTCGACTTGTACTCGTTGTCGCCGCTCTCGACCTCGACCACCGCGGTGAAGTCGATGAAGATGCCCTCGACCTTGTAGTCGGAGCCGCCGCCGCGGAAGTTGACCTGCCCGCGCAGGACCTCGCCGGGGCGGACGTTGGAGTTTTGCAGGATCGTGTCGACCTCGACGCCCGCGCCGAACGCGGCCATCAGCTTGCGGAACACCATTGGGGGACTCCTGGGATAGAAGGTTTCAGTTGGGTTCAACGGTTCGCGTGACCTGGCCGTTCCCGCTGCCGAGCTGCGGCAGGATCTGGGCCAGGAGCATGGTGGACAGCACGGAGGACTCGCCGCCCGCGCCGTCGGTGCGCACGACGACCGGGCGCGGGGCGTTCTCGGCCAGTTTGGCCCCCACGTCCAGGCGGCGGCGGGCCAGCTCGTACTGGAGCACCGCCCGGTTGTCGCGGTAGGCGTCGGCCAGCCGGCGCAGCCCCTTGGCCTCGTTCTCCGCGGAGGTGAGCTGGGCCCGGCCCTTGGCCTCGATCTCCCAGCGCACCCGCTGGGCCTCGGTCTCGTGCTCCTCCAGCATGCGGGCGACGTCCTTGCGCGCGGTGTTGGCGGCGGCCCGGACCTCGACGATGCGGGCGTCCCGCGTCTTCTTGGAGCGCTCGATCTCCATCAGCAGGGTGTCGATGCGCCGCTTGCGGGTGAGCTCCCACTCCCGCTCGAAGGCCGACAGCTCCTTGGCGACCTTCTCGCGGGTGGCCAGGTGCTGCTGGTACTGGTCGGGCAGCTGCACGTCGGGGATGTTGGCGCCGGTGATCCGCACGCCGTAGCGGCCGAGCTGGCGGGTCAGGAGCTCCTGCATGTCGCCGACGTCGGATCCGCGCAGGTCGTAGGCCCGCTCGGTGTGCACCAGGCGGCTGCGCTGGCGGATGGCGTCCTGTACGGCGCTGCTGAGCACGAGGTCGAAGTTGCCGGCGCCGATCGTCCGGACGAAGGCCACCGGGTCGATGATGCGGAACTTCAGGAAGAACTCGATCGACTTCAGCGGCACGTTCTCCGCGGTCGGGCAGGCCACGATCGGCGCGGAGTAGGGGATCTCGGTGGAGGTGTCCACCACCGCGTCCACCCGGTCCCACGGCAGCCACAGGTAGTGGCGGCCCGGAGGCAGGGTGCCCACGATCGCGCCCCACCGGCTGCGCACGCCGGTGGTGCCCTCCTCGATCTCGATGATCGCCCGGCGCCACAGCCAGACCAGTGCCACGACCAGAGACAGCACCGCGCCGAGCGCGGCCAGGCCGGAGAACACCCCGCCGGACAGCAGGGCCGTACCGGCGAGGTAGAGGGCCAGGAAGACCAGCGTCAGCCAGGCGAAGCCCCGGCGGTCCTTGGGGATGACCACCGGGACGAGCTGACCGGACTCGCCGCCGCGCAGCAGCTGGCGGATCTCCGACCAGGAGGCCAGAGATTCCTTGATCTTGGAGAACTCACTGCTCATCTCTGGCCTCTTCCTGTGCGATGGGCGCCGCGGTCTCCCGTACGGCCGACGCCGCGGTCTCCCGTACGGCGGGCGCCGCGGTCTCCGCGACCGGGTTGAGCAGGGCGGTGATCTCCGCCTCGCGGCCCTCGACCCGCCTGCCGATCTCGGTGATCCGTTCCCTGATCGCCGTCATGTCCGCCGCGGAGAACAGCTGCGCCTCCCGGCTGCCGACCAGCTGCCCGGCCAGGGCGAGCAGGTCGATGTCGGTCGCCTCGCCGACCTGCACCACGCGGGGCAGGTGGGAGGCCACGGACTCCAGCTTGTCGAGCAGGTCCTGCTGGAACCGGTACTCCAGGATCTCCGGCGCCTCGGCCGCGCTCAGCGCGCGGATGTCCAGCGCCTGCGCCTCCAGCAGCGCGGCGTTGGCCTTGGCGGTGGACTCCGCCTCCACCAGCCGCTGGCCCGCCTGCGCCTTCGCCTGGTGGGACGCGCGCTCCAGCGCGGTGTCCATCCGGGCCTGGTATCCGGCGATCTCGGCGTGGATGGCCGAGAGCTGCTCCTGCAGCCCGGCGAGCTCCTTGATCAGGTCGCCCTCGTTCTGCTCCTTGCGCAGCTGGAGCTCGTACTCGTAGGTGTACGCCTCCTTGGCGACCCTGATCATCTCCGGGGCGGCCAGGTCCATCCGGTACTCCTGGCTGGACGGCTCGGCGTGGGTGATGTTGACGTCGGTGAGCCGTACGGCGGGCAGGAACTGCTGGTTGAGGTTGTCCAGCATGCCCATGGTGCTCTCTCCGACCAGGTCGTAGATGTCCTCGGCGCGCTGGGCGTAGATGAGGGAGCGGGTGACCTCGCTGATGGCGTTCTGCAGCTTGGCCTGGAAGCCGCTGACCGAGCCGAGGACGAAGATGAACTCGGCCGGGTCCTCGATCCGGAACTGCAGGAACAGGTCCACACTGGCCTTGACGCCCTGCTGGGTCGGCGCCTCGCGGATGGGGGCGTTGAAGGGGTATTCGCGGGTGGTGTTGACGATGTAGCTGACCCGCTTCCACGGGTTGAGCAGCGTCACCCTGCCCGGCTCGGCGATCTGCACGAGCTTGCCGAACTTGGTGATCAGAGCCTTGCAGCCCTCGGGCACCATCACCACGCTCCGCCGCCACCATAGGAACGCGGCGGCCAGCACCAGCACGGCCCAGTAGTGCGGGCCGAACAGCACCCGCGCGCCCTCGGGGAGACCGGTGGCGATCAGGCCGGCCAGGCCGAGCACCGCCAGCACGATCAGGGGGACGACCACCCGGGCCGTGGTGCTCTTGGGGATCACCACCGGCGAGATCACGTGGACGGCCTGGCCGTCCGGGCCGTTGCCGGTGAAGCTGCGGTTGACGATCTCACCGGCCTCGTTCAGCGACGCGCCGCGGGCCTCGATGACCGTGCCCAGGGACGCGCCCTGGTCGCGGGCGGCCAGGAAGTCGGAGGGGTTGAGCGCGAATCCCTTCTCACCGCCCGCCTGCCCCATCACCTGGCCGGCCAGCTGGCCCACCACCTGCCGCGGGTCGCCTCCCTGCCCTATCGCCTGCGCGGCGGCCATCGCCGACTGCATGGCCTCTCTTGGCCGGGCCATCAAACCTCCGAGGTAGATATGAGTGGAAAGCCCGATATATCACGCTTTGTAGGCGGGCGCACGCGGGAAAGTAAAGAGCATCCGGGTTGCGATCCGCTTGCCGCTCGATTGAAACAGCCTGCCGTGACGCGGCCGGCGGAGGATTGTCGGTGGCTGCGCCTACAGTGGGTGGCGTGAGGCCGGTAACTGATTTGCAGCGCAAGGTGGCGCCCTTCGAGGTCGTCACCGACATGACCCCTTCGGGCGACCAGCCCACCGCGATCGCCGAGCTCGAACGGCGCGTCAAGGCGGGTGACAAGGACAACGTCCTGCTGGGTGCCACGGGCACCGGCAAGACCGCCACGGTCGCCTGGCTGATCGAGCGGCTGCAGCGGCCGACCCTGGTCATCCAGCCCAACAAGACGCTCGCCGCGCAGTTCGCCAACGAGCTGCGCGAGATGATGCCCAACAACGCGATCGAATACTTCGTCTCCTACTACGACTACTACCAGCCCGAGGCCTACGTCCCGCAGAGCGACACCTACATCGAGAAGGACTCCTCGATCAACGACGAGGTCGAGCGGCTGCGCCACTCGGCGACCAACTCGCTGCTGACCCGCCGCGACACGATCGTGGTGGCATCGGTGTCGTGCATCTACGGCCTGGGCACCCCGCAGGAGTACGTCGACCGCATGACCTCGCTCAAGGTCGGGCAGGAGATCGAGCGCGACAGCCTGCTGCGCCGCCTGGTCGACATGCAGTACACCCGTAACGACCTGGCCTTCACCCGGGGCACCTTCCGGGTCCGCGGCGACACGATCGAGATCATCCCGAAGTACGAGGAGCTCGCGGTCCGCATCGAGATGTTCGGTGACGAGATCGAGAAGCTCTCCACCATGCATCCGCTGACCGGCGAGGTGATCACGGAGGACCAGGAGCTCTACATCTTCCCCGCCTCCCACTACGTCGCGGGCACCGAGCGGATGGAGAAGGCCGTCCAGGGCATCGAGGCCGAGCTGGCCCAGACCCTGGAGACGATGGAGCGGCAGGGCAAGCTCCTGGAGGCCCAGCGGCTGCGCATGCGCACCACCTACGACCTGGAGATGATGCGCCAGATCGGCACCTGCTCCGGCATCGAGAACTACTCCCGTCACATGGACGGCCGTGCCCCGGGCAGCGCCCCCAACACGCTGCTCGACTACTTCCCCGAGGACTTCCTGCTCGTCCTGGACGAGTCGCACCAGACCGTGCCGCAGATCGGCGCGATGTACGAAGGCGACGCCTCCCGCAAGCGCACGCTCGTCGAGCACGGCTTCCGTCTGCCGTCGGCTATGGACAACCGCCCGCTCAAGTGGGAGGAGTTCCTGGAGCGGATCGACCAGACCGTCTACCTGTCGGCCACCCCGGGCACCTACGAGCTGGGCCGCTCCAAGGGCGACGTGGTGGAGCAGGTCATCCGGCCGACCGGCCTGATCGACCCCGAGGTGATCGTCAAGCCCACGAAGTCCCAGATCGACGACCTGGTCCACGAGATCAGGACCCGGACCGAGAAGGACGAGCGGGTCTTGGTCACCACGCTGACCAAGAAGATGTCCGAGGACCTCACCGACTACCTCCTGGAGCTCGGCATCCGGGTCCGCTACCTGCACAGCGAGGTCGACACCCTGCGCCGCATCGAGCTCCTGCGGGAGCTGCGGATGGGCGAGTTCGACGTCCTGGTCGGCATCAACCTGCTCCGCGAGGGCCTGGACCTGCCCGAGGTGTCGCTGGTGGCCATCCTCGACGCCGACAAGGAGGGCTTCCTCCGTTCGGAGACCTCGCTGATCCAGACCATCGGCCGCGCGGCCCGTAACGTCTCCGGCCAGGTGCACATGTACGCCGACCGGATCACCCCCTCCATGGAGCGGGCGATCGAGGAGACCAACCGGCGCCGGGCCAAGCAGACGGCCTACAACGAGGCGAACGGCATCGACCCGCAGCCGCTCCGCAAGAAGATCGCCGACATCCTCGACTCGCTCAACCGCGAGGACGCCGACACCGCCCAGCTCCTCGGCGGCAGCGGCCGCCAGCAGTCGCGCGGCAAGGCCCCGGTCCCCGGCTTCGCGGTCAAGCAGGTCGGCCAGCACGCCAAGGCGATCGCGGGGGAGATGCCCCGCGCCCAGCTGGAGGCGCTGGTCGAATCGCTCACCGACCAGATGCACCAGGCCGCCACAGACCTCCAGTTCGAGGTCGCGGCCCGGCTCCGCGACGAGATCAAGGAGCTCAAGCGGGAGGTCCGGGACATGCGGGAGGCCGGAGTCTCCTGAGCGGGGGTATTTCGAAGCTGCGGTTTTCTGCGCAGGGGTCTCCTGAAGCCGTTTCTGCGCAGGGGTATTCCGAAGCCGGGATTTCTACGCAGAGGTCTCCTGAGGCAGGGGTCTCCTCCCCGGGCGGCAGGGCCGGAATCTCCTGCCCGGTTGCTTGGCAGCCGGGCTGCCCGGTCGTCCGGGGACCGGTTCCCGGGCGACCGCCCCCGCTCCTTCGGTCAGCCGACGCCCGCCTCGGCCCGCAGCAGCCCGGCCAGTGACCCGCCGTCGGCCTCGGCCAGCACGCGCGGTGTGCCGGCCGCGGATACCGGGAGTACGGCGGAGCGGCGGAGTACGCCCTCTGCCGTGGCCTGGTCGACGGCTTGGTCGAGGGCGGACGGCGGCGGTTCCTGCGGCGCGGCTCCGGTACGGCCCCGCTCTCGGCCGAGGAGAAGCGGACGCTTGCCGAGGTGCTCGCAGCCGAGATGCTCGTAGGCGAGCCGCAGCGGCACGACCGGCGCGCCGGCGGTGCGCCGGCCAGGCTGAAGCGTCCCCGGCGGTGCGTTGGACAGGCCGACGCGCGTCCGGCGGTGCACTGGACAGGCCGACGCGCCCAGACGGACTCCGGCCCGGAGGCCGGAACGCGGGATCCGGCGGTTCAGCGCGGGTCGTCCGGGCGGGCGCGGTCGACCATCGTGCGGTTGTAGAGCTCGTCGATCTGGTCCAGGGGATCGGGGGCGCGGCGGCGCGCCTCGATCTCCAGGTCGGTGCGGCTCCGGATCTCCTCGATGCCACCGGCCGCGTGCGCCATCTGGTCGTTGAGCAGGTCGGCGCGGATCCGCGCACAGGCCGTGGTCAGCTTGGCGTGGTGCTCGCGCAGCCTGCCGAACGCGGTGTGGTCGACGTAGGCGGACACGCGGCGTTCCTGGGCGTAGACGCCGAGCTGGGCGTCGAGCTGGTCGGCGTGCGCGCCGATCTCGGCCACGAGCTGCGGCAGGTCGCCGAGCCCCCATCCGTCGCGGAGCGCGTGCTCCACCGTCTGGCGGGTCAGGGAGACCTCGCGGCGCAGGTCCAGCCGCATCCGCTCGGTCTCGGCCGCGTCGCCGGTGCCCATCGCCGCCACGTGGGAGGCGACACGGGTGCTCACCTTGCGGGCCTTCTTGGTGGCCTTCTTGCCGACCTTGACCAGCAGGTAGATCCCCGCCGCTCCCATGAGAAGGAAGAACAGGAAGATCACCAGCATGATGGTGATGAAAGTGCCGATCGAAGCCACCTCCCGGCAGGAGAGGAACGGGGTGTTTCGAGCATAGCCCGCGCATCCAGGTGGGTGCGGCCGTCGTTCAGACCGGACTCCGCCGCAGCGCGCGGCGCCGCCGTACCTTGCGGATCGCCCACCAGGCGAACAGCGCCAGTACGGCCACCGCCACGATGACCAGGACCGGCAGGAAGATCGCGATCAGGCTCATGCCGAGCGCTCCGGCGTCCTCCACCGTGCTGACCACGGGCGCGCCCACCCCGGCGGTCGAGGCGTTGACCACGGGCCGGGCGGTCGTCTTCATCACGTGCACCGCCAGCGCGATCCCGATGCCCAGCACCCAGCTCAGCCAGGGGTTGTGGCTCATCCAGGTCGAGCCGTCGAGCCGGGCCGCCGCCTCGGTGGCGCTGAACACCACACCGCCGGAGGCCGGGCGGACCACGGTCTGGATCATGTCATTGACGCTGTCCACCACCGGGACCTTGTCAAGCACGAACTCGGCGAGCAGCAGCACGCCGATGATCCCGAGCACCCACCCGTTGGACAGCCACGCGAACTCCTGTGGCAGCCGCAGCTGATCGGTGAAGTTGGCGATCAGGCCGACCACGAGCAGGGGGATGTAGGCGTTCAGCCCCGCCGCGGTGGAGAGCCCCAGGCCTGTCAGTGCCGCGAGCATCGTGCCTCCGTTGTGTCTCGTCCCCTCCTTCAACGATTCCCGGTCACCGATGGATCCCACCGGATCGCGACGATCGCCGGCCGCGAGAGGGCCGGGCGTCGGAAACAGGGCGCCGGAAACAGGGAACGGGGCGCAGGGAGCAGGGAGCAGGACGATGGAAACGAGGTGCCGGGCACGCGGCGACCGGCACGCGACGACGAGGGGCGCACCCCGTACGGGACGCGCCCCTCGTGTTCCCCCTGGGAGCTACTCCGGGACGGGGACCCGGAGCACCTCGCCCTGGCCGGGCGCCATGGCCTTGTCGGCCACGTGAACGGCACCGTCGGGGCCGACGGCCACGCTGAGCGGGGTGACCAGCGTGCCGGGTCTGAGAAGTTCGGTGCGGGTGCCGGCGCGACCGGCGCGACCGCCACTGCCAACGCCGCGGTGCACCCCCGAAGCCGCCGCGAGCAGCCGGCGACCGGCACGAACTCCGCTCGACACGATCCCCCCGCAACCGCCCCGCCCATCCGTCGGCAAGAGCGCACAGGGGAGAAGCTATGAGCGGCGCTCGCCTGCCCACAAGGGAAATCCGCCCCGATCCACCGGCCCGCGAGACGATATCCGTCCAGCGGGTGAGGGCGTGTCCCTCCTCAGGATGACGGGGGACGGTGCGGCTGGGTCCCGCCGCCGGTGACGGCCTCAAGGCGCTCCACGGCGACGGCGAACTCCTCGATCATGTCGTAGACGACCTGACGGGCCGGTCTGACCCGGTTCATCTGGCCGACGACCTGCCCGACGAAGTAGGTGACGAGCTCCCCGGCGCCGGGGTCGCCGCTGTCGGCCGCCCGGCCGATCCTGGCCATCGCCCCCTCGGCCAGCAGCATCTGCAGCGGCATCGGCAGCGGCCCCGGGCTCTCCTGCGCGCCGTCCCACTCCTCGGTCCAGGCGGACCTCAGCTGCCGGGCGGGCTTGCCGGTCCGCGACCGGGACCGGACGGTGTCGGAGGAGGTGGCGGCCAGCATCTTGCGCTTGACCGAGGGCAGGGTCTCGGCCTCCTCCGTGGTCAGCCAGACCGAACCGCACCACACCCCCTCGGCGCCCAGCGCGAGCGCGGCGGCCGCCTGGCGGCCGCAGGCGATGCCGCCCGCCGCCAGCACCGGGACGTCCACGGCGTCCACGACCTGGGGGACCAGCACCATGGTGGAGATCTCACCGGTGTGCCCGCCCGCCTCCGACCCCTGTGCCACGATCACATCGGCCCCCGCGGCCACCTGACGCCGGGCGTGCTCGACCGTTCCGACCAGCGCGGCGACCGCGACCCCGGCCTCCCGCGCCTTGGCCGCCATCTCCGGCGGAGGCGGGCCGAGCGCGCTGGCGATGAGGCCGATCGGGTGCTTGAGCGCCACGTCGACGAGGCCGGTCGCGCCCTCGGCGGTCACCCGGCGCCCCACCTCGTCGGCGTAGACCGACATGGCCCCCGTGAACGGCTCCGGCAGGTTCACCCCGTACTTGCCGAACAGATACGTCACGAAGTCGCGGTGCCGTTCGGGGATGAAGTCGAGGAGCCGGGCGCTCCGGTCGGCCGCCGACGCGTCGACCCCGCCGGGGACGAGGACGTCCACGCCGTACGGCCGGCCGCCGACCCGCTCGTCGATCCAGTTCAGTTCCGCGTCGAGCTGCCGGGGGGAGTAGGCGATGGCGCCGAGCACGCCCATCCCGCCCGCGTTGGTCACCGCGGCGACCACGTCGCGGCAGTGGCTGAAGGCGAAGAGGGGGAACTCGACGCCGAATCTCTCACAGATCGCGGTGCGCATGCCGTGACCGTAAATCCCGGAACCTTGTTCGGTCCAGGGGTGGGGAGCGTCAGGCGGGGGCGACGCGCTGAACGGATCCGGCGGTCCCGGGAGGCACGGGGTGCTCGGCGGAGCTCAGGATTCCGGCGTGCTCCACGTCTCCCGTGGTTCCGGCGCGCCCGGCGGTCCCCGCGGCCCTCACGGTCTCGGCTGGTTCCGCGATCCCGGCGGTCCCCGCGGCCCTCACGGCCTCGACGGGGTCCGCGATCCCGGCCGTGCCGGGCTCGGGGTGCTCGGCGCGGGCGCCGTTGAGGTGGGAGGGCAGCCATCCGTCTCCGGGCACGTAGCGGCGGACGACCTTGGCCGGCACGCCGGCGATCACGCTGTGGTCGGGGAACTCGCCGCGCACCACGGCTCCGCCCGCGACCACGCACTGCCTGCCGATCCGGGTGCCCGGCAGGATGATCGATCCGGTGCCCAGCCAGGAACCCGAGCCGATGACCACGGGGTTGTTGCGCGGCCACTGGCGGCCGATCGGGATCTCCGGGTCGTCGTAGACGTGGTTCTGGTCGGTGATGTAGACGTACGGGCCGGTGAACACGTGGTCGCCGATGTCGATCGACTGGTGGCCGACGATGTGGCTGCCCCGGCCGATCGAGCAGCTTCCGCCGATCCGTACGATCGAGTCCGGGCCCAGGTCCACCCCGGGGCCCATGCCCGCGGAGATGGAGACGCGCTCGCCGACCAGGGTGTGCTCGCCTATCTCGATCCAGGCCTCGCCGAAGATCGCGCCGACGGGGAACGACAGGCAGGCGCCGTCGCCGAGGCGGCGGAAGCGGTATCCGGCGGGATTGGCCGGGCTTACCGCGCCGGCCGTCCGGATCGCGGACCAGCCGCGGTGAATGAGGCTGCCGGCGGCACGCCGTACCACGCCACGAATCGACATAACGGCCTAAGTTACCGCTTGGTCATTTTCCAATGGAATGCGGGGCGGGAGTCGTCCGGACAGTTCGCCGGAACGGTTTGATATCCTGAGAGTCCGTGGACAGGTGGGCCGCTATCAGGGTGTGCCGACTGATCTATGACGACCACGGGAGACTTCTTGCGCAGCGCCGCACATACCAAGCATCTGTTCGTCACCGGCGGCGTCGCCTCCAGTCTCGGTAAGGGACTGACGGCGTCGAGCCTCGGACGCCTCCTCAAACTGCGTGGTCTGCGGGTCACCATGCAGAAGCTCGACCCCTACCTCAACGTCGACCCCGGGACGATGAACCCGTTCCAGCACGGTGAGGTGTTCGTCACCGACGACGGAGCGGAGACCGACCTCGACGTCGGCCACTACGAGCGTTTCCTCGACACCGAGCTGCACGGCTCGGCGAACGTGACCACCGGCCAGGTCTACTCCAACGTCATCGCCAAGGAGCGCCGCGGCGAGTATCTCGGTGACACCGTGCAGGTCATCCCGCACATCACCAACGAGATCAAGGACCGCATCCGGTCCATGGCCGGTCCCGACGTGGACGTGGTCATCACCGAGGTCGGCGGCACCGTCGGCGACATCGAGTCGCTGCCCTTCCTGGAGGCCGTCCGTCAGGTCCGCCACGAGGTCGGCCGCGACAACGTGTTCTTCCTGCACGTCTCGCTGCTGCCGTACATCGGGCCGAGCGGCGAGCTGAAGACCAAGCCGACCCAGCACTCGGTCGCCGCGCTGCGCAGCATCGGCATCCAGCCCGACGCGATCGTCCTGCGCTCCGACCGCCCGGTCAGCACCTCGATCAAGCGCAAGATCAGCCTCATGTGCGACGTCGACGAGGACGCCGTGGTCTCCGCCGTCGACGCGGCGAGCATCTACGACATCCCCAAGGTGCTGCACTCCGAGGGACTGGACGCCTACGTCGTTCGCCGCCTCGGCCTGCCCTTCCGTGACGTCGTCTGGCAGGAGTGGGAGCAGCTCCTGCGCCGGGTGCACCACCCGGCCAAGGAGGTCACGATCGCGCTGGTCGGCAAATACATCGACCTTCCCGACGCCTACCTGTCGGTCACCGAGGCGCTGCGCGCGGGCGGCTTCGCCAACGACGCCCGCGTCAACATCCGCTGGGTGAAGAGCGACGACTGCGAGACCCCCGAGGGCGCCGCCCGCGAGCTGGACGGCGTGGACGGCGTGCTCGTCCCCGGCGGCTTCGGCGTGCGCGGCATCGAGGGCAAGCTCGGCGCGATCCGGCACGTCCGGGAGAACAAGATCCCGCTGCTCGGCATCTGCCTGGGCATGCAGTGCATGGTCATCGAGGCCGCCCGCAACCTCGCGAACATCGAGGACGCCGGCAGCACCGAGTTCGACCCCGAGACCACCCACCCGGTCATCTCCACCATGGCCGACCAGGAGGACGTCGTCTCCGGCGAGCGCGACATGGGCGGCACCATGCGGCTGGGCCTCTACCCCGCCAAGCTCGCCGAGGGCTCCCTCGCGCGCCAGCTGTACGGCATGGCGAAGGTGGACGAGCGCCACCGTCACCGCTACGAGGTCAACAACTCCTACCGCGACGAGCTGGAGAAGGTCGGCATGGTCTTCTCCGGCCTGTCGCCCGACGGCCGCCTGGTGGAGTACGCCGAGCTGCCCGTCGACGTCCACCCCTTCTTCATCGGCACCCAGGCGCACCCGGAGTTCCGCTCCCGGCCGACCCGCTCGCACCCCCTGTTCAAGGGGCTGGTCGGCGCCGCCCTGACCTACGCCGACGTCCGCGGCAGCTCGGCCAGGGCCGGGCGGGGCAAGTGAGCGTCTCCGGGCTCGACGTCCAGGACGTGCCGGAGGAGTGGAAGGTCGTCTCCTCCACCGAGCACGTCAGGGGACGTGTCATCACCGCGGTGACCGACGCGGTCCTCATGCAGGGCGAGGAGGTCGTCAACCGCGACTACGTGATCCATCCCGGATCGGTGGCCGTGGTCGCGCTCGACGGCCAGGACCGGGTGCTGATGATCCGCCAGTACCGTCACCCGGTCCGGCGCCTGCTCTGGGAACTGCCGGCCGGCCTGCGCGACGTGGAGGGCGAGCCGCCGCACGTCGGAGCCGCCCGCGAGCTCGCCGAGGAGGCGGGCTACCGGGCACGGACCTGGCACACCCTGGTCGACGCCTTCACCTCTCCGGGGATGACCGACGAGCGGACCCGGATCTTCCTCGCCCGGGACCTCAGTCCCATCCCCGAAGGGGAGCTCGACTTCGTTCACCGGCACGAGGAGGTCGACATGCCGGTGGTCTGGATCCCCCTGTCCGACGCGGTTCGGCGTGCCCTGGCGGGAATGATCCACAATTCCCAAGCCGTGGCCGGTATTCTCGCCGCATACGCCGCTTCGGCGGATGCTTTCGCCTCACTGCGGCCCGCCGACGCACCGGAGGCATGACAGGAGGACACCCTGAGCGAGACGGAGGCCGTCCTCTCCAGCTACCTCGCCCATCTGGCGCTGGAGCGTGGCCTGGCTGCCAACACACTGGCCTCCTACCGCCGTGACCTCCTGCGGTATGTGGAGCATCTGAAGAGCCGTGGACGCGTCACCTTCGGCGAGGTCGCCGAAGGTGACGTCACGGCCTTCCTGGCCGCGCTCAGGGAGGGCGACGAGGAGCACCAGGCCCTCGTCGCCAGCTCGGCGGCGCGCGCCGTCTCCGCGGTGCGCGGCCTGCACCGCTTCGCGCTGCGCGAGGGCGTGTCCGGCCACGACCCGGCCCACGGGGTACGGCCGCCGAGGCAGCTCAGGCGGTTGCCCAAGGCGATCAGCGTGGACGACGTGGAGCGGCTCATCGCCGCCTCCGGCCCCGAAGGCGCACCGCTGACGATGCGCAACCGGGCGCTGCTGGAGTTGCTGTACGGCACCGGCGCGCGCATCTCCGAGGCCGTGGGGCTCGCGGTGGACGACGTCGATCTGGGCTCCGACACCCAGCAGGTGCGGCTGCGCGGCAAGGGCGGGCGCACCCGCCTGGTGCCCCTGGGCCGCTTCGCCAGGGAGGCGCTGGGCGCCTACCTCGCCCGGGCGCGTCCGGGCATCGCCGCCCACGGAAGGGGCACCTCGGGGCTGTTCCTCAACGCCAGGGGCGGCCGGCTCACCCGCCAGGGCGCCTGGGAGGTCCTCCAGGCGGCCGCCGAGCGCGGGGGGCTGGTGGGAATCTCCCCCCATATCTTGCGACATTCGTTCGCAACGCACCTCCTAGACGGGGGTGTGGACGTTAGGGTGGTTCAGGAATTACTCGGCCACGCCTCGGTGACCACCACGCAGGTGTACACCCTGGTCACGGTCGACAAGATCCGCGAGGCCTATGCCGCGGCGCACCCGCGCGCACGGCATTGACCTTGGTTATGTCCGGGCGTGCCGCCTTGCCGCATACGTGTTGACGCCATAGTGTCCGTCCGGACGGTCCGGTTCGAGGCCGTCAGGGAGGTTCGACTGGTGACTGTGACCACCGACGGTTCTGTCCGGGGAACGACCCCTGGAAACCCCGAGAATCCCTGGGGGGACACCAAGACCGCCGGGACCCCTCACACTGGGGGAGTCCTCGGCCCGACCGGGCGACCCCGCCCGGTCTTTCCCGACCCGCCCCCTCGCACGGTGCACGGGCCGGCGCGTGTCGTGGCCATGGTCAACCAGAAGGGCGGCGTCGGCAAGACGACCACCACCATCAACCTGGGCGCGGCGCTGGCCGAGGCCGGGCTCAAGGTGCTGCTGGTCGACTTCGACCCGCAGGGCGCCCTCTCCGTCGGCCTCGGGATCAACCCCCACCAGCTCGACCTGACGGTCTACAACCTCCTGATGGAGCGGCAGATCACCGCCAGGGACGTGCTGATGGAGACCGGTGTCGAGGGCATGGACCTGTTGCCCAGCAACATCGACCTGTCCGCGGCCGAAGTCCAGCTCGTCACGGAGGTCGCCCGAGAGCAGGTGCTCGGCCGGGTGATCAAACCCCTCCTGCCCGAGTACGACGTGTGCCTGATCGACTGCCAGCCCTCCCTGGGCCTGCTCACGATCAACGCGCTGGCCTGCGCGCACGGCGTCATGGTGCCGCTGGAGTGCGAGTTCTTCGCGCTGCGCGGGGTCGCGCTGCTCATGGACACCATCATCAAGGTCCAGCAGCGCATCAACGAGGACCTGGTCATCGAGGGCCTGCTCGCCACCATGTACGACGCGCGGACCCTGCACGGCCGCGAGGTGCTGGCCCGGGTGGTCGAGGCGTTCGACGACAAGGTCTACCACACGGTGATCAACCGGACGGTCCGCTTCCCCGACGCCACCGTGGCCGGTGAGCCCATCACCAGCTTCGACTCCTCCTCGCTCGGCGCCAGCGCCTACCGTGAGCTGGCCCGCGAAGTCCTCACCAGATGGGCCGCGCTGGAGCGGTGACCGCGGTCCCGGGTGCGGGACAATGGTGGGATGACCGAGCAGCCGAAGACGGCCGACGGCACCCTGGGGGTGCAGGCGCCCGACGACACCTTCAGGGTGCACCTGGAGGTCTTCGAGGGCCCCTTCGACCTGCTGCTCGGTCTGATCTCCAAGCACAAGCTCGACATCACCGAGGTCTCGCTCAGCCAGGTCACCGACGAGTTCATCTCCTACATCCGGGCCCGTGGCCCGGAGTGGGACCTGGAGCAGACGAGCCACTTCCTGCTCGTCGCGGCGACCCTGCTCGACCTCAAGGCGGCCAGGCTGCTGCCCTCGGGCGAGGTCGACGACGAGGAGGACCTCGCCCTCCTGGAGGCGCGCGACCTGCTGTTCGCCCGCCTCCTGCAGTACCGGGCCTACAAGGAGGTCGTGAAGGTCTTCTCCGGCCGGATGGCCGAGGAGGCCCTGCGCTTCCCCCGGACCGTGCCGATGGAGGCCCAGTTCGCCAACCTCCTGCCCGAGCTGATCCTCGGCATCGGCCCCGACCGCCTCGCCCAGCTCGCCCAGCGGGCCTTCGCGCCCAAGGCCCCTCCGTCGGTCTCCGTCGCCCACATCTACCAACCACTCGCCAATGTGCGGGACCAGGCGGTTATCCTTGTCGAGCGGCTGCGGCGGGTGCGCCGGGCGACCTTCCGGGCCCTCACCTCCGACTGCGCCGGCACCTTCGAGGTCGTCGCGCGTTTCCTGGCCGTCCTGGAGCTCTACCGGGAGGCGGCCGTCTCCTTCGACCAGGTGGAGCCCCTCGGGGAACTGCACGTGACCTGGACCGGCAGCGACGACGGAGACGTCGCCGTGGCGGACGACTACGACGAGAGCAGTAAGAAAGAGCCCGCCCATGACTGACGTGGTGCCCGAACCGGACCTGTACGCCGGGTTGGAGGCCATCCTTCTCGTCGTCGACGAGCCGGTCGCCGAGATGACCCTCGCCCAGATCCTGGAACGGCCCACCGACGAGGTCGCCGCCGCACTCCGTAAGCTGTCGGCGGAATACACGGAGGCCGGCCGGGGTTTCGACCTTAGAGAGGTCGCGGGCGGCTGGCGGTTCTACACGCGGGCCGAATGCGCGGCCCTCGTGGAGCGGTTCGTCCGCGACGGCCAGCAGACGCGGCTCACCCAGGCCGCGCTGGAGACCCTGGCCGTGGTCGCCTACCGGCAACCGGTCAGCCGGGCCCGGGTGGCGGCCATCCGAGGCGTCAACAGCGACGGTGTCATGCGCACGCTGGTGACGCGGGGGCTGGTCGAGGAGGCCGGCACCGAACCGGAGAGCCAGGCCCTGCTCTACCGGACAAGTTCGTATTTTCTCGAGCGGATGGGCCTGCGGGATCTCGACGAGCTCCCCGAGCTGGCACCGTTCCTGCCCGATGACGTGGAAACCCTAGAGGAGCACAAGTAGTGAACAGCAGGCGTAGCACCCCGTCCGGTGATGGACGCGGTCAAGGCCGTGGCGGAGCCCCGCGCGGTGGCAGTCCCCGTGGGGGCGACAACTCCCGGGGCGGTTCCCGGTCCGGCGGATCCCGTGGTGGGTCGCAGGGCGGTTTCCGTTCCGACGGTCCGCGCCGTGACGACCGTGGCGGTTTCCGCGCCGAGCGCGACGGTTCCCGCAGCCGGTTCGGCAGACCCGCCGAGGGCGGTCCCCGTTCCGACGCCCCCCGCCGTGACGACCGTGGCGGGTCGCAGGGCGGCTTCCGTTCCGACGGTCCGCGCCGCGATGACCGTGGCGGTTTCCGCTCGGACGCCCCCCGCCGTGATGACCGTGGGTCGCAGGGTGGTTTCCGCTCGGACGGTCCGCGCCGTGATGACCGTGGGTCGCAGGGTGGTTTCCGCTCGGACGGTCCGCGCCGTGATGACCGTGGCGGCTCGCGTGGCGGTTTCCGTTCTGACGCCCCCCGCCGTGACGACCGTGGGTCGCAGGGCGGTTTCCGTTCCGACGGTCCGCGCCGTGACGACCGTGGCGGTTTCCGCGCCGAGCGCGACGGTTCCCGCAGCCGGTTCGGCAGGCCCGCCGAGGGTGGTCCCCGTTCCGACGCCCCCCGCCGTGACGACCGTGGCGGGTTCCGCTCGGACGCTCCCCGCCGTGATGACCGTGGGTCGCAGGGTGGTTTCCGCTCGGACGGTCCGCGCCGTGACGACCGTGGCGGTTTCCGCTCGGACGGTCCGCGCCGTGATGACCGTGGGTCGCAGGGCGGTTTCCGTTCCGACGGTCCGCGCCGCGACGACCGTGGTGGCTCGCGTGGCAGGTTCGGTGCGGACCGCGGCCGCGCAGACGCGCCCGGCGCCGGTTCCCGCAGCCGGTTCGGCAGGGCCGGCCGAGCGGACGAGGTCCAGACGATCGGCGGCAAGCGGGCCGGCTCGTACGGCGAGCGCCGTACCGTCGCCGACCGCGGCCCCGCGAAGGCCGAGCGCAGGCCCGGCGCGATCGACAACGACCGGTTCAAGACCGCCCGCCAGCCCAAGCGCGACTCGGACTTCTACGACCGCGACTACGTCGACGAGCGCGACACCACCGAGGTCCCGGACGGTGTCCGGCTGCAGAAGGTCCTCGCCCAGGCGGGCGTGGCCAGCCGCCGGGCCTGCGAGGACATGATCGGCGACGGCCGGGTGACGGTCGACGGCCAGGTGGTCCGCCGCTTCGGCGCCCGGGTCGACCCGGCCAAGCAGGTCATCCACGTGGACGGCAAGCGCCTGCCGACCATGCCCGACCTGGTCTACCTCGCCATCAACAAGCCGATCGGCGTCGTCAGCACCATGTCGGACCCCGACGGCCGCCCCTCGCTGGCCGACTTCGTGGCCGACCGTACCGAGCGGCTGTTCCACGTGGGCCGCCTGGACACCGAGACCGAGGGTCTCATCCTGCTCACCAACGACGGAGAGCTGGCCAACCGGCTCACCCACCCGAGCTACGGCGTGCAGAAGAAGTACTGGGCGAAGGTCCCCGGCAGGATCGAGCGTGACCTGGGCCGTCGCCTGAAGAAGGGCATCGAGCTGGAGGACGGCATCGCCAAGGCCGACTCCTTCACCCTGGTGCAGGAGCACGGGCAGCAGGCCCTGGTGGAGGTCGTCCTGCACGAGGGCCGCAAGCACATCGTCCGCCGCATGCTGGAGGAGGTCGGGCACCCGGTCATCGACCTGGCCCGCATCGAGTTCGGCCCGGTGAAGCTCGGCCGTCTCAAGCCGGGTACGGTGCGCGCGCTGACCGTCAAGGAAGTCGGCGAGCTCTACGCCGCCGTCGGCCTGTAACCTTCCGTAATACGTACGTTTAGGACACGCCGGACCGCCTCGCGGGGTGGTCCGGCGTGAACGGTATGGAGGAGCGACGATGGTGCGGGCGATCCGGGGCGCGATCCAGGTCGATGGCAACGACCGGGAGGCCATCCTGTCCGGGGTGACCGAGCTTGTCACCGAGGTGATGGGGCGCAACAGGCTCACCACCGACGACGTGATCAGCGTGATCTTCACGGCCACGCCCGACCTGACCGCGGAGTTCCCCGCCCTGGCCGCGCGCAAGCTCGGCTTCCATGACGTCCCGCTGATCTGCGCGTCCGAGATCGACGTGCCGGGCGCGCTGCCCCATGTCGTCCGGCTGATGGCCCACGTGGAGACCGACCGGCCCCGCCAGGACATCCAGCACGTCTACCTGCGCGGCGCGGTGGCCCTGCGCGTGGACATCGCCCAGTGATCCCCTCATGCGGCACCACGTCCGAGAAGTCCAGGGAGCACGCGTGAGCAGTCCCGAGAGCGTCCTCGTCGTCGGCACCGGCCTGATCGGCACCTCGGTCGCCCTGGCCCTGCGGGAGCAGGGCGTCACCGTCTACCTGGCCGACCGCGACGCGGGAGCCGTACGGCTGGCGCGGGAGCTGGGCGCCGGCACCGAGTGGCCCGCCGGGCGGACCGTGGACCTCGCGGTCATCGCGGTCCCCCCGCAGGCGGTCGCCGCTCAGCTCGCCGACCTTCAGCGGGCCGGGGCCGCCCGGTTCTACACCGACGTGGCCAGCGTCAAGGCGCTGCCGCTCCGGCAGGCCGCGGATCTCGGCTGTGATCTGACCACCTACGTCGCCGGGCACCCGCTGGCGGGCCGGGAGCGTTCGGGGCCCGCCGCGGCCAGGGCCGACCTGTTCCTGGGCCGCCCGTGGGCGCTGTGCCCGACGGAGGAGACCTCGCCCGACGCGGTGGAGGTTCTGCTCGGGCTGATCAAGCTCTGTGGCGGCGAGGCCGTCCGGGTCGACGCCGCCGAGCACGACAGGGCCGTCGCGATCGTCTCGCACGCTCCGCACGTGACCGCCTCCGCGGTGGCCGCCCGGCTCGCCGACGCGCCGGCGACCGCGCTCGGCCTGGCCGGGCAGGGCGTCCGTGACGTCACGCGCATCGCGGCAGGCGACCCGGGCCTGTGGACCGGGATCCTGTCGGGCAACGCGCTGCCGGTGGCCGACGTGCTGGAGGCGGTGGCCGCTGACCTGGCGGCCGCGGCCGCGTCGCTGCGGGCCTCCGCGGATCCGGCGGCCATGGGCCAGGTCACCGAGCTGCTGCACCGCGGCGTCGCGGGCACGGGCCGGATCCCCGGCAAGCACGGAGGCCCGGCGCGCACCTATGCGACCGTCCAGGTCATCATCGGCGACCGTCCGGGCGAGCTGGCCAAGCTGTTCCTGGTGGCCGAGGCGGCGGGCGTCAACATCGAGGACGTCCGGCTGGAGCACGCCCCAGGGCTGCCGCTGGGCGCCGCCGACCTGTCCGTGCAGCCGGAGGCGGTGGCGGTGCTGTCCGAGGCCCTGCGCGCGCACGGCTGGCACCTGCCGTAACGGGTCCGTTCCGCGGCCCGCTCCGGCGGGCCGGGGAGCGCCCGGGGCGATCGATGCGTGCTTCCGCCTCCGCTCCCGGTAGCCTCGTACGGACAACTGAAGCGGGCTGTAAGGGAGAGGCGTCGTGACCGGACTGGTCGTCGCCATGGACGGTCCTTCGGGGTCGGGCAAGTCGAGCGCGTCGCGCGGTGTCGCGCGGGCACTGGGACTGCGTTATCTCGACACCGGAGCGATGTACCGGGCGATCACCTGGTGGATGCTCGAACGAGGGGTCGATCTCACCGATCCGGAGGCGATCGCGGCCAGGGCCCTGGCCCCGGTTCTCTCGATGGGCACCGATCCGGACGCCCCGTCGGTGGCCGTGGACGGCGCCGACGCCGCCCTGGCCATCCGGACCTCCGAGGTCACCGCCGCCGTCTCCGCGGTCAGCGCCGTGCCCGAGGTGCGGCGCCGGCTGGTGGCCGAGCAGCGTGAGATCATCGGCCTGGGCGGCATCGTCGTCGAGGGCCGCGACATCGGCACGGTGGTGACGCCCGGCGCTCCGGTCAAGGTCTACCTGACCGCAAGCGCGGACGCCCGTGCGCTCCGCCGTACGGCAGAGCTCACCGGGACCACGGTGGAGACGCAGAAGGCCGCGATGGCCCGGCGCGACACCCTGGACTCGACGCGGAAGACAGATCCGCTCGCAATGGCGGCCGACGCCGTCGAACTGGACACCACGGCGCTGAACCTGGAAGAGGTCATCGCCGAGGTGCTACGTGTGATTAAGGAAAAGGCGTGACCGGGGAAGAAGACAGCGGCTGGATCGAGGCTGAGCTGGCCGATCTGGGTACCGAAGACAGCTCTGAGGAAGTGGGCCCGGACTCCGGCCCGCAGCCGGTCGTGGCCGTGGTGGGCCGTCCCAACGTGGGCAAGTCCACTCTGGTCAACCGGATCATCGGCCGCCGGGAGGCGGTCGTGGAGGACGTGCCGGGCGTGACCCGTGACCGGGTCACCTACGACGCCACCTGGCGTGGACGCCGGTTCACGGTGGTCGACACCGGTGGCTGGGATCCCGACGCGACCGGCATGGCACTGAAGATCGCCGAGCAGGCGCAGGTCGCGGCCGAGCTGGCCGACGTGATCCTGTTCGTGGTGGACGCCGTGGTGGGCGTGACCGACGCCGACGAGATCGTCGGCCACGTGCTGCGCGGCTCCGGCAAGCCGGTCATCCTGGCCGCCAACAAGGTCGACAACCAGCAGATGGAGCTGGAGGCCGCCGGTCTCTGGGCTCTCGGCCTGGGGGAGCCGCAGCCGGTCTCGGCCCTGCACGGCCGTTCCAGCGGCGACCTGCTGGACGTGATCCTGGACAAGCTGCCGGAGACGCCGCAGCAGCGTTTCGGCGTCGAGCGCGGCCCGCGCAGGGTGGCCCTGGTGGGCAAGCCCAACGTGGGCAAGTCCTCGCTGCTGAACAAGCTGGCGGGCGAGGAGCGCGTGCTGGTCGACCCGATGGCGGGGACCACCCGTGACCCGGTCGACGAGCTGATCCAGCTCGGCGGCAAGACCTGGCGCTTCGTGGACACCGCCGGCATCCGCCGGCGCGACCGTGAGCTGAAGGGCGCCGACTTCTACGCGAGCATGCGCACCCGGGGCGCCCTGGAGCGCTCGGAGATCGCGGTCGTGCTCATCGACGCCAGCGATGTGCTGACCGAGCAGGATCTGCGGATCATCTCCCTGGTGATCGAGTCGGGCCGTGCCATGGTCGTGGCGTTCAACAAGTGGGACCTCCTCGACGAGGACCGCCGCTACTACCTGGAGAAGGAGATCGACCGCCAGCTCGTCCGCGTGCCGTGGGCGCTGCGCGTCAACATCTCCGCCAAGACCGGCTGGCACGTGGAGAAGCTCGTCCCGGCCATCGAGAAGGCGCTGGACTCCTGGTCCACCCGGGTCCCCACGGCCCGCCTCAACGCCTTCCTCACCGACCTGGTCGCGGCCACCCCGCCGCCGGTCCGCGGCGGCAAGCAGCCCAAGATCCTCTTCGCCACCCAGGCGTCGACGGAGCCGCCCAAGTTCGTGCTGTTCACCTCGGGCTTCCTTGAGGAGACCTACCGCCGCTTCATCGAGCGCCGGATCCGCGAGGAGTTCGGCTTCGCGGGCTCTCCGCTGGAGGTCACGATGAAGATCCGTGACAAGCGAGGGGCCCAGAAGAAGAAGTGACCATCTGATCGGACGGCCCGGCCCGCGCCGGGCCGTCCGTCGTCTCCGGACCTCCACGCCGGGCGGCCGGGCGGCGGGTCCGCCGCACCGGGCCGGACGGCTTCCGCCTTCCGCGGAGGGGCATCCGGGACACCTGCCTACGTACTACGGACCTACGTTTTACGAGACCACGTACCACGGGATAGGTATCTATATGGGTATTTATCCCGTTCCGACGCTGTCTTTTCGGAGGAGATGCTGGTCACGTCGGCAAGCACTCCGGCGCGACCAGCAAAGGATCGAAGGTACGAGCCATGTGTCAGCACCAACCCCTGTGTCCTCCCGCGAGCGCTCCAGATCGTGAGGCCGCCTCGCTCGTGGCCTTCCACCCTGCGCAGGGATGGGGGTTGCTCTGCAACGGTGTGGTGGTCTTCGAGGACACCGGTGAGCTCCTGCCCGACGGAAGCAGCGTCTCCGCCCACCGCGATCTCCGCGAGCGGGTGGCATGAACCCGTTCTCCGCTCCCGCCGACCGGCGAGCGGGCACGTTGTGCCCGCTCGCGCCGGCCGAGGTCCTTTCCGTGAACCGCTACGCGCGCTTCCGGCACCGGCTCAGGCGCACCGTCATCCAGCTCGGTGAACGTGTGGCCCGCCCTCCAGAGGAGCCCCCTGCCCCGGAGGCCTCCTGGCCGCTCCCGCCCGAGCCGCGCTCCGTGCCCAGAGCGCGGCGGCTGGTCCGCGCCCGGCTGGCCGAGTGGGGGCTGGAGGAGCAGAGCGAGGTCGCCGAACTGCTCGTCAGCGAGCTGGTCACCAACGCGCTGGACCATGCGAGGGGGGCGATCCGGCTCACCCTCCGCTGCCAGGACGGCCTGCTGCGCTGCGAGGTCGAGGACGCCCATCCCGCGGCGCCTCGCATGCGCCGGGCTCGCGACGACGACGAGAGCGGGCGCGGGCTGTACATGCTCGACCTGCTGGCCTGCTGCTGGGGCAGTGCCCGCACGCCGGCGGGCAAGGCGGTCTGGTTCGAGCTGCCCGTCGACGCCCTCTCCGAGGACCGGGTCGCCTGACCCGCCCTGCCCCCTCCGAGGACCGGGTCGCCTGACCCGCCCCGCCCCCTCCCCGGGTGGGACGCCGGAGCCGATGAGGTCACCACACGGATCGGCTCCGGTGTCCCTTCGCCCGTCACACCGCGTCCCCTGTCAGCCGCCGGGATCGTGCTCGCCGTCCACGCTCCGGTTCCACTCGCCTATCCAGACGGCGACCTGAGCGCGTGAGGTGAAGCCGAGCTTGCTCAGAATGTGCTCGACGTGCCCCTCGGCGGTGCGCTGGGCGATCACCAGCGCGGCCGCGATCTCCTTGTTGCTCATCCCCTGGGCGACGAGCTGGGCGATCTCCATCTCCCTGCGGGTCAACGGCGCCGGCCGTCCCTCTTCCGCCTGGGACCCGTCCCCGGGCGCGCTCTCGTCGAGTGCGTAGGCGAGCGCCTCGTCGTAGGCGAGCCTGGCGCCTCGCCTGACGGCCGTGTTGAAGGCCGGCTCCCCGAGTGCCCGGCGGACACGGGACACGCATTCGTCGTGGTAGCCGGCCAGGTGCCCGAATCCGGACAGTGGCGCGCCGATCGCCTGCCAGACGGTCTCCAGGATCCCGAGCAGCCGGGCCGCCTTCTGGTACTGCTTCTCCGCGGCGGCGATCCAGGCCAGCACCTCCAGGTTGATCCCGGCGCCCAGCGGGTCGCTGAGCGAGCAGTTGAACCGCAGGCTCTCCTTCTCGAGTCCGGCCGCGCGCGGAGCGTCGCCCTGACGCCAGATCTCGATGCCGAGGGCCATCATCGCGTACGCCCTGTGCCAGCCCTCTCCATGGGCGTCGCACACCGCCAGGCACTCCTCCGCGGCGGAGACGGCGCCCGGCGAGTCGCCCAGGAAGGATCGGGCGAGGCAGAGCCGGATGAGCGCCAGCGCCAGGCCCACCGGGTCGCCGGTGGAGCGGTGGCGGGTCACCGCCTCCTCGTAGAGCGCGACCGCGGATCCGGCGTCCCCCCGGTACATGGCGACCATTCCGGAGTAGAGGGCGACGTAGGCGAGGACCGGCTCCTGGCCGAGCCGCTCCCCGAGGGCACCGGCCTCCTCCAGCATCGCCGCGGCGGAGGCGACGTCGGCCTGGATGACGGCCAGCCAGCTGTCGGTCCACAGGGCCCGGGCCCGGGTCTCGTCCGGTCCGGTGCGGGCGGCGAGCCCCCGGTCCAGCCAGCGGCGCCCCTCGGCCAGGTAGCAGTTGGTGATCCAGTGGTAGAGCAGGTCGGCGGCCATGCCCAGGCCCGTCGCGATCCCCTCCGGCCTGGCGAAGCAATGCTCCAGGGCCGCGCGGAGGTTGGCGTGCTCGATCTTCAGGGTGGTGAACCAGGCCACCTGGGACGGACCGAACTGCTCCGCGCGCGCCTGTGCCGACAGCTTCCGGTAGTAATCGCGGTGCCGCCGCTGAAACGCGGCCGCCTGACCCGTTGCGGCGAGCCGCTCCCGGCCGTACTGCCGGACCGTCTCCAGCAGCCGATACCGGGCCGCCGAAGGGGAAGACGGACGGTCGTCCCTGATCAGAACGGACTTGTCCACCAGTCCGATCACCAGATCGACGACCTCCTCACGGAGGATGCCGTCGCCGGAGCAGACCGCCTCGGCCGCCGGCAGGTCCAGGCCGTCGGCGAACACCGAGGCGCGTGCCCACAGCAGCCGCTCCTGCTCGGTGCAGAGGGCGTAGCTCCAGTCGATCAGCGCACGGAGGGTCTGCTGGCGGGGCAGCGCCGCCCGTGATCCCGCGGTGAGCAGGTGGAAACGGTCGTCCAGGCGGGCGAGCAACTGCTCGACGGAGAGGGCTCGCAGCCGCACGGCAGCCAGTTCGATCCCGAGCGGGATGCCGTCCAGCCGCCGGCAGATCTGCTCCACGGCGTCCCTGTTGGCCTCGGTGACGGCGAACCCCGGCAGGACGGCCCCGGCCCGCTCGACGAACAGCTGTATCGCGTCATACTGCGCGAGCGATTCGAGGGAGGGCCGCGAGACGTCGGCGTCCGGCAGCGGCAGCGGCAGCGCCGGGACGGAGAGCGTCTGCTCACCGGCGATGCCCAGCACCTGCCGGCTGGTGGCGAGGATCCGCACCTCAGGCGTGGAGCGCACCAGCGTCTCGGCCAGCACGGCGCAGTCGTGCAGGAGGTGCTCGCAGTTGTCCAGGATCACCAGGGCCTGCTTGTCCCGCAGATGCTCGATGAGCACCCGCACGGGGGGACGGGAGGAGTGGTCCCGGATCTCCAGGGCCTCGCTCACCGCCTGGACGAGCAGCTCCGGGCTCTCCAGCGCGGCGAGGTCGACCAGCCACACGCCGTCCCGGAAGGCCCGCACCACGTCTGCCGCGACCCGCAGGGCCAGCCGGGTCTTGCCGACCCCGCCGGTGCCGGTGAGGGTCACCACGCGGGCTCCGGACAGCAGCCGTTTGACCTCGGCCACCTCGTGCCGACGCCCCACGAAACTGGTCACCTCGGCCGGCAGCCCCTGTGCCTGCAGCCGCTTCGAGGTGGTTGATGCCACCACATTCATCAGCGCCTCGCGCCGCCCCGGCCAGCGGATCACCATGCGCTGGAACCAGGCCGACAGAACCCAGGTTATGTCCCGGCCGTGTCGGTGCGCGGGTCGCACCGGGGTGAACGGCGCAAGCCCCTGCGAAACCGTTGCCGGCGCTCGCGGCTGAGTCCGCGGTGGTGCCGCCGGCGGCGTGCGTGGCAGGACAGCGGCAGCCACGATGATCCAGGGGTTGACGGGCCGCGTGGGCGGATGGAACCCGAGGAACGTGATGGGGTCTCCGCGCCCTGGAGGCCCCGTCACGTCGTCTGCCGCGGGTCACGGTTCCTTGAGGAATCCGGCGTCCACCGAGAATTCGGCACCGGTCGTGCTGGCCGAGCGCGGCGAGACCAGCAGGGCCACCACGTCCGCGACCTCCTGCGGGTCGACGAGACGTCCGGTGGTGAGGTTCATCATCTCCGGCGCGATCTTGTCCAGGACGGTGTCCCGGTCCGCTCCGGTCCGAGCGGCGATGATGTCGGCCGCGCCGCCCTCCTCGGTCCACCAGGCGGTCCGGACCGGGCCGGGAGAGACGGTGTTGACGCGGATGCCCTGCGGGCCGTACTCCTCCGACAGCGCCTTGGTGAGGTTGGTCAGTCCGGCCTTGGCCGCGTTGTAGTCGACGTTCATCGGAGCCGGCTTCCGCGCGTTGACCGAGGAGATGTTGACGATCGCGCCGCAGCCCCGGGCAAGCATGAGCGGGATCGCGGCTCGGATCGCGCGGACCGCCGAGAACAGGTTGAACTCGAACATCACCCGCCAGTCCTCATCGGTCGCGGACAGGAACCCGAAGCGGGGAAGCTGCGCCCCGGGCGGCGGGCCGCCCGCGTTGTTGACCAGGATGTCCAGCCCGCCGAACGCCTCGGCGGTGTAGGCGACCGCTACGCCGGGCCCCTCGGGGTGGGCGAGGTCGACCGGCGCATGGACGAGATTCGGGCCGGCCAGCTCATCGAGCCCGGGACTGGTGCGGCGCGAGACGGCCACCACTTGGGCCCCCTCCTGCAGCAACGTACGGGTGGTGGCCAGGCCCACCCCCTTGGAGGCGCCGGTGACGAGTGCGATACGGCCGGACAACTGCAAATCCATGATCATTCTCCATCGGATCGATGTCTAACGGGGCAAAAAGCCCATTAGGTGAAGATGGCGTACTCCGGTGCTGATGAAACTCTTGACCCCTTTGCTGGGTAGGGATGGCTGTTACGTGTGCCCGTCAGGTGGTGTCGCCGGCGGGTTCCCGCCGTCCCCGCCTCTGGCGGCGCCGGCCCGGCTGCGCGTTATGGCAGGTCGGCGGTCTCGGCCGTGATGAGCCGCTGGGCCGAGACCCGGGGGGCGGGTGCGGCGGTGGGATCGGTCCGGCCGGCGAAAGTGCCGGTGCCGAAGCTCGGCGCGGGGACCTTGAGCCCGGACGCGCCCGGTTGTCGGTGTTGCGTGAGGTGGCTCTCTGGTGCTTCATGGTTGTGGGTGCCAGGTGGCGCCGTCGGCGTCCTGACGTACTCGGCCGAACACCACGTCGGCGAAGTGCATGCCGAAGCCGAGGGTGCCGGGGCTCTGGAGCTCGGCCAGCAGCCAGTGGCGCCGGCGGGCCGAGAGGGCGGGATCGTGATCGGTGGCGGCGGACCACGCCGGGTGACGTACCTGGACGGGAGAGTGCAGCGCGTCGCCGAAGGCGATCAGCCGCTGCCCGCCCGCGGTGATGGTGAAGGCGGTGTGCCCTGCCGTGTGGCCGGGCACCGCCAGCGCGCGCACACCCGGGAAGATCTCTTCTCCGTCGCGTACGAGCAGCAGCCGCAATGTGACGGCGGCCAGCATCCCCGCGGTGACGCCGTGCGCGGCGGCCTGGTGGCGGCCGGTCCACTCCCGTTCGGTCACCAGGAAGTCGGCGCCGGTGAAAACCGCGGGGCTGACGCAGGCCCAGCCGAGGTGGCCGGGGTGCAGGTGAGTGAACGCCACCGCCTCGATCTCGCCGGGTGCGCGGCCGATCCTCTGCAGGTTGTCCAGCAGGGCGCCACCGTGGATGGCGCCGATCAGCGGATGATCGGGATCCTCCGGTACGGCCCGCGGTCCGAACCCCGCGTCGATGAGCAGGGCCCGCCTGCCGTACTCCACCAGCAGCCCGCCGACGCCCGCCACCAGATGGCCGGTGTCGTTGAGATATTCGGCGTGTTCCGCCCAATCCCGTCCGGTGGTGGCCGGCAGCCAGCCGCGCGGCCTGAGCTGCGCGACCCCGTCGGGCACGTAGGTGATCTTCAGCTCGCCGAGCTGGAGCGACCGGATCCCCGACGGCCTGCGTAGCCGCCGGTCGCTCATGAGGGCGGCGCCTTGCCGATCGGCGGCTGTCCGCCCGGATGCGGTGGGGCGTGCCGCCGAAATGTCGATCGCTTCTGTCACGGCGATGTTCCTCGGTCTGTGGTCACCACTCCACCATCGGGGAATCGGACATATGGCAACAAGGGTGATATATGGAACAATCCATTAGTTAGGTGCATCGTTCGAGGTGGATGGCATGGAACGGCTCGAGATCGAGATTTTCCTGACGCTGGCCGAGGAGCTGCATTTCGGGCGGACGGCAGAGCGTGCCGGAGTGTCGCAGGGCAGGGTCAGTCAGACGCTTGCCAAGCTGGAGCGTCGCATCGGGGTGAAGCTGTTCGAACGGAACAGTCGCAACGTGGCGCTGACCGCGATCGGTGAACAGTTGCGTGAGGGGATCGAACCCGCTTACCGGCGCATCCAGGAGGAGGTCGCCAAGGCGACGGCGGCCGGACGCGGCATCACCGGAATGCTGCGGGTCGGCTTCTCCGGAGCCTTCACCGGCGACCTCATCCTTCAGGTCGCCGACATCTTCTCGGCCCGCCACCCGGGGACCGAACTGCAGATCCAGCAGGTGCAGATATCCGATCCCTACGGCCCCCTGCGGGCCGGCGATGTCGATCTTCAGGTCACCGAACTCCCGATCGACGAACCCGACCTCACCGTCGGACCCGTCCTGATCTCCCAGACTCGTGCGTTGCTCATGCCGTCCGCGCACTCCTTCGCCGGGCACACGTCGGTCAGCCTGGAAGACCTGGCCGAGATGACCCTGCTGACCGTCGTCAGCGAGAACGTCCCCGCCCACTGGGTGGAGTATCACGCCCCACGCCAGACCCCCACCGGCAGGCCCATCCCGCAGGGCCAGGCCATCGTCTACTGGGAGGACGTGCTGTCGCTCGTGCTCGCGGGCAAGGGCGTCTGCCCGGTCTCCGCCGCCGGAGCGCGCTACTACGCCCGCCCGGGACTCGCCTTCGTCCCTTTCCGGGACGCCCCGCCCTTCGAATACGCACTCGTGTGGCTGAGCGCCCGCGAAACCGCCCGGGTGCGTACCTTCGTCCAGATCTCCCGCGAGTTCGTGGAGAGCCGCGGCGGTCCTTCCGCGGTCGTCGACACGATCTGAACCTCGGGCCCGCGCTGTCGTCGGCCGGGAGCCGATCGACTCCCGCGTCGCCGTACGGGCCGTCGCCGGGGCGCTCGCCGCGGCCCGAGCCGGTGCCTTCGTCGACAGCCGTACCGGCGGGAGCCTGCCGGAACGTCCCGCCGACGGCGTGGAGCATGGATGATACCGGCGTGAGCTGCAATCATGCGTTAACTGATATCGATCTCCCTCTGATATCGGTATTGGACATCCACTGGCTCGATCTGCTTTGCTCCTCCCGTCTGACGGACGAGAGCAAGGACATGGCATGCGGCATGGGCTTATGCCCGGACGGGGTGAGGGTCGGCCGGGGGCCGCGACGAAGATCGCGCGTCTTGCCGCCATGGGGGCGGCGGCGGGCGTGCTGGTCGCCGGGATCGCGTTGCCGGCCGTGGGAGGTGTGGGCTTCGGCGTCATATCGGCGGCCAACGAGGTGAACCTCAAGCCCGAGGACCTCACCGAGCCTCCGCCGGCGGAGGTCACGATCGTGCAGGACGCCGACGGCAACGAGATCGCGCGGTTCTACGAGGAATATCGCGAGGTCGTCAAGCTCGACGAGGTGGCTGAGATCATGAAGACGGCGATCGTCTCGATCGAGGACTACCGGTTCTACCAGCACGGTGCGATCGACATCGAGGGCACGATCCGCGCGTTCGCCAGGAACGTGCAGGCGGGCGGGGTGAGTCAGGGCGGGTCGAGCATCACCCAGCAGTACGTCAAGCAAGTGCTGCTCAACTCCGCCGGCACCGACAGCGACAAGAACAAGGCGCTGGAGGCCAGCTACGCGCGCAAGCTCAACGAGCTGCGTTACGCGATGGCGGTCGAGCAGAAGTACTCCAAGGACGAGATCCTGGAGAAATACCTCAACATCGCCTACTTCGGCGCGGGCGCCTACGGCGTCGAGGCGGCGGCCAGGCGGTTCTTCGGCGTCGAGGCGGACGCGCTCACCCTGCCGCAGGCGGCGACGCTGGCGGGCGCCGTGCAGGACCCCAACGCCACCGACCCCAACCTGGGCAGGAAACAGCGCGAGCGGATGCTGGACCGGCGCAACGTCGTGCTGGACCGGATGGCCGAGCTGGGCGAGATCACCTCGGCCGAGGCGGCGGAGGCGAAGGCCACCAGGCTCGGCTACAAGGGCACGGCGCTGCCCGGCGGCTGCGAGGCCAGCGACCATCCGTACTTCTGCATCTACGTCCGCAACGAGATCCTGAACAACCCCGACTTCGGCGAGACGACCGAGGCCCGTGAGGCGTTCCTCAACCGCGGCGGCCTGACGATCAAGACGACGATCGACCCGGAGGCCCAGGCGGCGGCGGACCGGGCGATCAGGAAGTGGGTCAGCCCCTCCGACGACCCGGTGGCGGCCGAGGCCCTGGTCCAGCCGGGCACCGGGGCGATCAAGGCCATGGCGGCCAGCCGGACGTACGGCCGGAGCAAGGCCAGGAACGAGATCTCCTACAACCTCGTCGCGGACGCCGCGCACGGCGGTGCCATCGGCTTCCAGGCCGGCTCCACCTTCAAGACCTTCACGCTGCTCAACGCGTTGCAGAAGGGCATGAAGGTCGACGACGGCTTCACCGTCGGTGAGGGCTACCGCGCCTCGGGCTACCCGGCGTTCAAGAACTGCAAGGGCGAGAACGTCGGCGACCCGGCCCACACCGTCACCAACGACGAGGGCAGCCCCGGCTGGAAGACCCTGCGGACCGGCACCTGGGGCTCGGTGAACACGTTCTTCATGACGCTGGAGCAGCGGGTCGGGCTCTGCGACACGGTCAAGACCGCCAAGTCGCTGGGCATCCACCGCTCCGACGGGGCGAAGCTCCAGGAGTACGAGACGTTCACGCTCGGCATCAACGAGATGGACCCGGTGACCGTGGCCAACGCCTACGCCGCGATCGGAGCGCGCGGCACGTACTGCGCGCCGATGGCGATCACCCGGATCACCGACAGGTACGGCGAGGTCACCGACTTCACGCCCAAGTGCCGCCAGGCGCTCGACCCGGAGGTCGCCGACGCGGCGGCCGACGTGCTGTCCGGGGTGTTCACCCAGGGCACGATGCGGGGTGTCGGCGGCCTCGGCCGCGACGCGGCGGGCAAGACAGGCACCACCGACGACTACGCCACCGCGTGGTTCGCCGGGTTCACCCCGGACCTGGCCGGAGCGGTCAGCCTCGGCGACCCGCGCGGCTCGCGGGACCACAAGCTGAGCGGCGTCACGATCGGCGGCCGGTACTACGGCGCGGTGCTCGGCGCCAGCATCCCGGGGCCGATCTGGAGGGACACGATGCTGGCGGCGCTGAGGAACGTCGAGCCGGCGTCGTTCACCCCGATCGACTCGGCGCGGTTCGGCGGCTGCGGCCAGGACTGCCGGCCCGCACCGCCCACGCCGCCCGCGCTGCCCACGCCGTCCCCGTCGGATGACGACGGCACCACCGAGGTCGACGGCCTCGACGGTCCCGACGGCGGCGACGGTGGCGGCCCGGACGCCCCCCTCGGCCAGGACGGCGGCTGACGCGTCGCCGCCGATCAGGCGTCCGGGTCACTTCGCGGACGTGCCCCCGGGCTCATGCGGGAGCAGCAGGGCGACGAGCGCCCCCACCGCGCACAGGACGGCGGTGAGCAGGAAGATCTCGCTGTACTCGGTGTGCAGGGCGGCCCGCACCTTGCCCTCGTACTCGGCCAGCCGCGCGGCGTAGACGGCGGGGTCCACGCCGAACGGCAGCGGCGTGTCCAGGTCGGCGGTGAGCGACTGGAACCGGTGGAACCCCCACGCCGACAGCCCGGCGACGCCGAGCAGCATGCCCATCATCCGGGCCACGACCACCGCCGCCGAGGCCACGCCGTGCTGGGCGGCCGGCGTGGCCCGCAGCACCGCCGAGGAGAGGGGGGCGATCACCACGCCCAGACCGAGCCCGGCGACGATCAGGTCGACGTCCATGCGGTATCCCGCGGCGGCCAGATCGGCGGGCCACTGGCCGATCCGGACGTAGCCGGCCGTCGCGAGCGCCAGCCCGGCCACCGCCACCACCCGCTCGCCGTACCGGCGGGCCAGCAGCCCGCCCAGCAGCGCGGACACCGAGAGCGCGACGAGGAAGCGGGACAGCACCAGCGCGCCGTCCAGTGTCCCCAGCTCCAGCAACGTCTGTGCCGACAGCTGCACGTCCACGAGCGTGACCAGCAGCGCCGCGCCGGTCAGGAAGCTCACCCCGAGGGTGGCGGAGAACGGGCCGCGCAGCGCCCCGGTCAGATCGATCAGCCGGGTCCGGGAGCGCCGCTCCCACCAGGCGAACGCGACGGCGGACACCACTCCCGCCACGATCATCGGCAGACCCCACGGCGGCAGGATCGACACGCTCGGGTCGGGGTTGTAGAGCCCGGCCACGAGCAGGCCCAGCGCCAGGGCCAGCAGCAGGCCGCCGACCAGGTCGACGCGTTGCCTCCCCGCCGGACCGCCCGCCGGACCGCCCGCCGGCTCGCGCGCCGGTGGGGGCACGGATCGCTGTACGGCCACCGCGGCCAGGGCGACCAGGGGGAGGTTCAGCCAGAAGATCGAGCGCCAGCCGCCGAGCTGGACGTCGCCCAGCCGCAGCGTGGCCGGGACCAGGGCCGCCAGGCCCGCGCCGTACAGGGGGCCGAGCACGCTGCCGAGCTCCTGGGCCGCGCCCACCGCGCCGAGGGCGACCGGGCGGTCGCGTTCGTCCCACAGGTCGCCGACCAGGGCCATGGTGATGGGCAGCAGCGCGCCGCCCGCGACGCCCTGCAGGCCGCGCCCGGCCACCAGCCAGGGGACCGTCTCGCCCAGCGCGGTGACGACCGAGCCGGCCGCGAAGCCCGCCAGGCAGAGATGGATCAGCGGGCGCCTGCCGTACCGGTCGGAGAGCCGGCCGAGCAGCGGCATGGCCGCGATGTAGCCCAGCAGGAAGCCGGTGACGATCGGGGTGGCCCGCTCCAGGTGGTTCAGCGGGACGTCGACGTCCTTGGCGATGTCGACCAGGACGGTGGCCACGACATAGGCGTCCAGGGCCGCCAGCAGCACCGCGGTGCCGCCGACGCCGAGGGCGGTCCGCCGCCGGGCCGCCCGGTCAGTGCCGGGCGCCCGGCCGGGGGGCGCGGCGGCGCCGGTCACGCCGTGGGAGGTGGAGCCGGTCGGGCTCCCGGCCGGGGGCGCGGCGGGGCGGTGGGGTGCGGGGTCGGTCATGGGTCACTCCGCCGGCGCGGTGACCTGGACCGGCACGTCGTAGTCGCGGAAGGTGACGATCACCTTGCCGCCGTTCATCGGCAGGTCGGCCTTGAGCAGGCGGCTGGTGGTCCTGTCGATCCAGAGCCGCCCGTTGACCCCCTGCGAGAGGCCCGGCACCATCGTGGCGAGGACCTGCTGGGAGAGCGTGGCGGCGACCCGGTAGGCGTCGGCGCCGTCCACCTTCTCCACGGCCTCGGTCTTCGGGTCCAGCGCGGTGCTCAGAAGCTGGACGACGCCCTTGTCGGGGTTGAGGATGGCCGACGGGTCGTAGATCGCGGCGAGCTGGCTCCGCGCTATCTTCTGGAAGCCGCCGGTCACGCCCTTGAAGTGGACGGTCTCACCGATCAGGACGAACTGGATCTCCTGGAGGCTGCCCGCCAGGTCGATGTTGATGGTGCCGTCGGCGTCGCCGGTTCCGCTGAGACGGCCGCCGGCCTTCTTGACCGGCACCGGCGGGGTGCCCTCGGTCTCCATGGTGAAGGCGGCCGACTTGACGCCTCGCATCGCCTCGGCGGACTTCTTGACGAGCTCGCTCCCGCCGGGCAGCGCCGCCTGGTCATCGGAGGAGCCGCCGCTGCACGCGGTGACGAAGGAGAACGCGGCGACCAGCGCGGCGATGAGGATCCGGCGAGCAGACATGGCCGGATCGTAGCGACCGCCCGGTCACCTAAGGGAGAACCCGCCGGTATCGGTTTCGCTTCAGCGCAGGCTCTTGAGGTGGCTCACCACGGGGGCGTAGGCCGTCTCCAGCTCGCGGAGCTGGTCGTCGGTGAGCAGGTCGATGAAGTGCTGCCGCACGCTGGCCACGTGGTGCGGCGCGACCTTCTGGATGGTGGCCCAGCCGTGCTCGGTGAGCACGGCGAAGGTGCCGCGCCGGTCGTCCGCGCAGGTCTCCCTGGCGACCAGCCCGGCCGCCTCCATCCGGGAGATCTGATGGGACAGGCGGCTGCGGGACTGGATCGTGGCGTCGGCCAGGTCGCTCATGCGCATGCGGTGGCCGGGGCTCTCCGAGAGGTTGACCAGGATCTCGTAGTCGTTCACGGAGAGCCCGAAGGTCTGCAGGTCGCGATCGAGACGGTGTTCGAGGAGCTTGTGCGCGGCGAGGTGGGCACGCCAGGCCTGCTGCTCGATGGAGCTGAGCCAGCGGGGCTCCTCCTCGTCCACCGGTCGCTCACCATTCCTCATCAGCTGCGCGGGCGGCTCCGTCCAGCCGGCCACTGCGCTCCCCGCGTTGGCTCGCTCCCTGCTCATAGGTGAGAACCTACCTCAGACAGTCGTTACCACCTCGTCGTAGGCCAGCCGGGGAAGGCGGTCGAACCAGGCGTTCTCGCCGGGCTTGCCGATGTTGACGACGGCCAGCACGGTGTGGTCGCCGTCGAAGAACTCCTTGTCGATGCCGGCGGCGTCGTAGCCGGCCATCGGGCCGGCGGCCAGGCCGGCGGCGCGGACGCCCAGGATGAAGTAGCCGACCTGCAGCGTCGCGTTGAACATGGCCGACCGGGTGCGCCGCGCCTCGTCGGCGAACAGGTCCTTGGCGCCGGCGAAGTGCGGGAAGACCTTGGGAAGCTCCTCGTGGAAGTCCAGGTCGGCGGCGAGGATGGCGACCAGCGGAGCGGCGGCGGTCTTGGCCTGGTTGCCCGGGGACATGAGGCCGACCAGGCGCTCGCGGGCTTCGGGGCCGCGCACCAGGAGGACCCGGAGCGGCTGCTGGTTCATCGCGGTCGGAGCGTACTTGACCAGGTCGTAGATCGCCCGCATCTGCTCGTCGCCGACCGGCTCGTCGGTGAAGGTGTTGGCCGTACGGGCGTCACGGAAGAGCAGGTCCTGGGCTTCGGCGGAGAGAGCGAGAGCCATCTGTAATCCTTAACGAGTCTTATAGGGCATTTGTCCGTTTCAACATGAGTGAAGATTCAACTATTCCTGGCCCGCCGGAGACGTGGGTCACAGGCGCGTACAGTGATCGGGTGGTGGACAAGGCGGCGGAGAAGTCCGGACCGGAGAGCCTCGGCACGGTGATCGTGGCGGGCCTGGCCAACCTCGCGATCGCGGTGGCCAAACTGGTCGCGGGGCTGGTCAGCGGCTCGTCGGCGACGCTGTCGGAGGCCGCGGACACGGTCACGGCGAGGAGGTCGCCGACCTGAGGATCTCCTACGCGGTCCTCGCGATCGGGGCGGTGTCGCATCTCTTCCTGGACCCGCCCCCGGCAGGTCAGCCCAGGGTGGCCGGGTGGTCGGTGACGACGCAGACCGCGACGCCTGAACCGGTCCGCCACTCCAGCAGGTGCCTGCCCGCCCACTCCAGGCGACGGATCCCCTCTCCGCCGGGACCGGCCCCCTCTCCGTCCGGGGGCGTGGCGTCCCCGCCGAGGGGGAGCGCGGACAGGTCGATCGTGCCCAGGGCGTCCAGGGTGAGCTCGCCGCGCTTGATGAGCGCCTCCTTGCGGACCCACAGGCGGATCAGCGCCTCGTTGTCGCGGGCCAGGGGTCTCTCCGCGGGGGCCAGGGCGTGCGAGACCAGGGCCCTGTCCGGCGGGCCCGCGGGGACGCGCTCGGCGTCCACGCCGACCCGGCCCGGCCCCACCGCCACGCACACGTATCCATGGCTGTGCGACAGGCTGACGCCGAGCTCGGGGACCTCCGCGAGGTACGGCCTGCCATGCCCCGGCCCGCAGTGGTCACAGTGCTGGAGCAGCGTCAGCCGGTCCTCGGGGACGCCGAGGACCTTCGCCGCGCATCGCCGTACCAGGAGGTGGGCCGCCACGAAGTCGCGTCGGTCGGCCTCTCGGACGAACGCCGCCGCGCGCTCGCGCTCGACCTCGGTGAGCAGGTCCGTTCCGGCGGCGGAGTAGATCTCGTCGGTGGGACCGGCCAGCACCAGGCAATCGCGCATCTGCCCAGATTAGGGGTTTTAGGGGTGTAAGACACGAAAGCACGGATGGAAGGCCGAGCCTGATGGCATGCCCGGCCATCGCGGGCCTCACTGCCGTGAACCCGGGTGGTGGGTTGTGGCGATACATCCCTGACCGACTTCCCTACAGAAGGGCGGAGATGATCACACAACCCGCCACCCGGGGCGGCGACGCCGACCTCGTCAGCGCCTCCTGGACCCAGCCGGAGGCGTTCGCCGAGCTGTTCGACCGCTACTCCGGCATGCTCTACCGGTATGTCGCCAAACGGCTCGGCCCGGAGCCGGCCGAGGACCTCGTCGGCGAGACGTTCCTGGTCGCCTTCTCCCGCCGCAGAAGCTATGACCTGGCCTATCCGGACGCCCGGCCCTGGCTCTTCGGCATCCTCACCAAGCTCATATCCCGTCAGCGCCGCACCGAGGCGGCCCGCTACCGGGCGCTGTCACGGGCGCCCGTGGACGACCACGAGGACTCGCCCGCCGACCGGGTGGCCGCCGGGGTGAGCGCCCAGGCCGCCCGGCCCGCTCTGGTCAGCGCGCTCGCGGCGCTGCCCGCCAAGGACCGCGACGTGCTGCTGCTGATCGCCTGGGGTGATCTGACATACGAGGAGGTCGCCCAGGCACTCGGCATCCCGGTCGGCACCGTACGCTCCCGCCTCAACAGGGGCAGGCGGAAGGTACGGGCGGCGCTGGGCGACACCAACCCGATGGTCGAGGAGGCGTGACGATGGACGATCTGAAGATGCTGCGCGACCTTGGCGCCGAGCTGGAGCACCAGCCGCCGGCGACCCTGGCCCGCCAGCGCGACCGCCTGCCGGCCCTCCAGGGCGACCGCCCGCCGGCCGCCCGCCCCCGCCGCCTGCGGGTGGGCTGGCCGGTCGTGGGCCTGGCCGCCGCCGCCACCGTGGCCGCCGTGACCGTGCCCACGCTGGTGCTGAAGGCCGGTGAGAGCGTCGCCCCGACCGGAGCCAGGCCGGTCAAGGTGACCGGCGCGCTGAACATCCTCGTTGTCGGCACCGACAGCCAGGTCGGGACCCCCCGCTTCCGGAGTGGCGCGCGCAGCGACAGCATCCTGCTGGCGCATCTGCCGGCGGACCGGGAGCGGATCACGTTCGTCAGCCTGCCGCGCGACTCGATCGTCCAGATCCCCGCCTGCGGAGCGACGCCGGCCCGGAAGGACATGATCAACTCGGCGTTCGACAAGGGCGGGCTCGCCTGCACCGTCAAGACGGTCGAGACGCTGACCGACGTGCGGATCGACCACGCGATGGAGTTCAACTTCCAGGCGTTCAAGGAGGTGGTCGACGCCCTCGGCGGCGTCGAGGTCAGGTTGCCCGAACCCGTGAACAACCACCAGGCCAAGCTGACGCTCCCCGCCGGCAAGAGCCTGCTCGACGGCGAGAAGGCGCTCGCCTACGCGCGGCTGCGCTACTACGGCGACGGCTCGGACATCCAGCGGATCAAACGCCAGGTCGCGCTCATGCAGGCGATGCTGAGAAAGGCCAGGCAGGGACTCGCCGACCCCGTCCGGCTCCGATCGTTCCTCTCGGCGGCGACCAGGAGCGTGAAGAGCGACATGGACCTGGACACGATGGTCGCCGTCGCCGCAAGTGCCCGCGAGAGCCAGCCGACGTTCCTCGCGGTGCCCTGGCGGCCGGCTCCCGGGGACCCCCGCAAGATCGTCTGGAGTCAGCCCGAGGCGAGCAAGCTGTTCGGCGGCCTGCGCTAGCTCGATCTTCACCCGGAGAGTCTCCGGAGTGACCTTCGCGGGATCGACGGGGCAGCCTTCGGGCGACGGGACCCCGGGAGGGACCGCGCGGGTCCCTCCGGTCCGCCACTCCGGTCCGCCACGGTCCACAGCGGCGCCGGGAGCCCTATCCGTCCTTCTTGCCGGTGCTCGGGGAGGGGGTGGGAGTGGGAGTGGGGGCCGGTTCGACGGCCTTGCCGTTGGGGTCGGTCACCAGCTCCTCGGCCGCGCCCATCACCGTGGCGTCGTTGACCTTCCACTGGCCGCCTGACTTGATCAGGCCGAGCTCCATGTAGGTGCCGAGCATGCGCCGGGTGCCCGCGGTGCTCGTGACCTGGGAGTCGACGACCGTGATCGCCTTGGCTCTGTCCTCGGTGACCTCGCCGACGTAGACACCCCGGACCGAGGCGGACGAGTGGGCCTTCATCGAGGTGATCACGCCCTCCAGCGGGCTGAAGGCCTCATCGTAGGTCTTCTCGAAGTCCTCGCCGGAGATGGCGAAGACCTGGTCGCGATAGGCCTGGAGGTTGGCGTAGTCATAGGTCTGCAGGGCCACGGCGAACTCGCCCGCCCGTGCGGACACCGCGCCGCGCTCGGCCTTCTCCTCGGCCAGCCGGTCGGCGGCCGTCCACTGGAGCACGGCGGTCGCCGCCGTCGCCGCGAACGCCATGGCCGCGACCGCGCCCACCAGCCGGCCGCGCCACCTTCCGGCCCCCGCGAGGCGGCCCCGCTCCCCGCCCCCGGCCACCGCCCCTTCCGGTGTCGCCTGGTCCGGGGCGACCCGATCCGGCGCCGCCCCGTCTGAGGTGGCCTTGTCGGAGGCGGCGGCCTTGTCCGAGGCGGCGGCCCTGTCCGAGGTGGTCCCCTCCGAGGTGGCGGCCTTGTCCGAGATGGGCCCGTCTGAGGTGGCCTTGTCGGAGGCGGCGGCCTTGTCCGGGGTCGCCCCGTCCGGAGCCGCGTCGACCGGGGGCACGGCGGCGGAATCCGGCTCGGTGGGTTCCCCTCCGCCCTCCGGGACCTCACCGCGGCCTGAGCCCGCCCCCTGAGGGAGGTCGTCGGGCTGCTGAGGGATTGGGCTCATCTGGATCCTTCCGGCGTGGAGACCCCGGGCCTCGGTCCCGGGGAGGATGTCAACTGGTCACTCCTGTTCACGGCGGCGTGACGCCCGGCCGACCGCGATCCAGCCGAGCACGCCGCCGGAGATGACGACGGCGAAGAGGATCGCGACGATGAAAGGGGTGAGGTCCTGGCGGGTGGAGCGCGAGGTCCTGCCGGCGTCCGCGGCGGGGGTGGCGGTGTCCTCGGAACCGGTGGCGTCGAGCGGCCCGTCGCCCTCCTGCGGTGTCCGCGTCGCCTCGTCGGGCGTGGCGGTCGCCTCATCGGCCGGATCGCCGCCGCTCCAGGAGCCGTCGGTGGGGTGGGGGCCGGGGTCCTGGTCGTCGTCGGTCCGGGTGGACACCTTGACCGCGGGGCCCTTCGGGCAGGCACGCAGTGCGGGGACCTTCGGCGGGGACAGCGGGCCACGGTACTCCCGCGCCACCGGGGGGCCACCGGGGACGCTGAAGACGAACGTGACCCTGCCGTACACCCCGTCGGCCCGTCTGTCGGTTATGTCGGCGACCATCGCCTGAGTGGTGGGCACCGTCCGCAGCAGCTGGTTGATGTTCGACCGGGTCCGGGGGGTGAACACCACGCCGGGGTTCGTCCCGGCCGCGGTGAGCATGCAGGACAGGCCGGGGCGGGCGGTGGTGAGCAGGTTGTCGACCTGGCGGAAGAAGCTCGGGCCGTGGTCGAGGGCGGTGGAGAGCTGCTTGCGGGACTCGCGGATCGCCCGGGTCACCCCGGCCAGGTCGGTGACGCCCTGCGACAGCTTCTCGCGCCGGCCCGCCAGCGTGCCGGTCAGCCGGGTCAGCTCCACCGACAGCTCGTCCAGCACGCCGGTGTTGGCGGCGAGGGTCGTGGTGAGGTCGTGGGCGTTGTCCACGACCTCGCGGATCGAGGTCGTCCGGCCGTCCAGTCCCGCCGCCAGCTCGTGCACGATGGTCTGGGCGTCCTCCGGCGGCACCGCGTTCAGCAGCTTGCCGACCCCGTCGAACAGCTTCTTGTAGTCGAGCGGGACCGAGGTGCTGGCCAGCGGGATGGTGGCGCCCGCGGCGAGGGCGCCGCCGCCGGCTCCGGACCGGGGCGGCGAGATCTCCACGTACGGCTCGCCGATGGCGGACTTGCGGCGCACCTCCGCGGTGACGCCTCGCGGCAGCCGTACGTCACGGTTGATGCTCAGGCTCACCACGATCTTGCCCGGGGCCAGCGCCACGTCGTCGATCCGGCCGATCCGGACGCCGAGGTAGGCCACGTCGAAGCCCCGCACGAGACCGGGGGAGGACAGGAACTCGGCGCTGATCCGGTAGGGGCGCTCGACGATGTCGAGCTTGATGATGCTGGTGAACGCCCACACGGTCATCACCACGCCGAGCACCACGAAGAAGCCGAGGTTGATCCGGATGCGGTTCCTCATCGTGGCGGCTCCAGCAGCAGGCGGAAGTCGTCCACCGAGTTGGGCGGACGCGGGCGGTCGCTGCTCCTGTCCGGCTTGGGCAGCAGCAGTCCCTTGAGCCAGACGAAGGTCAGCAGCTGGCCGTTCACCACGATCGGTGGCAGGTCGATGAACCGCTGCACGCGGCTGATCAGGACCTTCAAGTCTTCCTTACCGCGGACCATCGAGGTGGAAACCGCGTCGAGCTCGCGGAGCAGGGTCCGCAGCCGGGCCGCGTGTCTCGGATAGACGGTGCTGTTGACCTCGCGGGCCAGCGCGGTGAGCTCCTGGAGGGTCTTCTTCACGTGCTTGCGGCCGTGGTTCAGCCGGGCGGTGGCGTCGGTGAGCGTGCCGGGCAGCCTGTCCAGCTCCTCGCTGCCCTTGGCGAGATCGTCGCCGAGCTCGGCCAGCCCGTCTATGGTGCGGGCCAGGTCCTCGCGGGACTCGGCGTAGGCGGTGGTGACCTCGGTGATCTGCCGGAGCAGCCGGTTGAGGTCCTTGCCCTTGCCGCCGAGCCCGGTCGCCGCCGCGTCCAGGACGGCGTTCACGTCCTGGGCGCCGAGGGCGTCGATCAGCGGGCCCGCCCGTTCGGTGACCTGCTCGATGTCCGGCTCCACCGATGTCCGGGTGATCGTCGAGCCGCTCCGCATGAACGGCCCGCTCGTCATGTCCCTGCCCTCGGGCAGCGTCAGCTCGACGTAGTTCTCACCCAGGATCGAGGTCTTGGCCACGACGGCGCCGGTGCCCTCGGGCACCCGGATGCCGTCCTCGACGGACATGGTGACCTTCGCGCGGTATCCGTCCAGGCGGATGTCGGTCACACTGCCCACCCGCACGTCGGAGATCTGCACGCTGTGCCCGGCCACCAGGCTCTGCACGTCGTCGAAGGTCGCGGTCAGGGTCAGCCCGCCGGTCGGCGCTCCCGCGGTCTGCAGGGTGCACGCCGCGGCGAGGCAGAGCCCGGCCAGTCCCGCGGTCAGCCGCGTCCACGCCCTCATCCGGCGTCCTCCCTTCCCCCGCGCACTCGCCGTTCCCCGCCCGTCCGGCGGCCGGACCGTCGCACCCCGCTCACTCGCTGTTCCCCGCCCGTCCGGCGGCCGGACCGTCGCACCGCGCTCACCGCCTCCCCCTCTCACCGGCGCAGTTGCTCAGCTCTCCCGGCAGGCACGACACCTTGCCCAGGCCCAGCGCGTCGAACAGCGGCGTCAGCCAGGCCCGGGTCATCGCGTTGAGCACCAGACGGATCTTGATCAGGTGGTGCTCCTTGTCCCAGGACAGGACCAGGTTGTCGGCGAACTTCCGGGCTCCGGCGATGGCCTCGGCCGCGGACTCGCTGTTGACCTTCAGGGTCAGCACCAGCTCGGCCAGGTTGGCCACGCCCTTGGGCAGTCTCTCCTGATAGGCCTCGATCAGCACGTCACCCCGCTGGATGAACTCCGCGAGGCCGGTGATGAAGCGCTTCATGCGGCGGCGCTCGTCGGCGAGGGTGGCACTGGCCTCGGCGAAGGCGTCGATGGCCGTCTTGACCTGGTCCTCGCGGCGGTTGAGGCTGGAGGCGATCCGGTTGAGGCCGTCGGCCAGGTCGATCAGCTGCTCGTCCTGCCCGGCGAGGGTGCGGGTCAGCGAGGCCGCGTCGGCCAGCGCCCGGTTGATCTGCTTGCCCCGGCCCCTGACCGTCTCGGCGAGGTTGCCGGCCACGTCGCCCATCTTGTCGGTGTCGAGGGCGTCGGTGAGTTTGGTGAACGCCTCCAGGGCGTCGTCGATCTCCACCGGCAGGTCGGTCCGCTCCAGCGGGATCACCGCGTCCGGTGCGATCCTGGCCTGGCCGGGCTTCCACGGCGGGTGGAGCACCACGTTCCGCTCGCCCAGCGTGTTCTGCGCGGCCACGACCGCCTTGACGTCGGCGGGGAGCGGCACCTGCCCGTCGATGACCAGATCCGCCCGGACCCTGTCGCCCTCCACGGTGAGCTTCTCCACCGTCCCGGCGTCCAGGCCCAGCACCTTCACCTTGGCCTGTTCGTACAGGGACGGCGCCGCGCTGAAGTAGGCCGTCAGCCGGTACGGCGACGCCCCGCCGGGCAGCAGCGAGCAGCCTCCCGCCGAGAGCGGCAGCACCCCGGCGAGGAGCGCCGCGACCGCTCTCGTCAGGGGGCGTCCCACGCCGGGCGCACGCCGTGAACGGTCCGTCCTTCGCGGTCCACGCGTCATTCGGGTCGCTCCGCTCCGGGCGCGTGCCGGGAACGGCCCGCCCCTCGCAGTCCACGGCGTGTCATCGGCTGGTCCTGTCCTTGCGGATGGCGCCGAGCACCTCGGGGTTGATCGGGCCGAGGCCGGTGGTGATGGCCTCCACCCACGGGCCCTGGCCGCCGGAGGTGGCCAGTCCGGAGAAGGTGGGCCCGACCCAGGCGAGGACGGAGTTGAGCGCCTTGCCGCCGTCGGCGCCGAGCCGGTTGCCGATCGCGGTCACGTCGTCGACCACCGCGATCAGGTTCTTCTCGTGCTCGGTGACCAGTTCGGTGATGCTGTTGACCAGGTCGCTGCCGTCACCGAGCAGGGACTTCAGCTCGTCGCGGCGGAGCCGCAGCTCGTTCAGCATGATCTCGATGGAGTCGATCAGCCGGCCGAGCTGCGCGTCCTTCGTCTCCAGCACGTTCATGATCTTGTTGCCGTTGTCCAGCAGTCTCTGGAGCTGGGGCTCGCTCTCGCTGATGATCTCCGAGAGCTCGCCGATGTTGTCCAGCAGCTTGCTGACCCTGCCCTTGCGGGCGGGTTTGAGCTCCGCCAGCTCCGACAGGAGCTTGTCGACCGAGTCGGTGTCGAGCTTCTGCACCAGCCGGGTGGCGTCCTTGAGGGCGTCGGTGATCAGCACGGGGGTGCTGGTGCGCGACATCGGGATCCGCCGCCTCTCCTCGGGCAGCTCGTCCATGTACGGCCGGGTGACCGGTCCGGTGAGCTTGACGTAGCGGCCGCCCAGCAGGTTCGACAGGGTGATCTCGGCCCGGGTCTGCGGGCCGAGCCTGATCCCGTCGTCCACCTTCCAGGTGACCACGACGTGCCCCTGGCCGTAGTCGGCGCGTACCTCGGTCACCTTGCCGACCGGGACGCCCGCCACCCGCACGTCGTTGCCGGAACGCAGTCCGGCGGAGTCCGGCAGTATCGCCGACATCGTGTATCCGCCCTCCAGCAGCCCCAGGTTCCCGACGAGGAAGGTGGCCACCAGGACGGAGACGAGGACCGCCATCGACACCAGGCCGACAACGGTCTTGTCGCGGTCGCGGAACGACTTGAGCGCCATCAGGGGCCCACCAGCACTCGCCGCAGGTTCCCCGTGCTGGTGAGCTTGAGGTTGCCGCGCAGCGGCGGGGGAGCGCTCATCGGGTAGGGGCAGGGCTGGGGGCCCAGCGTGAGGCAGGGCACCGCCGTGGTGACGAAGTGCCCCCGGCCGGTCACCTGGAACGAGCGCCGCAGCGGCGGGGTGATGGTGTTGAGCACCTTCTCGACGCTGCCGATGTTGCGCCGGATGCCGCCGGTGAGCCGGGTCATGCTGTCCACCACCCGGCCGAACTCCCGGGAGTTGCGGCCGAGCACCTGGTTGTTGACCCGGACCGTGGTGGACAGCTCCACCAGGGCGTCGTCGACCAGCTCGCGGTTGCGGGCGAACGCGCCGGTCAGCGCGACCAGGTTGTCCACGAGCTGCGCGATCTGCCTGTCCCTGCGGGCGACGACCCCGGTCACCGTGGCGTAGTCCTCAAGCAGCCCCTGAATGATCTCCTTGCGGTCGGCCACCGTGGTGGTCAGGTCGTTGAGGTTGTCGACCAGTTTGGGGATGTTCTCCTGGTTGCCGTCCAGCGCCTCGCCCGCCGCGGTCAGCAGCTGGTTGATCTGGTCGGGGTCCAGGCTGCGGGTGAGCGGGCCGAGGTCGCTGACCAGCTCCCCGATGTCGACCACCGAGCTCGTCAGCTTCACGCGGGCGCCGTCGCCCAGCGTGTCGGCGGCGGTGCCGGGCACCAGGTAGATCACCCGCTGGCCGATCGTGTTGCGCCAGCGGACCGCGGCGGAGCTGTCGGAGGGCACCCGCACCGCCGCCCGCACGCTGAGCACGACCTCGGCCCTGCCGTCGACCACCTCGATCGAGTCGACCTGGCCGACCGGTGCACCCGCGATCTTCACCTGGTCACCCTCGTGCAGCCCGGAGACGTCGTCGAAGGTGGCGACGAGGCTGTAGGTGTCGCCGACGTTCACCCGGGCGATCTGGGCGCCGATCAGGACGATCAGGGTGGCCGTCACGAGCAGGAAGACGACGAACTTGGCGAGTGTCCAGCGGCGCTGGACCTGCTCTCTCGACCGGGCCAAAAGGCTCACCTGCCGTTCGTGGGGCCGCAGGCGCCGACGAAGAGCTCGCAGATGTCGGTCGCGATGAAGGCCTCCATCTTGATCTGGTTGGCGCCGTCCGGGCCCTGGCCCGTGACCAGGTCGTTCAGCACACTGAGGAGCTGGTTCAGTCCCCGCACGCCCTCGCCCGCGACGCCGAGCTGCGCGTACAGCAGCGCGGCCGCGCGCTCCCCGGCGTTCACCGCGGCCTTGAGGTCCCTGCGGTGCTTGCGCAGGCCGTGCGCGGTCAGGTGGGAGATCTCGTCGAACTCCCGCAGCAGCGCGCGGATCTTGTCGGCCCGCTTCAGCAGGTCCGGAGTGATCACGTTGAGGTCGGAGGAGATCGCCACCAGATCGTCGCCCTTGTCGGCGAGACTGGCGCTCAGCGCCCCGGCGTCGCCGATGAACCGCCTGAACTCCCCGCGGCGCCGATGGGCCACCTCGACGATCTTCCCGGTGCTGTCGACGATCCCCCTGATCTGCGGGCCCTTGCCGTCCAGGCCGCGCCCCAGGGTGTGCACGATGGTCGTGATGTCCTGGGGGTCCACCGCGCCGAGCCCCTCGTGGGCGGCGGAGAGGGAGTCGGACAGGTCCGTGGGCGCCTCGGTCCTGGTGATGACGGCGTCGTCGCCCAGGTAGGGGCCGGCCGTCTCGCCGGAGCCGAGGACCAGGTTGACGAACTTGGGGCCGAAGACGGAGGACGGCTCGATCGCGGCGGTGACGGTCTCGGGCACCTTGACGCCGGGCTCCACATGCATGGCGATCACGGCCCTGCCTTGGTGGTCCAGGGTGACGGAGTCGACCCCGCCCACCGTGATGCCGCGGATCTTGACGGGCGAGTTGGGATCCAGCCCCTGCCCGGCGTGGGTGAACACGGCGCTCACCCGCATGCCGCTGACGCTCGCCGCGCTCCGGACGACCAGGGCGAGGGCCAGGACGAGGGCGAGCACCACGCCGAGCGAGACCGCCAGCCGGATCGGCAGGGGGACTTCACCACGTGCCATCGCCGCTCACCCCGTCAGCTTCACGCCGCTGCCGTTGCCCCAGAACAGGTAGGACAGCAGCAGGTTGAGGAGGATGACGGTGACGATGGACTGGCGGATCGCCCGCCCGGCCGCGATCCCCACGCCGACCGGGCCTCCGGTGGCGTTGAATCCGTAGTAGCAGTGGATGCTGATGACGGCGAACGCGAAGACGATCACCTTGATCACGCTGTAGACGATGTCGATCAGCGGCAGGCCGAGGTAGAAGTAGTAGTCGTAGACGCCGGGCGACATGCCGAACAGGACGGTGCACATCAGCCGGGTGGCGAAGAAGCTGGCGAACAGCGCGATCATGTAGACCGGGACCAGCGCGATCAGCGCGGCCACCACCCGCGTGCAGATCAGGTAGGTGAAGGCGTTGATGGCCATCACCTCCAGCGCGTCGATCTCCTCGGAGATCCGCATCGCGCCCAGCTCGGCGGTGAAGGACGAGCCGACCTGCGCCGCGAGCGCGACCGCCGCGATGATCGGGGTGATCTCCCGGACGTTGGCGAAGCTGCCCACCAGGCCGATGAAGGACTCGGCGCCGATCGCCTGCAGGCCCTGGTAGCCCTGCAGGCCGACGGTGGCGCCGACCGCGAAGGCCATGGTGAACGCCACGAAGACCATGCCGCCGCCGATGACGGTCGCGCCGACGCCCACCACCACGTCGCTGACCTGGCGGAGCACGACCTTGGTGAACTTCAGCCGGAAGACGATGTCCCGCAGCGAGTAGAAGACGACCTTCCACAGGAAGAGCGGCCAGTCCGACAGCGAGGCCGCGCGGTCCACGACGTCGCGCAGCATGCCGTAGAGGCGGAATCCGGCGGTGCGGGCTCCCGGGATCGGCGCCATCACATGGGCCTGGGCGGGTAGGCGAGGAAGTAGATCATGGTGATCACGTAGTTGACCGCGAACACCAGCATGAACGTGACGACCGTGGACTGGTTCACCGCGCGTCCCACGCCGACCGGGCTGGTCTGGCAGGTCATGCCGAAGTAGCACGACATGATCGCCGCGATGAAGCCGAAGATCCACGCCTTGAACAGCGTGACCAGCAGGTCGCTGGTGACCAGCAGGGACACCGCGCCGTCGAAGTAGGCGCCGGGGGTGACGCCCTGGATGACGACGTTGAAGAAGTAGCCGCCGCTCGCCCCGGCCACGATGACCAGCGGGACCAGCAGCACGGCCACCGTGCTGGCCGCCCACAGCCGGGGGGTGACCAGGCGGTGGACCGGGTTGACCGCCATCACCTCCATGGCGGCCAGCTCGTCGCGGATGTTGCGGGCGCCGATGTCGGAGGTCATGGCCGAGCCTCCGGCGCCCGCGATGAGCAGGGCCGAGGCCATCGGGGCGACCTCGCGGACCAGGCCGACCACCACGGCGCCGCCGGTGGCCGAGGAGGCGCCCAGCTGCCAGGCGAGCTGGCCCACCTGGAGGGCGACGGTCGCGCCCAGCGGGAGCGAGACGAGCAGCACGGGCAGGCTGGTGACGCGGGCGAGGAACCAGCACTGCTGGATGTACTCCCAGAACCAGGTCCTGACGTCCCAGGTCCGGCGGAATCCCTCAAGTGCGATCACCGACATGTCGCCGACCCGGCCGAACACGTCGGTGCTCCGGCGGACGAGGTAACCGGTGACCCCGACCCGCCCGCCGACCGCCATCAGTGCGCCGTCCGTAGTGCCATGAACACCTCGGGGTTCGCGACTCCGACCATGGATCAGTCACCCTACTGACGGGTAGTCCAGTAAGTCGATGGCTCCTGTGTAATTTGATGAAAAGGAATGAGGCCCAGATCACATCTTGTCAGGGCCTCACATTTTCCACAGGTGATCGCGGGTACGGGCCGCGACGTACGGCGGTCGCGGGTGCGGGGCCGCCCCGCTCCGGTCAGGCGGAGATCGCGCTCATCCACCCCTCGATCTCGTCGGGGTGGCGGGGCAGCCCGGCCGACATCAGGCGGGCGCCGTCGGCGGTGATGACGAGGTCGTCCTCGATCCGCACGCCGATGCCGCGCAGCTCCGGCGGGAGCGTCAGGTCGTCCGGCTGGAGATAGAGGCCGGGCTCGACGGTGAGGACCTGGCCCTCCTCCAGCACGCCGTCCAGGTAGACCTCCGAGCGGGCCCTGGCGCAGTCGTGGACGTCCATGCCCAGCATGTGGCCGCTGCTGCACAGGGTGTAGCGGCGGTACAGGCCGCTGTCGGTCTCCATCGCCTCGTCCGCGCCGATCTTCAGCACGCCCCAGTCGTGCAGTCCCTCGGCGATGACCCGCATGGCCGTCCGGTGGAAGTCGCGGAACCTCGCGCCCGGCCTCAGGGCGGCGATGGCCGCGCTCTGGGCCTCGTAGACCAGCTCGTAGACCTGGCGCTGGATCGGGCTGAACCGTCCCGACAGCGGCAGGGTCCTGGTGATGTCGGCGGTGTAGAGGTTGTCGGTCTCCACGCCCGCGTCGAGCAGGAGCAGCTCGTTCTCGTTCAGCCGGCCGTCGTTGCGGATCCAGTGCAGCACGCACGCGTGGGCGCCGGAGGCCACGATGCTGTCGTAGCCGACCGCGCCGCCCTCCAGGCGGGACCGGAGGCCGAAGACCCCCTCCAGGTAGCGCTCGCCGCGCCGGTGGGCCAGGGCCTGGGGCAGCGCCCGCACCACGTCCTCGAACCCACGGGCGGTCGCGTCCACCGAGAACTGCAGCTCGGCGATCTCCCACTCGTCCTTGACCAGCCGCATCTCGGACAGGAACGTCTCCAGCTCGCCGTCCCCGTCGTGCGCCGCGACCCGGGAGTCCAGCGAGGCGTCCACGCCGCGCAGCACCCGCGCCGGCCCGCCGAGCGCGTCGTCCAGCCTGTCCACGGCCGCGCAGTCGATCAGATAGAGCGCCTCCGCCTCGGCCAGGTCGGGACGGCGGCCCACCCAGAACTCGCCGTAGCGGCGGTCCCGGTAGAACTCCTGCCCGGCCGTCCCCGGGGCCGAACGCGGCGAGCGCGGCCGCAGGAACAGCGTGGCCGACCCGGACGGTTCGATGACCAGGACGTTGCCGGGCTCCTGGTCGCCGGTGAGGTAGGTGAAGGCGCTGTGCGACCGGAACCGGTAGTCGCTGTCGTTGCTGCGGGCCTTGAGCGTGCCGGACGGGATGATCAGCCGCTCGCCGGGGAAGCGCGCGGCGAGCGCGGCCCGGCGCTTGGCGGTGTAGGCCGCCAGCGGCAGCGCGGTCAGGTCGTCGCGGCGGGTGTCGGCCCAGCCGGTCGCCATGAACGCGGCGAGGGCGTCGGAGATCGGCAGGTCGTGGCTGCCGGTGTTCAGCTTCTCGGTCATCGTGTCCCCGGGAGCGAAGGTGTGTGGTATTTCACACATTACTCCGGGGCGGTACGGCGCGCACCCCTACTTTAGGCGGGTGCGCGCCGTACCCCGGACCGGCGGTCAGCCGACCGGCACCGGGTAGTCCTTGGCCAGGTCCGAGATCGCCGCCTCCTTGAAGACCACGGCGCCGCCGAGCGCGGCCTTGTCCGGTTTGACGACGAAGGACGCCCGCGACGCGGGCTTGTCGAACATGGAGAAGTCCATGACCGTGCCGTAGTCGCCGCCCCAGGAGGACTGGCCGCGGTGCGCGGCGACGACGGCGGCCCGGCTCAGGTCCTTGCCCTCACAGGCCTTCCTGAGCGCGTCGCTGACGATCGCCGCCGCGGAGTAGCCCGTGGCGACCCCGCTGTCGATGGTCTGGCCGGGATACTTCGCCGCGTAGTCGGCCGCCAGCTTCTTCATAGCCGGCAGCGGCGCGCTGATCGGCGCGCCGCCGGTCATGACGTAGAAGTCCTTGAGCAGGGCGGGACCGGCCGGGGTGGGGAGCAACTGCGGGGAGTAGGCCGAGTTGCTGCCGACGAACGGCACGTCCATGCCCTTGGCCAGCGAGACGCCGACGAGCGAGGCCGACTGCTTGGGGCCGACCGAGACCAGCACGGCCTTGACCCCCTCGGCCTTGAAGGCGGCCACCTGGGCGCTCATGTCCTGGTCGGTCGCCTTGATCTTCTGCTCGACGAGCGTCAGGCCGAGCTTCCCCGCCGCGTACTTGGAGCCGTTCAGCGCGCTCTCGCCGTAGTCCCCTTCGAAGTAGAGGTGACCGATCTTGTCTCCGGACTTGATGCCCTTCTCCTTGACCAGGAAGTCCACCCCGTTGATCATGTCGATGTCGTAGGTGGTGGCGGTGACCTGGATGGGCTTGCTGCCCAGCAGCCCGGTCGCCCAGGCCATCGGGATGGTCAGCAGCTCGTCTGCCTCGATGCGCTGCTTGAGCGCCATGACCATGGGAGAGCCGATGAAATGGGCGATCGCCACGGACTTGGGGGCGATCTCGGTGTAGGCCGCCACGGCCTTCTGCGCGTCGTAGCCGTGGTCGCGCACGACGGCCTCGACCTTCCGGCCGCACACGCCTCCACCCGCGTTGACCTGCTCGAAGTAGAGCTGCTGCGCCTGGGTCAGGCTCTTGCCGAACGAGGCGTAGGGGCCGGTGAGATCGGTCATGAGGCCCACCGTGATCGTGTCGGCGGTGACGCCGGGGCCGGTCTTGACCCCGTCGCCGCCGACGGCCGGCGAGGCGCCGGCGCCCCCGGTGGCCTTCCCGCTGGCGCACGAGGCGACCGCCAGGGCCAGGACGGCGAGCACCGCGATCCGCCGGGCCGGGATCGCGGCGATCCCGCCGCGGCGCGGCGCGGGGAGCGGGAGGCCGCCGCCTTCGGGGAGCGGGAGCGGGGACGGGAGTGGAGGAGTCACGTCAGTTCCTTGTCTCGGGGGACGGGCGTAAGGAGGCCTTCTCCGCCGTGGAGGCGGAGGCGATCCGGCGGTTCGGGGACGGCCGCAGGCGGCCGGCGAGGCCGAGCAGGCCGCCCGGCAGGAAGAGGACGATCACGACGACGGCCGCGCCGTACAGGATCCGGGCGGCCTCGGCGGGGGAGACCCCGCCGGAGCCGGGTTCGGCCACCAGCGGCAGGGCGTCGCTGTAGCGGGTCAGGAGCTGGGGCAGCAGGGAGATGAAGACGGCGCCGATCACCGCCCCCGCGACCGAGCCGAGGCCGCCGATGACGATCATGGCGAGGTAGTCGAGGGAGAGCAGGATGCCGAAGTACTCCGGCACGGTCCGCTGGAAGACCAGCGCGAGCAGGACGCCGGCCAGCCCGCCGTACATCGACGACAGCACGAACACGCCGGCGCGGTAGCGGGCCACCGGAACGCCCATCACCCCGGCGGCGATCTCGTGGTCGCGGATGGTGTTCATGGCCCGCCCGGGACGTCCGGTCAGCACCCCGCGGGCGAACAGCGCCGCGCAGACCAGGGCGGCCAGGCCGAGGAACCACAGCCGCTCCAGCGCGCCGAACGGCACCTGGGCCACCACGAGCGCGGGGGAGTCGGCGAAGGCGAACCCGAACAGCTCCATGGGCGGCACCGGGCGGCCGTTGTAGCCGCCCGTCACGGGCCCGGCGTTGAACAGCAGGTGCTGGCCGAGGAAGATCAGCGCCAGCGTGGCGATGCCGAGGTAGGCCCCTTTCAGACGGCCGGCGATCGGGCTGAACACGCCCCCGGCGACGCCCGCGGTGAGCACCGCCAGCACCGCCGCGACAGGAGTGGGCAGGCCCAGCCCGGCCAGGCCGGGGCCGGGATCGGAGGCGAAGTAGACGTAGGAGTAGGCCCCGGCCGCCAGGAAGAACGCGTGACCCATGGACAGCTGGCCGGTGGCGCCGGTCAGCAGGTTGATGCCGATCGCCCCGACGGCCGCCGACATCGCGAAGAGCCCGGCCTGCAGCCAGAAGCCCTCCAGGTAGAACGGCACCGCGACCGCGGCCGCGACCAGGACGGCCGACCGGAGGAGGATCCGCACGGACCCGCCGGGCTTGTCAGACACGTGCCAGCTCCCTCGTCCCGAACAGCCCCGCGGGGCGGATGAGCAGGACCACGATCATCACGAGGAACGGCGCGACGTCGCCGATGCCCCTGCCGAGGAAGGCCAGGTCGTTCTGGTAGCCGCTCATCAGGGTCTCGGTGACCCCGATGATCAGGCCGCCCACCAGCGCCCCCGTGGTGGAGTCGAGGCCGCCGAGGATCGCCGCGGGGAAGGCCTTCATGGCGGCGAACGTCGTGCTGCGGTCCAGGCCCGGCGTGGGGAACACGCACAGGAAGAGCGCGGCGACGGTGGCCAGGGCGCCGGCCACCGCCCACGCCCCCATCGACACCCGCCCCCGCCGCACGCCCATCAGGGCGGCGGTCTCGGGGTCCTCGGCGGTGGCGCGCATGGCGACGCCCCAGCCGGTGTGCTTGAACGCCAGCAGGAACGCGGTGATGAGGACCGCCGCGACGGCCAGCGCCACGACACGGGTCTGGGCGATGCCGACGGCCCCCAGGTGCACCACCTGGTCGCGCCACGGATCGCCCAGGGCGAGCACCTCGGTGCCGATCCGCCGGGTGAGCTCGGTGGTCAGCACGATGTCGACGCCGATCGTCACGATCGCCAGGACGCTGTGGGAGGAGACGTTCGCCCGGCGGATGATCAGGAACTCGATCAGGACGCCCACGGCGGCCGCGCCGGCGACGCCGAGCAGCAGGGCGGCCCAGAAGCCGATCGAGGAGTGCAGCCTCGCGACGACGAAACCGCCGGCCAGCAGCAGCGAGGCGTGGGCGAAGTTGACCACCTCGGTCGCCTTGAAGATGATCACGAACCCCAGGGCGATCAGCGCGTACACCGCGCCGACGGAGATCCCGTTCGCCAGAAGCTCCAGGAAGGTGGTCACGGAGCGGCCTCCCCGCTCCCGCTCGCCGCGCCCAGGTAGGCGCGGATGACCTCGGGATCGTCCTGGACCTCGGCGGGAGGCCCGCCGGCGATCCGCCGGCCGAAGTCCAGGACCGTCACCGTGTCGGCGAGCCGCATGACCATCCCCATGTCGTGCTCGACCAGCAGGATCGAGATGCCGAGGCTCTCCCGGACGGCGACGACCAGCTCGGCCATCTCGCGGCGCTCGCCGCCGTTCATGCCGGCCACCGGCTCGTCGAGCAGGAGCAGGCGGGGCTCCATGCACAGGGCCCGGGCCAGCTCGACCCGTTTCTGCACGCCGTACGGCAGGAGCCCGACGGGGGTGGCCAGCCGTCCGGCGAGCCCGACGAAGGCGGCGATCTCGTTCACCCGCTCGCCGTGCAGCCGGGCCTCCCGCCGCGCGGACGGCAGCCGCAGGCCGGCCGCGACGAATCCGGCGCGGGTCAGCCGGTGCCGGCCGAGCATCAGGTTGTCGCGCACCGACAGGCGGGGCGACAGGGCGATGTTCTGGAAGGTGCGCGCCACGCCCAGAGCGGCGATGCGGTGCGGAGCCAGGGCGGTCAGCTCCGCCTCGCCGAAGCGCACGCTGCCCGCGGTGGCCCGGTAGACCCCCGACAGCACGTTGAAGCAGGTCGACTTGCCCGCGCCGTTGGGGCCGATGACCGCGTGGACGCTGCCGGGCTCGACGGTGAAGCCGATCGCGTCGAGCGCGGTGAGCCCGGCGAAGCGCACGGTGACGTCCCGGACCTCGAGCCGGGGCGGGGAACCGGCCATACCGTCTGGTTGGTATGTGTCGCTCACGCCGACCACCTCGCCAGGGCCGGGCGCCCGGCGGACGCGCCGGCCGGGGAGGCCGCCCGGTCGTCCTCGATCCCCAGGTAGCGCCGGCGCACCTCGTCGCTCCGGGCGAGGTCGGCGGCGGGGCCGGACAGCGCCACCTCGCCGACCTCCAGCACGTACGCCTGGGAGGCCAGCGAGAGGGCCATGGCGGCGTTCTGCTCCACCAGCAGCACCGTCGTCCCCTGCGCGTTGATCTCGCGGACCGTCTCGGCGATCCGCGCCGCCATCATCGGCGCCAGGCCGAGGGTGGGCTCGTCGAGCAGGAGCATCGCCGGCCGGGCCATCAGCGCGCGGCCGATGGCGAGCATCTGCTGCTCGCCGCCCGACAGCAGGCCCGCGCGCTGCCGGGCGCGTTCGGCGAGCACGGGGAAGAGGGTGTGCACGCGCTCCCTGGCCCCGGCCGCGGCCCGGCGGTCACGGGCGCCCAGCGAGCCGGCCCGCAGGTTCTCCTCCACGGTCATCCGGGCGAACACCCGGCGTCCCTCGGGCACCTGGACGACGCCGCGGGCGACCACGGCGGAGGCGGCCGTGCCGGACAGCCGTGTCCGGCCGAAAACGATCTCGCCCGCCGTGATCCCGCCCCGGTGGAACCTGAGCGTGCCCGAGACGGCGCGCAGCAGGGTGGACTTCCCCGCGCCGTTGCCGCCGAGCACCGCGACGATCGAGCCGCGCGGGACGCTCAGTGAGATCCCGCGCAGGGCCGTCACCGGACCGTAGTTCACCGCCAGATCCCTGACGACCAGCCCGGGATCTTCGGGCGGTGGAGGGGCGTGGACGTCCATGTGTGCCTCCTGACAACCGATGAACGCACCCAACCCGGGTGGTTCACCGGAGTCCAGAGGCCGGGGTGAAGTCGGGACCGGCGCCCACGGGGAGCCGGTGCCGGTTGTGCGTCAGCACAGCACGGGGTCACGAAACAGAACAGAACCTTGTTCGGCTTCGTGTGCGGCTGACACCATTGCCCGATGGGGATCCGGACGACCGCCGACGACGAGGTGCGCAGGATCATGCGCATGGCCGCCGCCCGGCTGATGCAGCGCCTCCCCGAGCTCACCGACGAACTGGTGACCAGGACACGTGACACCGACGAGGCCTACCGCCGGATGGTGCCCACCGACGACCACTGGCAGAGCGTGCACGACGCCATGCGGGTCGGCATCGGCGCCATCCTCCTGCCTCTCGCCGAGCGGCGGGACCTGCAGCAGGCGGAGCGGACCGCGCGCCGCCGCGCCGAGCAAGGCCTGCCGATGGACTCGCTGCTGCGCAGCTACCGGATCTCCGCCCAGGTGATGTGGGACGGGCTGGTCGGCGTCGTCGCCGAGGAGGAGCCCGACAGCCTGCCGGTGCTGATCCGCAGCGCCACCAAGGTCTGGCACGCCGTCGACCGGCAGGCCGTCGCGGCCGCCGAGGCCTACCGCAGCCGGGAGGCCGAGATGTTCGGCCGGACCGCCGAGCGGGTCCAGGCCCTGCTCGACGCACTCCTGGAGGACCGTGCCGACGCCGCGCTGGTCCGCAGCGCGGCCGCGGCGCTGGACCTGCCCGAACTCGGCCGCTACGCGGTCGTCATCACCCGCCTGCCGGGCCGCCACGACCACCGGGACGACGCCCTCCGCCCGACGGGCCTGGGCGTGATGCGGCTGCTGTGGCGGATGCGCCCCGACTACGAGGTCTCGGTCGTCCTGCTCCACGAGGCGGGGATGGAGGACCTGACCCGCGACCTGCGCCCGCACGTCACCGGCTGTGCCGGGATCAGCCCGGTGGTCGAGGGGCTGGCCGAGCTGGGCCGGGCGCGCAGGCTCGCCGAACTCGCCCTGCGGACCTGCGTGGGGGAGGGGCCGGAGATCGCCCGGCTGGAGGACCGGCTGCCCGCGGCGCTGGTGGTGAGCCAGCCCGAACTCGCCGGCCACCTCAGCGGCGCTGTGCTCCGGCCCATCCTCGCCCTGGACCCGGCCGACCGGGAGGTGCTGCTCGGCACCCTGGAGGCCTGGCTGCGCTGCGAGGGCTCCGCGATGCGCGCCGCCGGGCAGCTCTACTGCCACCGCAACACGGTCTTCAACCGGATCCGCCGCATCGAGCAGCTCACCGGGCGCTCCCTGGCCCGCCCGCTGGACATCGTGGAACTCGCCCTGGCCCTCGACGCGGTACGGCTACTGCCCGTGACCTGACAGCGACGCCGTTACCCCCGTCCGTGCTTAGACAGGGTGTCGATGGGGCAATGGTTAGGGATACCCCAGCCAGGTTGAACCGAGGTGGTGCCAATGCTGATCGGTACGATTCTGCAAGGCAAGGGAGCTGATGTGACGACCGTCCGCCCCGAGGCGACGGTGACCGAGCTTTTGGAGCTGCTGGCCGAGCACAACATCGGCGCCGTGGTGGTCTCCGAGGACGGCTCGTCGATCGCGGGCATCGTCTCCGAGCGCGACGTGGTGCGGCGGCTGAACGACCGGGGCGCGGACGTGCTGACCGCCCCGGTGTCGTCCATCATGACGACCGACGTCCGCACCTGCCCGCCCACCGCCGACGTCGACGACCTGCGGCAGACCATGACCACGCACCGCATCCGGCACGTCCCGGTCGTGGCCGACGACCGGCTGGCCGGGATCGTGAGCATCGGCGACGTCGTCAAGAGCGCCATCGAGTCGCTGGAGACCGAGAAGGCCTACCTGGTCGACTACCTGCACCGCTGAGGCCCGCCCCCGCGGGGCTCGCGGGCACCGGTCCCGCTCCGCGCGAAGCCCGGGTCCCGCCCGGGCGACCGGGTCAGGACCCGGGCAGGACCCGGGTGGGCCCGGCGCGCACCGGCGCCGGGCCCCACGGGTTCCTACTGCACGGTTATCTTGTCGACCTCGATCGTGATGCCCTTCACCTGCGGTGTCGACGTGCCCGTCGTCACCGACCCGCTGCCCGCGCTGACTCCCTTGACCTTCATCGTGTAGGTCAGGGTGCCGCCGGGGGCGCCGGGCGTGCTGGTCACCCGCAGGTCCTGGGTCGGCGGGCCGGTGATCTGGCCGCCGGCCGTACCCTCGTCGTTCTCGGCGCCGACGGTCAGGCCGTAGCCCGCCGGGGTGTCGCCGGGCAGGTTGTCCGGGTCGTAGGTGTAGGTGATGTCCTCGGTCCCGTTCAGCCCGATCCACTGCTGGAACACCTTGGCGTCCGTGGTGCCGTAGACGTTGAGGCGCCATTCGACGACGAGCCAGTCACTCACGCCGTCGGTCAGCGTTCCGACGTAGACGCCCGGCGCGCCGGTGCCGTCCAGGTCGGTCCAGTAGGGGGCGAGCACGTTGTTCGGGCTGGCCGGGTTGGGCAGCGACTGCGGGGTGGCCGAGATGTCGGTCGAGCCCGCGGTGCCTCCGGCGACGGTGTAGCCGTTGGCGACGACGCCGATCCGGTTGTAGGTCTTGCCCGCGTAGGTGAACGGCGGGACGGTGAAGTTCAGCGCCTGCTCGTCGCCGATCGGCGTCGGCGTGATGCCGAAGGCGTCGAGCGGCAGGTAGGGCGCGGGCCCGGTGCCGGGGGCGATGCTCGGGCTGTCCGGCTGCCTGGCCGTCAGGGTGGTCTTCGCCGTCGCGATCTGGGTGCCGACCTTGGTGGCGCCGGTCACGGAGTTCAGCCGCAGCTTGCTGTCCAGCGTGCTGACCGCCGTCACCTCGGCGTCCTCAAGGGTGGTGTTCTGCACGCTCACCGTGCAGGTGGACTCGCCGGTGTCGCGGGCGATGGTGTCCGGCACGCAGGTCTGCTCGACCGGGACGGCGCCCTCCTTGCGGAAGAACGCCACCGGCAGGTGCAGGTCGCGGCTGCCGCCCGACTGCTTGAGGTTCACCTGGCCGAAGTACTGCCCTTCGGGCAGCTCGGGCGCGGTGACCATCACCGTGATCTTGGCGGTCTTGCCCGGCTTGACGGTGAACCGGGGCGGCAGCACCGTGATGTTGGCCCCGCTCACGGTCGTGCCCGAGGTGGTGTAGGTGAGCGTCTTGTCGGTGACGTTGGTGAACGTCCGCTTGGCGGTGATGAGGCCCGGCATGGTCGGGGCGTTCACCGACGGCAGGTTGAGGTCGATGCGGTTGAGCTCGTCGTTGGCGGAGGCGGCGAAGTTCTCCGCGGTCTCGTTCAGCGTCAGGCCGGGGTCGCCGGCCTTGGTCAGGTCGATGCGGCCGCCGCCGAAGTCGAACGGGTCGGCGGGGGTGACGCGGTCCTGCTTGGTGACCGAGGTCTTGGCCGTCGTCTCCAGCGCGGACTTGACCTGGCCCGGGGTCCAGTCGGGGTGCAGCGCGAACACCAGGGCCGAGGCGCCGGCGACGTGCGGCGACGACATCGAGGTGCCCGCGATGACCTGGTACAGGTTGCCCTGCGGGCCGCCCGCCGGACCCTCCAGCGCCGGCGTGGTCCCGGCCAGGATGTGCAGGCCGGGCGCGGTGACGTCCGGCTTGAGGAAGTCCCCGCCCGGCCCGCGGGAGGAGAACGTGGTGATCGCGTCGCCCTGCCAGGTGGCCTTGGCGCCCTGGGTGAACTTGCCGGTCGCACCCGGGTTGGCGGACAGGAAGGCCAGCAGCGCGTCGCTCTCCGGCTTGTCGATGTGGACCGTCGGGATCCAGTGGTTGTCGGTCATCACGTCGAGCGGCGTGGTGTTGTAGAGGATCATTCCGGCCGCGCCGCCCTGGAGCACGTTGTAGCTCTTGAGCACCCGGTTGGGGCCGCGCTCACAGGCGACGATCTTGCCGGTGAACAGGCCAGCCGGGGCGGGGGAGGTACAGAGCGCGTTGGAGTACGGCGGAGCCGAGGCGAGCACCACCGGCAGCGGTGAGTTCACCCCGGCCGTGATGGAGGCGCCCTTGACCGTGGCCGTCGCGCCGCCGGAGCCGGCCAGCGTGATCGTGGACTGGAACGTCCTGGTCTGCGTGGAGGCAGCCACGGTGGTCACCCACGGGCTGAGGTGGTTGGCGGTCGCCGCACCCGGACCGGCGTTGCCCGCCGAGGCCGACACGAGCACGCCCGCCGCGTAGGCGTCGAGGAAGGCCAGCTCCACCGGGTCGCTGTAGGGGGAGTTGCCGCCGGAGATCGAGAAGTTGATCACGCGGACGCCGTCGAGGATCGCCCGGCCCACCGCCTGCGCGGAGTCGGAGGGGAAGCAGCCCTCCACGCCGCAGACCTTGTAGATCGACACGTGCGCCGCCGGGGCGATGCCGTGGATCGGGCCGCGGCTGATGCCGAGCGGGTTGGCGTCGGCCACCGGGCCGCCCGCCGAGGTGGTCGCGGTGTGGGTGCCGTGGCCGTTGGAGTCACGGGCGCTGTCGGGGTAGACCTCGCCGGGGAACAACGCGTTGTAGGTGTCGAGGAACGGCGCGCCGCCGATCAGCTTCTTGTTGCAGGCGAACGGGTCGGCCGCCGGGGTCAGCGGGTTGTCGCCGAAGTTGCAGACGCGCGGCGTGCCGTCCTTGGTCGGGGGCGCGGCGGGCAGCGTGCCGGGGTCGGCGAACTGGGGGTGCTCCGGCCAGGCGCCGGAGTCCAGGATGCCGACGACGACGCCCTTGCCGGACGAGGCGCTGCCGCCCAGCTTGTTGTAGATCGTGGGGGCTCCGATGAAGGAGGCGCTGGAGTCGGTCAGGAGCTGCTCGGGCCTGTCCTCCTGGACGGCGGCCACCCCGGGCAGCTTCAGCAGCTCGGCCGCCTTGTTGGCGGGGATCCGCAGCGCCATGCCGCCGTAGACGGTGCGCAGCTTCTGCCCGGCCTTGGCGCCGGGCACGCTCTTGGCCAGCCCGGCGAGGAAGGTGTTCTCCACCTCCTCGATGTGCTTTTCGTATTTCTTGGCGTCGGCGCTTTTGATATCGAGAGCCTTGCCGGTCTTGGCGGGGCTGGTGGCGGGAAGTCCGTCAAGCCCACCCTGGTAGGCGGCGTAGGAGTCGTAGTCGAGTTTGACCATCACGCTGACCGTGTCGCCCGAGGTGGACTTCAGCAGCGACTGGTCGCTCTGGGCGAGCTTGCCGGTCGCGGACTTGGCGCCCTGGACCGGTTCGCCACCGGTAAGCGGGGTCGCCGTCCACTTCTTGGCGCTCGGGGTGGGGGTCGGATCAGCGCTCGCCGGCGGCGCCATCGCCGCGACGAGTCCGGCGGCGACGGCGAGCATCGCCACGCGCCTGGTCCGTGATAAGTGGGACTTCCTTGGCAACGAGACCTCCCTGTAGGGACGCATGACCACGTCACGCCGGAAGGAGGTGTCAGGTCACCCGGGCATGCCTGGATCAGGGCATGGCTGAGGAGGACTCGACCCTCCCCGTTGGGTGACGAGAGAACGGCCACCCGTAAAGGCGGCCGATCATGCAGGGAGCCTAACTAGAGATCATTTATTTGCCTAGATCGTGGAATTGCCACAATCAACGGATTAATTGGTCAAATTTAATTACTCGGTCAGCCCAGCGGCCTGTCAGCCCAGCGGCCTGTCAGGTTCACGCGGAGAGGGCCGGCGCGGCGGAGGTGAGCTCCGGTCTCATCGGCAGAGCCGGCCCGCGGCTCATCAGCCCCTCGTACATTTGGGGATGAAACGCGGCGAGCTGGTGCGCGTAAACTGGTCCGACGCGACCTGTGGGAGGCCCGGTTGAAGCTCAAGCTGGATCTGCATCCGATCTTCAACCGGGGCGGTGAGATCGACAAAGCGCTGCGGGGCATCATCGACGAGGCCATCAGGAAGAAGGCCACCGAGGTCGAGATCATCCCGGGCAAGGGGTCGGGTCAGCTCAAGAAGAAGGTCCTGCGCTTCCTGGAGCAGAAGGAGATCAAGGCCCTCTACCACCGCATCGACAAGGACGCCAAGAACCACGGTCGGCTGTTCGTGTACTTCCGCTACAAGTAGACCGGCGAGCGCGCCGGCGACCGCCGTCAGGCCGTCGGGTCCGCGCTCGCCCTGGCCGTCCTCGTCGCCGGCGAGCGCCGCGGTCCGCCCCGGCTTTCCCGCCCGCCCTGCTGCGCGCAGGCGGGGTGCCCCGGATGCCGGCCACGGGCGCGGCGATCCAGCTCGTCATGTCGGAGGTGCTCTTCGCCCTCGGCCTGCACCTTCTCGACCACCTGCACCTGACCCCCGCCCAGGCCGGGCTCGCACACCCGCCCTTCATCATCGTGCCGCTGACCACGACGATCGTCGGCGCGGCGCCCGCGGGGACCGGGGGTGTCGTGGGCGGGCTGTTCAACTCCGTGCGGCAGGTCGGAGGGGCGCTCGGGTCGGCGGTGCTGGGCAGACTCGCCGCCACCGCGGGGGCGGGGCAGCCCTCGCCATGGCGGCCGTGGTGCTGGCCGGGGTCAGCGTTGTTCAGCGTTCCCAGGCTCCGGCGGGGATGCTGTAGAAGGTACGGGTCGGCGTCCACCACTCCCGATCTGCGAAGCGTCCCGTGATCCGGCCGACCACGCACCACAGGGTGTGGACATCATGCTCAAGGTCACCATCGGGGTCGAGTGCCAGCCCCTCGGTGAAGGGCCGGTAGTCGGGGAGGGACATGTATCCGCCCTCCTCGTACGGTGGATTGACATCGCCGAGCAGTTCCCCGTCGTAATGGAGGTACAGCGGCTCAAGTCCTTCACCCACCTCGCCCCAGAATTTGATCTGGAAGGCTCGCCGCTTTCCGAGATTGCCGATCGCGGGATGGGTCGAGGACAGCCCGAAGACGAAGAGATGGGTCCAGCCCGGCGCGTGCGGGCCGATCCAGATGCCTTTCGCCGGAGGGCCTTTGTACCTTCCCGCGAGCGTTGTCACGTCGCACTCCAGGCGTGAGCCCGGGTCCACGCGGAATCGGCTGGACAGTTCTTCCGGGTCGTCGCTCTCCACCCAGAGGGCATGGAAGCCGAGCTGGAGTCCGCGGCCGTACTCGACCAGCAGGTCCCACTGGTTCTCCGCGGGAAGAGCCTGTTCCGTGTTCGTCATTCTTCACATCCTGCTGTCCAATGGGAATGCGGGGCTGCGCTCGGCAGCCCCGCATTCGATGGGCGATTATTTCACGATCTTCACCCAGAACGGGCTGTCGCTGATCTTGGTGATGGTGTTATCAGGGTCGTAGTCGAGAAGGCGATAGTGGCCGTAGAACGCCTTCAGCGCATCTCCATGATCCTCGTTGTGGTCTTTTCGGACCCCTTGAATCGAATAGTGGATCTTGTCCTTCAGTGCTCCCTGCTCGGTCGACGCGAACGGATATTCGTCGCACTGCACGTTCCGGTAGCCCCATTGCTGGTACACCTCCTTGGTGTAGTACCTGCAATAGGTCCCTCCGTAGGGCAACTCCCAGTTGTCCTCGGGCACCGCGAAGGGAGTTCCGGAGAACACCCTCCTGTTCTTGGCGTAGACGCCCTTCGCCGCTCTCCACAGGGGTTCTCCCTGCCGGGTGTTCGGGGCAGCGGCGTAGTTGCCCCCGATGACCTTCGGCAGTTCGTTGCCCAGCGGCCCCTTGACCGGCGGACGGTTTTTTATTCGCCCGTCGGTCGTATCTCCAGGGCGGTAGGGCGGGTAGGTGAGGGAGTTCGTCGCCGGGCTCAGGGCCTTCTCTATGTGGTTGATGACATCCAGGAATTCGTCGTCCCTGCTCTTGGACATCGTGAACACCCGGTCGGCTCTGATGTAGATGCACCCGCCGGTGTTCGCCGTCTCCTCACCGAAGTTCCCGAGTTGCCTCCAGTCGCAGCGGAAACTGGGAGACCATAGGGTGTTACTCGGAACGCCCTGTCCCCACCGCACAACGCCCTGTCGTTTGCCTGCTTCGCCGAGGAGTTCCTGGTCCCACAGGGGAAGCCGGCCCCGCTTGTCCCCGTACTTGGTGATGGCGGGCAGGATCGAGCAGACTTCCCTGTCGTGTGACGCCGGTTTGGCCGTTTTGATCAGGTACTCCAGGTACGCTGTCGAGCGCCAGCCGGAGATCGTCTTCAGCTGGGTGGGATCGGGACTGCCCGCCTGGACCTCGCAGCCCTGCGTGGCAAGGTCGAACTCGATCTTGACGTCGCTCAGATCGGCATCCAGCTCGGTACGCCTGACACCTCTGTTCCAGATGCCGAAGTCTGTCAGCTTCACGAAGAACTTGATGTTCTGCGGCTTCAGCTCGGTGTCGTCGGCACCGCTCTTGTAGACAGCCTCTCCGGTGTGGTTGCCGATGTAGGTGTGCGCCACCCAGGTCACGCGGAAGGTGAACACGTCGTCGTCGGTCACCTTGTCCAGCAGCTTCGCCGGGATCCGCAGTGGCCCGGGGAACATCCTGACCCACCAGGCGGTCCGGTTCTTGCGCCGCTTGACGCCGTTCTCGTCGACCTCCTCCCATCCGCCGTGCCCGATCCAGCTGGTCCAGCAGGCCGAGTGTGGGCGCTCCTGCATCCGCGAATAGGCGTCGGTGAACCTTGGCGCCCTTTCGGTGGCGTAGCAGGTCTCCAACGACGGGTGCTTGTAGTTGAAGTTGCCGACCATGGCCGGTACGGCGGCAGCGCTCGGAGTCGCGGACGCCCTGGCCTGGGAAGGCTGGGAGGCCGAGCTCGCCAGCAGGGCGAGGATCTGGGTGGTATCCAGAGTCCGCTGGAAGACCTGGACCTCGTCCAGGTCGCCCTTCATCCGGCTGCCGAGTGCCATGGCTGTGGCGGCGTTCCAGGTGGTGAAGCTCACCGGCGCGCTCTTGATCAGTACACCGTTGAGGTACAGCGAGGCGGTCTTGGCCGCCGCGTCGTACACACCCGCCAGGTGGAACCACTCGTCGACCGGTGCCCGCGTGCCCGAGAGCGCACCCTCGACCGTCGCGTCGGCGGTGTCGGCACTGGTGAGGGTGAACACCAGTCCGTGCGCGGGGTCGTTGCCGAGCCGGAAGGGTTCCTGATGGTCGCCCTTCTGTGCGACGACGTCGTAGTCGCCGTTGGCGTCGCTCCACCGCAGCCAGGCAGCCACCGTGAAGCTTTCGTCCGTCCGGATCACCGAGCCGGTGGTCTGCGCCAGCGGCTCCTCACCCGGGTGGATGACGTCGACCTTGAGCACCTGCCAGTCCGACCACGCCGACGCCGCGCTGGGCGACGCCGCGCGAACGCGCCAGCGCACCAGCCAACCGTCGGCCAGCTTCCCGACGGGTACGGCGAGCGCGGCCTGGGCGCCGACCTCGACACCGGCCACGTTGTCGGCCCAGATCTGCCCGCTGCCCTGACCGTCGGGAGCGGCCGGATCGTGCTCGATCTCGAACTCCGCGGTGAGCGCATCGCCACGGGGATCGGTGACCTTCGCGGCCAGCGTCGGCGTCTCGATGCGAGTGACCGTCCGGTCATCGATCTTCTTGGACGGCGTGACCTTGAGGTCGTCCACCGCGGGCGCCGAGTCCGGCCGGTCCACGACCAGCTGCTTCCAGCCCGACCAGGCCGAGGCCAGCTCGTCGATGTGGGAGCGGACGCGCCAGCGCACCGTCCAGCCGTCGGTCAGCTTCCCGGCTGGCACGGCTACCGCGACCTGCGTGCCTGCGGCCCCCTCGACCGAGGTCGTCCAGATCTGCCCGGTCCCCTGGCCCTCGGGGGCGGAGGGATCGTGCTCGATCTCGAACTCGGCCCGCAGGTTACCGCCGGGACCGTAGGTGACCCGCGCCTGCAGCGACGGCGTCAGCATCGGGGTCACCGTCTTGCTGTCGACCTGCTCCGACGGGGTGACCTGAAGCTGGTCCACCCCGGGCTTGGGAATCTCGATGGTGAGTTGCTGCCAGCCCGACCACGCCGAGGATGTGGTCGCCGAGGTGGCCCGGGCACGCCAGCGCACCACCCAGCCGTCACTCAACTTTCCTGCGGGTACGGCGAGCGCGGCCTGGGCGCCGACCTCGACACCGGCCACGTTGTCGGCCCAGATCTGGCCACTGCCCTGACCGTCGGGAGCGGCCGGATCGTGCTCGATCTCGAACTCCGCGGTGAGAGCCTCACCGCGAGGGTCGAGCACGGTGGCCCGCAACTGCGGGGTCGCAGTGGAGGTGACGGTCTTGCCGTCCACCTGCTGCGACGGGGTGACCTGCAGCTCCTGTACGGCGGGAGCCGAGTCCGGCTGGTCCACCAGCAACTGCTGCCAGTCCGACCACGCCGAGGCGAGCGTGCCCGTGGTGGAGCGCACGCGCCAGCGCACGGCCCAGCCGTCGGTCAGCTCGCCTGCCGGGACGGTCACCGACGCCTGTGTCCCGACCGGGACGTTGTCGGCGGTACCGGCCCAGATCTGCCCACTGCCCTGGCCTTCCGGAGCAGCGGGGTCGTGCTCGATCTCGAACTCGGCCCGCAGGTTACCGCCGGGCGCGTAGGTGACCTGCGCGTGCAGCGACGGCGTGAGCACGGTGGTGACGGTCTTGCCGTCGGCCACCTGCGACGGGGTGACCTGGAACTGGCCCACCCCGGGCTTGGGCACGGCGACCTTCATCTGCTGCCAGGCAGACCAGGTGGAGGAGGTGCCACCCACCAGCGAACGCAGCCGCCAGCGCACCAGCCAGCCGTCGGCCAGCCTGCCTTCAGGGACGGGCACCGAGACAGCCGTACCGGATGCCACATTGTCCAGTGCCGTGGCCCAGATCTGGCCACTGCCCTGCCCCTGTGGCGCGGCCGGGTCGTGCTCCAGTTCGACCTCCACTCGCGAGGCGCTGCCCTGCGGGTGGGACACGAGCGCACGCAGCTCAGGGATGACCGACGTGGCGACCGTTACCCCATCCTGGGTCTGCGAAGGAACGACCTGGAGCTGGCTGACCGCTGGGTCGGTGGCCGGATCGAAGATGTCGGTCCGGAACCGCTGCCAGGACGACCAGGCCGGCGTCGAGCCCGGTGTGGTGGCCTTGACCCGGAACTCGTAGTCGATCTTGTCGGACAGCTTCCCGGCTGGAACGGCTACCGACGCCTGTGAGCCGGAGGCGACGCCCGTCACGGTCGTTGACCAGAACACCGTGTCGGTGGCCCAGTCGGCGACCTGGAAGTCGACCGTGGCCGTGCCGCCAAGCGGGTCCGTGACGCGGGCTAGCAAGGTCGGGGTCAGCGATGGTGTCACCGTGCTCGTGCCGACGTTCTCCGACGGCGTGATCTGGAACTGGTCCACCACCGCCTCGGGCACGTTCACAGTGAAGACCTGCCAGGCCGACCAGGTCGGGGTGGATCCCGGGGTGGTGGCCTTGATCCGCCACTCGTACTTCACGCCGTCAGTCAGGACGCCGCTCGGCACCGCAATCGTGGCGGTGCTTCCCGATACGACGTTGCTCAGCGAACTCGACCACCGCACGGTGTCGGTGGCCCAGTCGGCGACCTGGACGTCGACCGTCGCAGGACCGTCCAGCGGATCGGTCACCCGCGCACGCAAGGTCGGGGTCAGGGAACTGGTGAAGGTGTCGGTGCCGGAGATCGCCGACGGCGTGATCTGGAACTGGTCCACCACCGCCTCGGGCACGTCCACGGTGAAGAACTGGTGCGGCGTCCACGCCGAGGTGGCGCCGCTGGCCGTGGCCTTCACCCGCCACTCGTATCTGATGCCGTCGAGCAGCTTGGCCGCGGGAACCACGATCGACGCCTGCGTACCGGAGGCGACGTTCGCCACCGAATCTGACCAGACAACGATGTCGTCGGAGTAGCGGGCCACCTGGAACTCGACCGTGCCCGTGCTGCCCAGCTTGTCGACGACCCTGGCCAGGAGCGTCGGCGTCAGCATGGAAGTAGTGATGGCGGTCCCGGTGCCCGCCGACGGGCTCACCTGGAGCTGGTCCACCACGGGAGCGGCGTCCACGGTGAAGAACTGATAGGGCGTCCAGGCCGGGGTGGATCCCGGCGTGGTGGCCTTGACCCGCCACTCGTACTTCGTGAGGTCGAGCAGTTTCCCGGCCGGGACCGTCACGGAGGCCTGCGAGCCCGAAGCTACGCCGGACAAGGTAGTCGACCACACCACCACGTCGTCGGAGTAGCGGGCCACCTGGAAGTCGACCATGGCCGGACCGCCGAGTGGATCGGTGACTCTGGCTTTCAGCGTCGGGGTCAGCGAGGAACTCTTGGTGTCACCGGCGGTCCCCGACGACGGGGTGACCTGGAACTGATCCACCACGGCCTCGGGCACGTCCACCGTGAAGAACTGGTACGACGACCAGGCGGAAGCGCCACCCGCGGACGTCGCACGTACCTGCCACTCGTACTTGACGCCGTCGACCAGCTTGCTCGTCGGCACCGCGATCGACGCCCCCGTACCGGAAGGCACATTGGCCAGCGAACCCGACCACACGTGACTGTCGTCGGTGTACTTGAGTACGCGGAACTCGACAGTCGAGGCGCCCGATGCGGCATCGGTCGCCGTCGCCTTGAGCGTCGGCGTCAACGACGACGTCACGATGTCGCCGTTGATCGTCTGTGAAGGGGTCAGACCGAAACCGGCGACCGCGGGGGCAGCCGCCACCGCGTTCAGCCGGGAGGGCGACGCGGGTCCGGCCGACGTCGGCGTCGGGGTGGCCGCAGGGGTGTTGGTCAGCCCGGTACCGCTCTTACCCGGGGTCCACGAAGCCGTCTCGTTCAGCTTCACATCGTGGCCTTTGCCCGACGAATCGCTCGCCGTATCACCGGAGCCCTCATCGAACTTCCAGTGCCCCGCAGCCTGCTTCGGGGTGCTGAAGGACCACGTGTAGGTGGTCATCCTGTTTTCCCACTCGTCGGCCGCGTCCGAGAGCACCACTGTGTACGTGGTTCCCGCGGTCAGCGCGCGTTCCGGCGTGAATGTCACCACCGTCCCGCTGCTGTCGTAGGTCGCCGGCGTCGGCACCTCGACGCCGCTGGCGTCCTTGAGCACCACGGCGGCCTCGGTGACCGGCTCGGAGAAGGTGACCTTCAGCTTCGTGTTCAGGGGGACGTCGGCAGCGCCGTTCGCGGGCTCGACGCTGACCACGCGCGGCCCGAGCGTGTCCTCGCCGGTTCCGTCCTCACCGTCGTTGCCCCCGGGGCTGCGGTCGAGTTCGTCCGCCACGACCTCGAAGGGTTCTCCGTCGCGCTGACCGGCGATCTGACCGGAGAGCGTGTTGTCGATCCTGGTCCGCTCACTGCCTGCCGGCTCATAAATCGACCGGGCGCGGGCCTCCTCGAACGCCGGAAGGCTCGTGATCGGGTCTGGCGACATGAATGTGAAGCCATCGACCTTGGGCGGAGCGGGAGCCTCGTACTCGAGGAAGAAGTAGGGGTGGTGGCTGCCGTCCGGAGCGGTCTCCGGGTAGTTGCCCGACAGGTACTGGCGCCAGTTGTTCCCGCCCGACTCGGCCACCGCGCGGACCATCAAGCCATGGTTGGGCGTTCCGTCCGCCCAGGCCTGCGCGATCTGCTCGATGGAATACCAGAGCTCGCCCTCGGCCATCCAGTCGGAGCAGTTCGCGTCCTTGCCGTAGGGGTTGACCACGTAGCCGTCGGCTACGGCGAGTGGCTGCTCGGACCACTTGATCGTGGTAGGGGTCCAGCTGGCGGCGACGCGGTGCATGGAGATGTCACCGACATTGCCGCAGGCGCTGGAGATGTAGTTCCACAGCGTGATGTTCGCGTCGATGATCCGCTGGCCGAAGAATGGCGCGTTCGTGAGGTCGAACTTCAGGTAGGAACGGTAGTTGTAGCCGTCCCGGCGCCCGGCGAAGAGCGCGTTGCTGTTGGCCGAGTAGCTGCCGTTGACGTAGCTGCCGCCATTGGCGATGAACGTGTCGGCGGGAGCGCCGGCTCCGTGCCACGGCGTCGGGTTGGCCGCGGCCACCGTCACCGGGTAGGTCACCGCCGGGTCGGCCAGGAACGTGGCGTCCGGGGCGAGGACGAGCGCGGCATCGTCACCGCTTCCAGTGAGGGTCGCGGTCGCGGTGCCCGCCTTGCCGCTGCCAGGCGTGGCGATCTCCTTGGCGTCCATGACCGGAAGCACCGACAGGTCGGCGACCTCCTTGCCGCCCGCGAGCGCGGACGGCTTGCCACTGGCGGACTTGCCCAGGCTCATCCCAGAGGGCGGGTCGATCTGTACGGGCAGCTTGAGCTGCTCGGCAGGCCGCTCGCGGATCACGATCTGCTGCTGGTAGCCCGTGGGAGTCACGGTGACGACCAGGTCGATGTTGTGGCCGTAGGCGGACCGGTAGGTCGCGGTATGGTCGGACAGCTCAGGCACGGGCAACTTGCCGGGCGCGGCGATGCTGACCTCGCCGGGCTGGCCCTCCTTGAGACCGAGGAAGTCGCCCTTCGCGGTCAGCAGAGGGGCATTGCCGCCGCCGTTGGACAGCTTGATGTCCAGTTTGGTCATCCGGGGTTTGACGACCCCGTCCTCCACGACCAGCGTCGGGTCGACCTTGTGCCACTCGCTACCGCGCTGGACACGGACGACAGTGCTCGACACATACGTCTTGACCGTTTTGCCGCCGGGCATGGCGACGGTGGTCATGTTCTCGGTATGAAGGCTGGGAATCTCCACCTCCTTGCCCGTCCGCTTGGCTTCGGCCTTGGCCAGATCGACGAAGTTCGGCTCAACCGGTGCGGTGGTGGAAGCCGGGTCAGGAGGCGGGGTGGGTTCGGCGACGGCCGGTGTCGCCAGGATCGAAGCTGAGAGCGCAAAGGTTGCCAGGAGCGAGCCTCCGCGACGCGTCGCGGAGGCTAAGCCGGACGTTGATCGAGCGTGTTTCACATGCACCCTTTCAGGCACAAAACGACAGAACGAGGTGATCATGGCAGCATGTCAAGTGCATGTAAAGATCACTTTCGTAACCGGTAAGATCACCTTCGTCATTGGGGCCGGTAGTCGCCTCGCCGGTGATCACCGCATGATGCCCTGCGGTGCTCCTGTGTTTATAAATTCAGGCCTGAATGGCTACCCTCGTCTCCCAGTGGCCGGCGGCCGCAAGATGGATGACGATGTCCGAGACCGGAACCATGCGTAACGATCCCGGAGTCACTCGCCCAGACGGACGTCCTTGTCCGCCTCATGACTTTCTTCCGTAGCCGTTAGGTCCACCCACGCGCCGATTCCATGAAAATTCGCCGTGATGCCGCGAAGCCTGGAGCTTTGAAGTTTGTCGACCGGGACAGGGTCAACAGCCGTTCAGGCACGATATCGCTTTGATGGGACTCAATAACCACTCCGTTGAGTAGACCCAGCCCGCCGGATTTCAAGAAAGAGAATTTATCTCTCAGAAATGATTGCGGCCATTCCCGTTGGAGTGCTCTCGGTTTCTTCAATCAATCTGGATGGCCATGGCCTCTCATCGATTTTTTCGATCATCGACCAGCCGTTATCCCAGTGAGTGGTGAAGGCCCAGCTCAACGCGTGTGCCAAGCCTTCACCGCAGGTCAGTCACCATGACGGATCAGATCCACGACATCCGGTGCTTACGGGATTCCTGGCCCTACGACACAGCGAGGAGATGATCACCTCGGCGAGGAGCTCAGCTCCTCCATGCCGAATACGTGCTGAAGTCCCGTGAGATCGCGAGCTGACGGGAACCTTTGTGCAGGTAGGCAGGTAGAAGGTGTGTCCAGCGGTGGCGGCCGGAGGGACCCGTAATCCCTGGGGCTCGAGTCCCGCCCTGCCCTCACGCCTCCCGCGGAGCGCCTCTGCCCCGCCTGTTCGCGGGCGGAGGAGACCGGTGATCGCCCTGTTCGTGCCCGTCCCCCGAGACGGGCCGGCAGGGGTCAGGCGACCTTCGAGGAGGGAGCCTTCCAGGTGTTGCACGCGCCCGAGCCCTGTGACCTGTAGCCCTGCTCGAACCAGTGAAGGCGGTTGGCGGGCTTGCCGTACCAGTTGAATCTGCCGTATTCCTTCGGCGTCTCGGCGGTGAGGAGGGGTTTCCAGTTCTTGGCCGAGCACCCCAGGATCTTCATGGACACCCCGCCCAGGCAGTCGGCCTGCAGGTAGAAGCGGCTCGCCGCCGTCCTCCTCGTCTCCGGCCGGCAGCGCCCACCAGGCCTCGCTGATGCCCGCCTGCGCCTGGACGGCTCCGGCGTACGGCGGGGCCGTTTCGTGAGCACCGGCTCCGCCACCGTCACCGGCGTACGGCGGGGCCGTCTCGTGAGAACCGGCCTCGCCACCGTCACCGGCGGCCCCGCGGGAGAGGACGCACGCGTCCCCTTCCCGCACCTTCGCGGAAATCCGATGGACGAGACGGCCCGGACGGTGGAATAGTCCCGCCGTGACCGCCGCACCCTCTCCCTCCGCGCCCCTCCCGCTGGCCGGCGGCCTCGTTCTGAGGCAGGCACAGCCCGCGGACCTCGACCAGATCAGCACGCTCCTGGCCGAACGCGGCGACGAGGCCGACGCCCTCGACCATCGGCTGGTCGTCGCGGATCCCGAGGCCGGCTGGCCCGCCAGCGCTGTGGTCGTCGACGGAGACCGGGTCGTCTCCACCGCGACGCTCCTCGACGAGGAAGTACGCATCGGCGACATCCGCCTGCCCGCCGGCCAGGTCGAGCTGGTCGCCACCGACCGCGAATACGAAGGACGCGGACTCGTGCGGGCGCTCATGCAATGGGCCCACGACCGTTCCGCCGCCCGCGGTCACGTCATCCAGGCGATGATCGGAATCCCGTACTTCTACCGGCTGTTCGGCTACGAGTACGCCATCGACATACCGCCGGCGCCGACCGTGCGCACCCCGCCGCCCGGCGAGGCGGCACCCGCGCTCCGCGCCGCCCGGCCCTCCGACATCCCCGCGATGGCGGCCCTTCAGGACATGACCCAGGACCGGTTCGACGTGGCCATGCCCCACTCGGCGGCATGCTGGCGATGGCTGCTGGAGCACGAGGCGAGCACCCTCTGGGTCGTCGAGCGGGGCGACACCGTCGTCGCCGCCGGACGCACCACACCCCCCGACGATGACGAGGTGCTCCTGGCCGAGGCAGCCGCGCTCGACGACGCGGCGGCCCGGGAACTGCTGCGCGGCGTCGCCGCGCTGGTGCCCGGCGGCCAGGTACGCGTCGTCCACCGGGCGGGAACCGTGACCGCCGCCGCCTGGCGGGAGTTCCTCGACCACGGACCGCGTAAGCAGGCGGAGCAGTACTACCTCCGCATCCCGGACGTCGCGGCGCTGCTCGACCGGCTGCGGCCGCTGCTCTGGCAGCGCCTCACCGCGGCGGGGGCGGAACGCGCCGGCCGCGACATCGTCATCTCCACCTTCGGCGCCCACTACCGGATCCCCGTCCACGCCGATGGCCTCGGCGCGGTCGTCACCGGCGGCGCGATGCAGGGGCCCGGAGCCGTGGGAGGCGCCGGAGTGGCCCCCGACCACCTGCCCGCCCTGCTGTTCGGCCCGCACGGGATCGAGGGCCTGACCCGGATCCGGCCCGACGTCTACACCGGGGAGGAGGAGCTGTTCCAGGCGCTCTTCCCGCCGCTCACCGCCGACGTGCTCAGTTACTACCTGCCGTATTGAGAGCCGGTCCTGGGCGGCGACCGGCAGGATCCGGCAGCGGCGGACGACCGATCGTTCCTCGCGACCGCGGCGCACCCCGCGCGGCGGTCTGACCCGGAGAGACGCCGTCTTCACGGTCGCGGCGCCGGCGCCCCTCCTCGCGATGTACGGGTCACAGCTTGCGGAAGTTCCTGGACTCCTCGGCCGCGGCCAGCACCGCCTCCAGCGAGGCGCCCGTGCCCGCCGTGACGACGGCCGCGATCGCCCCCTCCACGAACGGCACGTCGGCGATCACCACGCCCGGCCCCTCCATCAGGCGGGCGGTCAGCACCGAACTGCCCAGGTCGGGGATCAGTATCACCCCGTCGCCCCGGTCCACCTCCCCGATCGCCGCCTCCACCAGGCTGGGGCTGGTGCCGACGCCGCCGTCGTCGGTGCCTCCGGCCGCGGCCAGCGGGACGCCCGTGCCGCCGATCTGCGTGGCCAGGACGGCGACCTCGGCGGCCAGCGGGCCGCTGTGCGAGATGAGGACGATGCCTACCATCGGAGGGGTCCGCACGCCGCCGAGGAGAGGCGGGGGAGTGCCCGGTCAGCGGGGAGCGTCATCGCGTCACCACCGTGCGCAGGGCGGCGAGGATGAGGGCGGTCGACGCGGCCCCGGGATCCTCGTGGCCCACGCTGCGGGGGCCGAGATAGCTGGCCCGTCCCTTGCGCGCCTGCATCGGGATCGTGGCCTCCGCTCCGGCGAGGGCCGCCGACGCGGCCGCGCCGATCGCCTCTTCTGGCTCCTTGCCCTCCTGCGCGGCCAGAGACATCGCCCGGACCGCCGGAGCGAGCGCGTCCACCATGGTCTTGTCGCCCTCGGCGGCCGATCCCAGCCTCTGGACCCCGTCCAGGGCGGCCTGCAGGGCGGCGGCGAGGTCCGCGACCGACACCTCGGAGGCGTCGCCCAGGAACTTGCCCGCCTCCCGGAACGCCGTGCCGTACAGGGGGCCGGAAGCCCCGCCCACCTTGCGGATCAGCGTGCTCCCCACCAGTGCCAGCAGCGCTCCGGGGGTGTCGGGCTCGGTGCCGGCCAGCGCCTGGGCGATCGCGGTGAAGCCCCGGTCGAGGTTGGCGCCGTGGTCGGCGTCGCCGATCGCGGCGTCCAGCCGGGTCAGCCACTCCTTCTCGGCCCCGACGGTCCGGGCGGCCTCCTCGATCCACGCGGCGAAGAAAGCGGTGTCCAGGTCGGCGGCGCCCATGTCAGCGGCCCCAGCGCAGGCCGGGGGTCTCCACCGGGGCGTCCCACAGACGGGTGAGCTCGTCGTCCAGCCGGCAGACCGTGATCGAGAAGCCCTGCATGTCGAGGCTGGTGACGTAGTTGCCGACCAGGCTCCGGGCCGCTCTCGCGCCCTTGCCCGCCAGGTAGTCGCTCACCTCGGCGAAGGCGATGTAGAGCTCGATCAGCGGCGTGCCGCCCATGCCGTTCACCATGACCAGGTTGTCGCCGGAGACCGGCATGTCCTCGTCGATGGCGTCCATCGCGGTGTGGACCAGCTCGCGGGCGCCGCGCATGGCCGAGCGGGCCCGGCCGGGCTCGCCGTGGATGCCGATGCCCAGCTCGACCTCGGTGTCCTTCAGGTCGAAGGTGGGCTTGCCCGCCGCAGGGGTGGTGCAGGCGCTCAGCGCGACGCCGAAGGACCGGCTGCGGGCGTCGACCGCCTCGGCCACCCGGGTGACCTCCGCCAGCGGCGCGCCGGTCTCGGCCATGGCCCCGGCGATCTTCTCCACGAAGAGCGTGGCGCCGGTTCCCCGGCGGCCCGCCGTGTAGAGGGAGTCCTGCACGGCCACGTCGTCGTCGACCAGCACGCTCGCCACCTCCACGCCCTCCTCGGCGCAGAGCTCGGCGGCCATCTCGAAGTTCAGGACGTCGCCCGTGTAGTTCTTCACGATGTGCAGCACTCCCGCGCCGCCGTTCACCGCCTCGCTCGCCGCGATCATCTGATCGGGCACCGGAGAGGTGAAGATCTCGCCCGGGCAGGCCGCGTCGAGCATGCCGTACCCGACGAAGCCCGCGTGCAGCGGCTCGTGCCCGGAACCCCCGCCGGAGACCAGGCCCACCTTGCCCGGACGCGCCCCCGAGGCGCGCAACACGATCTGGTTGTCCACGTCCACCCGCAGCCCGGGGTGCGCCGCCGCGAGTCCGCGCAGCGCGTCCGGGACGACCGAGTCGACGCCGTTGATGAGCTTCTTCACATCTCAGAGCCCTTCCCCCTCGGCGATGGCGGCAAGCGCGATCAGGGCGGTCTCTTCCCGGAGCGCGCCGCGGCCGCCGCCGTCGAGGATCTCGACGGCGGCGGCGCACCCGCCGTGCGGGGTCGGCGACCGGCGGACCGGCCGGGCTCAGAGGCGGGCGAACCAGTCGAGCGGGAACGGCGGCCGGGCCAGCGGCGCCACCGCGATCCGCATGAGGGCGAGCGGGTTGTCGTCGCCCGCGATGCGGTTGGCGTCGAGGGCTCCGCAGCCCGTGCAGTGGTGGACGAGGGCCCACTCGCCGTTGTGGCGGACGTGGACGGCTATCGGGGTCATCGACGACCCGCAGTCCGCCGCCCTGTCACCCGGGGTGTCGTCCAGGTGCCTGCTCCACAGGCAGGTCGGGCAGTGGTTTCGGTGCGCCGTGCCCGGCGCGTCGGCGGGGACATCGAGGCCGCAGTGGAGGCAGCGGAAGGAACGGATGCGGGCGCGGCCGCGGGATGGAACGCGGGACATGGAGACTTCCTCAGGGATGATGATGGGCACAGGTCACCGGTGCCTCCGTCACGCCACGTCGTGGGCGCGCGAAGGCCGTTTCGGTGCCCGCGGGCATCAAAATCCCCCCTTTCGAAAGCTCGTCGCGATGTATCCGAGTGAAGACGTATCCGAGTGAAACGGAGGACGAGAGGGATATCAACGGGTTTTCCTCCCGCACTCCGCCGGAACCCCTCTTTCGTGATCGGCACGTGTCCGTGCCGCGGCTCCGGCGGCCTCAGGGGGTGGGCCGCAGATGCCGGAGCGCGGACGCGGCCTCCTCGCGGACCTTCCGGTGCGGGTCGTCCCGGGCGAGGGTCTCCAGCCAGGCGAGGGTGAGCGGGTCCTCGTGCGCCAGGAAGCCGACGGCCCAGAGCGCGGTCACCCGGACCTGCCAGGCGCCGTCGGCGGTCACGCGCTCCCGCAGCCACGACAGCGTTGCGGAGTCGGCCGGCGCGGAGATCCTCACGATCTCCTGCACCGCTTCCTCCCGGATGGCCCAGCGCGGGTCGCCGGCGGCGCGCTCCCGGAGCCGGGCCGCCGTGCCGGCCGGATCCGCCCGCCACCACGTGCCGGCTCCCTGTACGGCGGCGCGGGCCACGGCCGTGCTGGGATCGCGCGCGATCCGCTCCCTCAGCCAGGAGATCATCTCCGGTGTTCCGCCGACGGCCTTGGTGATCTCCTCCACGGCCCCCTCACGGACTCTCCAGTGCTCGTCGGCGGTGGCCCGGTCGCGCAGGAGATCCAGGGTGGCGGCATCGTCGCACCAGCCCCGGGCGAGAGCGCGGACGGCCGCCAGCCGGACCTGCGCGTGCTCGTCGCGTACGGCCCGCTCGCGCAGCAGCGGGACTGTGGCCGCGTCGTCGGCCCGGTCGGCGGCGATCGTCTCCAGCATCGCCCGGCGCACCCGCCAGTGCCCGTCGGAGCGCACCCGCCCGCGGAGGAGGAGAAAGGTGCCGGGCTCTTCCGGCCAGGTGCTTGTCAGCGCCGTCAGCGCGGCCAGCCGCACCTGCCAGTGCCGGTCCCCGGCCGCGCTCGCCTCCACGGCGGAACGTGCCCGGTCGTCGTCCGGCCGGCCCTCGGCCAGCGCCCGCACGGCCGCCCGCCGGCCCATCCAGTGCCGGTCGGCTCTCGCGTGCTCATGGAGCCGGTCCGGCGTGCCGGGCCCGTCGGGCCAGCCCCAGCCGAGCCCGGTGATCGCCGCGGCCCGCACCTCCTCCGGGTCGTCTCCGGCGATCCAGGCGAGCACCCGGGAGCACATGCCGTCGTGGTCGCGCCAGTGGCGCACGGCCGCGTCCACGGCGACGGCGCGGACCTCGGGGTCAGGGTCGCCGGAGATCCTGCCGTACAGCCAGGACAGGGTGGCGTCGTCGTCGGCGGCGATCCGGGCCACCTCCCGGACGGCCGCGCCGCGCACCTCCCGGTGACGGTCGGCCTCGGCCCGGCCCCGCAGCCACAGTACGGTGTCCGGCCAGTCCGGCCCGATCCGCGCCATCGCCTCGACCGCCGCCCGCCGTACCTTCCAGTGCTCGTCCCGTGAACTCACCTCCCGCAGCCAGGGGAGGGTCGCCGGATCCCCCGGCCAGGTCCGCGCGGCGAGTTCCACGCCCGCCGCGCGGACCTGTTCGTGGTCATCGGCCGTCGCGCGACCGCGCACCCACGAGGAGACGCCGGGCCGGTCCGGCCAGCCCAGGGCGACCCGTTCGACGGCCATGCCGCGGACGTCCTCGTCGGGGTCGGCCAGGGCGCGCCGCCGCAGCCAGGGCAGCGTGGCCGGCTCGTCCGGCCTGATCAGTCCCACGATCTCGACCGCGGTCCTGCGTACCTTCCAGTGGCCGTCCGTGACGGCGATCTCGCTGATCCAGGGCGGCGTCGCGGGGTCGTGGGCCCGGCTCTCGGCCACCGCTTCGACGGCAGCCGCCCGGACGTCCTCGTCCCCTTCGAGGAGGACGCGATCGCGGAGCCACGCGAGAGTCTCGGGATCGCCCCGGTACGCCGTGGCGATCTGCTGGAGGGCGGCGCGGCGGACCTCCCGGTGGCCGTCCGCCACCGCGCGCTCGCGCAGCAGCGCCAGGTCGTCCACGCCGATTCCCCCGCTGCCGAGTCTCTGGACGGCGGTGCGGCGGACCTCCCAGTGGCCGTCCGCCACCGCGCGCTCGCGCAGCAGCGCCAGGTCGTCCGCACTGAGTCCCCAAATGCTGAGCCTTTGGA
>NZ_FOQY01000006.1:0-134613 GCF_900113865.1 Streptosporangium canum | reverse complement strand
GGCCTGGATCGCGGTGGTCCGCACGTCCTCGTCCGGGTCGGTGCGCGCGTGTTCGCGGAGGAGGGGCAGGGTGTCGGGGTGGTTCCGCCAGCCTGCGGCGAGGGCCTGGACGGTCGCCTGGCGGACTCTCCAGTCCGGGTCGGTGCGCGCGTGCTCGTGGAGGAGTGGCAGGGTGTCGAGGTGGTCGCGCCAGCCCGCGGCGACGACTTCCACCGCTGTCTCCCGTACGTCCCTGTCCGGGTCGGTGCGCGCGTGCCCGTGGAGCAGGGGCAGGGCATCGGGATGTCCCCGCCGGCCCGCGGCGAAGGCTTTGAGCGCTGCCCGGCGGACCTGCTGGTGCGGGTCGGTGAGGGCGCTCTCATAGAGAGGCACCAGAAGATCGGGGAGATCCCCCCAGTTGCCGGCGAGCGCCCGGATGGCATCGGCCCGCACGTCACCGTGTGGGTCGGTGAGGGCGCTTTCGCGCAGGAGGGGCAGGGTGTCGGGGTGGTCGCGCCAGCCTTCGGCGATCGCCCGGAGAGCGGCTGAGCGGACCTGCTGCTGCGCGTCGCCGGCGGCGCACGCGCGTAACGACGCCAGGGTCTCGGGGTGATCCCGCCAGCTCTCGGCGATGGCCTGGAGCGCCGTCGTCCGCACCTTCCCGTCGGGGTCGGTGAGGGCGTTTTCACGCAGGAGGGGCAGGGTATCGGGGTGGTCCCGCCACCCCTGCGCCAGAGCCCGCACCGCCCCGTCGCGCATGCTCACGCTGATCTCGCCGACGACCTGCCGGCCGAAATGCTCCCGGAGGCGGTCGTCGTCCGGGAACAGCGCCGCCACGATCATGGCCGCTATCTCCGTGCCGCCGGACGACACGATGGCTCTCTCCCTGCCGAGGAACCAGCCGAGGTAGCGGTCACGTCCCGGCCATCGTGGCCGGGCCCCTCTCAGGAGGGGGATCATCTTGTCGGCGAGGAACCCGTCGACATCGAAGACGTAGGTGCCCTCCGAGTGCTCCAGCCAGGTGATGATCTTCTCGATGACCGCCGCGCCCTGCCGTTCCATCGCCCCCAGGTTGCGGGTCTCGGCGATGCACTCGGCCGCGAGGACCAGGTGGTGGGGTGGGTCCTCGCCGGTCGCGAACGGCCACAGCGGGTTCGCCTCGTGGACGAGATATTCGGCGATCTCGCCGGTGAACCGCTCGTCGATCATCCCGGCCACCAGCAGGAGGACCTCCCGCCACGCCGGATCGGGCCAGTGGCGGCCGAACATCTCCGAGACGAGCTGGGCGGGACTCCACTGGCGCTTGTTCTGGAACCGCCGCACGATCTCGTCCGCGCAGAAGAACTCCAGGAAGGCCCGGTGCACGAATCCGTAGACGCCCCCGCCGTACAGGCTGAGAATGAAGTTGCGCTCCCTGAACTGGTCCAGCATGCCGCGCGCGATGGTCTTCGCCTCGCGGGGATCGAGCTGGTAGCGGGTGCCCAGATAGTCGACGAACTCCTCCAGGAGGTCCTCCCCCCGGATGTGGTTGCCGGCCAGTCCCGATCTGCCGCTCTGCATCCGCCAGGCCACCCGGCGCAGCAGTTCCTTCTTGTCCTCGGCGTCGATGTAACCGGCCGGTATGCGCGCGTCCTCCAGATGCCTGTTGACGTCCCAGTGCTCGACCAGCACGGACGCCGCGTGGACATACACCGTCCGCCGCTCACGTGGAAGCTCCTGGCGGCGCCCGATGATCGCGAGGATGGTCAGCAGCAGGGGGTTGCCCGCCAGCTCTCGGATGGACGGGGAGTCGGTCATCGCGCGCATCAGCCGGTCCCGCAGATGCCGCGCCTCGTCCTTCCGGTCGCGCATCGCCAGCTCGTACCAGCGCTCGGCGAACTCCTCGATCTGGGCGGTGTCCAGATCCTGGAGGGTGTAGTGCCGGAATCCGGCGTCGTGCAGCTCGGCCCGCCGGTATCCGATGACCCGGCTGGTGACCAGGATCCGCGCCTTCGGATACCGCGTGGCGAATCCGGCGATCTGCCGGGTCACCGTCTCCCGCACCTTGGGATCGAACAGCTCGTCCAGCCCGTCGAAGACGACCAGCGCCCGCCCGTCCTCGCGGAGGTAGCGGTCCAGGGGCCGCGCGGGGATGCCGGTCCCCTCGGTCCGGTGCAGGTGCTCCAGGTACTCCAGGAAGGTCTCGCACCGCGACCGGAGATCGGCGTAGGAGCGCAGCTCCACGAGCAGGGGCAGCCATCCCCTCAGCCCGGCCAGGGCCTCCTCCGTCCCGTCACCCACCAGGCCCAGGACCAGATACCGCGCCAGCGTCGACTTGCCGGCGCCGGGATCGCCGAGCAGCGCGACCAGCCGGTTGCCGGGCTCGCCCAGGACGTCCAGCACCGCGCGCAGGGGAGTCCTGTCGTACGTGGTGCGCGCCTGCGCGATCCTGTCGAGGTCGAACCCCTCCGGAAGATCCTTCTCCGAGATCTCCTCGGCGCTCAGCAGCCGCCGCCACAGTTCCTTCGACAGCTCCACGGGCGGCGGGTCCGCTCTGACGCTCTGCGGGACGAACATCGACCGGAGGAGGACGGGCAGATGGGCGTCCTGCTCCGCCGGGGTCAGCACCTCCAGGTCGAGCCGGCGGTAGCGCTGCTCCATCCTCGTGAGGTAGGCCGCCCGCGCCATCGCGAACGACTCCTCTCCGGCGTCGAGGGCCTCCGTCCCCGTGGCGGGGGAGGTCTGCCGCCCGAGGCATTCGACGAGGGCGTGCAGGACCTGGCCGCTGAGGTCGTCGGCCGAGTCGAACCGGCTGACCATGATGTCGGAGGTGAGCAGGCGGGCCCGGAACGCCTCGATCGACGAGCGGTCCGGGTCGACGAGCCGCGGGGGAATGGGGGCTTCCTCGTCGAGGAGGAACAGCAACCTCGGGATTCCCCGGTCGGCCGCGGCGAGGAACTCCAGCTCGGTGTAGGAGACATTGGCGCCGGGCACCGGAGATCCGTAGCGGAACCCTATTATCCCAAGGTATAAATCGCACTTTTGAACACGATCGCGACAATAGTCGGCCGGTGTGGTCTCCTGGGCGGGGAAGTACCGCATGTCCACCGGCACCAGGCCTGCCCGCGCCACGGCGTCGATGGCCGACTGCACGAACGATCCTGTGGTCGGATACTCCGCCATGTCCGATGTGTGGCTGATGAAGACGCTCGGCACATCCCACAAAATACCTCTCGCCAAGCCCGGATCATGCGTATCTATATAACGAGCAATTTCTGGTAAACAGACGTTTTCGACGACGGGAACGCCGTCTCCGCGGTACGGCCCCGCCGGAGAGCGGAGATGACGCGGGTCACGGAGGTGTAGGAGGATCTGGCCAGGTCTTCTTCCGATGCTGGAGGCGTCATGTCGGTGTGGCGGAACCTGGTGGAGAGCATCCGGAACGGCGGGGTCGAGGTGATCGACCTGACCGCGCCGCTGTCGCCGCAGACGCCGGTCCTGCGACTGCCCGAGCCGTTCGGGAACACCGTCCCGTTCACGCTGAAGGAGATCAGCCGCTACGACGACCGCGGGCCCGCCTGGTACTGGAACGACATCTCGACCGGCAAGTACGGACTGACCCAGCTCCGCAACCTCGACCGGCTCCCGGTCACGGGCGCCGTGGTCGTCGCGCCGCCGCTGCCCATCGTCGGCGGCTCGGGCAGCCCGGTGCGCGTGCTGGCCCTGGTCGAGAGGTGAACGTCGCCGAAGCCGTGGGCCGCGTCCTCGCCTCGCTCGGCGTGGACACCGCCTTCGGCGTGGTCGGCAGTGGCAACTTCCACGTGACCAACGCGCTGATCGAGCACGGCGTGCGGTTCGTCGCCGCGCGCCACGAGGGCGGCGCGGCGACCATGGCCGACGCCTACGCGCGCACCGGCGGCCGGGTCGGCGTGCTCAGCGTCCACCAGGGGCCGGGGCTCACCAACGCGATGACCGGCATCACCGAGGCCGCCAAGAGCCGCACGCCGCTCATCGTGCTGGCCGCCGAGGTGACCGAGCCCCGGTCCAACTTCTTCGTCGACCAGGCCGCTCTCGCCACGGCGGTCGGCGCCGTCCCCCTGCGGATCACCTCCGCCGAGACCGCCGCCGCGCAGACGGCCCAGGCGTTCCACCTGGCCCGCGACGGGCGGCGTACGGTCCTGCTGAACCTCCCGCTGGAGGTCCAGAGCCGGCCCGTCCCCACCCCGCCCGCCCCTGTCTCCCCCACTTCCCCTGTCTCCCAAGCTTCGCCCCCACTTCCCCTGTCTCCCAAGCTTCGCCCCCGCCCACCCCTGTCTCCCAAGCTTCGCCCCCGCCTGTTCCTGCCTCCCAGGACTCGGCTCCGCCCGGTCACGTCACCCTCGCCTCCGTCCCGGGATCCCCGGGATCGTCCGAGCCGGAGGCGCGGGAGGTCGCGCGGCTGGCGGAGCTTCTCGGGGCCGCGCGGCGGCCGGTGTTCGTGGCGGGCAGGGGAGCACGCGCGGCCAGACGGGAGCTGGAGGAGCTCGCCGAGCGGATCGGGGCGCTGCTCGCCACCTCCGCCGTGGCCAAGGGACTCTTCCGGGGCAGCCCGTGGGACCTGGACGTGAGCGGTGGCTTCGCCTCGCCTCTCACCGCCGAGCTCGTCCGCGGCGCCGACGTGATCGTCGGCTGGGGCTGCGCGCTCAACATGTGGACCATGCGCCAGGGCACGCTCATCGGGCCGGAGGCCAAGGTCGTCCAGGTCGACCTGGACGCCGACGCTCTCGGTGCCCATCGCCCGATCCACCTCGGCGTGGTCGGCGACGTCGCCCTCACCGCGCGGTCCGTCACCACGCTGCTCGCCGGAGGCGGGGACGACTTCCGTCCGGCGCCCGCCGTACGGGCCGGGTCCGGCCGGGAGGCGTCCGCCGTACCGGACAACGGTCCCGGGGGCTCGGATGTGCAGGACGGGGCCGGCCGGGAGGCGTCCGCCGTACTGGACAACGGTCCCGGGGAACCGGATGTGCCGGACGGGAGCGATCCCGGGGCGCGGGGTGTACCGAGGGGCGGCGGATACCGGTCGGTGGGGCTGGCCGGGCGGATCGCCCGCGAGAACCGCTGGCGGGACGTGCCCTATGCCGACGAGGGCGGTGAGGGCCGCATCGACCCCCGCACCCTCACGATCGGGCTGGACGACCTGCTCCCCGCCGAACGCGTCCTCTCCGTCGATTCCGGAAATTTCATGGGATATCCCTCGATGTTCCTCGACGTCCCGGATGAGCGCGGTTTCTGCTTCACCCAGGCATTCCAGTCCATCGGCCTCGGCCTGGCCACCGCGATCGGCGCCGCCCTGGCCCAGCCGGACCGGCTCGCGGTGGCGGCGCTGGGCGACGGGGGCGCGCTGATGGGCGTCGCCGAGCTGGAGACGGTCGTACGGCTCGGCCTCGCGATGGTGATCGTGGTCTATGACGACGAGGGCTACGGGGCCGAGGTCCATCACTTCGGCCCGGACGGGCACAGCCTGGACACCGTCACCTTCCCGCCCGTCGACATCGCCGCCATCGCCCGGGGTTTCGGATGTGAGGCGGTGACCGTACGGGATCGGGCGGATCTCGCCGCGGTGGCCGGATGGCTGGACGGGCCGCGGCACCGGCCGCTGCTGATCCACGCCAAGGTCAGCGGCGCGCGGGGGTCATGGTGGCTGGAGGAGGCCTTCCGCGGGCACTGAGACCCGGGGGAGTGTGGGGAGCCGCCGGCGTCCCCGGGGGATCGCCGGCGGCGCATCGGCCCCATCCGCCGCGGCGGCTTCCACGGTGTGCTCGTGCCGCCGCCGCCGGTCGAATCCCGCCGAAAGGCTGAGGTACGGTTCAGCCATGGCTGAGATCGTGTACCCCCCGGTCATCGGGGCCGCGCGGACCCTGTTCCGCGCGCTGGACCTAAAGATCCGCGTTGAGGGCGCCGAGCGGATCCCGAGAACCGGCGGAGCGGTGCTGGTCAGCAACCACATCAGCTATCTCGACTTCATCTTCGCGGGCCTGGCCGCGCTGCCCGCCAAGCGGCTGGTGCGCTTCATGGCCAAGAAGGAGGTCTTCGACCACAGGATCTCCGGCCCGCTGATGCGCGGCATGCACCACATCCCGGTGGACCGGGCGGCGGGCGCCGCCGCGTTCGGTGCGGCGCTGAAGTCGCTCAAGGCCGGTGAGATCGTGGGCGTGTTCGCCGAGGCCACGATCAGCCAGTCCTTCACGATCAAGGAGATCAAGAACGGCGCGGTCCGGATGGCCGTGGGCGCCAAGGTGCCGATGATCCCGATCGCCCTGTGGGGCACCCAGCGGCTGTGGACCAAGGGGCACCCCAGGAAGCTGTTGCAGCGGCATGTGCCGATCACCATCCTCGTCGGCGAGCCGCTGCACCCCAAGCGCGGCGACGACTACGACGCCGTCACCGCCGACCTGCGCGAGAGCATGTCCGCGCTGCTGGACCGGGCCCAGCGGACCTACCCGGAGATCCCCCCGGGAGCCTGGTGGCAGCCGCGTCATCTGGGCGGTACCGCTCCCACCCCCGAGGAGGCGGAGAAGATGGACGCCGCCGAGGCCGAGGCGAGGGCGGCCCGGCACAAGTCGTGAACAGGTGAGCCGCAAGTGGTGTGCTCCACGCTGTCCCCATGAGTGACGCGTTCGAGAACATCGCCGGTGCCTTCCAGCCTGGAGCGGCCCCCGGGCCCGGTCGCACACCGGGACCGATCGGCATGACGATCCTGCTGATCTGCTGGGTGGGGCTGGGCCTGATGCCTTTGGTGCGCTCGGTGTCCGATCTCAAGCTGGCCACAGGCGAGATCGGCACCCCGGGCACCCTCACGGTCGTCTCGTGCGAGTCCCTGGGCGAGGGCCGTTACGACTGCAAGGGCAGCTTCGCGCCCGACGGTGGCGGCGCCGCGGTGGCGGTGGCCGCCTCACCCGACTCCACCGCCGGGGACGTCAAGCGGGCCCAGCTCACCCCCGGGGGCGACCGCGCCGTCCCGACCGGCACCCCCGGCCTTCTGTCCGCCCTGACCATGCCCTTCCTGGGGGTGGGCGTCCTGGCCTTCCTGCCGTATGTGTTCCTTTACGTCTTCAAGGCGCGGCGGGGCCGCCGCGCCGCCGTGGCCTTCGGCTCCCTCCTCACGGCCGTCTCGCTCGCCGGCGTCGTCGCCGGTCTGGTCGCGGCCTACTCCTGACGCCCCGGCTTCCCGGCTTCCCGACGGTCCCGGATCCACCCGGCGCGCGGGCGGGCTCGCGGCGCCGGTCCTCGGCCTGCTCGGCACCGCGCTGTCGGCCCGATACCCCCGCTGAGCTGCTCGCCCACCACGGCCCCCACGCCGGCGGGGCGCGCGGGAGCGTCGGGGATGACATCCCGTGGTCTGATCCGCCGTCGCCGGAATCAGACCGCGGTCCGATGCGGCCGGGGTGCCTCTTCGGAGATCGTGGCCGGCATGTTGAAGTCGATCGCCATCGTCCTGACCCTGCTGGGCTCGGGTGTGCAAGCGCAGCAAGCCGATCCCCTCGACTGGCGTCCCTGCCCGAACGACAAGGCCGGGATGGAGTGCGCCGACCTGCGGGTCCCGGTCAACTGGCAGAGAGCCGGCAGTCGCGAGATCACGCTGAAACTGGGCCGTCTGAAGGCCACCGGCGCCTCCGAAGGCTCTGTTCTGGTGGCCTACGGCGGCCCGGGTGGGCCGGGGATCGCCCTCACCCAGTCCCAAGCCGGAGGTTGGTGGACCAAGCTCCGCGAGCGCATGGACATCGTCACGTGGGACACCCGGGGCTACGGCGAGCAGTTCGGCGGCCTCAGCGCGGGTCTGCCGTGCACCTGGACACGTATCCCGCTGCCCGAGTTCCCCGATGACGACGCCGACTTCGGGCGGCTCTCCGACACCAACCGCGGCTACGCCGAGGCCTGCCGCAACAAGGACCCCGAGTTCTTCGCCAACATGAGCTCGGCCGACAACGCCAGAGACATGGAGGCGATCAGGAAGGCGCTCGGCGGCGCCGGGCTCAACTTCTACGGCGCCTCCTACGCCGGGTTCTACGGGCAGGACTACGCCCGGCTCTTCCCCGGCCAGGTGCGCACGATGGTGCTCGACGGCACGTGGAACCACAGCACGGCCGACTGGCCCGGCGAGCTGGAGGAGATGGCCAGGAGCAACGAGGAGGCCCTCGGCAGGTTCTTCGACTGGTGCGCCGCCGGCAAGTGCCGTGACGTGCCCGGGAAGTGGCGCGGGCTGATCGCCGGGGCCGAGCGCACGCCGATCCCCGCCAAACGGGCCGGCATCGCCTACGACGGCCGCGACCTGCGGTCCTTCGCGGTCAGCGCCGCCAAGGAGGGCGTCAAGGCGTGGCCGGAGCTGGCGCAGGACATCCGCGGGGCCGCCGGCGGTGACGCCTCCGGGTTCGTCCCCGAGCGCGGCGCCCGCTACCCCGACCAGGCGACCGGCGTCACCGAATGCCTCGACTGGCCCCGTCCCGCCGGCCGCGCCGAGGTGAAGTCGGCGATCGCCCGGCTGCGCAAGGTCGCGCCCAACGCGGGCGCCGCCAACACGATGGTGACCGGGACCCTCGGCTGTGTCGGCTGGCCGGTGCAGGTGACCAACCCGCCGGCCCCGCTGCCGAAGGGCCTGCCGCCGATGCTCGGCGCGGGCGCCTGGGGCGAGTCCGACGCCGTCCGGCGGGTGCTCAAGCAGGTGCCGGGCAGTGCCACCGTCCGCCAGGAGGGGCCCGGCCACACGCTCTACGGCTTCAACACCTGTGCCCGCGACCACATCAACCGCTACTTCACCGACCGCGTGCTGCCGCCGGCGGAGACAAAGTGCTGACGGAGGGCGAGCCCGGTCCGCGGTGAGTGAGGAACACGGGCCGACCCACACGTGACAGGACGGAGAGGACGCGCGTTTCCGTCCGGGGGAGGCGGAACGGCGCCCGTCGCGCAGCCTCCCCGGAGCGGGGAGGCGGCACGACGGGCGGGAACTCCGTCAGCCGAGGCTGCGGACGGTGACCGTCAGGCGCCCCTCGACCGGTGCCCGGCCGGGCGCGTGGACCGAGAGCGTTCCCGTGTACCTTCCCGGCTGGGCGAAGGCACGGCCGGAGGTGGCGGTGAACGCGTCGTTGATCCGCATGTCGGGGATGCTCGCCTGCCGCGGGGTCGTCAACGTGACGTTCTCCCGCACGCCGTCACTCCAGGCGATGGTCGCCGTGAGGTCGGCGGGCGCGGCGCCCGGAGCGGTGACGGTCCAGGTGGCGCCAGCCGGCTCGCCGCTGTCGACGGTGGCCGGAGTGCCGAGCACGTCCGTCAGCCAGGCGACGTCGGCGGTGGGGAAGAAGTTCGTCCCCTGAACCGTCAGCCTGCCTCCCACCTTGGCCAGGCGCGTCTTGAAGTCGCCGTAGTCGCGCCGCGCCTGCGGGGTCCACCCGACCTCGGCGGTGGCGATGATGCGGGGGAAGCTGTAGTACTGCGCCTGGCCGAGGCGCCGGATGAACTCTCCCCACAGCGCCGACTCGACGCCCAGCACGCTGGACTCGGCGATGTTCGGGATGAACGTCCCCGGGTCCCAGTTGTAGTGGCGGTCCAGCCCGCAGGCCCCGCCGCACGCCCAGGTGCCGCCCTGGGGCTGGCGGAGGTCCTGCTTCTGCGGCACGTAGGTGTGGGCCGCCGGGGAGAGGATCACCTTGGCGCCGCGGTCGCGCACCGCGCCGGCCACCGCGGCCCGGTTCCCGTTCCAGAACTGGACGACGGCCTTGTCCTGCGGGAGCGCGGTCCCGGCGTACTCGTTCCAGCCGACGACGGTCTTGCCCAGGGAGGTGGCGCTCCTGGTGAACGCGTCGACCATCGTCGTGTAGTCGGCGTGGCTCGTGACGTGCGCCTCGTCTCCGCCGATGTGCAGGTACGGCCCGGGGGTCATCTCGGCGATCTCGGTGAGGACGTGCTCGACGAACTCGTACGTCACGTCGCTGCCCGCGTCGAACGACGAGTAGCCGACCGATCCGGTGCCGTTGTGCGGCACCGTCGTCTCTCCCGGCTTCGGTCGCGGCTGGGCGCCCGGGGTGTTGAGCTGGGGGATCGCGTGCAGCGCGGCGTTGGTGTGGCTGGGCACGTCGATCTCGGGGATCACCGTCATGCCGTTCTCGCCGGCGTGGCGGACTATCTCGGCGTAGTCGGCCTTCGTGTAGTGGCCGGTGAGGCCGAGCTCGGTGCCCATCAGCTGACCGTTGCCGTTATAGGTCATGGCGGTGGCGCCGCTCACCCCGGTGAGCAGGCCGTAGTCGATGCCGGACGGGTTGTCCCGCGGGTTGTCGATCGCGATGCGCCAGCCCTGGTCGTCGGTCAGGTGCAGGTGGAGCCGGTTGACCTTGAACTGCGCGGCGGCGTCGATGTAGGCCTTGACCTCGCTCACCGGATAGAAGCTGCGGGCGACGTCGAGCATCATTCCCCGGTGCGCGAAGCGCGGGTAGTCGGTGATCGTCACCGCCGGCACCGTCCACTCGGCGTCGGCGACGGCGCCGGACTCCACCCATTGCGGGAACAGCTGGCGCAGCGTCTGCACACCGTTGAGCGCGCCGTTGGGCGTGTCGGCGCCGATGCGGACACGCTTGGCGGCGACGGTGAGGGTGTAGCCCTCGGCCTCGTGACCGTCGGGCCCGTTCCCCGGCCCGACCTCGATGACGATCGGCGCCGGTCCCCACCCCTGGCCGACGACGGGCAGGCGGTGCCCGGTCGACGGGCGGAGTACGTCGGCCAGGTATCGCGCCGGCGCCTGGGCGCCGTCGCCGATCGCGACGATCCGCGTGTTCCGGTGCAGGGTGAACGGCGTGGCGTCGTGTTCCTCGACCGACACCGGCTCCGGCACCAGGCCGAGCGTCGGCTCCGGCGGCGCGGGCGGCAGATCCCAGACCTCGAACTCGGAGATGGAGTATCCGTAGGCCGCCCAGCGCTTGCGTCCCTGCATCCGGACGAAGGAGACCGGCTCGGTGGACTTCACCTCGACGACGTCGGTCCTGGGGCAGGTGTCCCGCTGGAGGGCGGCGACGTCGGTCCAGGTGGCGCCGTCGGCAGAGGTCTGCAGGACGAAATCGCGGGCGCAGGCGTTGGGCCAGGTGAGCGTGACGTGGTCGACCTTGGACGGCTTGGCCAGCTCGATCTGCACCCAGTTGTCGTCCTGGTATTTCGACGACCAGCGGGTGCCGGCGTCGCCGTCCTTGACGTGGGCCGCGGCGAAGGTGTCGCGGTCGAGCTCGACGCTGGAGGCGGTGGCCGTGCCCGCGAGGGCCAGGTTGGTCGGGGTCGGGGCCGGCGCGGCGCCGCCCGCCGCCAGGGCGTCCGGCGTGATCGTCTGCGCGCTGCCGGCGCCCGGTGGCGCCAGCAGCGTCATGGCGAGTGCGGCGGACAGGGCAACCGCGATCGATCGGTGTTTCGTCAGTGGTTTCCAACGGTGCGGGGCATCCGACATGGGGCTCCTTCGCGACGTTCGGCCGCTGCCGGTCAGGCGTGCTTCCGGTGTGGCACTCGGTTAACGCCAGAGTGTGGATGCCGCGCTTTCTTACGTCAATAGTCCCTACATAAATCGCGGCCCGCTCGTGCCCGGCGGCTCCGCCGGGGCGCCCGCGATGCCGTGGATCGGGGAGTGCCGGTCGAGTGCCACCAGTGCCGCGCCGACCGCCGCCGCTCCCTGGGAGATCCTGGCGGTGCCGAGTTCGAGCCGCCGGTCGCGGATGGAGAGCTTCTGCCGGGCGAGGGACGCGCGGACCGGGCCGAGCAGGTGGTCGCCCAGATCGGCCAGTTCGCCGCCGATGACCACCCGGTGAGGGTCGAGCAGGATCGCCACCGTGCCGAGCGCCCGGCCGAGCAGCTCGGCGCTCCAGTCCACCACGTCGCGGACGCTCCGGTCGCCGCGGTCCAGTGCCGCGACCAGGCCGGCGACGTCGGCGACGTCCGGCGCGACGGCCCGCACGCGCCCCAGCACCGCGTCGATCGACAGATACTGCTCAAGGCAGCCCCTGCCGCCGCACCAGCACGGCGGGCCGCTCGGCTCGACGCTGACGTGGCCGATCTCGCCGGCCGTTCCCGAGGCCCCTCGGACGAGGGTTCCGTTGATCACCACGCCGCTGCCGACGCCGTGGGACAGGGCGATGTACACCAGGTCCGCGCAGGCCGGCGTCTCGACCGTGTATCTCTCCGCAACCGCGGCGAGCCGGATGTTGTTATCCCAGGTCACGGGGGCGCCGAGGGTTACCCCCAGACGTTCGGCGAGGTCGGTGACGACGAGATCGCCCGCCGGATCGCCGCCGCCGGCACGGGGATCGGGGTGGTGCCCCCAGAGTCCCAGCCCGGCCGCCGCGAGCCCCTCGAGCGCGAGTCGCCGCCCGGCCGCCACCCTCTCCAGGAGCGAGAGGGCGGCGTCCATCCGGGCGGAGAGCCCGCTCTCCATCCCGATCGGCTCGGTGACGTGGGCGAGCACCGTGCGGGCGATGCCGGCCACGGCGACGCTGACGTGGCCGCGGCCCAGCTCCACCCCGACGGCGGCGGCCGCGTGCGGGTTGAGCCGGACCAGCGTCGTCGGCCGGCCCCGGCCCGTCGCCGGCCGCTGGGCGTCGTCGGCCACCGCGCGGCGCCGGACGAGGTCGGCGACGATGGCCGACATCGTGGTCCGTGAGAGCCCGGTGGCGTTCTCGAGCTCCCGTCGCGAACAGGGGCCGCGCTCGACCAGGATGGCCAGCACCCGCAGCTCGTGCTGCCGGCGTAGATTGCGGAGCACACCGTCGTTGCTCACCGGGCTCGTCCTTTCGCGTCCAGACGGGTCTCCGATTCTGCCCTCTGCCGCGCCGGCCCGAGGAGGCCCGCGAACAGCCGGGGAAGAATTTATGTCAAGCCTCTTGACGAGAATAGGTGGTGTCGTCGACCTGCGGCAACGGCCGCGGGCATGAGTCGGCGACCGGCCCGGCGCGCGGTGCCCGATCCCATGCCCGGCGGCCGGGACCGATCCCATGCCCGGCGGCCGGATCCGCCGGGAGTGCTCCCGATCACCGGCCCGATCCGCCGTGACCGATCGAGGTCACCGCACCGGTCCCGCCGGGGCGCGGCCGGGAGCGTGACGTCGCGACGACTTTCTGTCGGCATACTCTTTGGGGCAAAACGGAAGGAAGACGCATGACCGAACACTGCTGCATGCCCGGCCGTACCTCGGGCGGGGCGCGGACGTCGGCCGCGGAGCCCGCGCGGGGGCGGGCGAGCGGGCTGGTCCGGCTGGAGGGCGGGACATTCCGGATGGGGACCGACGACCGGGACGGCTTCCCCTCCGACGGGGAGGGGCCGGTCAGGGCGGTGACGCTCCGGCCGTTCCGGCTGGCGTCCACGGCGGTGACCAACGCCCGCTTCGCCGCCTTCGTGAAGGCGACCGGCTACGAGACGGACGCCGAGCGGTTCGGCTGGTCCTACGTCTTCCACCTCCTCGTGCCGGAGGCGACGCGCGCCTGCGCGCCCTCACCCGCCGCCACCCCCTGGTGGCTGGGGATCGAGGGCGCCGCCTGGCACGCGCCCGAAGGGCCGGGCAGTACGGTCGCCGACCGCCAGGACCACCCTGTCGTGCACGTCTCCTGGCAGGACGCGCAGGCCTACTGCGCCTGGTCGGGCGGCAGGCTGCCGACGGAGGCCGAGTGGGAGTACGCCGCGCGCGGCGGCCTGGAGCAGGCGCGCTACCCGTGGGGCGACGAGCTGACACCGCGTGGCCGGCACCGCTGCAACATCTGGCAGGGCCGCTTCCCCACCCACAACACCGAGGAGGACGGCCACCTCGCCACCGCACCGGTGAAGGCCTACCGGCCCAACGGCTACGGCCTGCACAACATGGTCGGCAACGTCTGGGAGTGGTGCGCCGACTGGTTCGCCGTCGACCACCTCGCCCGGCCGCTGGAGGACCCGCGCGGCCCGGACGGCGGGGAGAGCCGGGTGCTGCGGGGCGGCTCCTACCTGTGCCACGACTCCTACTGCAACCGCTACCGTGTCGCCGCCAGGAGTTCCAACACCCCGGACAGCAGCTCGGGCAACACCGGTTTCCGGCTTGCGGCGGATATTTAATCCGAAGAGTTGACGATATTTACCGATCTCGTCATGATGCTCCCATGGACAAGCCCGCCGACGCGCTGCAGAGACTCCGCCGCGTGCACGAGGACGCCGCTGTCGCCGTACTGCGCTCGGCCGGGGCGCTGAGCCGCGCCGAGCTGACCCAGCGCACCGGGCTCTCCCGCACCACCCTGTTCTCGATCATCTCCGAGCTGATCGAGCGCGACGCCGTCGTGGAGGTCGAGGCGCTGCCCGCCGAGCCGCGCGGGCGGGGGCGCCCCGCCGCGCTCATCGCCCTCAACCCCAGCGCCGGCCTGCTGATAGGGCTCGACGTGGGCCGCAGGCGGGTCCGCCTGGCCATCGCCAACGTCGCGCACGAGATCATCGCGACCGGGATGGCGGACATCCCGGCCGGCGCGGACGCGCCGGCGCAGGCCGAGGCGGCCGTGCGGCTGGTGCGGCGGGTGGGGGAGGAGCACGGGATACGGCTCGGCGCGCTGGAGGCGATCGGCCTCGGGCTCGTCGGCATCGTCGACGACCCCTCCCTGCCCGCCGGCACCGTCCCCGCCCGGCACGCCCCGGTCGCGCGGCGGCTGGCCGAGGAGTTCGGGGTGCGGGTCGCGGTCGACAACAACGCGCGGCTGGCCGCGCTGGCGGAGAGCACCTGGGGCGCGGCCCGCTCGGTCGGCGACCTGGTCTACGTCCGCTGGTCGGTCGGTGTGGGCGGTGGTTTCGTGGTGGGCGGGCGGCTGCTGCGCGGGGCGCACGGCGCGGCGGGCGAGATCGGCCACGTCTCCCTCGATCCCGAGGGGCCGCCCTGCCACTGCGGCGGCCGGGGCTGCCTGGAGCGGCGCATCGGCAGCCAGGCGCTGCTGGAGGTCTGCGCGGCGCGCGGAATCGCGCTGACCGGCCTCGACGCGCTGGTCGCCGCGGCCCAGGACCGGGTGCCGGGGGTCTGCGAGGTGATCTCGGCGGCCGCCGCCGACCTGGGCCGGATCCTGGCCGACACCGTCGTCCAGCTCGATCCCGAACGCGTCGTCGTGGGCGGCGAGTTCGCCTCGCTGGGCAGCCTGGTGCTCGACCCGATCCGCCAGGCGATCGACGGGCTGGCGCTGCCGAAGATCGGGCGCCGCATCGGGGTGACCCCCGCAGACCTGGGAGTGAACGCCTCGGCCATGGGGGCGATCGCCCTCCTGCTGAACGAGGAGCCGGCGATCCCCGGACACCTGCGTCCCTGAGTTTCCGCAGGCCTTCGGAGGAATTTAACTCCACAAATCGGTACATAGCCTGCAAGAACGATCAATAACCCCCTCTTGCGGACGATGTCGACGAGCATTAATGTCAACCCTCAGGAAAAATAGCGATCGGAGAACGAGTGTCCACACGCAACGTCCTGTTCCTGATGACCGATCAGCATCGGGTCGACACGCTCGGGTGCTACGGCAACCCGGTGGTGCGCACTCCCGCGCTGGACGGCCTGGCGGCGGAGGGCACCCGGTTCGATCGCTTCTACACGCCCACCGCGATCTGCACCCCCGCGCGCGCCTCCCTGTTCACCGGCCTGCATCCCTTCCGGCACGGCCTGCTGGTCAACCCCGAGCGCAACGGCGGCGCCCGCGACGAGGTCGACGACGCCCACCCGATCCTGTCGGCGCCGCTGCTTGAGGCGGGCTACAACATGGGCCACGTCGGCAAGTGGCACATCGGGCGCGAGCGGGGCCCCGAGTTCTACGCCATGGACGGCGAGCACCTGCCCGGCGCGCTCAACCCCTTCCACCACCCCTCCTACGAGCGGTGGCTCAAGGAGAAGGGCCACCCGCCGTTCGCGGTGCGCGAGGCGGTCTTCGGCAAGGCGCCCAACGACTCCGGACGCGGCCACCTGATCGCGGGCCGCCTCCAGCAGCCCGCCGAGGCCACGATGGAGGCGTTCCTGACCGATCGGACCCTGGAGCTCCTCGAAGGTTACGCCCGCGACTTCCACGACAGCGGCAAGCGGTTCATGCTCTCCTGCCACTGGTACGGCCCGCATCTGCCGTACCTCATCCCGGACGAGTACTACGACATGTACGACCCGGAGCAGGTGCCGCTGCCGGCCTCGATGGCCGAGACCTTCGCCGGCAAGCCCGACGTCCAGCGCCGCTACGCCGAGTACTGGTCGGCCGACCACTTCGACGCCGACGCCTGGCGCAAGCTGATCGCGGTCTACTGGGGCTACGTCACGATGATCGACGACCAGATCGGCCGCCTGCTCGCCGCGCTGCGCGAGCACGGCCTCTGGGATGACACGGCCGTGGTCTTCACCGCAGACCACGGCGAGTTCACCGGCGCCCACCGGCTCAACGACAAGGGCCCGGCGATGTACGAGGACATCTACCGCATCCCCGGCATCGTCCGCGTCCCCGGCGCTCCGGCCGGGGTCGTCGACGAGTTCGCCACGCTGATCGACCTCAACCCCACGATCCTCGGCCTGGCCGGGCTGCCGCCCCGCGAGCCCTGCGACGGGGAGAGCCTGCTGCCGCTGATCGAGGGCGAGGCCCCCGGGTGGCGGCAGGAGATGGTCGCCGAGTTCCACGGCCACCACTTCCCCTACTCCCAGCGGATGATCCGCGACCGGCGGCACAAGCTGGTCTTCAACCCCGAGAGCGTGAACGAGCTCTACGACCTGGAGACCGACCCGCACGAACTGCACAACGTCTACTCCGCCCCCGCCTACGCCGGGGTGCGGCGCGAGCTCACCGGGCGGCTCTACCGCGAGCTGCTGCGGCGCGGCGATCCCGCCTACACCTGGATGAGCTACATGGCCGACATCGACGGCGACCGTGCCGCCGACGTCGACGGCGTGGCCGGCGAGGTGGCCTGAGCATGGCCACCGTGAGGAAAGACGCGGCGGCCCCCGCCGTACAGGAGGCGGCCGTCACCGGGAAGGGCCCCGCGCCCTCCGGGAAGGCCCGCTCCCGGACGAGGCGCTCGACGCTGCCGCTGACGATCGGTTCCGGCCTGCTCGGCCTGCTCCTCTGGGTGGTGCTGGCCAACATCGGCATCCAGGGCTTCCCCGGCCCGCTCGAGGTGGCCGAGCGCGCCGTGACGTCGATCGGCGACGGCACGCTCCTGGGTGACGCCCTGGCCAGCCTCCGCCGGGTGCTGACCGGTTTCGTGCTCGGCGTCGCGCTCGCCGTGCCGGTCGGCTTCCTGATGGGCTGGTACCCGGTGATCCGGGGCCTGATCGAGCCGTGGCTCCAGTTCTTCCGCATGGTCCCGCCGCTGGCGATCATCCCGCTGGCCATCGTGCTCATGGGCATCGACGAGACCCCCAAGATATTCGTGATCTTCCTGGCCTCGTTCCTGTCGTCGGTGGTCTCCACCTTCCAGGGCGTGGTCTCCGTCGACTCCACGCTGATCAACGCGGCCAGAGTCCTCGGCGCCAAGGACCGCACCGTCTTCACCGGGGTGGTCGTCCCCGCCTCCACACCCTTCATCCTCGTCGGCATGCGCATCGGACTCGGCGCCTCCTGGGCCACGGTGGTGGCCGCCGAGCTGATCGCCGCCCAGGAGGGGCTCGGATACCGCATGCAGCAGTCCCAGCTCTACTACGACCTTCCGACGATCTTCGTTCAGCTGATCGTCATCGGCCTCATCGGCCTCATCATGGACCGCGCGCTGCTCCTCGCCGAGCGTCGCCTGACGAACTGGCAGGAGCGGAGGTGAGCCCGGTGGTCTCCGGTGCTCCGAAGATCGAGTTCCGTGACGTCTCGCACAGCTTCGCCCTGGGCGGCGGGGAGTTCGCCGCGCTGGACAGGGTGAGCCTGGACATCGCCGACGGCGAGTTCGTCACCGTCGTCGGGCCGTCCGGCTGCGGCAAGAGCACGCTGATGAACGTCGCGGCCGGCCTGCTGGAGCCGGACGCGGGGCAGGTGCTGGTGGACGGGGAGTCCGTGCACGGGCCCAGCCCGCAGCGCGGGGTGATCTTCCAGCAGTACGCGCTCTTCCCCTGGATGAGCGTCAGGAAGAACGTCGAGTTCGGCCTGAAGATCGCCGGTGTCGGGGCCGCCGAGCGCCGCCGCAGGGCGGAGCGGTTCATCGACATGGTGGGGCTCACCGACTTCGCCGACGCGCTTCCGAAGACCCTGTCCGGCGGGATGAAGCAGCGCTGCGCCATCGCCCGCGCCTACGCGGTCGATCCCACGATCCTGCTGATGGACGAGCCGTTCGGCGCCCTCGACGCGCTCACCCGGGTCCAGCTCCAGGACCGGCTGCTGGACACCTGGAGCCGGGAGCGCCGCACGGTGCTGTTCATCACCCACGACGTGGACGAGGCGGTCTACCTGGCCAACCGGGTGATCGTCATGGCCGCCCGGCCCGGCCGGGTGCACCGCGTGATCGACGTCGACCTGCCCTATCCGCGCACGGAGGAGATCCGCCTGTCGCCGGAGTTCGCCGAACTCCGGCGGGAGGTCTGGCACTCCGTCTACCACCAGCCCACCCCCATGGAAAGGACCTCGTCATGAGGCATCCCCGCCGGCTGATCGCGTTCTTCGGCGCCGCCCTGGCCCTGCTCCTCCCCGTCGCCGCCTGCGGCTCCTCCGACTCCGCCGAGTCCGCCGACGGCGCGAAGAAGGTCTCCTTCGGCTACATCGCCGACTTCTCCGGCAGCGCGACCCTCGCCGCCGCCGACAAGCTGGGCCTGTGGGCCAAGCAGGGCCTCACGCCCGAGCTGAAGGTCTTCACCAACGGCCCGCTGCAGATCCAGGCCCTGGGCGCGGGCGACCTCGACTTCGGCTACATCGGCTCCGGCGCGACCTGGCTGCCCGCCTCCGGGAAGGCGAAGATCATCGCGGTGAACATGCTCGGCCTGGCCGACCGGGTCATCACCCACGCCGGCTCCGGCATCACCTCGATCGCCGACCTGAAGGGCAAGAAGGTCGGCGTGCCCGAGGGCACCTCCGGCGACATGATCCTGCAGCTCGCCCTCAAGGAGGCGGGCCTCACCCCGGCGGACGTGCAGAAGGTCACCATGGACGCGAGCACGGTGGTCACCGCGTTCTCCTCCAAGCAGGTCGACGCCGCCGCCATCTGGTACCCGCTGATCGACACCATCAAGAAGAACGTCCCCGACCTGGTCGAGCTGAAGAAGAGCGAGGACTTCTACCCCAAGCTGAGCTTCCCCAGCTCCTTCGTCGCCCGCAACGAGCTGGTCAAGGACGACGCGGCGACGGTGACCAAGGTGCTCAAGGTCATCCAGGAGGCGAACGACTGGGTGGCGGCCAACACCGCCGAGGCCGAGACGCTCACCGCGACCTTCCTGAAGGTCCCGGCCGAGCAGTTCAAGGGAGCCTCGGCCGTCACGAAGATCCTGCCCAGCGCCGAGCTCGCGAAGTTCGGCGACGACGGCACGGTCGGCGGCTGGTACAAGGGCCTGGCCGACATCTTCGTCACCATGGGCAAGATCAAGGAGTCTCCCGACCCCGCCACCTACTACACCGCCGACCTCTACAAGGCGGCGCTCGGCTAGTGTCCCGAGCCGCCGGGCGTCCGGCGGCGAGGTTCTCCGAGGCAGTCCCCGGGAAGGCCCGGGATCGGCGCTCCCGGCGTCGGTCCCGGGCCTTCCCCGTGTGATCGGTGTCCCCCGGCGCGATCCCCGGTCAGGACCGGCGGGCGTGCCAGTTGAGGTAGGCGACGCAGAGCAGCGTGGAGCCGTACTGCGACTCGACGGCGTGGTCGTCGTAGACCGCGCGGGCATGGGTGAAGAGGGTCTCGTCCCACTGGGCCACCGGCATCCAGCGGGGAGCCTGGAGGTACTGCCCGGCGGTGGCCAGGGCGCCGGTGCCGTCGACCCGGACGAGGGTGGTCGCCACACCGTTGTCGGAGGTCGCGAGGTTCTTGGTGTAGGTCCGGGCGAAGCGCTCCATGTCGCGGCCCCTGTAGTGGATCTTCCGGCGGAAGGCCAGCGCGGCGAACTCGACGTCGATCGCGCCGTGGCTGAGGTCCTCGACCTGCTGGGCGCCCTTGCCCGGAGATCCGTACGACGGGGTGTAGTCGGAGACGTCGTCGGCCTTGGTGTAGCCGTTGTACATCTTGCCGAACGTCGGCCAGTACGGCCAGACGTAGGCGTCGTCCGCGTCGACCTTCAGGTCCCCGGCGAACGCGCGGGCCAGCCGGCGGGTGCGGTCCAGGTAGGTGGGGTCGCCGGTCGCGGCGGCCAGCTCGGCGTAGGTCTGGCCCAGCCCGAGGCTCTGGTTGGTGGGCTGTTCCGTGCCGTCGTAGGGGACGGGCATCCCCTTGGGCCAGATGAAGTGGCCGAGCCCGGCGTCGTTCTGCACCCACTCGCGGTCGTGGACGGCCGCGGCGTCCCGGACGGCCGCGAGATACTCGTCGGCCTTGGCCTTGTAGCGCCGGTCACGGCGCAGGACCGGGGTGCGGTAGACGATCCGCACGAACGACGCCAGCGGATAGGTGATCATGCCGGTGTGCACGGAGAAGTGCGCCGGCGCGGCGGCCAGCCTGGCCGTCCCCAGGGCGGGGATCGGACCCGCGGCCGGCGAGTCCCTGAGGTCGCGGACGGTCACCATGACCGCCGACGGGTAGGCGTCGAGGACGCGGCGCACGGCGTAGTCGGGGCTGGCCGGGTCCATGGTGAGGTTGGCGAAGGTGGACACCTTGGCCTTGGGGGCGTTGGCCACCTCCAGGGTGAACCGGTCCTCACTCGTGCCCGCCCGGACGGTCGCGACGGCGTCGTCGACGTTGGTCAGCGCGCTGCGCACCTCCAGCAGCGGCTGCCCTGCCGGGTCGAGCAGGGTGACGCCTCCGGCGGTGTAGCTCCGGTTGCGCCAGACGGGCAGCGAGAGGCCGCGGTAGTCGGCCACGCCCCGCTCCGAGTCGCGCATGGCCAGCATGAGGTCGGCGTTGTGGACGAGCCGGTCCAGGTAGGAGGTGTCCTGGTAGGCCTCGTACATCCGGATGAAGGCGGCGAGCGCGTAGGACTGCCCCCAGCCCAGGCCGCCCTGCTCGTTGTGGTCGGTCGGCTGGCCGAGGGCGCCGCTGGAGTGGAAGACCTTGTCGAACAGGTCGAAGGTCTCCCTGGCCGTGTAGTCGTGGCCCGCGGCGGCGCGGGCCGTACCTGTGGTGCCGAGAACTCCCATGGCGAGGGCTCCCAGCGCGAATTGCCTGCGTGACAGCATGATTCGACCACCTCTCATTGTTCGATCACCGCTGGCGCGACGTCAGCCCTTGACCGCGCCGCGCATGCCTTCGAGTACGTGACGTTGCATGATCATGAAGAAGATGACGACGGGCAGGATCGAGATGACCGTCCCGGCGGCGAGGCTGCGGACGTCGGTGCCGGTGACGCCCGCGAGGTAGGAGATCCCCAGCGCGATCGGGTACATCGCGGAGTCCTTCAGCACGACCATCGGCCAGATGAAGCTGTTCCAGACCGAGATGAAGCCGAAGATGCCGAGAATCGCCAGGGTGGGACGTGCGGCGGGCAGCATGACGTGCCAGAAGATCCGCAGTTCGTGGCAGCCGTCGGTGCGGGCGGCGTCGATGACCTCGCGCGGCACGCCCGTGAAGGTCTGGCGGAGCAGGAAGATCCCGAAAGCCGACAGCAGGCCCGGCAGGATCACGCCCGCGTAGGTGTCGGCCAGGCCGAGCTGCGAGACCACCAGGAAGCGGGGGAGGAGCATGACCTCGCCCGGCAGGAACATCGTCGACAGGATGGCGAAGAAGATGAGGTTCTTGCCGCGGAAGTTCATCTGGGCGAGCGGGTAGGCGCACAGCGCGGAGACGATGATGTAGACGGGCACCATCACGCCGACGTAGACGACCGAGTTGAGCAGGTAGGTCGGGTAGGGGATGGTCGTCCACGCCTCCTTCACCCAGGTCAGGACCGGGGGCCGGGGGATGATGTCGGGAGGGAAGGAGAAGACGGCCTGGCCGGCGGGCTTGAAGGCCGCCGAGAGCAGGATCAGGAACGGGCCGACGAAGACGAGGGCGATCGCGGTCAGCAGGACGTACATGCCCGCGCGCCGCAGCCAGAAGGCGAGCCTCGGCGTCATGGCGTGACCGTCCTTCCCTTGGTGATCCGGTAGTTGGCGAGAGCCATGAGGACCAGAAGGACCCACAGGACGAGGCCCATGGCGCTGGCGTAACCCATGTCGTACTTCTGGAAGGCCGCCGACCAGATGTAGTAGCCGAGCGTGAGGGTGGAGTCCTGGGGGCCGCCCTGGGTCATCACGTAGACGGACGTGAAGACCTGCATCGCCTCGAGCATCTCCATGGTCAGCGTGACCGCGATGTAGGGGACGATCAGCGGGACGGTGATGTGGCGCAGCCGGTGCCAGGCCGAGGCGCCGTCGACCTTGGCGGCCTCGTAGAGGTTCGTGGGGATGGTCTGCAGCCCGGCGAGATAGATCATCATGAAGACGCCCATGCTCTTCCAGCCCTCGACGAGGACGAGGGCCGGAAGGGCCCACACGGGGTCGAGGAGATACTGGATCGGCTGGTCGAGGACGCCGAAGCCGGTGAGGATCCAGTTGAGCACGCCCTGCTGGTTGAAGACGTACTCCCAGGCGACGCCGACCGCGACCATCGAGGTCACCACGGGCAGGTAGTAGAGCATCCGGAACGTCTTGATGCCCGGCAGCCGCTGGTTGACGAGTACGGCCAGCAGCAGCGGGACGATGACGAGCAGCGGGAACATCCCCACCAGGAACAGCAGCGAATTGCCCAGGCCGGTCCAGAACCTGTCGTCGCCCATGAGCCGGACGAAGTTGCCCGCGCCCACGAAGACCGGCTCGGAGATCGCGTCCCAGTCGAAGAACGACAGCTGGATCGCGGTGATCGCCGGCCACGCGAAGAAGATCCCGAACAGGATCAGGGCGGGCAGCGGGAACAGATAGGGGGTGTACCAGCGCTGCCCCGGCAACCTGCCGGGCTGTGGCGCTCGTACGTCGCGTTTCCTGCGGCCACGCCGCGCCGGGGCCGCCGAAGGCGCGTGGCTCTCTTGTACGTGTATGGCCATCGGCGCTAACACCCTTCAGCGCGAATTTGTGAGGGCCGTAGATTAGATAACGGCAGGCCAGAATTCCGGGAGCGTATCTTTGCCGAATCGCGTTCGTCAAGGGTGAACAGGCTGGCCGGATGAGTTGTGAGCGAGATGGATCGAGGGGCTTGACGGGTCGGGATCGGGCTGACATTGTGCCGAAAGAATGATTTAAGGACGGCCGCAATTCAGGAGGCTCGTAATGACTCCACCCAGGACGGCGTTAGCGGCAGGGCTGCTGGCGCTGGCGGTTCTCACCACCGGCTGTGTGGCGGGCACCTCCGCCGGCACCCCATCCGCCGCGGCCGACCAGCCGTTCGAGGGTGAGGTCGAATTCTGGACGATCAACCTGAAGAAGAACTTCAACGACTATGTCACCGGGCTGATCACCCAGTACCAGAAGGACCACCCCAAGGTCACCGTCAAGTGGGTGGACGTGCCCGGCCAGGACAGCGCGACCAAGCTGCTCGCGGCCATGGCCAGCGGCGACGTGCCCGACGCGGTCAACCTGGGCTCTCCCGACCTCGGCAGGTTCATCCCGTCGCTGGCGCCGATGGACGACTACTTCACGCCGGAGGAGCTGGCCGACTTCCAGCCGAACCTGGTGGCGCCGCTGCGCCAGGACGGCAAGCTCTACGGGGTGCCCTGGTACAACGGCGGCGCCCCGGTGGCGATGTACCGCAAGTCGGTCGTGTCCAAGGCCGGCTTCGACGAGAAGGCGCCGCCGAAGACCTACGACGAGGCGCTGGCCCTGGCGGCCAAGGTCTACGACGAGACCAAGGTCTACGGCATCAACGAGATCCCCGGGCCGTCCGTCGTCTCCGTGCTGCGCTACTACGGGGTCACACTGCTGTCGGAGGACAAGAAGAAGGCGGCGTTCAACACCCCCGAGGTCGCCGCGATCATCGAGAAGTTCAAGAAGAGCTACGACGAGCACGGCATCGCGCCGGGCTCCGTCTCCAAGGACGTCCGCGCCCTCCCGCAGAGCCTCGACAACGGCCAGATCGCCTTCACCGCCAGTGCCAACGGCTCGACCCTGGTCAACATCCAGAAGAACGCCCCCGACATCTACAAGGACCTCGTCGTCACCGAGCCCGTCCAGACGGCCGGCGGCGGCTACCTGCTCAACGCCCAGCAGACGTTCACGATCCCCAAGGCCTCCAAGCACAAGAAGGCGGCGGCCGAGTTCATCAAGTTCTTCACCAACGGCGCCAACCAGCTCGCCTTCTGCAAGATCGTGCCGATCTACCCGTCGACGATCTCCTCGACGAAGGACGCCTTCTTCGCCGGCACCGGCGGTACCGAGCCGGTGGACGTCGCCCGCCAGGTGATCGTCAAGGGGCTGCCGAAGCTGGAGTACACCCCGATGGGCACGGCCAAGGACACCGAGCTCGCCGAGTCCCTGGCGGAGGAGATCCGCGCCGTGTTCCAGGGGCAGAAGAGCGTGAAGGACGCGCTCGACACCGCAGAGAAGAATTGGAATGACGCTCTTGTCTAAGCTACGAGTCGGCATCGTGGGCGCCGGAATCATGGGCCGCGGGCACGCCGAGGTGCTGGCGGCCCACCCGTACGCCGAGATCACCGCCGTGGCCAGCCGTACCCGGGAGCACGCGGAGGACCTGGCCGGGCGGGTGGGAGCCGCCGTCTACCCCGACTACCAGGAGTTGCTGGCCTCAGGCACGGTCGACGCGGTGTCGGTCACCACGCCCGACCACCTGCACGCCGACGTGATGGTGGCGGCGGCCGAGGCGGGCGTCCACATCCTGGTGGAGAAGCCGTTCACCACGACGGTGGCCGACGCCGACCGCGCGCTCGCGGCGATCCGGCGGGCGGGCGTGGTCGCGATGTGCCTGTTCAACCACCGCTGGGTGCCCGCCTACGCCCAGGCCAAGGACCAGATGCCCCTGCTGGGGGAGGCGGTCGTGGGCTACGCGAGGAAGAACGACACGATCCACGTGCCCACCGAGATGATCGGCTGGGCGGACCGGACGACCTGCGCCTGGTTCCTGTCCAGCCACGACATCGACCTGGTGACCTGGCTGTTCGACGACGAGGTGGTCGAGGTCTTCGCGACGGCCCGCTACGGCAAGCTCCGGGCGAGGGGCGTCGACACCCCGGACGCCATGCAGATCCAGGCCCGGTTCAGCCGGGGCGCCACAGCCACGTTCGAGTCGGCCTGGATCTATCCCAACACCTTCCCGACCATGGTCGACAGCTACGTCACCGTGGTCGGAGAGGACGGCGTGGTCCAGCTCGACCGGCAGCGGGAGAACATCCAGCTCGCCACCGACAAGGGCTACACCTACCCGCGGAACATGCTCCAGCGCGTCGTCCACGGCATTCCGGCCGGCGCCTACCGCGACGCCATCGAGCACTTCGTGCACTGCGCCCGGACGGGAACCGAGCCGTTGATCACGGTTGAGAGCTCCCGCCACGTCACCGCGGTGCTCGCCGCCGCGCACGAGTCCGCGCGGACGGGCCTGCCGGTGAAGGTCGTGGGGAGGGACTGACGTGCAGTACGTGGAGAAACCGCCACACATCGATCCCGTGCGGATGCGTCACATCACCGATGAGGACCTGCTCGCGGCGACCGGGACCGCGACGGTGGAGGAGCTGCGCCGCCACCTGTCCACCAGGACCGGGCCCCGGCCGGTGTTCGACGTCGCCCGCTGGGCGGCGGGCATGTCCGGGACGGAGACCGCCGCCCAGGCCGTCGCCGCCGCCGACGAACTCCTCGGCACCGAGGTCGACTTCCTGGACAAGGGCCGCGGCCGGTCGAGGCTCTACGGGTTCCACTACCTGAGGTGGATGTCGCCGCTGGTCTCGGCCTACGCGCTGACCGGCGACCCGGCCTACGCCAAGGAGTGGGACCGGCTGTTCGGCCAGTGGTACGACAGCCGGGACCACGTGGCCGGAGACTGGCCCGGTCTCGACGTCGTCTGGTACTCCCTCGGCGTCTGGTCGCGCTCCTCCCTGATCACCCAGGCCCTGGCGGTCTTCGGCGAGGAGCCCGCGCTCAGCCGCGAGGGCTGGCTGCGGATGGTGAAGACCGTCCTCGGCGGCGCCCGCTGGGCGGCCGAGGAGCACGACGAGTTCCGGCAGGGCAACTGGCAGTTCGCGTGCGCGTCCGAGCTCCTGCACGTCGCCGCGGTCTTCCCCGAGTTCGACGAGGCGAGCGGCTGGGCCGAGGTCGCGAAGGCGCGGATCCTCGACCACCTCGAACTCGACGTGCGGGCCGACGGCGGGCACCACGAGCGCTCTCCCGGCTACCACAGCATGTGCGTCGAGGCCGTCCAGCGGGCCGCCGTCATCGGCGAGCAGTACCTCGGCTGGGACCTCGCCGCCCACCCGCGCGTCCGGGCCATGCACGACTGGTACGTCGCGCTCGTCACCCCCGCCGGGTGGATTCCCCACCTGCAGGACAGCGGCCTGTACTGGCCCGCCGCGCACCTGCTGCGCGGCCACTACCTGCTCGGCGACCCCGGCTACGAGGCGCTCGCCCGGCGCTGGCTGACGCCCGAGCAGCTGCGCGGCGAGCTGGCGTGGCTGCCGCCCCGCCCGGACGGCGCGCCCGCGCCCGCGCCCGCTCCGGCGGGCGAGCCCGACTCCTCCTCCCGCACCCTGGACACCAGCCGGTACGCGGTCTTCCGTACCGGCTGGGAGCCCGACTCGCTGCACACCGTGGTGAACTACGGGCCGTTCGTCGGCCACGAGCTGGAGCCGCACAGCCACCACGCGGCGCTGGACTTCGTGCTGTCCGGCTGGGGCGTGCCGCTGGCGTGGGAGGCGGGCGGTCCGCCGTCCTACGACGATCCCGGCTACTACGACTGGTTCCAGGCGACCCGCGGGCACAACACGGTGCTCCTGCCGGGCGAGGAGTTCGCCGCCGACCGGGACGCCACCTGCGACACGTTCGCGGCGCTGCCGCACGTCGACGTGTTCGCGGGCCACCATCACGGCTACCCCAAGAGGCACGACCGGCGGATCGTCTTCGTCCGTGAATCCCCGTCGTACTGGCTGGTGACCGACGAGATCGAGGACGGCCCGGAGGCCGTCTGGCAGGTGCACGGCCGCTCGCCCTGGTCGGAACGCGCGGGGGGACACGCCAACGTGCGGGGCCCCGGCCTCTACGTGCTCCCCGCCGAGCCCGAGGCGGTCACCGGCGTCCTGCACGGCAGCGGGCCGAGCCGGATCCCCGACCCCTCGACCAGGACCGCGGAGTACGGCGAGATCCACACCCTCGGCCTGCGCCAGCGGGCCGGAACGTTCACGGTCGGCCTCTTCCCCTACGCCGAGGACCCTCCGGCGGTACGGCTGCGCGGCGGCGAGGTCTCCCTCGACGGCGTCGTCGACGCCTTCTCGGGTCACCAGTGGACGCGCTGCGACACCGGGGGCGTCCTGCTCGCCGCCGCCTGCTGGGGCCCCTCCCTCGTCCACGACGGGATCGCCCTGGTCGAGGCCCGGGGGCTGGTCGCGGCCGACGTCACCTACCAAGGGGGGTTCGCCGCGGTGGTGGACACCGACCGGTGCACCGAACTGAGGGTCCACGCCCCCGGCGTGACCAGGCTGGCGCTCAACGGGGTACGGCTGCGCCCGGGCCTCACGGTCACCCTGCCCTCGTCCGGCCGCTGGCGCCTGGAAGCAGCGGCCGATGAGTAGCCGAGGGCATGTGCTGCTCGACGCCGACGCGATGCTGGGCCGCCATCCCGCGCGCGACGTCGGCGCGGGCACCGTCGCGGAGGCGCTGGCCGGGATGGACCGCTTCGGCATCTCCGAGGCGCTGGTCGGGCACACGCTGTCGTGGCTGCACGACCCCCGCACCGGCAACCAGGCGCTGCTGGAGCTGGTCGCCGGCCAGCCCCGGCTGCACCCGTGCTGGGTGATGCTCCCCGACACCTGCGGGGAGACGGGCACCCCGGCGGAGTTCGTGACCGCCGCCCTGGAGGGCGGGGTCCGCGCGGTGCGCGCCTACCCCGTCGACCACGGCTACGACCTCGCGGGTGTGGACGCGGCGCCGGTGCTCGACGCGGTCGCCGAAGCCGGCCTCCCGCTGCTGCTCGACGCCGCCCAGACCACGTGGCCGCAGGTGGAGGCGGTCGCCGCGGCCCGCCCGCACCTCGCGATCGTGGTCGGCGGGCTCGGCTACCGCGTCCTGCGCCAGGCGGCCGGCGTCCTGGCCCGCACGGAGAACGTCCACCTGGGGCTGGCCAACCTCTCCTCGCACTGCGGTCTGGAGTGGCTCGTCGAGCGGTTCGGCGAGCAGCGGCTGCTCTTCGGCACCGGCGCGCCCACCCGTGACCCGGCCGAGGCGGTCACCCGGCTGCTCTGGTCGGAGCTCGGCGACGGCGCGGTGGCCGCGATCGGCGCGGGCAACCTGCGGAGCCTGCTCCGCGAGAAGGTGAGAGTAGCGTGAACCCCCTCACGGCCGCCCTCCGGGAGCGCCGTCCCCAGCACAGTCTGCGGATCGTCGACGCGCACGCGCACGCCGGGCCGTACAGCCTGTTCTTCATCCCCGACGCGGGGCCGGCGGCGATGGTCAGGGTGATGGACCGGTGCGGGGTGTCGCACGCCGTCCTCTCCAGCCACCTGGCGATCCAGCTCGACGCCGCGGCGGGCAACGCGGCGACCGCCGCGGTCGTCGACCACGCCCCCGGCCGGTTCACCGGCTACCTGACCGTCAACCCGTGGCAGGACCCGGTGGGGGAGATCGGGAAGTGGGGTGACGACCCCCGTTTCGGGGGCGTCAAGCTCCACCCGGACCTGCACGTCTACCCGCTCACGGGCCCGAGGTACGCGCCGGTGTGGGAGTTCGCGCAGCGCACCGGCTGCCCGGTGCTCACGCACACCTACGACGGCTCGCCGTACAACGACCTGCCCATGGTGGAGGAGATGGCCGTCCGGTATCCGGGGGCGGTGATCCTCGCCGGGCACGCGGGAGCCACCCCGCTGGGGTTCGACGCGGCCATCGAGGTGGCGCAGCGCCGTCCGGGGGTGGTGCTGGAGGTGTGCGGTTCGTACAACACCGGCGCCGACCTCGCCCGCATGGTGCGCGAGGTCGGTCCGCGGCAGGTGGTGTTCGGCTCCGACTTCCCGTTCATCGACCTCCGGATGTCGCTCGGACGGGTACTCTTCAGTGATCTCAGCGACGATGCCAGAGCCGCCGTGCTCGGTGGAACGATGACCGATCTGCTCCAGTGGCGGGACAACGCCCGGCGAGCACGTTCCAGTCAGGTGACCGCACCCTGAGCGCGATTTATGATCCCGATGGGGGCGACTCGGATAAGGGGTGACAACGGTCATGGAGCGGCTACGGTCCGAGACGCGATCGAGGGTGACGATCGGCGTCGTGGGGCCGCACGACCTGGTCGAGCAGATCATGTCGATCGGGGCGGATCTGCCCGCGGCCGCGGACTGGCGGCTGGTCGGCGCGCCGCACGCGGAGGAGCACGAGACATACGAGAAGTTCTGCAAGATCGCCGACAGCATCGACGTCGTCCTCTTCACCGGGCCTCTCCAGCACGACCTGGCCCGGCAGGCCGGTGAGCTGCCGGTGCCCGCGACGTTCGTCCCGGTCAACGGCTCCGGCCTCTACTCCAGCCTGCTGCGGGGCGTGCTCAGCCACGGCATCGACCCGGCCAGGGTCAGCATCGACTCGATCTCCGCCGCGGACGTGCGCGAGGCCTACGGTGAGATCGGCGTGAGCACCGACCACGTCCATCTGTCGGAGTACGACCAGCCGGAGTCGGCGCGCGGCTTCATCGGCTTCCACGAGAAGCTCTACCGGCAAGGGGACACGACCGCGGCGCTGACCACGATCAGGACCGTGGCCAAGAAGCTGGCCGCCGCCCAGGTGCCCGTGCTGCGGATGCTGCCGACCCCGCACACGTTGCGGCTCGCGCTCAACACCGCCGCGCTCCTCGGGACGGGCAGCCGGCTGGAGGAGTCGCAGATCGCCATCGTCCTGGTGGAGCTGGCCGCCTCGGCCCGGCCCAGCTACTCGGGGCCGGGCAACTACTGGCAGCAGGAGCTGAAGCTCTCGCTGCAGCAGGCGCTGCTGGCCGACGCCAGGCTGATGGGCGCCACCGTGGTGCCGCGCGACGAGAACAGCTACGTGGTCACCGCCACCGTCGGCTCGCTGTCGCAGGCGACCGACGGCTTCCGGGCCGCGCCCTTCATCGACCGGATCCGCACCGACGTGGGCGTCGCGGTCGAGGTCGGCATCGGCCTGGGCAACACCGCCCGGGACGCCGACTCCAACGCGATGCTCGCCGTGGAGAAGGCGCGCAACGCCGACGCCACCGCGGCCTTCCTCGTCGGCCTGGACGGAACGGTGCTGTCCCTGCCGCTGCGCCGGCGCCCCAAGGCCGAGCCGGTGAGCGAGCCCGCGGTGACCTCGAAGGCGGCGAAGGTCCTGGAGCGGCTGGTCGAGGGGCTCGGCGACGGGCCCGAGGCGAGGGTGGTGGACGCCGAGATCGTGGCGGACATCCTGTCGATCGCCCCGCGCAGCGCGCGCCGGGTCCTGCAGGGCCTGGTGGAGGAGGGCCTGGCCTGGCCCATGCCGACCGTGCGCGCGGCTCAGGCCGGGCGTCCGCGGCAGCCGTACCGGCTGGTGATGGAGCGGTCGCTCCGCTAGCGGTCAGGCGTCGCCGAGCCGCACCCGCCGGCCGTACCCGGCCAGGAGCAGGTCGTTGCGGGCGTCGCCGCCCGGGGTGTTGGCCGACCTGAACACGGGCGGCGATTCACCCGCGGCGACGTACCGGCCGGCCACCTCGGCGACCAGGAGCTGGGCGATCAGGACGCCGGTGAGGTTGGAGACCGGGCAGACGACGTCCCCGCCGGGCAGCTCCATGGTCGCGTCACCGTACGGCGCGCCGTTGTCGACGACCACGTGGGCCAGGTCGGCGAGCCGCTCCCGCCCGGTGATCCGGCTCGTGTGCGCGCGGGAGGTGATGGCGATCACGACATGCCCGCGGTCGGCGGCGAGGCGGGCCATCTCGACGACCGAGGCGTTGCCGCCCGAGTTCGAGATGATCACGAAGACGTCCTCCGGCCGGATGTCGGCCAGCTCCCAGATCCGCTCCGCCAGCCCGGGCTCGCGCTCGACCTTCGGGTCGAGGATGGCCGCGGGGACGGCGTCGCCGTAGTAGACGACGTCGCGGATGCCGAGCTGGTTGGCGGGGACCAGCCCGCCGGCCCGGCCCACCAGCTCCAGGGCGACCGACCTGGAGTGCCCGGTGCCGAACGCCTGGAGCACCCCGCCGGCTCGCAGCGCGTGGAAGACCAGCTCCCCGGCACGCGCGATGGCCGCGCGCTCTCCGGTGAGCAGCCGGTCGACCGCCGCCCGCGCGATCTCCGCATACGCCGCCTGGCCGATCATGATTCCTCCGGGGTGTCGAGGTCGTGCAGCAGGTCTGCGACGGTCGTGGCGAGGTACTCGGCGCTGCCGGGTGCGACCCGGCAGGCCAGCACCTCGTACTCCTGGCCGGCGTAGGCGGCGGCCGTCGGCAGGTAGCCCGGATAGCCGTTGACGTATCCCAGCACGAACGTCGGGTCCGGGCGCGTCCGGCGGACGGCCTCGCCCGTGGCGACGAAGGGCTCACCCGGCAGAGCGGCCAGCGCGAGCCCGCCGAGGCGCACGGCGCTCACCTCGGTGGTGATGGACGCCGGCGCCGGCGGCTTTCCGGCCGGTGGGCGGGCGGCGCCCGTCCCGGCGGCGCCGGGTGCGGGCTCCGGGGCCGCCTCGGTGAGGAGGCGGGCGCCTTCCAGGCGGCTCAGGGCCATGCGCGTGGCGGTCGCGTCGCCGGCGGCGCGGGACCGCTCGTGGGCGGCGCGCAGCTCGGCGAGCAGGGCGTGCGGGTCGGCGACCGAGGAGTCGCGGGCCAGGGAGCACCGCCGCGACGCCCAGCCGATCACGGAGCCGGGGCTCCAGGCCTCGGCGGCGGGGGCGGCGTCGAGGAGTTCGGCGCACCGATCGGCGACGAGGCCGCCGAGCCGGTCGAGTTCGGCGGCGTCCTGGCCCCGGCGGGTGTGCCGGGTGCTGATGTCGCCGGCCGTACCGGCCGCGACCAGGACCCAGACATCCGGTCCCAGCCGTGCCCGTACGGCCCCGCGCACCGCGCCGGTCAGGTCGGCGCTCACCAGGAGATTGTCCGGGGGCAGCACCGTGGGGTGAACGGGGAGCACGACCAGGACACCCTCCAGGCGGCCGGCCGGATCCCGGACGGCCAGGACGTCCAGCGGGACCAGAGGCTCGGCCGACGGCATGCCGCGGGCGGCGCCCACGTCGCGTAGCCCGCCCTGGTGAGCCGAGCCCCTCGCGGGCCGTTCGGCGGCCATCGCGCGCGCGAGGGCGGTGCGGGTGGCTTCGACGATCCGGTCGCGCCAGGGCTGCGGCGTCGGCCCGCCGCCGGGCACGCACCCGGTCTCCGGGCCCGCGTGGGTGTGCGTCGCGGCCAGCCACAGCTCGCAGGTCGCCGAGACCGCCTGCCTGGCCTGCCGGGAGAGGTCGTCGTTGACGCATATCACGTCCGCCACCGCCAGCGCGAAGCGCCGCCGCCCGTCGGACCAGGTGATCACGCCCACCTGCAGCGGGTCGAGCTCGCCGGCCGAGGCACCGGGCCGGTCGAGGTAGCCGCCCATCGGCGTGCCGGGAGGGACGGGCAGGCGGGCCGCCCCGTACCCGACTCTCATCGCTCCACCGTCCGGATGAGCGTCCGGTAGTGGCCGGGCCGGGAGGTGGCGGCGAGGAGGGCGGCGCCCGCGAGGCCGTCGCCCTCCGGGGGCGCCGGCAGGGCCCGGGGCAGGCGGGCCGTCAGCTCGGCTTCGAAGGCCGCCCGCAGGGCCGGTGCGCGGAGCAGGCGGCCGGTCCAGGAGACGGGCACCGGCTCGTCGCCGGGGAGGGAGCGGGCGGCGGCGGCGACGCTTGCCGCGAGCTCGCGGCCGGCCTCTTCGACGATCGCCCGCGCGGTCGCGTCCTCGCCGGCCAGGTCGAGCACGTGGACGGCGAAGCCCGCGACCTGGGCGACGGCGTCGGAGGACAGGTAGAGCCGCTGGGGCGCGGTTCCCAGATCGCCGAACACGTGCCGGGCGCGGTCGGTGAGCGGGCCCGGGGTCGCGCGGCCGTCGAACCCCCGGTAGGCGGCGTCGAGGCCGCGCCGGCCGATCCAGAAGCCGCTGCCCGCGTCGCCGTACAGGTATCCCCAGCCGTCCACCTGCCGGGCGTGGCCGTCCGGGGCCACCCCCAGGGCGATCGCACCGGTGCCCGCGGCGAGGACGACGCCGGAGCGCCCGGCGAAGGCGCCGGCGTGCGCGGTGACGACGTCGCTGGTGAGCAGGACGCGCCGGGCGCCGATCCCGGCGAACAGGCGCTCGGCCAGCTCCCGGTCGGCGGCGGGTCCGCCCAGCAGCGTGGTGAGCCCGAGGCAGACCGTGCCGACCGGGGCGTCCGGCGGGACCGAGGCGCCTGTGGCCTCCGGCAGGGCCGAGGCCCCGGGGGCGACCGCCGGAGCCAGGGCTCGCCAGGCCGCCAGCACCTTCCGCGCGACGGCGTCGACCGTGAGCCCGCTCGCGTAGGCCAGGCCCGGTTCTTCGCGGGTCAGGAGTATCCGCCCGCCGGACGCGAGCCCGAGCCGCAGCCCGCTCTGTCCACCGTCGACCGCCAGTTCCATGCGAGACAGCCTAATTTCGGTGCAGTCCCTAATTCAATACTTTGCGCACTGATTCAGGGATTTCTTATTTATGGTCGCGCCCGATATGTCTGGCGCCGATATTCGGTGGGTGAGCAGCCGACATGGCGCCGGAACACGCTCCGCAGGGCCTTCGCGCTCAGGTAGCCCGACTCGGTGGCGACGACGTCGACCGGCAGGGCGGAGGTGCTGAGCAGGGTCCGCGCGTGGCGCAGGCGCAGCCCGGTGAGGTGGCGCAGGAACGTGGTCCCGCGCTCCTCCGCGAACAGGTGCGAGATGTAGAAGGGGCTGGCGGAGATCGCCTCGGCGACTGTGGAGAGCCTGAGCCGGGGATCGGTGTAGTGCGCGGTCAGGTAGCTCTCGGCCATCGTGAGGATGTCCTTCGCGCCGTCGCCCGGCACCAGCCGCCTGACGGTCTCCTCCAGCCAGATGTGCAGGTAGGAACGCTCGTGGATCTCGGTCACGGTGATCAGCCGCTCGACCGGCAGCCGGGCGCAGGCCTCCAGCCAGTCCGTGGAGCCGCCGGCGAGCCGGGAGCGGTTGACCACGTCGACGACGAACAGCAGCTCGCCCATGAGCCAGCTGTGCAGGGTCTTCGGGTCCAGGTCGCGTTCCTGCAGGCACCGGTCCACCCAGTTGGAGAGCAGTCCGGCCGCGCCGCCGACGTCGCCGACCTGGATCCGGCGGGCCAGCTCGGGCTCGATCCGCACCGGAGGCGGCGAGCCCGGCCGGTCCGGCGCGGGCGAGGTGATCACTTGGTCCCCGCCGAGCAGGAGCTTGTAGGAGTTCGTCCATCGGGCGCCCCGCTCGGCCGCCGCGACCCCGCCCGGCCCGCTGTGCGGGGTGCCCAGGCTGACGGTCGCGGTGAGCTCGGTCTCGCCCACGATGCGGGTGCGCAGCTCCTCCGCCAGCCCGCCCGCCTCGGTCATGAGCGTGTGGGGGTCGTCGCCGGTCAGGAGCACGAGCCACTCGTCGGGAGGCGTCGAACGGCAGCTCGCCGCCGGCCGGCCGTACGTCACCGCCCGGACCGCCCGCCCGGCCCGGTCGAGCTGGTGGAGGGCCCACGGCTGCCCGCGCGACCGCCGCGAGGCGACGAAGTCGTCGATGTCGACCAGCGCGGCGACCGTGAAGGGCGCGTCCATGCGCCGAATAATACTATTTAGGCGGTCCTAAATGTAACCCTGTTCACCAGCGTTCCGACGCCGGCCACCGTGGCCCGCATGACGTCGCCCTCCTGGAGCGGGGCGATCCCGGCGATGGTGCCGGTCGCGATGAGGTCGCCGGGCTCCAGCGTCATCCCGTCCGACAGGTCGGCGATCAGCTGGGGGATCCCGAACACCATCTGCTTGGTGTTCGCCCGCTGCCGCACCTGGCCGTCCACCTCCAGGCGGAGTTCGAGCGCCTGGGGGTCGGGCACCTCGTCCACGGTGGCGAGATACGGCCCGGCGGGGGCGAAGGTGTCGAACCCCTTGGCCTGGTCCCACGGCACGTTGCGGTCGATGTTCGCCAGCTGCAGGTCGCGGGCCGTCATGTCGTTGATCACCGTGTAGCCGGCCACGGCCTCCCGCCAGCGCTCGGCCGGCAGGTCCCGGGTCACCGACCCGATGACGACGGCCAGCTCCACCTCGTGCTCCAGATGCCTCGTCCGGGCCGGAGCCACGACCGGGTGGTTGTGACCGGTCAGCGAGGACGGCGGCTTGAAGAACAGCACCGGCGAGGGCGGCACCTCCAGCCCGCTCTCCTCGGCGTGCTCCACGTAGTTGAGCGCCAGGCAGCAGATCTTGGTGCAGGTGGCCACCGGCGGCTCGAACAGCACCGCCGACTCGTCGAGCAGCGAGGACGCGGTCGCCCAGAGCCGGTCCACCTCCCCGGTGAGCCGCTCAAGCCCGAACCGGTCGAGCAGGGCCACCGGATCGGAGGGTCCGTCAAGACCGGACAGGCTGACAAGCTCGCCGCCCTCGCGCCAGGCCACGACTTCGACTTGGTCGGCGGGAGTCCGCCGGATACGCCCGAGAAACACGGCTATTCCTTCCTGAGGGTTGTGCCCCAGCTCACCAGCTCGGTCGAGGCGTCACAAGAACCCATCCTTGCGATGACGACCTCTCTCTTGCGCTCTTCCTTGTCCGCGGCGGGCGATGCGCCCTTTGATGGTCGTCATGACCCGCAATCTGGACGTCAGCCGCGACCTCTACTCCACCGCGCAGCAGTACCTGGCTGGAGGGGTCTCCAGCGACGCTCGCCGTACCACCGGCGTCCCGCTCTACGTGGACCGCGCGCGGGGCGCGCGCCTCTGGGACGTGGACGGCAACGCCTACATCGACTACGTCCTGGGCCAGGGGCCCGCGCTGCTCGGGCACTGCCCGCCCGAGGTGGTCGAGGCGATCTCGGCCCAGGCCGCGCGGGGCATGGTCTACTCGGCCCAGCACGCGGCCGAGGTCCGGGTGGCCGAGCGGCTGTGCGCGATGGTCCCCTCGGCGGAACGGGTCCGTTTCAACACCGTCGGCTCCGAGGCGGTCCACGCCGCTCTCCGGCTGGCCCGAGGCTTCACCGGCCGTTCCAGGATCCTCAAGTTCGAAGGGCACTACCACGGCTGGCTGGACCCGGTCCTCTACAGCGTGCATCCCGCCCTGGACCTGGCCGGCCCGGCCGACGCTCCCGTCGCGGTGCCCGGTACGGCCGGCCAGCAGGAGGGCCACGGCGAGGACCTGATCGTCTGCCCGTGGAACGACCTGGAGGCCCTGACCCGCCTGATGGACCGCTACGGTGCCGAGATCGCCGCGGTGATCGCCGAGCCGGTGCTCTGCAACACCGGGGCGATCCTGCCCGATCCCGGATACCTCGAAGCCGTACGGAAGCTCTGCGACCGGCACGGCAGCCTGATGATCTTCGATGAGATCATCACCGGTTTCCGGCTGGCGCCCGGCGGAGCCCAGGAGTACCTCGGCGTCACCCCGGACCTGTCGGTGTTCGGCAAGGCCATGGCCGGAGGCATGCAGGTGTCGGCGCTCGTCGGAAAGGCGGCCGTCATGGACCACATCTCGACGGGGAAGGTCGCCCACGCGGGCACGTTCAACTCCCAGCCCGTCGGCATCGCGGCGGCCGAGGCGACGCTGCGCGTTCTCGACGAGCGGCGCGACGAGGTCTACGGCACGCTGTTCGCCCGCGGCTCGGCGCTGATGGAGGGCATCAGGGCCGAGGCGGAGAAGGCGGGTGTGCCGCTGCTCGTGGACGGTCCCGGACCGGTCTTCCAGACCTACTTCACCGACGCCGGCGCGGTGCGCGACTATCGCGACTTCGCCGCGACCGATCGGGCGATGATGGCCCGGCTGCACGCGGCGCTCCTCGACCGCGGCGTCAACATGGTGCCGCGTGGCCTGTGGTTCTTGTCCACCGCGCACACCGAGTCCGACATCGCCGCCACCGTCGACGCCTTCGCCGGTGCGCTCCGGGCGCTCTGACCACCGGGTGCGCGAGCTGCCGACCACGTGGATCGATCAGAACGTACGGCCCGCGTCCCGATGTGGACCGGAGCGCGGGCCGCCCGGTCTCGCAGGTCGTCGCCATGTGTCATGTCGGCGTACTAGCCTCGGGCTTTCGCCACGAATATCGCCAGCCTTGATCGTTTACATGAGAAAAGTGCCTTTGACCTGGGATGATCGGACTTGTCTAAGGTCCCGTCCACACCAGCTCAAGAGGCACTTTTCACGTGAAGACTATCGCGTCGCACCGCAAGATCGTCATGTCCGCCGACGGCTCCGGGCTCATCTCCCAAGCAGGCGCGCTGCTGTTGCTGGAAACACTGCGCGTCACCGGCCTGGACCGTGCCTTGTCGGAGCAGCTGCAGCGATGGCGACCGGCCCGCGCGATCCACGACCCCGGAAAGATCATCGCTGATCTCGCCGTCAGCCTCGCCCTGGGAGGCGACTGCCTGGCCGACATCGCGATGCTGCGCGCCCAGCCAGAACTGTTCGGCCCCATCGCCTCCGATCCGACCGTCTCCCGGCTGATCGACCGGCTCGCCGCCGACACCACCAAAGCCCTCACCGCGATCCGCGCCGCCCGCGCCATCGCCCGTGAACACGCCTGGACCCGCGCCGAGTCAGCCGCGCCCGGAGCCGACAGCCGGCCGATCCCCATCGATCTGGACGCCACCATCGTCATCTCCCACTCCGACAAGGAAAACGCCACCCCGACCTGGAAGAAAACCTTCGGCTTCCACCCCATGACCGCCTTCGCCGACCACGGCCCCGACGGAGCCGGTGAGCCCCTGGCCCTGGTACTGCGGGCGGGCAACGCCGGCTCCAACACCGCCACCGACCACATCAACGCCACCCGCCTGGCCCTGGCCCAACTACCCAAGCACCGACGCCGCCAGATTCTGATCCGCACCGACTCAGGCGGCGGCACTCATGAGTTCCTCACCTGGCCGACCCGCCCGGGCCGGTGGTTGACGTACTCCATCGGCTTCACCATCACCGACGACATCGGTGAGGCGATCTTGCGATTGCCCGCCGGCGCGTGGACACCCGCCTACGACGCCGAGGGGCAGGTAAGACCAGGCGCCTGGGTCGCCGAGATCACCGGCCTGGCGAAGTCGACCTCCTGGCCCAAGGGCATGCGCGTCATCGTCCGCAGGGAGCGCCCGCACCCCGGTGCGCGACTGCGCTTCACCGACTCGGGCGGGCACCGCTTCACCTGTTTCGTCACCAACACCAAGCAAGGCCAGCTCGCCGATCTGGAACTGCGCCATCGCCGCCGCGCCCGCGCCGAGGACCGCATCCGCTGCGCCAAGGACACCGGCCTGCGCAACCTGCCGCTGCACGACTTCACCCAGAACCGGATCTGGTGCGAGATCGTCGCGCCGGCCTGCGACCTCATGGCCTGGATGCAGATGCTCGCCCTGAACGGCCCCGCCCGCCGCTGGGAACCCAAGCGCCTGCGGCTGCGCCTGTTCGCCGTCGCCGGACGTCTGGTCCGCAGCGGCCGGCGGCTCCGGCTCCGCATCGCCGCCCGATGGCCCTGGGCCACGCAGCTCATCACCGCCGTCACCCGCCTGCAAGCCCTGCCGGCGCCACCCTGACCAGCATCAAGCCACCCCACCGACCAGGAAAGGACACCCACGGGCCCGTGGAACCCCGCCCACCCGGCGCGACAGCCGGGCCACCACGCTGACCAGGAAGCGAAATCAACCCTCAGCCGAATGTCTCAGCCGACCACACGAAGATCATGAAAGATCGAGGCTAACACCACCGGCGACAATCCACGCCGCCCATCAGCGGGAAACCAGCCAGCGAAGTCCTTCTCGCCGAACACTCCCGCGAGCCGGTCTCGGATCCACATCGCCGGAGTTCCAGAAGGATTAGCCGCCCAGGCCGCACGGACCGTCTCCGCCGGGATCACCCGGCCGATATCCCCGCCCATCGACACCCGTCCACCTCCATACAGTCACTACAGAGCGGTGCGGAGAGGTCACTTTAGAGAACCACGAAGCCAACGGGAACACCAGACACAAGGAAGATCACCAACAGCATCCGGAGTTTGACTCAGATCCGAAGCAGACCCACGCACTGAGGTCCGCCGCGGTGGTTCCACCAGGGGCCACACTTCCGTCTTCCACGCCACGATCGCCTCTTCGTCCCCGTTCGCTCGCCCGGCGCGCCGGGGCCCCGTAGCAGCGCCTCCAGTCGGGCGAACTGCGCCTGGCTCAGCCGCGCAGCGACGCCGGGCCTTTGGAGGCCAGGCCCGGCGCCACCGGTTGGCCGACATCCGGGTGACCCGAAGGTCCCTGGCCACCTGCATATCGGTGTATCCGCAGGCGAACAGTTCGGCCGCGCGCAGCCGTACCCGTTTACGCTCTGCTCGTTGCACGGCGGTCAGCCCGCCGCCTTGCGTATACCGCACGACCTGGCTATACGGCAGTAATCCGACATATTCACATGATCGCCGAACATTACGAATTAAAGATCAGCAGAGGTTCCCGGCTGGGGTGCCGCCGGCGTGTTCGCGGGCTCTGGGGACTCACCCTCGGGCGTCTCACCGTCGTCCTCGAGACTCTGCAGGTAAAGCTCGCGGACCTTCTGGAGTTCCTCGTCGTCAAGGAAGCGACTGAACGAGCTGGGCATGCCATTTTCCTCTCACGTGGCGCAGCGGTCATAACTTCCGGTCCGGAGGCACCGGATTATGCTGGCGGACCCAGCGGAAAGCGTTCCCGGTGGCCTGCTGACCGCCATTTATGGGAACGGTCACCCCTGAAATCCAATCGGCCGCCGGAGAACAGAGGAAAACAATGGTTCTCGCGACGTCGTCCGGTTGGCCGAATCTTCGCAACGGGTACAAGGACGCACGGTCGGCCCGTTGGTCGTCGCCGGTCAGCCATTCGGCGGTGAGGTCGGTCTCGATGATTGCCGGGGCCACCGCGTTCACCCGGATCCGATGCTGGCCTAATTCATAGGCGAGCGTTCCCACAAGGTTCACCACGGCGGCCTTCGCGGCGCCGTAAAGGCCCTCGCCCGGCGCCGGGAAGAGCCCATCGATGGAGGCCGTGCAGCAGATCGAGCCGCCGGTGCCCTGAGCGATCATCAGCCGAGCCGCCTCAAGCGTGGCGAACAGCGTCGTCCGGATGTTGAGGTCCATCACCGACGTGTAGGCGTCATGGGTGGCCTTGAGCAGTGGACCGGTAGCACCGGGGCGGTCGCTCCAGCCGCCGACGTTGTTGACCAGCACGTCGATACCGCCAAGTAGATCGGCCGCCCGGCTCACCACCTGTTCGGCGGCGCCCGGCTCGCTCAGGTCGGCGGCCAGCGGCACGATCCGCCCTTGACCGTCCGATGCGGCCAGTTCCTTGAGGGTGGCCTCGCCCCGGGCGACCGCCACCACCCGGGCTTCGGCCGCGGCGAACAGTTCCACCACGGCCCGGCCGATGCCACGTGACCCGGCCAGCACCACGACCCGCCGGCCGGCCAAGCCCGGCACGTCCCCGATCGAGTTCACGTCACCCTCCATGTCTCGGCGAGCGCGGGCCTGTACGCGGCGATGCCTTCGCTCTGCAGCAGGTGCCCGTGGTCGGCGGGCGCGTCGACGACCGTGAGGCGGCCGCCGACCAAGTCGCGCCAGGCGTCCGTACGCCTCTCCCGTTCCGCGTCGTCCGGCGCGGCTCGCACGAGGAGCACGTCACCGGCGTACGGCTCGGGACGGAACGTAGCCATCATCCGCGCGTTATTGCGCGCCACCCGGGCCAACCGGCCGAGCTGCTCCTCGTCGAGGGCCGCGAACGGCGACGCCTGCACGGAATCGAGCCCGAGTGAATTCATGATCACCGCGAGCCAGTCCCGCTCGTGACCGGCCGCGTCGTCCGGCTGCAGCGGCGAGCCGGTCGGCGGATACACGTCCAGCAGGGTGAGCGAGGCGATGGGCAGTGCCTGCGCCACGAGGTAGGCCAGGACGCCACCGAATGACCAGCCGACCAGGTGGCAGGGCCGGTCGGGGCTGAGCGTCCGGATCCGATCGGTGTAGTCGGCGACCATGTCGGTCAGGCTCGGCGCCGGTGTATCGCCGGGTCGCAGCCCGAGCGACTGCAGGGCGTATACCGGACGGCGTTGCGGCACCTGCCGGAGCAGGGAAGTGTAGGACCAGGCCACCCCGGCGCCGGGGTGGACGCAGACGACCGGTTCCCGGTCGCCGGTGGAGCGCAGGGTCAGTACCGGAGCGAACGGGAGATCGTCGGCGGTGGTCAGCCGGGCCACCATGCCGGCCGGGGTGGGTGCCTGGAACAGGCTCAGCAGGGTGACGTCGCCGCCGAAGGCGAGCCGGATCCGACTGGTCAGTCGGCCGGCCAGCAGCGAGTGGCCGCCGAGCTCGAAGAAATTGTCGTCGGGCCGTACCTCGGGCATGTCCAGCACCTCGGCGAAGATGCCGCACATGAGGTCCTCGGCCGGTGAGGCGGCGGGCCGCCCGGCCGACTCGGTGACGGCCGGCTCCAGCAGGCGGGCGCGGTCGATCTTGCCGTTGGCCAGTAGCGGCAGGCTGTCCACGACCATTACCCGCGGCGGCACCATGTATTCCGGTAGCCGGTCGGCCAGATGCGCCCGCAGCTCCGCCTCGGCGGCTTCGTGCCCGGACCGCAGAAGCGCATAGGCCATCAGGCGCCTCTCACCGGACGGTCCGGTCTGGACGGTCACCACCGGACGGGCCACCGCGGCATGCCGGCTGAGGACGGCCTCGACCTCCTTCGGCTCGATCCGGAAACCCCGGATCTTGACCTGGTCGTCGTGCCGGCCGATGAACTCGATCTCGCCGGTGGGCCGCCACCTAGCGATGTCACCGCTGCGGTAGAACCGCCTCATGCGGCCGCGATGGTCAGGCCTCTCGACGAACAGCTCAGTGGTCAGCGCCGGATCGCCGAGGTAGCGGCGGGCCAGGCCGGCGCCGGCGACGTACACCTCGCCAGGCACGCCGACCGGCGCGCACCGGCCGTCCTCGGCGACGATCTCGATGAAGGTGTTGTCGAGCGGGCGCCCGACCAGCGGGAACGCCTCAGCCGATAGGTCGCGGGGCACCGGGCCGGAGGAGCAGATCACCGTCGACTCGGTGGGGCCATAGCCGTTCCACACGTCGAACGGCAAGCGGCTCCAGTCCCGCGGGCGCAGGCGTTCACTGCCTGTCAGCATGGTGCGCAGCCGCGTTCCCTCGGGCCAGGGGAGCTCGAACAGCGTTTCGGCGACCGGCGTGGTGAAGTGGGTCAGCGTGACGCCCTCGTGCAGCAGCCACTCCTGCAGTTCGGCGCCGACCGGGACGACGTCGCCGACCATCAACAGGGTGGCGCCGGCCGCCAGCATCGGCCAGACCTCAAGGGTCCAGGCATCGAACGAAGGGATGGACGAGACCGTGGCGATGTCGGAGGCACAGGTGCTGAACATCCGCTCGTGCCAAGCGACGAGGTTGAGCACGCCGCGGTGCTCGATGACGACGCCCTTGGGCCGGCCGGTGGAACCCGAAGTGTAGACGACGTACGCGATGCCGTCCCGCTTCCGGGCCCTGGCCTCTCCAGCAGCAGTAGGCAGGTCGTCCAGCGGGATCGTGGTGACCGGCAGCTCCGCGGCACGGCCGGCCAGCTCGGGCGCGGCCAACAGGAACCGTACACCGGCCTCCTCGGCCTGGAACCGCATACGGGGGCCGGGGTCGCGGGGGTTGAGCACCAGGTAGCCGCCGCCGGCCAGCCAGATGCCCAGCTGCACGGCCGCCAGGTCCGCGCCGCGCGGGGCGAGCACGCCGACCACCTCGTCGGGTACGGTACCCACGGCGGCCAGCGTTCCCGCCACCGCGGCGGCCCGTTCACAGAGCTCGCCGTACGTGATGGTGATGTCGTCCTGCACGAACGCAGGCGCGTCGGGCCGCTCCCGGCAGCGCCTCAGTACCAGGTCGGCGACGCTGGGCACGTCGGGCAGCGGCCGCTCGGTGGCGTTCCACACGTCGAGCAGCTCCCGCTCCTCCGCCGAGACCCAGGGCAAGTCGCGGATCGGCGTGCCCGGATCCTGGACGGCGGCCTCCAGCACCGCGCGTACGGTCCGGCCGATCTTCTCGATCGTCGCGCGGTCGAACAGCTCGGTGCGGTACGCGAGGCGCAGGGTGGCGGTGTCGCCGTTGATCAGCAGAGTCGGGCCGAGGTCGAAATGCAGCGGCAAGTGAGCGCCGGTGTCGACCGGCTCGACCTCGAGGCCGGTCAGTTCGAGCTCAGGCTCGGTGTCGTCGAGCGTCTGCAGCACGATCTGGAACGGCTGCGCGTCGCTGAGCGCCACCCGGCGGCCCAGTTCGGCGGTGATCAGCTCGAACGGCACGTGCTGGGCCTCCAGCGCGTCGAGCAGCGCGCCGCGGGCCGCCTCCACCAGGTCGCGGAACGGCTCGGCCCGCGCGACGGACACCCGCAGCACCGCGAGGTTCACGAACAGCCCGACCGCGTCGGCCTCCCGGCGGCGCCGATTGAGCGTCGCTGTGCCGATCGCGACGTCCGATCGTGCACCGTGGACGGAGGAGAGCGCGGCGAACACGGCGTGCAGAATGCTGAACGGTGCGCATCGCTCCTCGGCGGCCAGCGCTCGCACTGCCTTCCACAGCGGCTCGTCGAGGTCGACGGCCACGAAGTCGGCCGCGAAGGTGGACACGCGCGGCCGGGGGCGGTCGGCGGTGATGGCCGGTTCCACCGGCAGGTCGGCCAGGTCCTCGACGATCTCACGGACGGCCGCCGAGTTCGAACCCTGCGGAAAGCTCCGGCGCTGAACGGCGGTGTGTTCGCGTGCGATGGCGTCGACCTCGCCGCCTGTGTCGGCCAGGCCGGCGTACGCGTCGCGTAGTTCCCCGCGGATCACCGCGAGCGAGCGACCATCGCAGGCGATGTGGTGCGCGCACAGGTGCAGTAGGTGATCCGCGGGCGCGAGCCGGACGACGGCGGCCCGCAGCAGCACGTCGCGCCCGAGGTCGAACGGCCGCGCGCCGGCCCGGGCGAGCGCCGCCGACGCCTCTGCCTCGGTCATGCCGGTGGCGTCGATGACCTCGGCGGTCACCGGTGCGGGGTCGAGGAGCCGACCGCGGGGCACGCCGTCCACGGCGGTCACCGCAGTGCGCAGGCTCTCATGCCGAGCCACGATGCCGGTCAGCGCGGCATCGAGGCGGGCGACGTCGAGCGGGCCGCGCACCCGGTAGGTCGCCACCGAGTTGAAGACCGCGGCCTCCGGCGCCGACTGATCGATCAGCCACAGGCCCTCCTGCTGATAGGAGAGCGGAAACTCCTCAGACATCGGCGGTCCCCTGCGCGCCCGCGGCAGCCCAGGCGAGGAACCGTGCGAGCCGTTCGACGCCGATGTCGATCTGCTGCTCGGAGAGGTAGCTGCAGGCCAGGCGCAGCCGCCGGCGTACGGTCGGGTCGTCGTCCAGGCTGAAGTGGCTCATCGGGGTCCAGAGCACGCCGAAATCGCGGCCGGAAACCTCCAGCAGCTCCTCGGGCACCGGGAAGTCACAGGTGACGACCACGAAGAAGCCACCGTCCGGGCGGTTCCACCGCACCCGGTCACGCAGCCGCGGGTGCTGCCCGAGCTGGGCGTCGAGGGCGGACAGCAGGTGGGCGAGGGAGGCCCGATAGAACGCGCCGCGGTCCTCGCCCGGCAGCCTGTCCTGTTCCTCCAGCTCCAGCAGCAGGCCGCCGACGACGGCCTGGCCGATGGGCGAGGTGTTGAGTGTGACCATGCTCTTGGCGGTGGCGATTTGCGCGGCCAGCGTGCTCTCACCGGCCGGGCCGGTGACCCGCTGGTCGGCGACCACGTAACCGACCCGCGCGCCGGGCAGGCCGGTCTTGGCGAACGTGCCGATGTGGATCACCCGTGGGTCGGCCGGGTCGTCCAGCGCCTTGAGGGTGGGCACGCGCTCGTCGCGGGGCGCGGTGAAGACGTACGGACTGTCCTCGATGATCAGCAGGCCGAGCTCGCCGGCGGCCGCGATCAGCTCGCGCCGCTCACCGACGGTCATCGTGTAGCCGCCCGGGTTGGCGAAGTCAGGGATCGTGTAGAGCACCCGCGGCGGGCGGCCGTCCCGCCGCAACCCGGCGACGACCTCGCGTAACGCGTCCGCTCGCGGCGCCGAGGCGCCCTCGTGGGCGGCCACGGCCACCAGGTCGAGGCCGAGCAGGCGGGCCGCACCCGAGGCGCCGACGTAGCAGGGGTCGGTGACCAGCACCGGACCGCGCTCGGGACCGGACAGCACCAGCAGGGAGAGGAAGATTCCCTCCTGGGCGCCGACGGTGACCACGAGGTCCTCACCGATCACCTCGAGGCCCTGTTCCCGGCCGAGCGCCCGGGCCAGCAGGTCGTTGATGATCCCAGCCGCAGCGCCGTACTGCAGGACCCGGCGCTGCGCCTCCCGAGGGGTGGCGCCGGTCGCGCGCAGGTGGTCCTGATAGCGGCGGATCAGCCGTCCCGGATCCACGCCCTCGAAGAACTGTTCGTGCGGGCGGCCCGGAGCGAATGAAACGGCCTCCGGATATCGGGAGGTCACCTCGTTCAAGAAGTCCATTGAGGAAAGAACCGGCTCGGACAATGCCGGGTGAAGATCGGTGATCGACAATGGCGCCGATGTCGCCTGCGGGAGAAGAATCCGAGACGGCATAGCGTCAAGCCGCATGAAATTTCCCCCGTTTCATCAGGCGCAGCTCCCTGATCATCATTACTACACGCACGGGAGTGTGATTGCAAGACTCTCGCGAAGCGCATCGAGCCCGGCGCACATGTGGCAGGCCCTTGCCATTATGAACTTCAATATGGCGCACGACCTGCGACTTCGTCTTGACTGGATGGTCGCGCGCGGAAGAAAAACTGGATCCGTGCTGGACGAGCATTGGGGATGTACTGATAACGTCGGCGCCGAAGCTGTCGGGCCCGATTGGCCCTGAGCCGGGGAGCACGGCACACGCGCCTGGGACGACGACGGGGAGAGCCGAGGAGGCAAGGCTGTTTTCTCATGGTCATTTCTCGATTTGAGCGGGGCCGGACTAACCCTGATCGGTGTTGCGCGCCTTCTCGTGACGTCACCATAGTTGCGGCGGCTGATGCGGAACCCGTTTCGGCCCGACGCGTCTCTGCTGTTCGCTGAAACCGTTTCAATCGTGGAATAACCGAGATCAGAAGGAGCAACCTTTGTCTACCGGCTTGCTTCCGTTCAGCCGCGAAAGAATTGTCGAACTGCACGATGAATACGATCGTGACGGGTCGGTGGTGGTCGGTCAGATCCTCAGCGGCGACGAGGTCCAGGAGTGCCGATCGCAGATCGACCGGTACATTAAGCAGGTCATTCCGGCGCTTCCCCAGTCGGTCATCGACAAGACCGTCCGGTACGAGGAGGACGGCGAGGCCATCCGTAGCTGCTACTTCATGGATCAGGTGGACCCCTGGTTCCGCAAGTTCGGCAACCGGGCCGATCTGAAGGCCCTGGTGGCCGGTGTGGCCGGCTACGAGCCTGAACTGTACGTGGTGGAGACCTTCAACAAGTACGCCGAAGTCGGCTCGTCCGCGGTCCCGCATCAGGATGCCATCTTCCTGCCGATCGAGCCGATCGACATGGTGCACCTGTGGATCGCCATCGACCCGGCGACCGAGCAGAACGGTGCGCTGGAATACTGGAACGGCACCCACAAGCAGGGCCTGGTCCCGCACGAGCCGGCGCCGTTCGGCCTCATCGTGACCGGCTGGGACATCCACAGCCAGCGGGAACTCGTGAAGACGGCGGTGCTGGAGCCGGGCGGAGCCGCCATCCACAGTGGCACCGTGATCCACTACAGCCCGCCCAACCCGACCACGCAGCCCCGGCTCGGCCTGCTCTGCGGATACCGGGGCGCGCACACCCGTGTGCTGGAGGAAGAGTAGGTGTGGTCCCGGCATCACGACCCACCGCCGGCGCCCTGTCGCCGGAACTCTGGCAGCGACTCCTCGCCGAGGGACGCGGGCTGACCTCTCCCCTCGTCCTCGGGGGACGGCTGGAGGCCCAGGTGCTGCTCGACGCATACACCAGCGGAGTCTTCCCCGAACCGTGCGTGCGCGAGACGACCAAGGCCATGATGCGCGAGAAGCACGCCGACGAACTGGCGTCCGGCATCATCCCGGAGTTCCCGGGCGGACCTTCCGGCGATGAGGTGTGGTGGCAGTCGCCCGACCCGCGAGGGGTGTTCACCGTCGACGGCCCGTGGAAACCCCGGCGGCACCTGCGCCGGCTGATGCGCGAGTGCGGGTGGCGCAGCACCGTCGACCAGCGCCTGCGGGAGGTGATGCTGTCCTGCCGGCGTCACGACACGTCGTGGATCACCGACGACATGGTGGACGCGTTCGAGGAACTGCACCGGCGGGGCCGCGCGCACAGCCTGGAGATCTGGGAGGGGGACGAGCTGATCGGCGGCCTGTACGGCCTGCAGGTCGGCGGCGTCCTGATGGCCGAGTCGCTGTTCCACCGGCGCGAGGGCGTGTGGAAGGTGGCGCTGCTCGACATCGTGGTGCGGTTCTTCGACGGCGGCGGGGCGCTGGTCGACTGCCAGTACCCGGGACCACATCTGATCCCGCGCGGCGTACAGCCGGTGTCGCGGGCCGAGTACCTGAGGATCCTCGGCCGCGAGCGTGACCGGGACGTCGATTGGGACCGGGCGGAGCGGCCGATCGGGCGGCTCGACGAGCGGTTCGCCGGTCCGGCGCCCGCCCGGGGACCGAAGAAGAAGACCAAAGCCTGACGGCGGGGGTACCGCAGCGTAGAAAGGGCAGGACGTGATGGACGACCTGGATCGGCGGCTGGCGGCATTGTCTCCGGAACGCCGCGCGTTGCTCGAACGGCGGTTGACGGGCGCCTCCGGTGGCGCGGCGGTGGCGCCGCGGCCGGCTCCCGAGGTGCCGGCCGGTGAGTCGGAGAACAACCCGGGCTTCAGCCTCTTCTTCTTCTCGGCCGAGACCGGTGACGTCGCGGCGAGCAAGTACGACCTGCTGCTCAAGTGCGCCGGGTTCGCGGATCGGGCGGGCTTCGAGGCGGTCTGGGTGCCCGAGCGGCACTTCGACGCGTTCGGCGGGCCGTACAGTTCGCCCGGCCTTCTGCTGGCTGCGCTGGCTGCGACCACCACGCGGGTGAAGCTGCGCGCCGGCAGCGTGGTGCTCCCGCTGCACGATCCGCTGCTGGTAGCCGAGCAGTGGGGCGTCCTCGACAACCTCAGCGGCGGCCGGGTCGGGCTGAGCCTGGCCAGCGGATGGCACACGCAGGACTTCGCACTGGCGCCGCAGGCGTACGAACGGCGCCGCGAGATCCTGTTGGAACGCCTCCAGGAGCTGCGCGGCCTGTGGGCGGGCAAGCCGGTGTCCCGACTCGACGGTGCGGGCCAGCCGGTGGAGCTGCTCTCCCACCCGCGGCCGGCCACCGCCCGGTTGCCGATCTGGCTGACCAGTTCCGGCAACGTGTCCACCTGGAAGGCGGCGGCCGCGGCCGACACCCACGTGCTGAGCGCGCTGCTCGAACAGTCGGTGGAGGAACTGGCCGATAAGATCGCGGTCTACCGCAAGGCACGGGCGGAAGCCGGTCTCGACCCGGCGGCCGGACGGGTCACGGTGATGTTGCACACGTACGTCGGTGCCACGTTGGAGCAGGCCCGGCAGGAGGCCCGCGGGCCGCTGGTGCGCTACCTGCTCGCGCACATGTCGTTGTTCGAGAAGCTGCTCGCCCGTACCGGAGCGATCGACCTCGCGAAGGTGACCGAGGCCGACCGGCGCACGCTGGCCGAGATGGCGTTCGAACGGTACTTCGTCAGCAATGGGCTCTTCGGTGATGTGGCGACGGCGAGCGCCATGGTGCGGCGGCTGCGCGAGGCGGGGGTGAACGAGATCGCCTGTCTGGTCGACTTCGGCATCCCGGCGCCGACCGTGCTCGACGGCCTCACGAACTTGCACGAGCTGGCCCGGTCGGTGTGGCAGTCGGCATGACGACCTATCCCGACCTCTTCTTCGCCGCGGCCGAACGTGATCCGGGAGCGCTCGCCCTCGATGGCCGTGGGCACCGGATGACGTACGGCGAGCTCGCGGCCATCGTCCGGCGGCTGGCCCGGCGGCTGGCGGCGGACGGTGTCTGCCGGGGTGACCTGGTTGCGGTGGTGTCCACGCCGGGCGGCGCGGGGGTCGCCGGGTTGCTCGCCGTAATGGCGGCCGGTGCCGCATATATCGCCCTGGATCCGCGCGACCCGCCGGCCCGGCTGCGGCACATCGCGTCGGTCGCCGGCGTGCGGCTCACACTGCTCGGGGACGACGCCGGTGAATCCCCGGTCATGGGGCCGGCCCGGACCATCGATCTTGAAATCGGTGGTGATCCGGGTGCCACGCGGGCGGAGCCGGAGGACCTCGCGTACGTCTGCTTCACCTCCGGCTCGACCGGGACGCCGCGCGGGGTGATGGTCGAGCACCGGCAGCTGGTGAACTATGTGCGCTGGGTCGCGCCGGTCACGGTGCCCGCGCTGACCCGGCTGAGCTTCGACGCGAGCGTCCAGCAGACCCTCGCGCCGCTGTCCCGCGGCGACACTGTGTGGCTGGTCGACCCGGACCTGGCCCGGCGGCCGGACCGGCTGCTCACCGCGTTGCGTGACCGGCCCGGCAGCGGGCTGCACTGCGTGCCGTCACTTTGGCGGCTGGTCCTTCCGTTCGTCGACCCCTCTGATCCGCCGCGGCTGGCGGCGCTGTTCCTGGGCGGCGAGATGGTCGACGAGAAGCTGTGGGCGGACACCCGGGCCGCGCTGCCGGGTACCCGGATCGCCGACGTGTACGGCCCGACCGAGACGACAGTACAGGCCACCGGCGGTTTCCAGGAGCCGGGGGAGCCGCTGCACGTCGGCTGTCCGGCCGACGGCGTACTCCTCGAAATCGTCGACGACCAGGGGCGCCCGCTTCCGGCCGGCGAGCGCGGCGAGATCCTGATCGGCGGGACCGGGGTCGCCCGCGGCTACCTCAACGATCCCGAAGCGACCGCGGCGGCGTTCACGCTGCGCGCGGGGCCCTCCGGCGAGCCGGAACGTTGGTACGCCACCGGGGACCGGGGGTGGATCGACGCTTCGGGACGCCTGTATGTCACGGGCCGCCGCGACCGGCAGGTCAAGGTGCGCGGGCACCGGGTCGAGTTGGCCGAGGTGGAGAGCCTGCTCTGCTCGGCCGGTGCCGCCACGGCCGCCGCGGTCCTGCTGCCGGACGGTGAGCTCGGCGCGGCGGTGGTCTACGCCGAGGGGCCCGAGCCCCGGCTGCGCGAGGCCCTTACCCGGGTCGCTCCGGCTGTCATGATTCCGGCTCGGCTCACCCTGGTTGACGAGATTCCCCGGTTGTTCAACGGCAAGCCGGACTATGCGGCCGTCGCTACCCGGTTGGCCGATGGAACCTCCAACCGGCATGCGGAGCATACGCTCGAACATCATTGGTGCCGGCTGCTTGGCGTGTCCGAGGTGGCCGATGACGATGACTTCTTCGCGCTGGGCGGGCACAGCCTGACTGCCACCCGGCTCACCGCGGCCGCCCGTGCCGTCACCGGGCGCGACGTTCCGCTCGCCCTGATCTTCGACCATCCCTCGTTCGGGGCCTGGCAGGCGGCGGTGCGGCGAGCCGCCGCTGCGGCCGCGCCCCGGTCTGGCCGTGCCGTGCGATCCACGCGGGTGCCGGCTACCTCGCAGCAACTGGCGCTCTGGCCCGTGGAACGCGCGCTGCGGGACACCCCGGTCAACACCCTCACGTTGCCGCTGTGGCTGGCCGACCGGCCCAGCACCACCCGGCTGCGCCGCCTGGGCGACTACCTTCAGCAGCGGCACGATGCCCTGCGCGCGGTACTCGAGGAGGATCGGGACGGCGTCTGGCTGCGCGACGCCGGACCGGAGGTGGTCGAGATCGGGACGCACGCCGCCGACGATGAGGCCGGTGTGCTTGCCCGGGCCGTCCGGATCGCCCAGCAGCCGGTGTCGCCGACGGACCGCCCGGCGCTGCGCCTGCATCTGATCACACACGCCGACCGCAGCCTCCTGCTGGTGCTGACCAGCCACCTGGTCGCCGACGGCCGAAGCCTGGAGGTGCTCGCCGCCGACGTCGGGCGGCTGCTCTCCGGGGAGCGGACTCCGGAGGCGGCCGGCAGCTATCTCGCGTATGCGCAGGCTCAGGCCGACCAGGACCAGGCGGCTCGGGTGCGGCGGGCCGAGGAAGCGCTGGCCGAACGGATCCACCGGACGAGCCGGGCCGCGCGGCTGCCGGGTGGCGCCGGGAGGCGTACCCACCGGTTGGCCACCTGGACCTCGCCGCTGCCCCCGGTGGACCCCGGGTTGCGCACGACGCCGTTCGTCGTGCTGCTGGCCACGGTGGCAGCGGCCGTGGCCGAACCGGCGAAGGCCGCCCTGCTCGGCACCGTCCTGGAGAACCGCGGCGCCGCCGATCAGGATACGATCGGGCTGTTCGCCACCTCGGCCCATCTGGCGATCGAGGCCCACGAGAACCCGCGGATCGCGCTGGCGCAGGCTCGCCGCGAGCTGGTGACCGCGTTCGACGGTGACCCGGTTCCGCCCGAGCTGCTGACCCTGCCGGCCGAGGTGACGCCGGTGGCCGCCCTGGCATACGCACCGGCTCCGGCCGAGCTTCCCGGTCCGGTGCGTCTGGTTCGGAGGCACGAGTACGCCCACCTGCCCCGCCCGGTCACACCGACCGCCGTCCCATGGTTCGTCACCGTTCGCGACGACGCCACCGGTCTGCACCTCGATGTCGAGTACGACACCGGCGCGGTCGGCGCAGACGCGGCGGACGAGTGCGGTCGGCGCCTGCTCTCCACCTGGTCGCGACTGTCGCGTCTGGGGGCGGGCCACAGATGACCGAACTGGAGATCGTGCGGGCGGACGACTGGGTGGCCGGCTGGCACGCCGAGGGGCGTCGGCAGGGCCGCACCCGGGCGCGACAGCTGGATCACCTGCGTCACCGGGCGCGGACCGAGCCCCGGCAGCTACGGCTCGGCGTCGGGGACCGCGCGGACCGCCTCGTCGACGAACTGCCCGATGAACAGCGTACGGAGCTGATCGCGTTCGCCGAGGGCGTCGCCGCGACCGGTGTTCCGGGCTGGACGGCGGGTGACAGCCTGGCGGTCGGCATCTTCTACGCTCAGGAGCTGTCCACCGATGGCACCGACATCGCCGCCGAGCAGACCCTGCGGGTCACCCTCCCAGAGTCGGTCGCCGATCTGTTGTTGCCGACCGATGATCCGTACGCGACGGACCTCTTCGGCGCGGCGATTCCGGCCGAACCGGGCCTGAGCGACCGGCAGCGCGACGACGTGCGGGCCGTGCTCGCGACCGCGGCCCGATCCTGGACGCCCCTCGACCGCACGCCGATGAAGACCGCCGATCCGTGGGGCTCCAACGTCTGGGCTCGGGTGCACGAGCGGGGCACCGTGTTCGCCAACGATCTGCATCTGCCGCTGACCCACCCGAGTCTGCTCTGCCCGGTGCACTTCGCGGTCGGCGGTGACACGGTCATCGGCTTCGTGATGATCGGCCTGCCCGCGGTCGCCAGCGGCACCAACGGCACTCTGGCCTGGGGTGTCACCCGCCTGGCCGGCTACACGGTCGCCGACGGTCGGTGGGCCGTTCTCGAGCCGGGCGGCTACGACCTGACGCTGAGCCGCATCGCCCGCTCCCGTGACCTGGCCGAGGCACTCGATCTCGCGGCGACCTCCGGCGGCCCCGCGCTCAACGTCGTGATCGCCGACGGCACCCGGATCGGCTGGACGTGCGGCGGCGCCCAGTGGGATCGGACGGGCACCCGGCTGGCCGACCCGGCCTACCGGCCCCGGCTGGTCCGCGACAGCGGCGTCATCGTCAACGCGAACAACGCAAGCCCGCAGCACCGCACCGACGACACCACCCCGATCGGCCGCAACCACTTCCCGGCGGTACGGGCCCGCCGCATCGCCGACGTGCTGACCGGCCGGGCCGAGCTCCCCGGCGCCCCCGAAGATCTCGACCTGGCACTGCAGCTCGACGACGACGCCGCGTACTACTCCTTCTATCGCGACCTGCTCACCCGGATCCCGGTCGGCGCCAATGCCCCCGCCGAGTTGCGGGCGGCGGTCGCGGCCGCCAAGGCATGGGACGGGCGCAGCACGCTTGGCTCGGTGGGGCTGCCCCTGCTTGCCGTGTACCGCGAATGCCTGCGCGACGCGCTGTTCGGCCCACTGCTGCACGCCTGCGTGCAGGCGGATCCTGCCTTCGCGTACGCCTGGCACAACCACGAACACGCGCTGCACTCGCTTCTCACCGCTGGTATCGTCCCGCCGCCGTTCCGCGGAGCGTCCGCATTCCATCGCACACAGGCCGGCCTCGCCGCTGCCATGGTGCGCCGGATGACCGGCCTCGCCGCGGACAAGGCGGCCTGGGGCGCGGTCAGCGGCATCGGGCTGGTCCACAGCGACCCATCCCGGGTGCACGGCGAGGACCGGCAGGTGCCGGGCTGCGCCGAGGCGGTCCGGTCGCACCGGCCCGGCTTCGGCGCCGCCATGCGCCTGACAGTCCGGCTCGAACCCGGGCGCGGTGCCCGGGTGGCGTGGCAGTTGGCCGGCCGGATCGACGAGGCCGGCGACGACGACCTGCTCCAGAACTGGGCCGATGGTGTGCCCGCCCGAATCGACCTCGACACGGTGAAGCCCTGATGACACATCCGTTCTCTTTCTCACTGGCCACCCCCGGCGTCCCCAGCGCCACCGAGTGGCGCGACCTCGTCCGCCGGGCCGAAGACCTGGGGTACGACGGGGTGGCCCTCAACGACCATGTCGGGCAGGGCTTGGAGGCGATCACGGCCCTCGCCTCGGCCGCGGCGCTGAGCACCCGCCTCACGCTCGCCTTGCGCGTGGCGAACCTGTCCCTGCGCAACCCGGTCGAGCTGGCCGACGCGGCGCTCTCCCTGGACGCCCTGTCCGGCGGCCGGTTCCAGCTCGGCGTGGGCGCCGGATGGCTGGCCAGCGACGCGATCGCCACCGGCAGCAGGCCCTATACCCGGGCCGAGCGTCTCCTGCGGGTCACCGAGGCGATCGAGATCCTCGGGACATTGCTGCGGGGACAAGCCCTCAAGTACACCGGCACGTGCTTCACCGCCGAGGTCGCCGAGCCGCTCGGCACGCCGGTGACCGGCCGGGTGCCGCTCACCATCGGCGCGGCGAGCCCGCGGATGCTCACGCTGGCCGCCCGGCACGCCGACATCATCAGCATCATGGTCCGCAGCACGTGGCAGGGCGGCATCGACGTAGCCGACCTCGAACCCGAGCGGCTGGACGAGAAGGTGCGCCGGATCGCCGAGGCCGAGGCCGGCCGCGAGACCAAGGCGCCGCGCAACCACGTCGTCTGGGAGTGCCTGATCACGCCGCGGCCCGAGCCGGTCATCCAGGCGTACGCGACGGCGGCCGGCAAGACCCCGGAACGGTTGTGCTCATCACCCGGCATGCTGATCGGCTCGCCGGCCCAGGTCGCCGAGGAACTGCTGCGGCGCCGGGACCGCTGGGGGCTAACCGACGTGACCGTGCCCGCCGAGGCGGCCAAGGCGTTCGCGCCGGTCCTCGACCTGCTGCGCTGAGCCACGCATGCCCGGAACCCTGCAAGACTTCGTCTCTGCGCTCACCCCGGACAAGGCCCGGCTGCTTGTCGAACGGGTCGGTGACTCGGAGCGGTACCCGCTGTCCCCACCGCAACTGGCCGTCTACACCGCCGACCAGGTCACGCCGGGCACGACCGCGTACCTGAATCCGAGCATCATCCGGCTCGATGGACCGCTTGACACCGGGCGGCTGGTCACCGCACTCGCTGGTCTGCACTACCGCAATCCGGCCCTGCGCAGCCGCTACGGGTTGGGCGCCGACGGACCGTACGCGGTGGTCACCGCCTGCGGTTCACCCGAGCTGGAGATCGTGGACGTCTCCGACGCGGCCGATCCCGGCACGGAGGCGCTAGACGAGGCACGCTGGGCGTTGCGCCCGTTCACCGGCCTCGACGCGCCCCCGCTGTGGCGGGCGATGCTGATCCGTGAGGCAGCGGAGCGGCACTCGCTGGTGCTGATCCTGCACCACCTGATCTCCGACGGCTGGTCATGGGAAATCCTGAGCGAGCAGCTCGCGGCGCTTTACGCGGCAGGCCCCGTCCCGCGCAGCGAGGACTACTTCCGCACCTGGCAGCGCCGGTGCCCGGTGGATCCGGCCGCCGCCGAGGACATCGCCATCGAGGTGGCCGACGCCCTCGACGCACCGAGGCTGGCGGGCTCGGGTGACGGGCCCGGTCCCGGGGTGACGCTCCAGTTCCGGCTCGTCGACGAGGACCGCGCCCGAGTCGAGGCCGCCGCCCGCGCCACCGGTGCCACCCCGATGACGGTGCTGCTCTGGGCGGCCGGGAAGGCGCTTGCTGAGTTGCGCGAGACGCCCCGCAGCGTGGTGCTGGTGCCGGCGGCCGGGCGCTGGGACGCCGCCTCCGAGCGGGCTGTCGGCTGCTACGTGAACAGCCTGCCGCTGGTGCTGGACGCTCGCTCCACGCTGGCCGTCACCGCGGAGCGGCTGCGCGCACTGGTGGCCCGGCAGGCGACGCCGCTCAGCGAGGTCATGCGCCATCTCGGCGACGAGCGTGCCGAGGCCGGTCGCATCATGGTGGTGCACAACAACGCCCCGGCGGCCGGGACGTCGTTCGCCGCGCTGACCGCGACCCCGGTGCATCTGCCCCTCGCCGATGTGCAGCGGGACCTGACCTATTCGGTCTGGTCCCGCCACGACGGCATCGGCGGAGAGCTTCAGGTACGGGCCGGAGTCGCCGCCGCGTACGGCGCCGACCGCCTGGTCGGCGAGTTCATCGCGGTGCTGCGCCGCCTGCCCGGCTGACCTCGCCGGCCGCGTTCTCCAGCCAGAGCCGCTGCACCGCGCCGGTGAGCGCGTCCGCGTCCAGCCGCAGATGCCGCCGGACCTCGACCGGGTCGCCGTGCGGCAGGAACCGTCCGGGCGGCCCGAACACGCGCAACCTGGCGGCGAAGCCGTGGCCGCTGGTCCGGGCCAGCATCTCGCCGAACCCGCCCATGACACCGTGGTCCTCCAGGACGACGACCACATCCGCGTCGTCGAGCGCCTTGCGCAACCCGGCCGGGACCGGAAGCAACTGGCCGGTGACCTCGGCCTCGGCCGGGACGCCGCGCTCACGCAGCATCCCGGCGACCTCGATGGCCAGCGGTGCCGTCGAACCGTAGCCGACCACGGCGAGCCCCCGCTCGCACGGGCCGGCCGGCGCGTTGCGCGCGACAGGCTCAGCCGGCAGCGCCCGGGAGTACCGGACGAAGGCGGGACGGCCTGCTTCCAGCGCCCGGCTCAGCGCCTCCTTCAGGCCGGACGCGTCGACCGGTGCCAGCACCAGCGCGTCCGGCACGTGGCCTGCGATCGCCAGGTCGTAGAGCCCGTTGTGGGACGGCCCGTCGCCGCCGGTGATCCCGGCCCGGTCGATCAGGAAGACGACCTCCAGGGCGTGCAGGCCGACCTCGTAGAGGACCTGGTCGAAGGCTCGGCCGAGGAAGGTGCTGTGGATCGCGACCACCGGCCGGGCGCCGCTCATGGCCAGACCACAGGCCAGCGTGACGGCGTACTGCTCGGCGATGCCGACGTCGTGGAACCGGTCGGGGAAACGGTCGCGGAACGGATCGAGCCCCGACGCGCTGCCCATGGCCGCGGTGATCACGTGGATGCGGTCGTCGCATTCGCCGGCCTCGACCAGCGAGCGGGCGAGGATCTCGGTGACCGGGATCCGGCCGGGCGGCGCGGTCAGCGGCCGTCCGTCGAGCGGATCGAACGGGCCCACGCCGTGCAGATGGTCGACCTCGTCGGCCAATGCCGGTTCGTAACCGCGGCCCTTCTGCGTCACCGCGTGCACGATCCGCAGGCCTTCGTCCCGGGCGGCGGCCCGCAGGGCTTCCTCGACCGCCACGCGATCGTGGCCGTCGACCGGGCCGTGGTAGCGCACCCCGGCCCCGCTGAGTACGGCGGCCGCCTGTTCCCCGACCGGTCCCCGCAGGGCGCGCAGCGCGGCCGCCAGAGCACCGGTGGTCGGGGCGTACGACCGGCCGTTGTCGTTGATGACCAGGATCAGGTCGAGGTCGCGTTCCACGACGTCGTTGAGCGTCTCGAGGGCTACCCCGGCGGTCAGCGCCCCGTCGCCGACGATCGCGACCACGTGCCCGTCGTGACGCCCGAGCGCGAACCCGGCCGCGTACGCGAGCGCGTTGCCGGCGTGCGAGCTCTCCACCCAGTCGTGCTCGCTCTCCTCGCGGTTCGGGTATCCGGCCAGCCCGCCCCAGGCGCGCAGCTCGTCGAAGAGCGGAACCCGGCCGGTCACCATCTTGTGGATGTAGCTCTGGTGGCCGGTGTCCCAGAGCAGCACATCGCGCGGGCTGTCGAAGACCCGGTGCAGGGCCAGGGTCAGCTCGACGACGCCGAGGTTCGGACCCAGGTGGCCGCCGCGGACGGCGACCGACCGGACCAGGAGCCGCCGTAGGTCGGCCGCCAGCTGCTTGAGCTGCTCGTCGTCCATCCGCTTGAGGACCTCCGGCGTCAGATCCGCCGAAAGGGTCGCCGGGAGCCGTGTCACTGCTGCTCCTGCTCTGTGGACAGTTCGGACAGCTGCCGGGCGACCTCGTTGTCGTTCATCTGCTCGATCTCGGCGAACAACGCGGCGAGATCCTCGTCCTCGTCGCCCTTTTCATCTTCGGCGGGTGGCGCCAGCTCGGCCTCGCCGTGCTTCTGGATGCTGACGGCGAGCCCGCGCACGGTCGGATCGGCGAAGATCTCCTCCATCGGCAGCGCGATCCGGTACTCGTCTCGGAGCAGGGAGATCAACTGCATGGCCATCAGCGAATCACCGCCGAGGTCGAAGAAATTGTCTGCGGCGCCCACCCGGTCGATGCCGAGCAGCCGCTTCATCTGCGCGGCCACGTTCTTCTCGACGTCGCCAGATGGTGACATGTACGGCGTCTGGATGTCCGGCCGCCGGTGCGTCCCACCGTCGACGACCTCGCCGTCGGTCTCGGCCCTGGCCGGGGCCTGCGAGGTCGGCCGGCTCTGTTCGACGCGGTAGCCGAGGTCGCCGGTGCTGACCGCGAGCCGTCCGTGCCCGGCGGCCAGAACGATCTCCAGCGTCGTGCCGATGAGCTCGGCGTCCATCGCGTAGCGCGCCATACTGCCGGCCAGCACCTCGTCCGGTCGCCGCCAGTGCTCCCAGTCGACCGAGGTCCAGCCGGGTCCCTGGTTCTCGGCCAGCGTCGCGGCCAGCTCGTTGGCGGCGGCGTAAGCGGCCGACCCTAGCCCGCCGAGCGCCGTGGACAGCGAGGACACCTGCACGACCCGGGGCGTCACCGGGCGGACGGCGAGCACCTCGGCCAGAGCGGACACCATTGCGGCGCGCGGCGTCACATGTGCGGCGAGCGTACCGCCGTCGATCTCGGAGACCGCCGCCGGGGACAGGCTGAGCGGACCCGCCGCGATGATCACCACGGCCAGTCTCTCGTCGAGAGCCGGGTCGAGCGCTGCGGCGAGCGAGGCCGCATCGGTGACGTCGGCTCGCGCGACCGTGAGCCGGTCACCGCCGATGCCCCGCAGCCGGGCCAGGTCGCCGCTCTCGGCGGCGTCGAGATCCTTCTCCGCACGGTTGTCCAGCAGCCACACCTCGGTTTCGGGCTGGGCCAGCAGGTGGGCCGCGGCTCGGCGGCCGAACAGGCCCAGGCCGCCGAGGACCGCGACCCGCCGCCCGGTGAGCGACTCCTGCCCGGACACCGGCAGCGGGATCCAGACCCGGCCCCAGCGCCGTCCGCCGCGGATCGCCACCAGCGGCGGATCGTCCCGGCCGACCAGGGTCCGGATCTCTTCGGGGCCGCCGTCAGCCGCGACCACGCCGGCGTCCAGCATGGCCGTCTCCTGCGACGCGACGTGCGCCAGCGCGGCCAGCGCGGCGGTGGACGGGGCGACGTCGGCGCGGTCGAGCAGTCGGCCGGCGCCACGGACAGCGAGCACCAGCCGCAGCGGCGACTTCCGGTCGCGGACCGCGGCGGCCGCGTCCCGCACCAGGATCGAGGCCGCGGCGAGGTCGTCGGGCGCGGGGACCAGCAGGATTTCGGTTTCCTCGGCGACCGTCCTGGTATCGGCGGCCACCACGACGCGGTCGGCGCTCCCGGTCGGCGAGTCGAGCTCCTGCCAGCGGGCCTGGTGGATCCACTGGTGGGGATCGGGCAGCACGGCGGCCCGGTCGCGTACCGCAGAAGAGGTCGTGGGGTTGCCGACGGGCTGGATCCAGTAACGTTTGCGCTCGAAGGGGTAGGTCGGCAGGGCGAGGCGGTGCCGTGGCTGCTCCTCGGCGGCCGGTTCGGAGACCATCAGCCCGGCGTGCCAGAGACCGGCCAGGGCCTCCAGCGCGGTCCGCCGGCCGGCGCGCTTGTCGTCGCCCATGGGCAGGGTGGGCACGCCCGCGGCCCAGTCGGCCGTGGCGGCATACTGCCGGGCCAGCGCGAGCATGGTCTCGCCCGGCCCGACCTCCAGCAGGATCTGGCCCTGCCGCTCGTTCAGGCGCTCCAGGCAGCCGGCTACGTCGACCGGCCGGCGCACGTGCTCACCCCAGTACGCGGGCTCGATGGGTGCCGGGCCGTGCCAGTCGCCGGTCACGTTCGACAACATCGGGATCTCCGGCGCCGTGGCGGGGAAGGCGGCCGCGAGTTCGCGCAACCGGTCGGTGGCCGCCTGCATGTGTCGGCTGTGGAACGGGTGGCTGACGATGAGCCGCCGGCTGGCGATGCCGGCGGCGTCGAGGCGCACCGCGAGCACGTCGACAGCCTCGGTGGTGCCCGAGACCGACACCAGGGCGGGGCCGTTGATCGCGGCGATGTCCACGTCATCGCCCAAGTGCTCGCGTACCGTCTCGGCGGACGCCACCACACTGAGCATGGCCCCGGCCGGCTGGACCGCCATCAGCTCTCCGCGAGCGATGACCAGGGCGAATGCGTCGGCCGGGCGCAGCACACCGGCGACCGCCGCCGCGACCAGCTCACCGATGCTATGGCCGAGCAAGGCGGTCGGGCTGATGCCGTACGCGATCAGGGCACGCGCCCAGCCGTAGCAGACCAGGAAGAGGGCCGGCTGAGTGACGCGGGTATCGGCCAGCCGCCGTTCCTGCGCTTCGGTGCCGGTGCCCGCGGTGAGGACGAGCTCGCGAAGCTCGGCGGCGAGCAGCTCCGGCGCGGTGTCCAGCAGATCGTCGACGACCTCGCGGAACACCGGCGACCCGGCGTACGCGGTCGCGCCCATCCCGAACCGCTGGGAGCCCTGACCGGGGAAGAGGAACACCACCCCTGAAGGCTCCCGGGACAGCAGCGAGTCGGTCACCCGGGCCGAGCCGGGCGCGCCGAGCGCGGCGGCGGCGTCCTCGACGTCGCGGGCCACGACGGTACGGCGGTAGGACAGCGGCCGACGGCCGACGTCCAGCGTGTATGCCACGTCGGCCAGCTCGGCGGCCGGGTGTTCCCGCAGCCAGGTGGCCAGCCTCGCAGTGGCGGTGTCGAGGGCGGTCGGCGTCGCGGCCGACACCCGCAGCAGTTGCCACGCGGCGGAACCGGAAGCCGGCGCGGGGGGCGGGGCCTGCTCGATGACCACGTGTGCGTTCGTGCCGCCCATGCCGATCGAGTTGACCGCAGCGCGGCGCGGCCGGTCGACCTCTGGCCAGTCGACCAGCTCGCTGCTCACGTAGAACGGGCTCGCCGCGAAGTCGATCTGCGGATTGGGTGTGGTGAAGTTCAGCGTCGGCGGGACGAGGCCGTGCCGCACCGACTGGACAGCCTTGATGAACCCGGCCACACCGGCGGCGGCGTCCAGGTGGCCGATGTTGGTCTTGACGCTGCCCAGCACGACGTCCTGGCGGCGGTCGGTGGTCTCGCGCAGTCCCCGGGTCAGCGCCGCCACCTCGATCGGGTCGCCGAGCGGAGTGCCGGTGCCATGCGCCTCGATGTAGTCGATGTCGTCACCGGTGAGCCCAGCCGCCAGTAGCGCGCTGGCCGCGGCCCGCGCCTGGCCCTCCACGCTGGGGGCGGTGAAGCTGACCTTGGCGTTACCGTCGTTGTTGATCGCGGTGCCCTTGATGACCGTGTAGACGTGGTCGCCATCCCGGATGGCGTCCTTGAGGTGCTTGAGGACGACCGCGCCGACACCCGATCCGACGACGCTGCCCTCCGCCGCGGCGTCGAAGGCCCGGCAGTGCCCGTCCGACGACGAGGTGCCACCGGGCTGGTGCATGTACCCGCCCCCGAGCGGCATGCGGACCGAACTGCCGCCGACCAGCGCCATGTCACACTCGCCAGCCAGGATCGCCTGGCAGGCCATGTGCACCGCGACCAGGCTGGTCGAGCAGGCGGTCTGCACCACGCAGCTCGGGCCCTTGAGGTTGAGCTTGTACGACACCCGGCTGGCCAGGTACTCCTTGTCGTTGCCGATCATCGTCTGCAGGTCGCCGACGACTTCGAGCACGCTCTGGTTGGGCACCAGGTTCATCAGGATGTACGTGTTCATGGTGCTGCCCGCGTACACGCCGATGAGTCCGTCGTAGCGGGCCGGATCGTATCCGGCGTCCTCCAGCGCCGAGTAGCCCGTCTCCAGGAACAGCCGGTGCTGCGGGTCCATCAACTCGGCCTCGCGGGCGCTATACCCGAAGAAGGCGGCGTCGAAGGTGTCACCGCCCTCGACCGGCGCCGACGCCTTCACGTACCGGGGGTTGTCCAGTTGCCGCTGTGTGACGCCGTTGGCCAGCAGCACCTCGTCGGACTGGAAGCGGATCGATTCGACGCCTTCGCGCAGATTGCGCCAGTACTGGTCGGGGTCGTTCGCGCCAGGGAACCGGCAGGCCATTCCAATGACCGCGATATCGGCGGGAGTGGTGTCCATACGTGGGCTCCTCGGATCGGAGAACTTCATGACGGCCGGTGCCTCCGCTGCAGACCCCGGCGCTTGCGGGCGGTGGCCAGGGAAGGAGTCCGAGCGGGTGCGGGGTCGACCAGTGCGGCCAGGTGTCCGGCGAGCCGTCGCGGGGTGACGTGCTCGAAGAACAGCGACAGCGGCAGGCCGGGCAGGTCGAGCGCGGCCTGAATGCGGCTCATCACCTGGGTGACCGCCAGGCTGTGTCCACCGAGCTCGAAGAAGGTGTCGTCCGGCTCGACGTCGACGCCGAGCACGTCGCGCCAGGCGTCGAGCACCACGTCGAGCGGGTCGCGGGCCCGGGTCCGGCGGCGGTCGTCGGCCACCGCCAGCAGCGCGTCGACGTCCAGCTTGCCGTGCGCGGTGCGGGCCAGGGCGGTGACCGCGCAGAGCAGCTCGGGCCGCATGTGCGGCGGCATGCCAGCCACCGCGGCCTGGCGCAGGGCGGCCAGGTCGGCGCCGGGAGCCACGACGAACGCGGCCAGCCGCGCGGTCCCGCCTCGCCGGTCGACGACGACCGCCGCATCCCGCACGCCGTCGAGCGCGCGCAGCCGGGCCTCGACCTCGCCTACCTCGATCCGGAACCCGCTGACCTTGGCCTGCCCGTCGGCGCGGCCGAGGATGACCAGTTCGCCGCCGGCCGTCCACATGGCCCGGTCGCCGCTGCGGTACAGCCGCCCGCCCCCGGGCTCCGGAGCGTCCACGAACCGCTCGGCGGTCTCGGCCGCCAGCCCGAGATAACCGGATGCCACACCGGGCCCTCCGATCACCACCTCGCCGACAGCGCCGGGCGGGACACGACGGCCGAGGCGGTCGAGCAGCCGGATAGTCGAGGCTCCGGTGGGCACGCCGACCGGCACCACCGCAGCGCACCTGCGCGCCTCCACCCGTTGCATCGCGCAGTTGATGCTGGCCTCGGTCGGGCCGTATCCGTTGATCACGACTGCGCCCGGTGGCAGCAGCGCCACGATCCGGTCCACCAGCTCGTACGTGAGCAACTCACCACCGAGCACGAAGAGCCGCACGGTCGGCATCGGCTGTCCCCAGGTCATCAGCTCACGGGCGAACGACGGGGTGACGAACAGCGCGTTGATCTCGTGCTCGGTCACGAACCGGAGGTATGCGCCGGCGTTCGACCGTACGTGGTCGGGCGGCATGACGAGGGTCCCGCCGTACAGCAGCGGCGTCCACAGTTCCTGCAGGCCGAAGTCGAAGGTCAGCGCCAGGGTCTGGATGAGCCGGAATCTGGGGCCGGCTCCGAGCCCGCCGACCTGCCAGTCGAGCAGCGGCAGGACGTTGGCGTGGGTGATCGGTACGCCCTTCGGCGTGCCCGTGCTGCCGCTGGTATAGACGATGTACGCCACCGCGTCGGCGCTCACCGGCTCGAACGCCTCGGACGGTCGGCCGGCGGAGACCAGCGTCGCGAGGTCGGGCAGCAGCTCCACCCGGGGCGGCCGGGCGCACTCGGCGACAAGCTGCCGGGCCCGCGGGGCGAGCTCCTCGTCGGCCAGCAGCACCTCGGCACCGGCGTCCTCGATCATGAAGCGCAGATCGGCGTTGGGACTGGCCGTCCCGAGCGGCAGCACGGCCGCGCCGCGTACGTGCGACGCCAGCACGGCCGGCACCATCCGGTCCCGGTCCCCGATCAGCAGTGCGGCCACCGGCGCCCGGCCCAGTTTCCCGAGGCGGGCGGCCACGTCCCGTACGCCCTGATCGAGCTGCTCATAGGTGAACGAGTCGCGCGCGGTCACCAGCGCCGTGTCACCCGGGCGGGTCGCGACCTGATCGTGCCAGCGGTCGGCCAGCGTGCCCGCCGAGGGACCGGCCGGCGGCTGCGGCTCGGTGAACCCGGCCCGCTTGACGGTTAACTCCCGCAGCGCCCGGCCGGGTTGTGCCAGTGCCGCTGCGTGAATCTGGGACAGGGCATCGGTGAGCAGGTCGGCGTGGTCGTCGTCGAACATGTCGGCGGCCAGCACCAGCCGGCCCACCAGGCCGTCCCCGGACGGCGCGTACGCCAGGTCGATCGGCGCCAGCGCGGAGATCGGCAGCGGCTCCAAACGCATCCGTGCGCCGTACGCCAGCAGTTGCGTGCCCGGTTCCTGCAGGGCGACCCCGGCCAGGCCCCGCACCTCGTCCTCGTGATCTTCCAGGTAGCCGAACAGGCAGCGCATCGCCTCGCCGGCCCGGGCGGCCGTGCCGGCATCGCCGACCAGTTCGGTCAGCGGTACGCCGCGCAGCGCCAGCGCGCGCAGTTGGGCCGCCGCGCAACGGACCACGAGGTCGTCGAAGCTGCCGTTCTCGTCGATGGTCACCACCAGCGGCAGCGTGTTGACCGCATATCCCGGGATGCGGGCCTCGGCGGCCGCGGTGCGCAGCGACAGCGGCACGGCGAGCGAGACGGTGTCCTGGTCGGACAGCCGGGCGAGCCAGAGCACCTCGAACGCGAGCAGGACCCCGGCCCGGGTGGTGCGGTTGCGGACGGCGATCGCGTCGACCTGGTCCAGCGCGGTCGGCGACAGCGTGGCCCAGCGGACCCGGCCCGCGCCGACCTCGGTGGCCGACGACGCCGCCGTGGGCAGCCACAGCGGCGTCGCATCGGCGAACTCGGCACGCCAGGCGGCCAGCTCCGCCGGATCCGGCGTCTGCGGTTCGGGCGCGAAGACCGGCGCGCCGTCCGGAACGCCCGCACCGCCGGCGGCCAGCGCGAGCAGCTCACCAGCGAGCACTCCGGCCGAGGTCATGTCGGCCAGGATGTGGTGCACGCGCAGCAGCAGGACCCGGCAGCCGTCGTCGGTGAAGACGTCGAGGGCGATGAGCGGCCCTGCGGACAGGTCGATCGGCTCGGTGGCGGCCCGCTCGGCGGCGGCCATCGCGTCGTCGGCCCGCTGGTGCCGGGCGGTCGGCCCGATACCGGGCTCGCGGATCAGCGAGCCCTCCCGCAAGCGGTAGACGCTGCTCAGATGCGGACGGGCGGCGACCAGCGCGTCGAAAGCGGCCAGCAGGGCCGGTACCTCGACCGTGTCGTCGAGGACGAAACGGCGGGCGATGACGTATGCCGTACTGGCCGGGTTGCGGCGCTGGACCGCCCACATGATGCGTTCCCAGGCGGTGGCCGGGGCGAACGGCAGCTCCCCGCCGGCGAGGGGCTGAGGGCCGGCCGGCCCGGCGGCCCGGGCGACCGGACGGCAGGCGGCGGCCAGGTCGGCCACGCCTCCGGCGGCCAGCAGGTCGGCGATCGTGACGTCGATCGCGAGCCGTTCCCGCAGCTCCTCCTTGAGCTGCACCGCGCGCAGGCTGTCGAGGCCGAGCGCGACCAGGGGGGTGCCGGTGACGTCGAGGTCGCCGGGCAGTCGCAGGAACTCGCGGACGACTCCGGCCAGCCGGTCGGTGGCCACCCCGCCGCATCCGCCCTCCGGCGTGCCGTCGCCGCTTACCGCGAGGACCTCCAGCTTTCCCTCGCGCAGCAGGCGCAGGGACTCGGAACGGCGGATCTTGCCGCTGGTCGTCTTGGGCACCGAGCCGGGGGCGACGAAGACGATGGAGTCGAGCGTGACGCCGTGCGCGCGGACCACGGCGGCGCGGACCAGCCGGGCGGCCTCCTCGGCCCGTCCGGCGTCACGCAGCCCTTGCACCAGCACGACCGCGTCGCCGTCCTGCACAACTGCGCCGTCGCCGCGCCGCAGCAGAGCAGAGGCCGACTGGGCGGTGTCCTCGATGTCGTGCGAGTACAGGTTGCGGCCACGAACGATGACGACGTCCTTGATCCGCCCGCTCACGTACAGCTCGCCCTTCTCGAGGAAGCCGAGGTCGCCGGTGGTCATCCAGCCCTCGGGCCGCCAGTGTTCGTCGGCGGCAGCGGTGGCGCTGGCCGGGTCCCAGTAGCCGTCGGTGACGTTGGCGCCGCGGACCTCGATCTCACCGATCTCGCCCGGGGCGGCCGGCCCGCCGCCGGAGGCGACCACGCGTACCTCGCACACCGGGACACCGCAGGAGACGCGGCCCTGGCGCAGGCCGGGCTCGGTGCCGCGCGGCACGGCGGAGACCATCAAAGTCGCCTCGGCCAAGCCGTACGCCGGCGACATGGCGCTCGGGTCGAAACCGTGGGGTGCGAAGCGGGCGGTGAACGCCCGCAGAGTGGCGGCCCGCACCGGTTCGGCGCCGTTGCAGGCCACGTTCCAAGTCGACAGGTCGACGCCGCCCAGCTCCTCGTCGCGGATGCGGGCCGTACACAGATCGAACGCGAAGTTCGGCGCCGGGCTCACCGTGCCGCCGAATCGGCTGATCGCCCGCAACCAGCGGGCGGGCCGTTCGAGAAAAGCTTCGGGCGGCATGAGTACGGCGGTGGCGCCCAGGTAGAGCGGATGCAGCACCGCGCCGATCAGGCCCATGTCGTGGTACATCGGCAGCCAGCTCACCACGACTGCGTCCTCGTCCTGCTCGAATCGCGAACGGATCTGTTCCTGGTTGGCCATCAGGTTGCCGTGCCGCACCACCACGCCCCTGGGCGAGCCGGTGGATCCGCTGGTGAACTGGAGGAACGCGATGTCGTCGAGGCTGGGCAGCGCGGCCGGGCCGGTGGCACCCGGGTACCGCTCGGTGACGTCCAGGACCGGCAGGCCGGGGTGGTCGGCGAGCAGCGGCGCGACCACGGCCGACAGGTCGGTCAGGACGGCCGACGCCGCACTGGCCCGGATGATCAGCCGTAGCGCCGACAGGGCCGCGTTGGGGCTGCTTGGCAGGGCCAGCGGTACCGCGATCCGTCCGGTGCGCAGGCAGGCCAGAAATGTTGGCACGAACAGCGCGGGGCGGCGGACCAGTACGATCACCCGGTCGCCCTGCCCGGTGCGCTTGTCGAGGGTGGCGGCCATCTGCTCGACGCTGTCGGCTAGCTGCGCATAGGTCACCGTGGCGGTGATGTTCTCACCGTCGCCCAGTTCGCGGATCGCGACATCGGCGCTCCGCGCGATCGCGTGTTGCCGGATGATTTCCGGCAACACGACTCGGCGAGGATTTGAAAAAGATTGGAGGTGCCGAAGGTTGACGGAATTCTGCAACGAACTGATCGCCTCCCCGTAATTGTCGATCACCCGCGGACACCCTCTCTCGTGCCGCACTGCGATGTCAACAGTGAGTCCTTATCAGCAACGGTTTTTCACACTGCGTGGCCGTTGCCCATGAAATTGCCCGCGCCGGAAGAGAACAAGGCCGCGGCGACGATGCCACCGATCCTCCACGGAAACTCGCTGACCTTGCGTAACGCCTTGAAACGCACCTTGAGCTGAGCATTCGCCCGTTCGACCAGAGCACGCAACGCGCGGTGGACCCTTGTTGTACGGGATCCGATCACCGGTCAGGGTGCCGCCCTCGGGCCGCTTTTACGGCGGGCACAAACCCGGCCCGCCGACGGCGCAGCCGAGATCGGCCGACGTGCCCAGGCCGCTGGCGGCCACCTCGTTCAGCGGAGCTGAGAATCACGAACAGCGGCCCGATGGAAACCCCGGACATGGGCTTCCATCGGGCGTCTTCCGTGCCGGTCAGGCCTGCTTCCGAACCTCCAGCAGGTACGTCTCCCAGCGCTGCCAGAACTCGTCGACGATCTCCTGGGAGTACACGTCGGCCTTGTGGTGCAGGATCCCTGCCAGCCGGTCGGCGTCTGGCCGCACCTCGACGACCAGGTCGAACGTGGTCGGGTCGATCCGCTCGGTCTCCGGCGGGACCCGCAGGTCGGCCACGATCACGCCGTCGGGCAGCTCGACCCGCTTCACCGACCGCTCGTTGAGCGTGAAGCCCAGCCGCAGCTGCCGCTGCACCTTGAGGGGGGTGGTCGCGCGGATCATGTCGACGGCCAGCTCAAGCGGTACCTCCTGGGCGTCGACGACGTCCAGGAGGCGGCGCTCGACGATGCGCACTTGGCTCGCTACATCGTCGGACGGGCCGTCGGGGCCGACCACCACCAGCGTGTTGGCGAAGGGGCCGATCATGCCCCGCTGGCGGACGTCACTACGGTTCGCCACCTGCACCGCCACCGGGATCCGCCACTGCCCGCTCATGTCCGAGACGACCTGGTGGAACGCCGCCAGCAGTACCGTGAACAGGGTGACGCCATTGGCCCGGGCGAACTCGGTGGCCGCGATCACCGCGTCCCGGGAGATGGTCCGGTTCAGCGTCCGGGTGCGGTAGGTGCCGCGCCCCTCCGCCTTGCCGCCGCGTAGCAGCACGTCGGGGGCGCCCGCCTCGAACTGCTCGCGCCAGAACTCGACGGTTCGGGCCACCACACCGTCGGTCATGCGTTTGCGCTGGTCGGTGACGAATTCCACGAACGAACCCCGTCGCGGGCGCGGTGCCGGACCGCCCCGGCGCGCCCGATACGCCGCCACCAGGTCCTGCACGAAGATCTGCCGGGACAGCCCATCGAAGCTGATGTGGTGGGTGAACACCAGCAGCGACGACTCGCGGGGGCCGAAGCGCAGCAGCGACGCCCGGATTGGCAGCTCGCTACCCAGGTCAAACGGGGTGGCGGTGCCCTTGAGCGTGGCCTGTGCGATCAGCGCGATGCGGTCGGCGTCGGCGTCGGCGCCCTCGTGATCGATGACCGTGACCGGCACCTCCAGGTCCGGCTCGATCCGCTGCATCGGGTGCCCGTCGCGGACATGGAACGTGCAGCGCAGGGCGGACTGGCGCCGCACCACGTCCTGCAGGGCACCCAGCAGGTCGCCGGTGTCCACATCGGTGCAGTGCAGCTCGGTGCACTGCACGAAGAACGTCGCGTCGGGCATCTCGGTGGCCAGGCGCCAGAAGTACTCCTGACCCAGCGCCAGCGGAAACTCGACCGCCGCCGGCTCGCCATCGGCGGTCTCGCCGGTGCCGGCACCGGCCCCTTCGCTGGCCGCGGACGCCGCCACCAGCTCGGACAAGCGATTTACGCTCGGGTTGTCGAAGATCTGCCGCAGCCGCAGCCGGACCCCAAACGACTCCTGGATGCGTTCGTTCAGTTCCAGCGCGCTCAGCGAGTCACCACCCAGAGTGAAGAATGTATCGTTCACCCCCACTGAGTCAACTTTCAGAACGTCACGCCAAATGTTTAGCATGGAGTGCGTGATGTTGCCCTCTGGCACATGCTCTCCTAACACGACGAGTTCTTCGAGTCAATCCTTCATGACCCTTGTGGACCATTGCGCCGCTCATGTTTACTGCTAGGCGTTCTTGCTTGAGGGCCGAGCGGATTGATTGATGGCTGAAAATCACGATAGTGCGACACTACCAGTGCTTCCCGGCCGAGGGGAAACAGACTACGCGCGGTATATGCGGGTTGACGATCTCCTTTCCCTGCAGCGCGACAGCAAATCGGTGATTCACCGCGATGAACTGCTCTTCCAGACCGTTCATCAGTCCACCGAGTTGTGGCTGAAATTGGTGAACCACGAGGCCGTCGAGGCGGCCGGCATGATCGCCGCCGACCAGCCCCTGGGGGCCGCCCGCCTGCTCGGCCGCAGCGCGACCGGCTTCCGGCTGATCACCAACCAGCTCGACATGCTGCGTCACCTGGCGCCGGCCGACTTCCATGCCTTCCGCCGCGAGCTCGGCAACGGCTCCGGCTTCGAGTCCCCCGGGTGGCGATCGATCCAGCACGCCGGCCGCACCCTGGACGCGGAATTCACCGCTTACCTCGGACGCCACAGCATCGACCTGCTCGAGCTCTATCGGGGCTCGGTCGACGATCCGGCGTACCTGCTGGCTGAGGCCCTCGTCGACTTCGACGAGGGCGTCGCGGTGTGGCGCACGGTGCACTACAAGATCGCCACGAGGGTCATCGGGCACGAGGTCGTCGGCACCAAGGGCACCCCGGTCGACATCCTCGCAAAACTGATCGCGCACAAGTTCTTCCCCGACCTATGGACCGTGCGCACCCGGCTGACCGCCGCGCACCCGCTTGGCAGCCACACCCCCGCGTCCGATGTCGGCTGACCTCGATTCGGCAGCGTTCCGTGACCGGTTCCCGCAGCTGCGGACCTCGGCGTACCTGAATTCGTGCAGCCTGTCGCCGCTGTCGGTGGACGTTTCGGCGGCTCTCTCATCGATGACCGCGGCGATGACCGGCGAGCCGGTGGCGTGGGCGGTGTTCGAGCAGACGCTGGAACAGGCCCGGGCCGCGTTCGCCCAGCTGGTGCACGCGCCGATGGATAACGTGGCCGTGCTGCCGAACGCGAGCGTAGCGGCGTTCCAGGTGGCCTCGACCCGCGACCTGAGCGCCCGGCCGAGGATCATGGCGCTGCCCGGTGAGTTCCCCTCGCTCGGCCAGGTCTGGCAGGCCCAGCGTTCGCGCGGGGCCGACGTCACGCGGCTGCCCGATCTGACGTGTACCGAACTGGCTGCCCCCTGCGCTGAGAGGATGGACGAGGACGTGGCCCTGGTATGCCTCGCCTCGGTGAACTACCTCGACAGTGCGCGCCGCCCGGTGGCCGAGGTCGTGAAAGCAGCCCACCAGGCCGGGGCTCAGGTGCTCGTCGACGCGTACCAGAGTGCCGGCGTCGAACCGATCGACGTGGACGAACTGGGATGCGACTTCCTGCTGGCCGGCACGTCGAAGTACCTACTCGGGCTGCCCGGGGTTGCCTTCCTCTACGTCCGCGAACCCGAGCGTGGGCTTCCCCCGTCGCTGACCGGCTGGTTCGGGCGCCCGCCCACCGACCGGTTCGACCCCCGGTCGACCGCCCCGGCGCCGGGCGCGGCTCGCTTCGAGACCGGGACGCCGGCCGTGCCCTCGGTCTACGCGGCTCTGGCCGGGCTGCGGCTGCTCGAGCGGCTGGACCTCGCGGCCGTACGCAGGCACGTCGAAGACCTGACCGCCTTCGGCCATGCGCTGCTGACCGACTTGGGACTCGAGGTGGTGGGACCGGCCCGTGCTGCCGAACGCGGCGCGCACCTGGCCGTCGCCGTCCCCGATCCGCTCGCCACCGCCGCCCGCCTGGCCGAACGGGGCGTCGTAGTCTCCGTCCGGGCCCACGTCGTCCGGCTGGCCTGTCACTACTTCACCACCGAAGAGGACTTGCGCCGCGCCGGCCGCGCGCTGGCGGCCTTGGCCACTTAAGGCCTGAACTCATCTCACGGGGGACGGAGAGATGTCACAACAACCACATCCGACGATGCTCGACGCCGTTCCGGCGGCCGAGCTGGTCCGGCGCTGGCGTACGGTTTCCGCCGATCCGGGCATGTTCCCGTATGACGCCGTCGTGGACGCGTACCACGAGGTCGGCAAGCACTTCACCGGCGCCGAACTGCTGGAAGAGCTCAATCGCGTACAGGCGGCAGCCCGGCCCCGCCACGAGATCCTGGATCCGTTCCTGGACGCCGCGCTGGACAAGTTCGACGACCGGTACGACTATGTCACCTACCTGGCCCTGGACCTGCTCGGCCTGCCCGATCCGGTGCCCGTGCTCGACGGTGTCCCGGCCGAGCCGCAGCAGGAACTCTGCCGGTGGCTGTTCGCCGGGCTGATGGCCGACGCGCTGGCTTTTGAGGAGGCGGCGCGCGACGACAAACACACGATCCTTCCCGGGTTGCGGCCCGGCTGGGGGCTCGCCGACAAGCGGTTGCGGCACCTGCGCCGCGCCATCCGCCCGGTGCTCGGCGAACTCGGTATCGCCGACGGCCCCGACCTGGCCGCCGCCGTCGCGCGACGCTCGCCGGTGGACGGCCGCCGGCTGCGATGCAGCATGCTGCCGGTCTACACGCACCACGACGAATGGATGTTCATCCGCGTTCTGCAGTGCTTCGAGACCGTCTTCCAGTGGGTGTCGCTCTCGCTCGCGGCGGCCATCGCCGCGATCCGCGCCGGCGACGCACCCGGCGGCGTCACCCATCTGCTGGCCGCGGTCGGGGCGCTGAACGCCGCTGCTCCCGCCTTCTCAGTGCTCGCCACCCTGCAGCCGGTCGCCTTCCAGGAGTTCCGGCGCTACACCGAGGGGGCTAGCGCAATCCAATCTCGCTCGTACAAGGTGATGGAGGCGCTCTGCCGCCGGCCCGACGCCGAACGGATCGACTCGGCCGCGTTCACGTTGGTGCCGCCGGTCCGCGAGCGCATCCTGACGACGTACCCCAGCCTCTTGGAAGCGCTGCAAGCGTGCGAGGACCGCCTGGCCGGCCCCGAACGGGCCCGGATCGACGCGGCCATGCAAACCTTCGCCGACCGGCTCATCCGCTGGCGGCAGACCCACTACCGGCTGGCCCGGCGGATGCTCGGCGACCGCACCGGCACCGGATACACCGAGGGCGTGCCCTACCTTGACCGGGTCCGCACGATCCCGGTCTTCGCTCCGCCCACGCCCTGATTGGAGTAGTATATGAACGTCGTGCCCTCCCTGCTCACGGCCCTGGCTGACGGCAGCGTCACCGTTGTGGACCTGACCGCGCCGTTGTCGGAGGATACGCCGATCATCGCGCTGCCGCCCGAGCGCGGCCAGCCCTCGCCGCTGCGAGTCCACCCGATCAGCCGCTACGACGCGGCCGGACCGGACGTCTACTGGAACAACATCGAGCTGTCCGAGCACACCGGCACGCACTTCGACGCGCCGATCCACTGGGTGACCGGCCGCGATGGCGAGGACGTCTCGCAGGTGCCGCCGTCCCGGTTAGTCGGTCCGGCCGTGACGATCGACGTGACCGAACAGGTGGCGGCCGACTCCGAGTTCCTGCTCACCCGGGCGCACGTTGAGGCGTGGATCGGCCGGCACGGCCCGCTCCCCGACGGCGGCTGGCTGCTCTACCGTACGGGCTGGGGTCGGCGCCACGCGCGGGATGGGTCATTCCTCAACGGAGGCAGCACCCCCGGGATCGAGCCGGCCTGCGCCCGATGGCTGGCCGAGGAGACCCCGATCATCGGGCTCGGTGTCGAGACGGTAGGCACCGACGCCGGCAAAGCAGGCGAGTTCGACCCGCCTTACCCCTGCCACTGGTTCTTCCACCGGGCCGGCAAATACGGCCTGACCCAGTTGCACCGGCTCGACGAGCTACCGGCGACCGGCGCTCTCCTAATCGCGGCGCCGCTCCCGCTGGTCGGCGGCTCCGGCAGCCCGTGCCGTGTGCTGGCGCTGGTAGAACGGTGACCCGCCGCTCAGACGTCGACCGTCTTCGGTGCCGGTTGCTCATGGTGCCCGGAGGCGACCGGCCAGGTCAGGAGCCCGGCCAGAGCGAGCAGTACGCCGAGCGCGATCCAGCCCGCCCCGCCGAACGTCAGCGCCGTGGAGGTGACCAGCAGCGGGCCGAGCATGGTTCCCCCCGAGCCGAGCGCGCCGAACATGCCTTGGTACTGCCCCTGCTTGTCGGCCGGGGCCAGCTCGAAGGAGAGCGCCCAGGACCCGGACGCGTGCAGTATCTCGCCCAGGGTGTACGCCAGCATCCCGGCCGCCAGCAGCACGATGGCCACGACCGCGGTCACGTCGCCCGACCAGGCCAGCGCCAGGCTGGTGACCAGAAACAGCAGGCCGGCCCGGATCAGCGCCCAGGAGCCCCGCCGCGGGGTGTCGACGCCTTTGCTCATCCACACCTGCAAGGCTATGACCAGGACCGTGTTGCTCAGGATGAGCAGCGGCACTACGGCCACCGGCGCCTTCGTATGGGCGCTCACCCACAGCGGCAGGGCTACCTCGATGATGGCGTAGTGGGTGCTCATCAGCCCGGCGAGGCCGGCCGCCAGCGCGTACCGGACGTCGCGCAGCACCGGCAGCGCGGGACCGCGCTCGGCCCGGGGCCGCACCTCGGGGTCGGGCAGCCGCCAGGACACAAGCGCGGACACGGCCAGCGTGGCGCCGTTGATCACGATGACGATCGAGTACGCCAGCCGGGTGTCGAACGCGAGCGCGACCGCCGCGGCCACCACACCGGCCGAGACGCCGACATTGCCCATGGCGCGCAGGTAGGCACGGGCGCCCACCCGTTCGGTGCGCGGCAGCACTCCGGCGATGATCGTGGACCGCGCGGCGGCCGACGTCCGCTCGCCGACGACCACCGTCATCGCGACCGCCAGGAAGCTCCAGAAGTTCTGCGCGGCGAGGTACAGACAGGTGCCGACGGCCTGCACGACCAGGGCCGCGACCAAGATGAACCGCGGGCGAAAGCGGTCGCTCAGATAGCCGAGCGGCACGCCTCCCGCGATGCCGACGATCCCGGCCGCACCGAGCCCGAAGCCCACCTCGGTGGGGGTGAGCCCGACCACGCGGTTGAAGTACAGTGCACTGATCGAGATGAAAAGGCCCATCCCCACCGATTCGGCGAAACCGCCTATGACGAGCGGCCGCGGGATGGATGTGGGGGGCATGACCTTCCGGAGCGATCCGAGACCACGAAGCGCACTCACCCGGGCAGGCTAGCATGGTATCGATCTCGGTCAATGCCGCTCGCGGCCGCCAGGCGGCGGCCTTGAAACTGCTCTGCTTCCCGTACGCCGGGGGCTCGGCCGACGTCTTCCGGGGTTGGTCGGCGCTGACCCCGTCCTGGTTGGAGCCGCTCGCGGTGCCGCTGCCGGGCCGCCGGGAACGCATCTTCGAACCGATGCCGTCCGACCTCGACGATCTCGTCGCCGGGTTGCTCGTCGAGGGCCACCTGCCGACCGACGAGCCGTACGCGCTACTCGGCATCTCGATGGGTGCGTTGATCGCGTTCGAACTGGCCCGCGCGTTGATGCGGGCCGACGCTCACCAGGGACTGCGCCACTTCGTCGCCGTGTCCTACCCGGCGCCCTGGCGGGTCCGGCACATGGATCTGCACCGGATGAACGACGACGAGTTCATCACGGCTCTGCGCGTCATCGACGCCACCCCGCCCGCCGTGCTGGAGAACGACGAACTCATGCGGCTGATCATGCCGACGCTGCGGGCTGATTTCGCGGTGGCCGAACGCTGGCGCCACCGGCCCGCACCCCCGCTGCCGGTGCCGGTCACGGTGGTGCACGGCGACGCCGACGCTGGCTGCACCACCGAGGACGCTGCGGCTTGGCAGCAGGAGTGCGGTGTGGACGGTTTCACCATGCACACGATGGCGGGCGGCCACTTCTTCTTCCGCCCCGACCCGTCCGAACTCGTCACTGTAGTCGCGCGGGCGCTCGACCGCGCGCGGACAGACCAGGAGGTTTCATGAACCCGACCACTGCTCGCCGGTCGCTGACGCACGCGTTCCGCCAGCACGCTGCGGAGCGTCCCGGGGCGCCGGCCCTCATCGGAAAGGGCCGAAGCCGGACGTACGCGCAGCTAGCCGCCGAGGTGGACCGGCGGGCTGAGTTGCTGCGCGCGCAGGACCTCGCCCCCGGCACCGCAGTCGCCGTCGAGGCGCTCTGCGGCGACGGCTGGGTGCCGACTCTGCTCGCCATCCTCGAGGCCGGCCTGGTCGTGCTCCCGCTGGACCCGTCGACCACTCCCCCAGCGCGCCGGGAACAGCTGATCGCGCGGGTCGGCGCGGGTGCCGTGGTACGGCACGACGCGAACGGCGAGCCGACGATCAACCCCGCGGCCGGTGGCGATCCGGCCGGCGACGACGCGGCGTACATCCTCTTCACCTCCGGCAGCACCGGCGAGCCGAAGGGTGTGATCGGCGGCGACGAACCGCTGTCGAAGCACGTCGCGGCCATCGCCGATGCGTTCGCGCTGACCCCGGACGACCGAGTGCTCATGTTCGCGTCCCCGGCCTTCGACGTCGCCCTCGAGGAGATCCTGCCCGCCCTGGCCGTAGGGGCCTGCCTGGTCGCGCCGGATGAACCGGCCACCCGGCTGCCGGACCTCGATGCGACCCTGCGGGCGCACGACGTGACGGTCGCCAACCTGCCGTCCAGCTCGTGGGCGGCCTGGCTGCGCGAACGGGAGACACGCGGCGAACGGGTCCCACCGAGTCTGCGCTTGGTCGTGGTCGGCTCGGAACCGGCCCGGATCGCCGACGCACGCCGCTGGTGGTCGCTCTCCGCACCGGGGCAGCGGCTGTTGAACGCGTACGGGACGACCGAGACCACCATCACCGACCTGATCTTCGACGCGTCCGACCCGACCGACCATGCGGAGAGCCTCCCGATCGGTTTTCCGTTGCCGCACGTGCGCACCCGCCTTGAGCGAGTGCCGTCCGGCGGCCACGAGCTGTGGCTGGCCGGCTGCCTGGCGCTGGGCTACCTGGGCTCCGGCGACGCCTTCGCGGCTCGGCTGACCGTCCGCGACGGAGTCACCTGGTACCGCACGGGCGACCGGGTGAGCACGCGGGCGGACGGCGCCCTCCTGCACGGCGGACGGCTCGACGACCAGATCAAGGTGGGCGGGGTGCGCGTCGTGCCGTCCGAGGTGGAGAACGCCGCGCGCGGCGTGCCGGGGGTGGTCGACGTGGTGGCCGGGCTCGCGGATGACCGCCGCCTGGCCGCCGCGATGGAGTCGGCGGACACCGACGCCGAGACCGTGCGTTCGGCCCTGCGCGCCGTCCTGCCGACCGCGATGGTTCCCCAGGAGATCGTCGTCGTCCCGGAGTTGCCGCGGCGCCCCGACGGCTCGCTCGATCGGGCCGCCGCCCTCGCGCTCGTCCCGGTGGCGACCGGCGACGCGGACGGGGACGACCCGGTCGGCGCGATCTGGCGACGACTGGTCGGGAACACCGGGTCCGACGGCGACTTCTTCGCGGCCGGAGGCACCAGCCTCACCGCAGCCCAGCTCGCCGTCGAGATCGAGGAAGGTCTCGGCGTGCGGATCGGCGCCGCCGAGGTGCTGCGCCACGCGTACGGCCTCGCCGACCTTCGCAAGATCGTTGCGGACGCCGCCCGGACCGACGACGGCGACGCCGCCGCCTCCGCCATCTCCCCCGACCGGGCACCGGTCGCGCTGCAGGTGGCGGCGGCCCTGGAACGGATGAGCGCCCTCATCGCACGCGGCCTGGAACCACGCCCGTTCAACCTCTCGACCGCCTACCGGGTGCGCGGGCCGATCGACGTACCCCGGCTGTCCGCCGCGCTCCGCGCCCTGGTCGCCACCCATCCCATGCTGCGCTCATCGTTCGAGCGCGACGGCGACGGCTGGATCTCCCGGGTGCACCCCGTCCCCGAGATCGTGGTGCCGGTCGAGGAGCTGGAAGCCGACCCGGCCTGGGGCAGTGACGCGGCCGATGAGGAGCTGGCCGACCGAGTCGGCGAGCTGTTCGACGAGCCGTTCACCCCGGAGGAGACACTGCGGATCCGGCCGCGCCTGATCCGGGTCGGCGATGACCACCACGTCTTCGTCCTGGCCACCGACCACCTGGCCACCGACGAGTGGTCGATCGACGTCCTCAACCACCAGCTCGCCGCCCAGTACGACGAGCCCGCCGAGGTGACCGAGAACTGGGCCTACCACGAGTACGTCCAGCGGCAGGAGGCCCTCGCGGCCGGTCCCGGCGGTGCCCGGATCGTCGACTTCTGGCGTCGCGAGGTCGGCATCGAGGGCCTGCCCGCGCACACCGAACTGCCCTTCGAGCAGGACCTTTCGCCCGGCACGCCGGGTGTCCCCGGCCGCTTGGAGCACCTGCTCACCGCGCCGCTCGTCGAGCTTCTGCAGGCCCGCTGCCGGGATCGGCGGCACACCGTCTTCGCCCTGGTGATGGCCTGTGTGCAGACCGCGGTCGTTGAGGTCACCGGCGACCCGGTCATCACCAGCGTGGTGCCGCACGCCAACCGAAGCTCGGCCCGCGACTGCGGCGCCGTCGGCTGGTTCGCGCAGCTGGTCATCCACCACGCCGACTACACCGGCTGCGAGCGCCTCTCCGATGCCGTGCGGGTGGCGGCCGAGAGCGCGTACCGGTCCGAGGCCAACGGGCAGCTCAGCATGCACCACTTGGTGCGCGCGCTGACCCCGGAGGCGTTCGGCAGGCCGCGCACGGCGAGCTGGGTCGAGGTCGGGGTGGGCCGGCAGCTGTCGATCCGGCTCGGCGACGCGCGGATCGAGCCGTACCACCCGGGGCCGATCGGGCCGCCGCACAAGGCGGTGGTCACCGAGATCGAGGAGCGCGGTGACGACCTGCTGCTGCTCACGCTGTTCGACGCGGCGCGGTACCCCGCAGCCGACGTCCGCAGGCTCCGTGACACCGTCCTCGCGCGGATCATCGCGTACGCCGAGGGCGGCGACCCGGAGCTGCGCCTGGCCTCCTGACCGCTCAGGCCCGGACCTGTGCCTGCCGAAAACCACATCCATGCAGCTCAAGCGGAATGTGAGTACTCGCGCAGGACTCCACCGAGCCGACCTCGCCGGCGTCGCAGCTGCCGAAGATTCATTCGTCCAGGTCAGGGCGCATGCTGGTGCTCCCAGGGGGCGCTACCGGGTCGACTATGCCGGCGAACGTCGAGCCGGGTGATCCGGGGGCTCGGTCGGCGCACTGGCCGGGCAGCGATCGAAGCGGAGCAGTCTGGCGGAGGGCTCGGTGCGGCCGATGATGACCGGTGTAGGACATCCCGAACTCGCGCAGGGCATACAGCAGGTGGCGCTGGTTCCAGATCAACGTGCGGTCCAGCAGTTCGCGCCTACAGGTCTGGATCCAGCGCTCCGTGATCGCGTTCATTCGGGTTATCCGGATACCAGTCGTGACGACCCTGATCCCGGCATCGGCCAGCACTTCGAAGGCCGCGACGAACTTCGCGTCGCGGCCGCGGATGAGGAATCCGACGGTGCTGCCCGCCTTCTGCAGGTCCGTGACGAGGTTCCGGCCGAACCGGACAACCCACTGCCCCGCGGGATGCGCGGTGACCTCGAGGATCTCACCCGCCGGGTGGCATGCTGGATGATGGCCGAGACGTACAGCCGTGCCCCGGTCAAGGTGCGGACCTCGAAGAAGTCGCACGCCAGCAGGGCGTCCGCCTGGCTGCGCAGAAAGCCGGCCCGGGCGGTGTGCTGGCGTTCAGGCGACGGATCGATGCCGTGAACCTTGACCTCCCACACGGTGGAGGCGGCGACCACGGTACCGGGCGCGGCCAGCTCGCTGTGGATACGCCGGTACCCCCAGGAGGGATTCTCCCGAGCCAGGCGCAGCACCAGCAAGCAGATGGAGGAGATGGTGCGCGGATGCCCTCGCCGCCGGGGCGTGCAGGTCACGGCGTGGCGGCGTCTGAGCAGGTCGCGATGCCAACGCAGGATGGTCTCCGGGCGCACCAGCAGTGTGAGGTGCCGGAACCTGTCTCTCGACAGGCGGCAGAACAACCCGGCGAGCAGAAGCGGTCGCTTGGAGTGAAGGCCGGCTTGGCCACCTGGCGCCGCAGGATCGTCAGCTGGCGCCACAGCACCAGGACCTCGATCTCCTTGTCGCGATCACTCTTCGGCAGCAGCCGCAGGAACGCGAAGATGACCGTCGCGGTGAGGTAGACCAAGCGCAGCAGCACGACGAATCATCATGCCGCAGCGGCGTAGGCTCCGTGACTCCAAGGCACGGAGCACGTGATCATCAATCAACGCCTTGACCTGCACGGATGAATTTTCGGCACCCGCAGCGGTACACCACCACCCGCGAGCTTCTCCCTCTGCCTCAGGGAGGGTGCATCATCGACACTCCCGGTATTCGCGGTGTCGGTCTGGGGGGTGCCGATACCGGCATCCCCCATGTCTTTTCGGAGATCGAAAAATTGGCCGAGGAGTGTCGCTTCCACGACTGCGCACTCGATTCCGAACCGGGCTGTGCCGTTCTGTCCGCCGTCGAAAACGGCACACTGGAAGAACGCGACCGGCCGGCTACCGCAAACTGCAGCGGGAAAACCAGCACATCCTCGCCCGCACCGACGCCCGGCTGCGAGCCGAGCTTCGCCGTACCTGGAACGAGCGGGGCGCGGTTGCCAGGATGCGGATGGCGGCCAAGCGTGGTCCCGGGGACGAGGGAGTGCACTGACCGGCCTATGGCTTTGGTGGTGGCGGGCCGGTGAACCAGGTCGGTCACCATCGTCCGCACGCCGTTTCCAGGTGGAATCATCTCCGTGCTCCGCGATCCGGCAAGGCCGTTCAATACGGTGTCGGAAGATGGAACTGCTGGAGCAGCGTGTGGGGCACCTCGCAGTCGAGCACCCGCGCCAGGGAAACCCCGGACCGCAGTGCCCGCGCGCAGGCTTCCATCGTAATCGCCGTGCCGCCGCTCGGCCTGGAGGGCGACACGATCCGGCTCTCCGGCGTGAGCCATCCTGCGTCATATGCGGTGCCCTCAGCCGGGTCGGTCAGTAGAATCAGCGCCTCTGCCTGTAATCCGGCCGCTATAAGGGAGGCAGTGGTATCCCCGTCGACGAGGTGGGCGAGACCGTCCATGCCGCGTACACAATTCGAGATCACGGGGATCCGGCCGTCATTAAGCAGTGTGCGGAAGAGCCGGTCCTCTATCTCCCCGACCGTCCCGGTGGATGCGAGCACGATGTGCCCGTCTTCGCCTCTCACACCGACAGCTAGAGGACCGTAGGTGTTCAGCAACTGAACGAGGTCACGCTGTGCCAGTCCCGCGGCGGCCGTCCGGACCACGTCCGCGGGACAGCGGACGGAGGACCGCATCGCGTGGAGCTGTATACCGACGTGCGGTCCGCTGCCGTGCACAACGACTGGTTTGAGTCCGGCGTGCCGAAGGAAAACGACATCCTGGGTGAACGCCCTCTTCAGTCCTTCGTCAGCCAGAGTCGGGTCGGCCACCTTGATGACCACGATCCTGCCGTGGAACCGTTTCAGCCATGGTAACGCCTCGACGAGAACCTGTGCTTTGGCGAGTGCGTCTCGCACCGCGGTCACGGCCTCACCAGTTCTTCCTGCCGGTCGGCGGCCTCCCCGGTCAGTCGTGGACACGCTGGTAGAGCACACCCTCGCCCCAGATCCGATCCACTTCGCCCCATGCCATCGCGGACTCCACGTTCGGAAAGAAACCGCGGCCGTTGAGGTTGGCGCTGGTGTTGCACAGCGCCGGCACCCCGCTGAGCCAGTGGTACTCCGCCAGGACCGCGGCGAGAAACGGATCGTCGCCCTGACATACTGTCTGGAGTCTGGCGATTCCGTCAAGGCGGGTGACCGCGGGGATGCGGCTAACCCATTCAGCCCGGACATCGTGGTCAAAGAGCATGTACGGATCCGGGGTCCCCGGCGCGAAGATCGCCGGAGCCTCATCGACGAGACAGATAGGGGCAAATGGACGGTGCGGCTCACGGCCCTTGATCTGGTTGAGCCTGTCCTTCATGCCGACTGAGGTCGGAGCAGCCAGAATGCTGCGTCCACCGAGAGCCCTCGGCCCGAGCTCAGCCCGACCGTGGAAGACGATCACGGGCTCTCCGGATTCGTGCAGGAGGCGAGCGAGTTGGGCTGGAGTGCATTCGACCGCCGACCAGCCGTCCTTCATCCGTGTGGTGGACGGCAGGGCTGGCCCGAGGCGGGCATGCCACTCGATCGGCTGGAACCCTGCATGCTGAATCATGGCCAGAGCCGCCCCACCGATCGCCGACCCGAAGTCATTGGGAAACGGCGGCACCCACACATCACGGAATATCGGGAGAGAGCGCAATGCGCTGTTCCACAGCCGTTCATCGGCTCATAACGCGGTCACCGCGGGCGATGCCGCTGTCGGTCTTACGGAGCCGGCCCAGCCATTAGCGGGACACGTGATCGGTGGCGTGGCTTTCCTTGCGGTCGCCGCTGTCGTCGATCACCAGCACCCCGCCCGGGTGCGGCGCAACCACCGGATCGGCACGCAGCAACGTCAGTCGTCGTTCGTTGACGGCCTCGGGGTCCCACACCGATTCCGACAGGAAGTACTGCATCCGCTGCACCGCCGGGTCGTTGATCCCTGTCGTGGGTTCGGCCCCGGCCAGGCAGGTCAGCGTCTTGTTGCGCTCGCGCGGCAGCAGCAGCCCGGCCAGATACTCGCGCAACCCGCACCGCTGCCCCACATGCGAGAACAGATCATCAAAACGCGCCGCGTAGTCCTCTGATGGACCAGGAGCCGCCGGAGCCTGCACACGAGTGGTCATCACATCCCCCGAAACACTCGAACGAGCGTTAATCAGGTGATACCCGGCAGCTGCTTTATCCAACAGACCACCAGTACGTTTCACGGCGAGACCAAAAGAATCAAGATCTACGGATGTAGTACCCGTCGCTGCCGTCCATAGCGAAACGGGAGTGCAGAGCAAGCAAGCCCGGTAGCCGGCGGCGCCTGCAGCCATCACATGCTTTTCGACCCCGTCGGTAATCGAAACTGCGGACGCTCGACGCACCAGCGGAAACGACTTTCGAGGCGGCTTGGCCCTCTAATCGATCGATAAGATGATGAGCGAGGGCTTGATCAGGATCAAGCTCTGTGATAAGAAAGTAAGGATGTGGGGCGCCTTGATCTCCCTGTTGTCATGCAACTATTTTTCGCTACCTCTTTCAGTTGGCTCTCTAGGTGTCGATATCAGCTTGCGGAACCGGATGATAATCATGCGGCAGAAAAATCATCTTTCGTGCTCACCATGCTGTCGGCCTCCTGGCGCGGCGGCAGAAAATTTCCAGATGGGGAGCACGCAGCAGTCGGCGACCCACTTAAATATGAGACGGTCAACTTCAGCCTGATCGAAAATTGAAGCCCGGTGCACCCGCTATACGACCGTCCAGGGAAATCCGGTCTGGGTGCTCTGATGACCGAAGGCGAACGGTTACCTTCGGAGGAACGCCACAGAAGCGAGTCATTCCTGGCCTGGGCCCCAGTGTCCGGCCCCCGCTACTGGATGAAAGGTACGTGGATGACGTTGTCCACGTACCTGAGTTGGAGGCCCTTCGAAGCTGCCACCGGATGGTCGCCGTAGGCTTCCTATTCGAAGGATCAACGGGCACGGCGGTCGCCGGGGCGATATCCTGGCTAGCCGATCAGGACCCCGATGACCGGCTTGTCGATATGGCCATATCTCCAGATCTCGGCGAGCGACATCTGGAATCGGTATTCCATGAAAAGTGGGTGAACGAAAATTTCGGTGCTTGCCGATCCGAATGACATTTCCCTTGGCCTGGGCCTCCGGTGACCCCATAACCACTTCCTTTGAAGGGTCCTGGAACATGATTTAGAAGGGATTAAGTTGATAAACATCGTCCCCACTTCTCCCTTGCCCGATCCGGTCGGCTCAGAACGTGACTTGTTCAGCATTAGAGATCTCGAGCCGGCCGGGTCTGGCATTTGGTCGATCGTGTGCCCTGTTTAAGGATGATTCGGCAAATGTGCGCCCGTTGGTCGGAAAGTGTTCGGAACACTTTTCACCAAGACATCCACCCGTACCCGCACCGCTTTCTCCATGGCAGTGATGAAGCTGGGCGGCGATCTCATCGGATTCGGCCCGAACGACCTACAGACGAACACCGGAGAGCCCTGGGAGGATACGGCGCGGGTGCTTGGATGCATGCTGGACGGCCTGTTCGCCCGCACTGCGGGGCCGCTGGCGGACCTTTGCGTTTTCGCGCGCCTCTTCAGCCCTGTCGTCAACGCGATGTTGGAGGAAGAATATCCTACGCAAGGAATCTGCGACCTGGCTCCCATCCCTGCCGGCTGAAGGCGCCCCGGCCGGGAATTCTTTCGCTCTGGCCACTGGCGCAGGAAGGGGAACATCACCCTGGACGCACTCGGGCGTGGCCTTGGTGGGCGCGGGAGCTTTCCCCGAACTGGCCGGCTCCCTGGTCGGGATTAATGTTCTAAGCTGATCATGTCAACCTCCGCCGACCTTGGCAATATAACAGTAAGGAAAGCCTGCAATGAGGATTTGGAACCGGTATATAAACTCTCCGTGCATTTCGCCTCGGAGGGAATGCTTCGCCGACGGGATATTTTCGAGTTTGCCGACTCGATTGCAGACTTCTGGGTCGCCACCGATGGGCAGGATTTGATCGCCTGCGTTGGGCGGCACATAGAGGAATCGGATGCCGGCCCTTACGCAGTCTGTTACAATTTCTGCGTCCGTAGCTCCCATCAAGGCAGAGGGATCGGCGGTTTCCTTCTCGAAGCAGTACTGGACGACGCGCGTCGGCATGGCGCGCGGTCCGTTTACGCGGCTTCGACGCGCACGGGTGACTGGTTCATTAGGCGTGGTTTCGCACTGACGAAAACAGGACAGGCGCCAGCGGAATGGATATCGCAACTCGATCCTACTCGCGGGGCGGCGATCTACATGCGGTCACTGCGCTGAACGCTACTGATCTTGAAATGCTGAGGTCACGTCGAAGACGGGCCGATCGCCGACTGCGCTTTCCTGGGTTTGTACACCGGAGGTATGAGGTATCCGGACAGAGGGGGACTGTCGTCCCAGGCGCGGGTGCAGCATGAGCAGGTGCGCTTTCGGGCGGCGGAGATGTTCGCCGGGGGAATGACCGCACCGCAGGTGGCCCGATGGCTGGGGGTGACCCCAGAGGCACGATGGAGCGTCGTTCATGCTCGCCTAAATCGCCGACGCCGAGGCTGCCGCCAAAGAACTCATACGCTACCAAGACGACTTATGCGAGGTTGGCTATCGCGTCGAGCCCGACGTAGGCGGTGATCAGGGGCTGCGGGTGTGAGGTGCCGTCTGCCCCGTTGGTCCACTGGGCGACGTGACTGTCAGCGAGGACAGGCGAGCAGTGGAGGCGGCCTTGAACAGGTATTCGGCCTGTGACGGACCGTAACGCGTGCAAGGCCGCCAGCGGCTGCCCAGGTGCTGGAGGCGCCGTGAGCCTTTCGATCATCGGCGGAGCCTCTGTCCTGCGGGTACAAAGCGGGGCCACGAACCGGCGTTGGCCGTGCCGGTGCCTGCCACGCCGGACGAGCGGGGGGCTGGTGCGGTCGCGGGTGGCGGGGTGCGTTGGGTTTCGGTCGCTTCTGGTCGCCGGTGGGCCGAGGTGTCTGGAGTGTGGGCGGAAACACTGGCCCCGAGTGCCGGTCCCTGGGCACGGTCAAAATCAGTCACGGGAGAAAACGGCGACGTCCGGGACTCGGATGCATGAGTCCCGGACGTCGCCGTTTTCAGTCGCCGTTATCGGCCGCTCGGGTAGCCGAGTTTCCTCAAGTCGGGCTCCTGCCAGCCGGTCTGGGGAATGTCTCCCCTATATGGCGGCGTGATAATCGGCGGGACGAACGTCTCCTTGATCGTGCGGGCGTTCACCCAGCGGATCAGGTTGAAGATCGAACCGGCCTTGTCGTTGGTGCCCGAGGCGCGGGCGCCGCCGAAGGGCTGCTGGCCGACGACGGCCCCGGTGGGCTTGTCGTTGATGTAGAAGTTGCCCGCCGCGAAGCGCAGCCGCTCCGACGCCGAGGCGATCGCGTAGCGGTCCTGGGCGATGATCGAGCCGGTCAGCGCGTACGGCGAGACGCTCTCCATCTGGTCGAGCACCGCGTCGAAGTCCGCGTCGTCGTAGACGTGCACGCCGAGGATCGGCCCGAAGTACTCCTTGGTGAAGATCTCGTCGGTCGGGTCGGCCGACTCCAGGATGGTCGGCTTGACGAAGTAGCCGGTGGAGTCGTCGTAGGAGCCGGTCAGCACGTTGATCGAGTCGAGCCCGCGGGCCCGGTCGATCGCGGCCTTGTGCTTGGCGAACGCCCGCTCGTCGATGACCGCGCCCATGAAGGTCGACAGGTCGGCGGCCACGTCGCCGATGGTCAGCGACTCGGCGGTGCCGACGAGGTCGTCACGGATGAGCGACCAGACCGAGCGCGGCACGTAGGCGCGGGACGCCGCCGAGCACTTCTGCCCCTGGTACTCGAACGCGCCGCGGACCAGCGCGGTGGTCAGCGCCGCCGGGTCGGCCGAGGGGTGGGCCAGTACGAAGTCCTTGCCGCCGGTCTCGCCGACCAGGCGCGGGTAGCCCCGGTAGGAGCCGATGTTGGCGCCCACCGTGGACCACAGGTGCTGGAAGGTCGGGGTGGAGCCGGTGAAGTGGATGCCGGCCAGCTCCGGATGGGTCGTCGCGACCTCGGAGACGGCGGCGCCGTTGCCGGTCACCATGTTGATGACGCCCGGCGGGAGCCCGGCCTCCTCCAGCAGGCGCATCGTGAAGTGCGCGGCGAACTGCTGGGTGGGGGAGGGCTTCCAGACGACGACGTTGCCCATCAGGGCCGCCGACGAGGGCAGGTTGCCGGCGATGGCGGTGAAGTTGAACGGCGTGATCGCCAGGACGAAGCCCTCTAGCGGGCGGTACTCCATCCGGTTCCACACGCCCGGCGACGACACCGGCTGGTCGCTGTAGAGCTGGCGCGCGTAGGCCACGTTGAAGCGCAGGAAGTCGATCAGCTCGCAGGCCGAGTCGATCTCCGCCTGCTGCGCCGACTTCGACTGGCCCAGGATCGTGGCGCCGTTCAGCGTCTGCCGGTACGGCCCGGCGAGCAGGTCGGCGGCCTTGAGGAAGATCGCGGCCCGCTCCTCGAAGGACAGCGCCCGCCACGCCGGAGCGGCCTTCAGCGCGGAGTCGATCGCGGCCCGCACGTCGTCGGCGGTGGCGTCAGCCGTACGGCCGAGCACGGAGGCGTGGTTGTGCGGCTGGACCACGTCGATGGAGGCGCCGCCGCCCATCCGCTGCTCGCCGCCGATCGTCATGGTGAGGTCGAGCTGGGCTCCGGCCAGTTCCTTGACGCGGTTCTCGAGCGTGGCGCGCTCGGCGCTGCCGGGGGCGTAGCCGAGGGTCGGCTCGTTGGCCGGGGCCGGGACGTTGAAGATGGCATCCATCACTTGCCTCCAAGGGCACGAAGAAAGAAGGCGATGTTCGCCGGACGCTCGGCGAGGCGGCGCATGAAGTAGCCGTACCAGTCGTCGCCGTAGGGGATGTAGACACGCATGGTGTGACCGGCGCCGACCAGCGCCTGCTGCTTGTCGGTACGGATCCCGTAGAGCATCTGGTACTCGTACTCGCCCAGGGAGCGGCCGAAGCGGTCGGCGAGCGTCTCGGTGATCGAGATCAGCCGGTCGTCGTGCGTCCCCACCATGGGGTAGCCCCGTCCCGCCATGAGGATCCGCAGGCAACGGACGTAGGCCTTGTCGACCTCGCTCTTGCTCTGGTGGGCCACCGAGGCGGGCTCGGCGTAGGCGCCCTTGACCAGACGGACCCGCGAACCCTCGTGTGACAGGTCGCGGCAGTCGTCCTCGGTGCGGAACAGGTAGGCCTGGAGGGCGACGCCGGCGGAGGGGAAGTCCTCGCGCACCGCCCGCAGGACGCCCAGGGTGGAGTCGACCGTGGTGTGGTCCTCCATGTCGAAGGTCACGTTCGCTCCGGCCGCCCGGGCGGCCTCGGCGATGTGCCGGGCGTTCTCCAGGGCGATCTTGTCCCCGTCGGCGCCGAGCGCCTGCCCGACCGCGGAGAGCTTCACCGACACCTCGGCGCGGTCGCCGAGCTCCAGCTCGCGCAGCGCGCCGAGCAGGACGATGTAGGCGTCGGCGGTCTGGGCGGCGGCCTCGGCGTCCCGGGTCTCCTCGCCCAGATGGTCGATGGTGACGGCCAGACCGGCGTCGGTCAGCCGGTGGACGCTCGCGACCGCGTCCTGGGTGGTCTCGCCCGCGACGAAGCGGTCGACGACCTTGCGTGTCAGCGGAACGCCGGACACCGCGCGTCGGACGAGCGGCACCCGCGATCCGGCGAGAAGAAGGGAACCGAGCATGTATTCAGACTAAAACCCCAGCTCAAATATGCCTCATGTGCATCTGCCACGACCGGCGGAACCTCTGTTCATACAGATGTACAACAATGGGAGGGTGCTTCAGGAGACAGTCGACGAGATCGCCGCCAGGCTGGGTGCTTCCGCGACCCTGGAGGACCGCTCGTTCCAGCTCCTGGCCTACGCCGCGCAGAGCGGCGACATCGACGAGGTGCGGCAGGAGTCGATCCTGCGCCGCCGCGCGACGGAGGAGGTGCGAGCCTACTTCGAGGGGTACGGCATCGCGACCGCGCCCGGCCCGGTCCGCATCCCCGAGGACGCCGAGCTGGGCGTCCTGGCCCGGGTGTGCGTGCCGCTGCGGCACCACGGGGTGACCTACGGCTACCTGTGGCTGCTGGACGACGGCACGCTCGGCGGTGACGCGCTCGCCTCGGTGTCGGACCTGGTCGCCCGGGTCGCCGCCGTGCTCGCCCAGGAGACCCGCCGCCGCCAGGATCTGGGCAGGAACCTGCGGGAGCTGTTCTCCTCCGACGCCGACGAGCGCTCCTGGGCGCTGGCCCGGCTGAACGTGCCCGGCCCGGTGACGGCGATCGCCGTCCGGAGCTCGCTGGACCGGGTGGCCGCGCTCTGGACGCTGCCGCGCGGCGTGCTCGCCGACCCCGGGCTCCTCGTGCAGGGGGAGTCGCTGGTCGCCCTGCTCGCCCCGGCGGGCCAGGCCTGGGAGCTGGCCCGCCGGGTCCAGGGCATGTACGGCACGGCCGCCGGGGTCGGCGACGCCCGGGCCGATCCCGCGCAGGCCTGGCGGAGCTGGCGGGAGGCCGTGCAGGCGCTCAACGTGGCCGGCAAGGTGCCCGCGCTCGCCCCCGTCGCGGCCTGGTCCGACCTCGGCGTCTACCGGACGCTCGCCCGCCTGTCACCGGCCGAGCTGCGCGAGCTGGCAGAGGAGACCGCCGGGCTGGCCGACGACCGGGAGCTGGCGAGGACCGTGGAGGGCTACCTCGACCGCGCCGGTCACGTCCAGGCGGCCGCCGCGGCGCTCGGTGTGCACCGCCAGACGCTCTACTACCGGCTGGGCAAGGCCGAGCGGCTCACCGGCCGCGACCTGGCCGACGGCGAGGACCGGCTGCTGGTCCATCTCAGCCTCAAGGCGGCCCGCCTGCTCTGGGGAGTGCCCACGTCTCAGGAGTAGCCCACGTCTCAGGCGCCGCCCGTGCTCGGCCGGGTCCACCGGCTCGCCGCCAGGCTCCAGCCGGGCGAGCTGGGTGCGGAGGATCTCCGCCTTCCCCTTGAAAGCGGACAAAAAACTGGGGCCCCCGGCACGGGGACCCCAGAATGCGTCGTGGTCAGTGCTGCGTCGCGAGCGCGTTCTCGTAGACCTGGACGAGCTCCTGGCTGATCCGCTCCCAGGAGTAGCGGGAGCGGGCGCGGTCGGCGCCGGCGAAACCGAGCGCCGTACGCCGGGTCGGGTCGGCGAGCAGTTCCCGGATGAGGCGGGAGGTCTGCGCGGGACGGTCCGCCGGCACCAGCAGGCCGGTCACCCCGTCCACGACGGAGTCGAGGTGGGCGCCCACCGCCGAGGCGATGACGGGCACGCCGCACGCCATGGCCTCCAGCGCGACGATGCCGGTGGCGGTCTCCTGCGGCAGCGAGATGACCAGGTCGGCGCTGCGCATCAGCTTGGGCACCGAGGTGTGCGGGACCTGGCCGAGCATGGTGACCCGGTCCTCCACGCCGACCTCCTTGGCCAGCAGCATGACGCGGTGCGCGTCGGCGTCGTGCGTCAGCCCCGCCGCGTCCGGGCCGCCGGCGATGAGCAGCTCGGCGTCGGGGATGCCCTCCAGGGCGCGGATGGCGGTGAAGACGCCCTTGTCCTGGGCCAGCGGCCCGACGTGGAGCAGGCGGGGCCGGGTGCCCCGGGCCGCGGCCGGGCCCTGACGCCGGAAGCGCTCGACGTCGACGCCGCAGGGGATCACGGAGATGTTGCGGCGCGGCACGCCCAGCCGGATCAGCGTGGACTCCTCGTCCCCGCATCCGGCGATCACCGCGCTGGCCCGGCGGCCGATCGCGCGCTGCACCCGGACCTTCTTGGCGTCGCGGCTGTGCTCGCTGCTGAAGCTCTGGGTGAACGGCACGCCCAGGCCGTCGGCCCCGGCGATGGCGGCCAGGCCACCGGTCCAGGAGTGCGCGTGGATGACGTCCGGGCGGTCCTGCCCCCAGCGGCGCATGAGCTGGTCGCCGAGGTCGGGCAGGTAGGGGAGGACCCTGTCCTCGGGAAGGTCCTCCGCGGGACCGGCGGCCAGGTTCTCCAGCGTGACGCCCTGGAAAACGCGGACCCGGGGCTTGTCGGCGTCGGAGTGCCTGCGGGTGTAGATCGTGACCTTGTGCTCCCGGCCCAGCTCGCGGGCGATGGCCAGAAGATGGGCGCGCTGTGCGGCGAGGTCGGACTGGCTCTGGGAGGCGGAGAGAGCGTCGGAGGAGACGAATGCAATGTTCACGGCACACCTCTGGGAGGAGATAGGCATGGAAAGCCTGTAATTCCTTCAGGGGTGCCTGCGTCTTAGGCACACGTCTGTATGAGAGAAACCATACCCGGATTCACGCCGACGGCAAACCTTAGTATTTCCTGCTCTGCCGCAACTCCTCGGCGCGTGCGCTGGGCACGTGGAGCTGGACCGTGCATCCGTCCAGGTCATCATGGATGTCCAGCCGGTCGCACAGCTGCCGGGCGACCCACAGCCCGTCACCCGGCCGGTCCGTGGGGCCCGGCGGGAGGAACCCGGCGACCGGGTTGGCGATGCGGCCGCCCGGACGGTGGAGATGACAGGTGATCGCGCCGAACCGCTCCCACAACCGGACGGTGACGGGCAGCTCCAGCTGGTCGGCGACCTTGCCCGCCGCGACGGCGAGCAGGCTCGCCCGGTCCGGGCTCAGCCCCAGCAGGGACGCCTGGCCGGTGACGAACTCGCGCAGCGCGTGGAACGTCGCCGCGGTGACGGCGGCCGCGTCCCGCGGGGGCTCCAGGACCGGGGCGGAGTCGCACTCGCGGATGAAGTCCACCGGATCGGTGTACTCCGAGCAGGCCAGCGGTGTGCGGCCGTCCGCCGACGTCGTCGGATGGGTGCGCCGGGCGGCCGTCACCACCTCCGGGTCCAGGACGCGCGCGTCGTAGGGGCAGATCATCCACACGTTGGTGCCGCTCAGCAGCAGGTTGAGAGCCGACTCCATGCGCTGCCAGGCCCGGACCTCGCGAGCCGCCCGGCCGGTCCACACCGGCTCGGCGATGACCCGGACGTGCCCGTCACCCCGGGCCTCGACGCCGCGCCGCCGCCAGTAGCGGTGGAAGGCCGTGACGCGCTCCACCGTCCGGCGGCCCAGAAAGCCGCTCTCCGCGTAGTCGACCAGGCGGCCGTCCTGACCCAGGGCGTCCCCGAGCAGCTCCAGGTTGGCCGAGGTCGTCACGGCCATCACGGGGTCGCCCTTGGCCAGCCCGTCCCGGACGAACGGCAGCGCCATCGCCAGGAAGCGCTGATCGGAGTCGTAGACCGCGGCCTGGTGGATGGGGGTCACCGGAGAGCGCCCCCGTTCCGGCGCACGCCGCGGGAACGCCGATACAGGGCTGGTGTCATTCGACGTCCCCACTTCGCTGGACACGTGCACAGGCCTCCGCCGGGCACGGGCACATCTCGCGTGACGGACCGCCGGGCCGTTCACATGGCGAGACGGCCAAGCTATACGACGCGCAGGGCGAGTATCACGATCTCGTCCCATACTCGTCCGCCGGAGAACGCGTGCCGGTCCTCCTCCACGGTTTTGACCACCGTGGCGGGAGACTGCGCCACGCAGCGCGCCAGCACGTCGGCCAGGCGGTTCTCGCCGTACGGCTCGCCCTGCTCGTTCTGCGAGGCGACCAGCCCGTCGGAGTAGAAGACCAGGCTCTGGCCCGGGGTCAGTGTGAGCTCCTCGCTGAACATCTCGGCCTCGGAGGCGATGCCCAGCGGCACGCCGCCGCCCGCGGTGAACCGGACCCCGCCGTCGGGCTGCAGGAGCGCGGCCGGGTGGTGGCCCGCGCTGGCCAGCCTGATCTTGCGGGCCCGGACGAACCCCGCCACCGCCATCACGAACAGACCGCTGTTCTGCGCGGTCAGCGCGTGGTTCAGCTTGCGCAGCGCCTCACCCGGATCGGACTCCCAGACGCTGAGCACGCGCAGCCCGTTACGGACCATGGCACTGACCGACGCGGCCTCCTCGCCCTTGCCGGCGGCGCCGCCGAGGGCGAACCCCCACCCGTCCCGCACGGGGAAGACGTCGTAGAACTCGGCCCCGACCGGGCTGGAGCCCGCGTGGTAGATCGCCGCCGCCTCGAACCCGGGGATGTCCGGCAGGCTCCGGGGCACCACGCTGGTACGCAGCGCGTCGGCGGCCTGGGAGCGTGTCTGGAAGCTGCGCCTGGCCCGCAGGGCGAGCCCGAGATGGACGCCGATCTCCTCCATCAGCCCCAGGTCGGCCAGGGAGAACGGCTCCCGGTCGCGCAGCCGTACGAGAGTGAGGGCGCCCAGCGCGCCGGCCTCGCCCTGGATCGGCACGATCAGCAGCGAGGCGGCGCCCATGACCCGCAGCAGCGGAGGGCCGCCGGGGACCTCGCCGAGCAGCGTCTCCTCCTCCAGCATCTCGTGGACCACGCCCGAGCCGCCGGTCAGCACGTGGGCGACGGCCGGCGCGGCCAGCGGGCTCATCCCCTCGATCAGGCGGACCAGCTCGGTCACCGGCTTGTTGCTCGGGCCCAGCACGCAGGCACGCCGGGGCGCGCCGTCACGGACCACGTCGGCGATCACCCAGTCGGCGCTCTCGGCCGCCAGCAGCCGTGCGGCACGGGTGACGGTCACCGGCTGGCGCAGGCTCTCCTCGTCGAGGAGCAGGCGGGTCATCGTGGACAGCAGCTCCTGACGGCGCGCGGCGGCCATCACCAGGGAGGCGTCCGAGCGGTCGACCGGTCCCCGGGGCGCCCCGGCCACCTGAGCCTCCAGCGGGAGGATCACGATGGCGGTCATCTCCTGCGGCTCGCCCGGCATCGTCAGCCGGGTGACGGCGAGCTGCACCGTGTGCGCGCGGCCCTGGTGGGCCAGCCGCGTCTGGAACGTCGCGGTCTGACCGCCCTGCTGCACCGCGGTCAGATGCGAGCGGAACGCCGCCCGCCGGGAGACGTCGACGAGCAGCGGGAACGAGCGCCCGATCAGATACCCGGCCGGGCTGCCCAGCATCTGGGAGGTCTCCGCGCTGATGCGCCGGACCACCCCTGAGGCGTCCAGCACCACCACGGGGACGGGGAAGGTGCGGAACACCTGCCGCAGCAGTTTGAGCTCCCGCTGCGACCCGCTCTCCCGCTCGCCGGACCGCTTGGGCGCCTTGCGCAGCTCGCGCAGGGACGCCTCCAGCAGCTCGCGGGCGGTGTCGAGCTCCGCGAGCGCGGCGTCAAGTGTGGACCGGGGGTCGGCGGGGTAGGCGGACCTGGCCTCGCGCAGGGAGGAGACCCTGGTGGTGAGCGCGTTGAGCGCCTGCTCCAGGGCCTGAAGGCCAATGGCGTCGGTCAATGTTCGTCCTCGTCGGCGGCCGGGATGGGGCTGGCCCCGTCGTAGACGGTACGCCACCCGGTGGATCGGATCGATGCACGGTCAGATAGTGATTAAGTTAGCGAAGCCAGGAAGGGGTTACGTGACATGGAGATGGTCACTCCCGTTCTCGCCCGGGATCTCGCGGCTCTCGGCAGGGTGAGCGAGGAGACCTCGAGCGAGAGCGTACTGCGCGGGCTCACCGCCACACTCGCGGGCGACGTGCCCGGCTGCGCGGGCGGTTCGGCCGAGCTGTGGCGAGAGGAGCGGATGGTCGTCTCCGCCTCGCACAGCGAGCTCATCGTGCTCGTCGACAGCGAGGGCGACCTGGGGGAGGGGCCCTCCTCGGAGGCCCGCGCCACCGGCCGCCACGTGATCGTCCAGGACGTGCTGCGCGAATCCCGCTGGCCGGGGTACGTCGGCATGGCGGTCCGCTGCGGGGTCCGCTCGGTCCTGGCCATGCCGATCACCGTCGAGCGCGCCGTCCTGGTCCTCGGTCTGTACGGCGTGCGTCCCGGGGTCTTCGCGGCCCGCAGCGTCCCCCCGCTGGCCGACATGCTGGCCGAGCAGGTGACCGTGGCGCTGGCCAACATGTGGGACTACGACGAGGTCAGGACCGATGCCGCCCAGATGCAGGAGGCACTGGCCGGCCGGGCGATCATCGACCAGGCCAAGGGCATCATCATGAAGTCCAGCGGCTGCTCGGCCGAGGCCGCGTTCGACGAGCTGCGCAGGGTCTCCCAGCATCACCAGGTGAAGGTCGCCGACCTGGCCCGGCTGCTGGTCGACGAGCACCAGCGCAACCAGGAGGGGAAAGCCGGCTGAGAGGCCGTAGCCCGCTAGCCGAAGGCGGCGATCGCTTCCTCGATCGTGTCGTAGAGCGGCAGCCGCTGGGCCAGGCCGGTGATCCACATCACCTTGGTCTTGGCGTACTCCACGCCGATGAGGGCGAATTTCCCGCCGGCGTTGGTGCTGAGCTGCCAGTGGTGGACGATGAGCCCGAGCGCGCGGGAGTCCATGAACGTCACCCCGCCCAGGTCCAGTGCCATGTCAGGGCCGTGCTCCTCCGCCTCGGACGCCAGGTAGTCGGCGAACTGGTCCCTGGTCGTCGCGTCCAGCAAACCCGTTACCCGGATCACAGTGATCCCACCGACCAGCGCCGACGTCAGAGTCAGGGCCGCTGCTCTCTCGCCGTTCTCCGACACCGTCACTCAGGTCCTCCTCGACATTTGATTAGCAACCTTACTGTTACCTGGAGGGGAGCAATACTCCCGGAATCGGGGTAATACTAGAACCGAGGTCCAGCAGAGGGCCTCGCCTCGAAAAGTGGTCGAGGCGATGCCGTCTGCCCGGATGCTGTTCCGTGCTGCCGGCGCCGCCCGACAGTAATATCAGGGAGCAGCAATGTCTGTTCAGGCCCTCGAACTCACCGACATGACCGCCGAGGAACTCCTCGCCGAGATGGTTCTGCCCGAGATCTCCGAATACCGCGCCGAGCGCCTGCGCGAGCGGATCGTCGAGATGCACCGGCCGCTCGCCATGGAGATCGCCCGCCGCTACCGCTACCGGGGCGAGCCGCTGGAGGACCTCCTTCAGGCCGCCTACGTCGGGCTGATGAAGGCCATCAACGGCTTCGACCCCACTCTCGGTCACGCCTTCCGCGGCTACGCCGTGGTCACCATGACCGGCGAGGTCAAGCGCCACTTCCGCGACCGCACCTGGGCCATCCGGGTACCCCGCGTCTACCAGGAGCGCAGGGCCGAGCTGAACCGGCTGGTCGCCGACCTCAGCCAGGATCTCGGCCGCGCGCCGACGGTCGCCGAGCTCGCCGTGAAGATGAGGATCTCCGAGGAGGACGTCCTGCTCACCCTCGACGCCTCGGCCGCCTACAGCGCCCTCTCGCTCGACGCGCCGCTCGGCGCCGACGACGACGCGGCCGCGCTGGGCGACATCATCCCCGACGAGGACGACGCGCTGGGCGTGCTCGTGGACCGCGAGGCGGTCAAGCCGCTGATCGACAAGTTGCCGGCGCGTGAGAAGAACATCCTGCTGCTGCGCTTCTTCGGCAACATGACCCAGGCCGAGATCGCCGCCGAATTCGGGATCTCCCAGATGCACGTCTCCCGTATCCTGCGGAAGGTGCTGGACCAGCTCCGCGAGGAACTCGTCGCCGAATGCTGAATACACCGCCCCTCACCGGGCACCCCAGTCGGCGACGGCAGGAGTGGCATAAGGTGCGTTTGAATGATCCCCAGGCGCCGAGGACGATGGTGCGATGGGACAGGGGAGGCGGATCTCGCGTGAACGAGAACGGTGCTCGTCCTGCTCGCTTCCTGGCGAGCGGCGACCGTTCCCGGCCCGTCCCCGCCGGAGCCGCCGTGGCGGAGCTCGCCTTCTGCCTGCCCGACCTGCCCGACGTGCGAGACTTCGCCACCGTCCAAGCCATGCGGGGCGGGATGTCACAGGAGGGCCTGGCCGACTTCCTGGTGGCGGTGAACGAGGTCGCCACCAACGCCGTCACGCACGGCCATGCCACCGCCAAGGCCGTGCTGCGGATGTGGACCGTCGGCCGCACCCTCGTCGTGGAGATCCACGACGAGGGGCGGTGGGCCCCCCGGGAGACTCCCGGCGAGACGCCGCCCGCGCCCTACGCCACCAGCGGCATGGGGCTGTGGGTGGCCCGGATGATCAGCTCCGACATCACGTTCGAGACCGGGGCCGCGGGGACCTTCATCACGATGTCTTTCAAAGTCTGAACCAGCTTTTTCCGACATAAGGCCACTAAAGGTCCGAATCGGCTTTTTCGGGTACAAGCCGGTTTATGACTGCACCTGTCCGCATATTGATCGTCGGTGGCGGCTATGTCGGCATGTATGTCGCCCTGCGACTCCAGCGCAAACTCCGGCGCGGCGAGGCCCGCATCACCGTCGTGAACATCGACTCGTACATGACCTACCAGCCGTTCCTCCCCGAGGCCGCGGCGGGGAGCGTCGAGGCCAGGCACGTCGTCGTGTCCCTGCGCCACGTCCTGCACAAGTGCGCGATCCTCAACGGCTGGGTGGCCGGCATCGATCCCGTCGCCCGCACCGCCGACCTCTGCCTGCACGAGGGCCCCGGCCGTACCCTGGAGTACGACATCCTGGTTTTCGCGCCCGGCTCCATCTCCCGGACCCTGCCCATCCCGGGTCTGGCCGAGAGCGGCATCGGTTTCAAGAGCGTCGAGGAGGCCATTCACCTCCGCGACCATGTGCTCGGCCAGCTCGACCTGGCCGAGTCCACCACCGACCGGGCCGTCCGCGCCAAGGCGCTGAGCTTCGTGTTCGTCGGCGCCGGCTACGCCGGTGTCGAGGCGCTCGCCGAACTGGAGGACATGGCTCACGACGTCTGCCGCTACTACCCGACGGTCGACCCCGGTGACATGCGCTGGCTCCTGGTGGAGGCCAGCGACCGCATCCTTCCCGAGGTCGGCCCCGAAATGGGCCGGTGGACGCTGGAACAGCTCCGCAGGCGGGGAATCGACGTACGGCTCGGCACCCGGCTGAACTCCGCCGTGGCCGGCCACATCGTGCTCGACGACGGCACCGAGTTCGACGCGGACACCCTCGTGTGGACCGCAGGGGTCAAGCCGAACCCGCTCGTACACGCCAGCGGCCTCCCGCTGGACGAAAAGAGCCGGGTGAAGGCGAGCGCCGACCTGATCGTCGAGGGCTTTCCCAACGTCTTCACGGCAGGCGACTGCGCCGCCGTACCCGACCTCACCAAGCCGGGGGAGATGTGCGCGCCCAACGCCCAGAACGCCGTACGGCAGGCCCGCACGCTGGCCGACAACGTGGTGGCCACGCTCCGCGGCAGGGCGCGCAGACCCTACCGGCACGCCTACGCCGGCTCGGTGGCCACCCTGGGACTGCACAAGGGGGTCGCGCAGATCTACGGCCGTAAGTTCCGCGGTCTGCCGGCCTGGTTCATGCACCGGACCTACCACCTGTCGCGGATGCCGACGGTGAACAAGAAGGTGCGGGTGCTGACCGACTGGACCCTCGGGCTGTTCTTCAAGAGGGAGATCGTCTCGCTCGGCGCGATAAGCGACCCCCGTCAGGAGTTCGAGCTCGCCATCCGGACCGAATCCCGTGTCCCGTCCTCCCGCTGAGCGGCCGGAAGGGGGCGCCGTCCCCATGGACGGCGCCCCCTTCCGCGCGTTCGACCCGTCGAGAGCGCTCAGCGCCTGCGGCGCCAGTTCCCCCCGCCACCCCCGCTCCGCACGCCCGCCGTACCGACTCCGGCCTGGTGCAGCGCCAGGAGGAGCAGGCCGAGAAGCAGGAAGGTCGTGCCGCTGATGCCGCCGATCCTGGTGTTGATCAGGTCAAGCAGAAGGCCGAGGCCGAAAACGACTGCGGCAGCGATTGCAAGCATGGGTCACCTCGTCCCGTCGGCCAGGTCCAGCAGCTGCTCCAGCATCGCCCGGTAGTCGCGCAGGGCCGTACGGAGCTGTTCGGTGTCGCTCTGGTCGCCGTTCTTCCAGCGGCCCTGAAGTTCGGCGGTCCGGGTCTCCAGCGCGGTCCGCAGAGCGGTCGTGATCTCCCCGACCAGGGAGTCGGCGCGCTCCACCGAGTCGCGCGGGTCGTCCACGAAACTGGCCTGAACCTCCTGCCAGCGCCGCCGCACCTGCTCGGCGTCCTGGTCGAACAGGGGGCCGTGCGCGAGGCCGGGCCGGTCGGAGCGGGTCCCCGTCCGGTCGCGGTCCAGCACGTCGCCGGGCCTGTCCGCGATCACCGTCGGCGTATCGTCGTCCAGCAGGTCGTCGCGGGCACTGTCGTGGGCGCCGTCATGGACGCCGTCGTGAACGTTGTGCCGGCCGGTGACGTCCACCGGGGTGTCCTGGCCGAGCGCACCGGACCGGTCGTCGCGCCAGTCGTCGGGTCGCCCCTCACCCGGCTCGCGGAGCCGGTCGCCGTCCAGGTCGTTTCCCAGGTCGCCGGCCGGGCCGTCGTGCCGGTCCGGGAACGTTCCGGCGGGACGGGGCTCCTGGAATCCAGGGGTTACCCCGTCGGCGCGCTGGGGCGGGACGTTCAGCTCGTCGTCATCGTTCTTGTGGACCAGACGATCTTCATGTCGGTCGTTCATGTCGGGTCACCGTCCTCGGGGGTCGTGGCGGCCGGTCCGCTCGTCGTCGTTGGCCGTCTCCTCCAGGCGCGGACCGGTGTGCCGGGGAGAGTGGTCGCCGTTCATCGCGCCTTCGGGAGCCGAGAGCAGCTCCTCGAACAGGACGCGGTAGTGCACCATGGCCTGCCGGAGCTCCTCGGTGGAGGCCTCCTTGTGGGCGGCACGGCTGCTGATCTCGTGGGCCTGGCGATAGTGGTCGAGGGTGCGGCCGTGCACGACCGACAGATCGGAGAGGCGCTGCTCGAAGTTCTCGGTCGGGTAGCCCCGTTCCGCCATCACGGAGGTCACCAGGTGGTCGGCCTCGGTCACCGCGAAGCCCGGCGCGTCCACGAACCGCTCCTGGACCTCCATCCACTTCTTGGCGTAGGTGTCACGAGTCCCGGAGTCGAGCGGGCGGATGTCGAGGGAGTTGACACGCTGCTCACGGGCGATGAGCTCCTGCTCGGCCTCCTGCCGCGTGTCGCGCTCCTGCAGAGTGCGTTCGTACTCGGGGCCGAATCGGTCGCGAAGTCGGTGCCGGCGTTGCTGCTGCAGTACGACATAGCCGACTGCGATGATCGCCACCACCGCAACCACGACGACGGCCACCCAGATCACGGTGGACATGTCTGCCTCCGGTTGTGTAAGCGGTTGTTCCCGTGCGCTGCCCCAGGGACAAGCCTCGAAACCGGCTGCCTATATCGGTGATCCGCTGCCAAGAAATGCTGAACAGGCGTTTTATCAAGCTTTGTCAGGCGCGAAATGTCATGCCATATCGCCACCCGGTCCGGTCCGCGCGTCATGGTGGTGCGGTCGCCCGACGGCGGAGCCGCTCGGTGGCGGTACCGTTTGAAGGTGCCGTTTCAAGGTGCCGACGGACCCGTCCCCGCGAGCCCTCAAGCCTTCGTCAGCAGGCTCTGACCCGCCTCCGCGCTGACCGTTGGCGCTCGCCCGGTCAGATGAGCCGCCGTTCCATCGCGACCACCACGGCGGCCGCCCGGTTGTCCACGCCCAGCTTGGCGAAGACGTGCTTGAGGTGGGTCTTGACGGTGGTCTCGCTGATGAGCAAGGCCCGCGCGACCTCCTTGTTGGCCGCGCCCCGCGCGATGAGCCTGAGCACCTCCAGCTCGCGCGGGCTCGGCGAGGCCCGGCGCTGCCGGCCGAAGCCGTCGAGGAGCTGCGAGGTGATCGCCTGGGCCAGGATCCGGCCGCCGGCCGCCGCCGTGCGTACGGCGGCCTGCAACTCCTCGCGCGGCGCGTCCTTCAGCAGGTAGCCCGCCACGCCCGCGGCCAGCGCCCGCGACACGTCCGCGTCGGTGTCGTACGTGGTCAGCACGATGACGCGGACCTCCGGATGCTCCGAGCGCAGCCGCTCGATGGCGCCGACCCCGTCGAGCCCCGGCATGCGCAGGTCCATCAGCACCACGTCGGGACGCGTCGCCCGAGTCTGGGTGAGTGCCTGGTGTCCGTCGGCGGCCTCGGCGACCACCTCGATGTCGGGCACGCCGTGGAAGATGCCGCGCAGCCCGTCGCGCACCACCGGATGGTCGTCGACGATCATCAGGCGTACGGGATGCTCACGCACAACGTGGTCCCTCCCCCCGGCGCCGACTCCACGGTCACCGTACCTCCCGATCGCGAGGCGCGTTCGCGCATGGCGATCAGCCCGTAGCCGCCCCCGGCGGCGGCCGGGTCGAAGCCCGTCCCGTCGTCGAGCACGTCCAGCGTGACCTCCTCGTCCATGTACGACAGGGTCAGCGCCGCGCGCCCGGCCCGCGCGTGCCTGGCCACGTTCGCCAGCGCTTCCTGCGCCGCCCGCAGCACCGTCGTCTCCACCTCCACCGGCAGCCGCCGCAGCTCGCCGTCCACCGAGACAGCCACGAGCACACCGGTGGCGGCGGACCAGCGCTCGGCGACCGCGGCCAGCGCCTCGTGGAGCTCGGCCCGCTCCAGCGGCTCGGGGCGCAGGGCGTCTACGGAGCGCCGGGCCTCGTTGAGGCTGTCGCGGGCCAGCTGCTTGGCCAGCGAGATCCGCTTGCGTACGGTGTCCGGGTCATCGATCCCCTGCTCGGCCGCCTCGAGCTGGGCGATGATCCCGCTGAACCCCTGGGCGAGCGTGTCGTGGATCTCCCTGGCCAGCCTGGCCCGCTCCTCCAGCGTGCCCACCACCCGGTTCTGCTCGCTGTGTCTGATGAGATCCCGGGCGAACAGCCCCATGACGGTCGCCAGCATGATGTTGCCCACGAGGCGTCCCAGGACGGACGGATCGTGGGGGATCGTCTCGATCAGCCCGCCGGCGGCGGACGACGAGAAGACGAGCATCACCGTGCCGGCGTAGCCCCATCGCCCGGGCAGCAGGAGGTACGGCAGTGCGAACATGCCGAACAGCGTCGTCTCGTACGCCGGATCCATCCTGATCAGCGCGGACTGCAGCGCGATCAGCACCAGCAGGTGCCAGGCCATGGGATTGAGCCGTTCGAGGAGGGCGGGCCTGCGCGCGACGAAGAACGCGTACCAGCCGGCCATCAGTGCCGTGAGCGCGAGCGTGGCGGGATCGGGACCTCCCTCCAGGAGCCCGATCGTCGCGGCGACCGTGAGGCAGGTGTAGAACAGCAGGTGGAAGACCCGGACCCAGCCCGCCTCATCCATCGCCCGATCACTCCCAGCGGAACAGCGCAGCCGCCACGGCGGTGCCGAGGACGACTATCCCCGAAAGTATCAGCAGGGGCGGCAGCGTCGGGACGTCGGACCAGCTCTCCCGCAGGGCGGTCACGGCGTGGGTGAGCGGCAGGTAGTCGCCGATCCTGTGCATCGTCTCCGGCACGCCTTCGCGGGGGATGGCCGCGCCGGCCAGGAAGATCATCGGAAACATGACCAGCAGCCCGATCAGCTCGGCGGTCCGTGCGCGTGGCACGACGGCGGCGATCACGAACCCGATGGCGTAGCACATCAGCGCGCTCAGCACGAAGGCCGGCGCCAGCCAGGCCGGATGCGCGGGCGGGTCCACCCCGAACCCGATCACGCCGACCCCCGTCACGATGGCCGCCCCGGCGAGCGCCATCGAGAGCTGGGCCACGATCTGCGCGGTGAGCAGCACGAACGGCGAGACCGGGGTGGTCGCGAGGCGGCGCAGCACCTTCCGCTCCCGGTAGGTCGCCAGGGTCGCGGGCAGCGCGGTGATCCCGCCGATGGCCAGGATCATGGCCAGGTAGCCGGGGAGGTGGATCTCAAGCCGGTCGCTGCCGCCGTTCAGCATGAGAAGCATGGACGGGAAGGCGACCATGAAGAACAGGCTGCCCGGATCCCTGGCCAGCAGCCTGAGTTCCGTCGCCGACAGGTGGGCGAACGCCTTCATCGCCCCTCCCCCGACAGCGCGAAGTACGCCTCCTCCAGGGAGCCGGTCCCGGTCCGGCCGATCAGCTCGCGGGGGCTGCCGAGCGCGATGATCCGGCCGTTGCCGAAGACGGCGACCCGGTCGCACAGTTCCTCGGCCTCGTCCATGAAATGGCTCACCAGCACCGCCGTGGTACCGGCGGCCTTGAGGTCGCCGATGAGCGTCCATGTCTCGCGGCGGGCGACGGGGTCGAGGCCTGTGGTGAGCTCGTCGAGCACCACCAGTTCGGGGCCGCCTACCAGGGCCGTCGCGAGCTTGAGCCGCTGCTGCTGGCCACCTGACAGATCGCCGAACGCCTTGTTCGCGATCGGGCCGAGCCCCCAGCGCTCCAGTACCGCCCGCCAGTCGTCCGGGCGATCGTAGAACGCCGCGAACAGGCGCATGGCCTCGGCCACCCTGAGCCGGTCGGGCAGCTCACCCTGTTGGAGCTGCACACCTGTGCGCTGGGCGAGGGCGCGGCGGCGTCTCGCGGGGTTCTCACCGAGCACGCGTATGGTCCCCGAGTCCGGCTTGCGTAGCCCGACCAGGCATTCCACCGTGGTGGTCTTGCCCGCGCCGTTGTGGCCCAGGACTCCGAACGTCTCTCCCCGCGCCACCGTGAACGACACCCCGTCGACCGCCCGGGTGTTTCCATAGTTCTTGCGGAGGTCCTCGACCTCGATCACCGTCATGCTCCGAGCCTGGCCGGGCACGAGGTCGCACGGCATCACCCGATCGTGCGGACGCCATCCTCCTTCCGGAGGATGGCGTCACCTCGGCGTATCACTCGAAGACGGCCTCGACCAGGGCATCCCCGGTCCCGGCCGCAGCGGCCGAATCCTTCGCCGGCAGGCTCTCAGTCCTGTGCGGGCTCCAGCGCCCTGCGAGCCTCGGCCAGGAGCCCCTCGACGAGCGAGCGCCCGGCGGCGGCCGGAACCTCCTGGAACCCCCGCTCCGGCTCGTAGGCGATGTCCAGCCCGCCGGCGATCAGCCGGTCGGCCCAGCGCAGCGCGGTGTTGAGCTTCTCGGCGGGGATCGCCCGTCCCTGCGCGACGGACGACAGGTTGCGCAAATTCGTCGCCGGGCCGGACTGGCTGTGTGAGCGGTCCAGCTTCCACGGGATCGCCCGGGAGTGGTCGAGCATCGGCTTGGAGAGTCCCGCAGCCCTCTTGGCCTGCAGGATTCCGGACTCACTCACCCCGAACCGCGTGGCCAGCTCCGCGTTCGACAGCCCCTCCCCGATCAGCCGCCGCAGCTCATCATGGTCGATCAGCGCTTTGCGCCCCACGTGCACCTCGTCCCTCGGGTGATCACATCCGGTCGCCGGACGCCTTGGCGTACACACACCCGTCCGATCTGCGCTAAGGTTATGACGTCCCGCTCGAGAGGGCGAAGGACAACCGGGACGTAGCGCAGCTTGGTAGCGCACTTGACTGGGGGTCAAGGGGTCGCAGGTTCAAATCCTGTCGTCCCGACCAGGTTTTCACTGGTCGGCAAGGGTGTCACCCGAAAGGGCGACACCCTTTTCGCATTCTGAGTGACTGTCGCTCCTGCCACGTGAAGATCCGGTCCATCGCCTCCGCGCCGCCGAGCAGGACAGGGCGGATCTGCTTTCGGCAGACCGCCTCCGTGACCGCCGTCCCGCTGTGGCCGACGAGACGCGCGATGTCCTCCAGGGGTACGCCGGAGTCGGAGAGCAGCGAGACGGAGCTGTGCCGCATCTCCCGAGGCATCCGGTCCTTCGTGGGCAGCTCGGCCGGCGAGTGATCTTAGTTGTCTTGCAGAGACTGATGAAGTCGTGTCACAGCCGTCTGGGCGGCGGACTTGGTGAGCGAGGGGGCAAACTCACCGACATTGCCGTCATGCTCCAACGCGATCATGGTGTTCCCCACCCGAATGATCACAACGTCGATCGCGACCATCATTCCCGCTGGCAGCTCGGCGTCCCGCTCCAGATTGCTGTCAGGGAATCGGCTCGCTGTCGATGCACGACACGCAACGATTCCAAATCGAGCACTTCCGCCAAGGGAAGTCGACGCCCTACATCGGATGAGGCAAGCCGCCTTGAGAGTCGCTGCCATGTTCCTGCTTGATCGTGATCACTCGCTGTTGATCACGGCACCCAGGAGTCGCATGTCGAGCATGTCCTTGGAGAAGGGAAAGCCGGTGATCTTTCTTGCCAGAGCGAAGGAACGTGGGAATTCCGTGCCAAGATCTGGGTCTTCCAGGTCCAGGTCCAGGTCCAGGTCCAGGTTGGGATCCAGATCGGGGTTCAGCCCGACTTCGCGCATCATGTCGACAAATCGGTCCGGATCGCTGCCCGTGCGCGCATAGGGCCCCAGCAGGTCGAACCATATGATCAGTTCGCCGTCAGCCGCGTAGATGAAGAAGTCAGTGGCATGGATGTTGCGGTTGATCGACACGACCTCGGTCGCTTGAGAAAGCCGTCTCAGCAGGGGGCGGGCAACTGTGATCGATCCGGCCCAGAGCTGGATGAGCACTGTCCAGCCGTCCGTCTCCAGTGCGCCTACGTAACTGGTGCGCATCCTGTCGTCCGAGTCGATGCACTTCATCGTCCGTTCCTGCAGTTCTTCGAAGGTCGCTTCTTTGATCCCACCGATCTCCGCTCCGAGACGAGTCAGCGCCTCAGCAGGGGAGAGGGATCGAACGAAGGACACACAGGAGACGTCGTAGAACGGCCCGAACTCCGAAAGCCAGCTGAACTCCTCGTGCAGGTCTGTCACTGTGGCTCCCCTGATCAGTTACGCGGCATGATGCCAGTCGTCACCGACAAGGATGGTGCCGTTCATAAGGGTGCTGACAGCGCCTCAGAAGATGTGGTCCTGGGTGACTAACTGAGTGACAACGACCACGGACGGGCCCGGACGTCGGTGGATCACCGTGGACCGTATGCGCGGGAGGGGGCGGGTGTCAGGCATGCTCCCGCCCCCTCCCGGTTTGCCCGGGGGCAAGGGGGCGCAGGCTCGAATCCTGTCGTCCCGGCCCGGTCAGGCCACGGGGTGCGGTGCGGTGCGGGACTGAGCGGCCATCAGGTGGTCGATGAGCGCCAGCAGCACATCGCGGCCCGCCGCCCGGTCACGGGCGTCACAGAGCACCAGCGGCACCTGCGGATCGAGATCGAGTGCCCTGCGGATCTCCTCCGGCGTCCGGTCCCTGACACCATGGAAGCAGTTGACGCCGACGACGAAGGGGATACCGCGGCTCTCGAAGAAGTCGATCGACGCGAAGCTCACATCCAGCCGGCGGGTGTCGACCAGGACGACCGCGCCCATCGCTCCGTTGACAAGGTCGTTCCACATGAACCAGAAGCGTTCCTGTCCGGGCGTGCCGAACAGGTAGAGCACGAGTTCGCTGCTGATGGTGATGCGCCCGAAGTCCAGTGCGACGGTAGTGGTGGACTTGCCGCTCACCCCTTTCAGATCGTCCACGCCGACGCTGGCATGGGTCAGGTACTCCTCGGTACGTAGTGGGGCGACTTCGCTCACCGCGCCGACCAGGGTCGTCTTCCCGACGCCGAAACCACCGGCGATAAGGATCTTCACCGCCAGGGGAGCAGCGTCCCCGTGGTCAGAGATTGCGTAATCCATCCCTCACCGCCTCAAGAATTGTCATGCCGGGAAAGCCGCCTGCCTGTGCGAAAGCCAGCGGTGGCCGGGCCCGCACCTGGTCGGACTCGATCAGATCGCCGATGAGGATCTTGGTCACTGACACCGGGAGGTTCAGCGCGGAGGCGACTTCGGCCACCGCCAGGGGCCGCTTGCACAGAGCGAGGATGGTGCGGTGCTCCGGCTGCATTCTCCGCAGGCCGTGTCCGGTCTCCGAAGAGACCGGGGAAATCGCCGTCACCAGGGTGATCAGTGTCAGGTCGTCCCGCTCGGGGGCGGTCCGTCCGCCGGTGATCGTATAGGGACGGACAAGGGGCTCGTCGGCGTCATCGTCGTCGAAGCCCTCGGTCCAGTGCCTCATCCGTGTCTCCCCGCGTCATCGGCCTGCGGGGTGCGCGCGTCGGTTCCCAGCTTCTGGCCGACCTGCTGGACCAGGGTATGCATCGCGACGCTCATCAGTTCGGCGTCGACCTCCTGGGAGGCGACCACGGCCAGATGGGTGCCGCGGCCCGCAGTGGTGAGGAACAGCCACAGGTCGGCCATCTCGATGATGACCTGGTGGACCGGTCCGCCGCCGAAGAGCTGCCCGACACCGCGAGCCAGGCTCTGCTGGCCGGTGGCGATCGCGGCGAGGCGTTCGGCGTCCGCGCGTTCGATGGTCTGGGACCGGCTGATCACCAGTCCGTCGTCGGACAGCACGATGGCGTGCCGGGTGCCCGCGACCTGATCGACCAGGCCGTCCAGGAGCCAGTCCAGGTCTGTGTCGGTGGCGGTGGTTCGCTGCGTCATCTTCGATCTTCCGTCGTAGGGGAACCGGGCTCGGGGGATCCGTCCGGCCGGGGCTGGAAGGTGTCGTCACCGGTCCGGCGCCTGCGGGACTGCCTCTGGAACGCGCCGATCGTGGCACTGGATCGGCTGGGCTGCTCGCGTACGGCCCAGGTCTCCTGGTCGGTCTGTTCATCCCTGTCCGCCGGGACTTTCAGCTCGGTGACCAGGCTGGCCTGGCGCACCCGCTGGGGCAGCGGCTCCTGGCCGGACGACGGGGGCGCGTCCCGGTGATCCGGTGATTCGGCGGTGGGCGCTGTCACGTATGCCATCGCGCGTCCCCTGGAGCGAGCAGGCAACTGCGCGTCCTCGTGGGGCGGGCGGGGACCGGCCGTACCTTCCTGCGGGTGGGGCTGCGGACCGGTGGGGTCCCGGGGGACCTCCTCGGGGAGCGCGGCCGGCCCGGGTACCGCTCGGGGGCGGTCCACCACCAGCGGTTCCGGGAGCAGCACGATGACACGGGTGCCGCCGAAGGCCGACGGTCGCAGTTCCACCTGGAGGCCCAGACCCGCGGAGAGCCGAGCGACCACGTACAGGCCGAGACGCACATCGTCGGCGTGGGTCATCACATCGAGCTGCGGCGGCGACTGCATCAGGGCGTTGGCGGCGGCGTACTGCTCGGGTTCCATGCCCAGGCCGCGGTCTTCGATCTCCACGGCGAGGCCCCGGCTGACCAGTGCGGCCCGCACCTCGACGGGGGTCAGTGGCTTGGAGAAGGCGGTGGCGTTCTCCATCAGTTCCGCCAGGACGTGGATCAACGGTCCCACCGCGCGCTCGGCCACCCAGGGGTCGCCCTCGACATCGATCGAGATCCGTCGGTAGTCCTGGACCTCGCCTTGCGCGGCGCGCAGTACATCGAGCAGGCGTACCGGCTTGCGCCAGCGGCGCTGCGGCTGACCGCCGCCGAGGATCACCAGGTTCTCCTCGTAGCGGCGCAGCCGGGCGGTGAGGTGGTCCAGGTCGAACAGGCCCTCCAGCACCTCGGGGTCCTCGTGCTTGCGTTCCAGTTCGTCCAGCTTCTTCAGCTGAAGACCGATGAGGATCTGGGTACGGCGGGCGATGCGCTGGAGCATGCGCTGGAAGCCGCGGTGTTGTTCGGCCTGCCGTACGGCGGTGAGGACAGCGCTGCGGCTGGCCAGATTGAGGGCTTGCCCGAGTTCGCCGAGCTCGTCGGGGGTGGGTTCGACCATGTGCACTTCCGCGTCCACGTCGACGTCCTCGCCGCGCTCCAGCCGGGCGACCACGTCGGGCAGCCGCTCCTGGAGCTCCTGGGCGTCCTCGCGCAGGTGGAGGATGCGCCGGCGAAGGATGGCGGTGAGGCGCCAGATGGTGACGATGACCAGGCCCAGGGCGAGCAGGCCGACGGCGGTGACACTGATGAAGGTCGCGAAGAGCCGATCGGCGTGGCCGTATCCGATCTTGCTGACGTTTTCGAGCCGGAGGTTGAGAAGTTGCAGCAGTTGCGGGGTGACCGTGTCCACCGAGGAGCGCCACACCGGGCCGACCTCGCGGAGTGTCACCTGGGTGCTCTCGGAGCTGGTCTCGGAGGCGAGCAGCCGCCCCTCCAGAGCAGTCATGGTCTCCCACGCCTTACTGGCTGTCAGCGCTCCGTACTGGCTCTCGTTGCCCATGAGACTGGGGGCCACCCGGGACTGCAGGAGGTGTTTCCTGGTGCCGATGGCGTCGGCGACAAGGCCGTACTCGTCCCTCGTCAGGTGCCCCGTCTCCCAGCCGCGGGCCAGAATGGCGTCTTCGCGGCCGATCATGTCGACGGCCCAGAAGAGGTCGACCAGCGTCTGCGCCTTGCTGCTCACCTCGGCGTGGTCGGTGCGGCTGAGGGCGGTCAACACGTTGAGGTCTGACTCAAGGACGCCGTTGTAGTAGTCGAACGCCTTCTGCTCGCTGGACCAACCGGCGTCCACTGCCCGCCGCTGCTGGTCGAGGAGGTCGAGGCCGCGTTGGGTCCGGGCGATGGCGTCGGCGAGCCCCTCCTGTCCGCCGGTGGTGTCCAGGGCTGCCAGCGGACGGAAGGCGCTCACGGCCTGATCGGTCACCGCGCGCTGCTTGGCGAGCTTGTCGCGGTAGGTGCTACGGGGACTGGCCTGCGTCTCCGCAGTGAGCAGTCGCTCCTGCTCAAGGCTGAAGAACAGGTCGGCCGCGGGTCTGCCGACGGTATCGGTGGCCAGATCCATCTGGATCTTCTCCGCCTGCCACTGAGTGGCCAGCTGGTATATGCCCGAGCCCAACAGCGGGGTGAAAGTCATGCTCGGTACGAGCACGACAATGATCAGCACGGTACGCAAGGGCAGTCGGCGGGCACCGGCCAGTCGCCGCGGCCGGCCGCTGGTTGACCCCGATACCCCGTTCCCGTCGCCCACGGTCCCCGCTCTTCGTCGCCCGATCCTGCCCAAACCAGCCACGTGCAGGACACTCTCCTCACCGATCGGTGCGTCTATGACGAAAATCGCCAAAGTAGGCGATTGGTGGCCTGATATTAGCCATATGGCGGTTGAGGGATAAAGCCCTCACCTCACCCGGTGCTTCCGCGCGTCGTGGCCGGGCGGCCCTGGCGGAGTTCTTCGACCGGCCCGTGCGCTGAGGGGCAGAGCGGCGCCGGCGGGGCGGGCCCCGGGCCGGAAGCGGGGCCGGGACTGATCGTCGCCATCCAAGGTGTTGCCGTTGCGGCCGTCGTCTGTAGCCGACACCTGCGACAGCCGACTGCCGGCGGGCAGGTGACGGCAGCGTTCTGGCAGCTCAGCGGTGATGCCCCTGATTTCGCCGCAGGTCGTGGGCAGGCCGGATCAGAACCCGGTCCACAGGCCGACTACTGCATGCTCGTCTCTGGACCGGCCCGGCAAGCGGCGTCGAAGGAGACGCGTGCGTCACCGGCTCATGACCTGGAACCCCCGCACCGCCTCAGCTCGACGAGCTGAGGCGGTGCGGCGGCACGCTCGAAGACTGGCGCGTCGAATCCGCATCCTCCGTCGGAGGATCACTGGACCGCCTTGATGTCGTGTCTCTGATCCGCCGCGCACTGTTCGGCCGGCCCGGTAGCCGGTATGAAGTGAGGATCCTGGCTGATCCGCGACGGCCGTCCGCGGGTCACCGAGGCCGGTGGCCCTTCCTTTTACGGCTGGCCGGCACGGCCCTCTTACGGCCAGCGGGCACGGCCCGGCGACCGGAGCCATTCTGTGCGGGTTTTTGTGCCTGCCGCTGTGCCGGTTTCTCCGCAGGGGAGGCGGGGGTACGGCCCCGCGAGCTGTTGACCGTCCGGCCGCGGACGATGCCGATGAAATCTTCCACCAGGTCAGTGGTCGCGTCCGTGGGCCAGGTCAGCGCGACCTGAGACTGCGGTGCGTCCGTCACCGGCCGGTAAGTGAGATCCCTGCGGTGGTGGAGGCGTGCCAGCGACAGCGGAACCAGAAGAATCCCAGTGCCGGCCGCTACCAGCTCGACCGCGTCCGCCGTCGTGGCCGGGCGGGTGAACGCGGGCAGCCCGGGCCGGACCGCCCACTCGATGGTGTCGTCCAGAGGATGGAACACCTCGTCGTCGACGAGGTCGGCGATGGTCACCTCGTCGGCGGCGGCCACCGCGTGGTCCTTGGGCACCATGGCCACCGTGGTCTCCACGTAGAGAGGAATCACGCTGAGCCCGTCCCGGTCGACCGGCAGCCTGACGAATCCGGCGTCGGCGCCGCCGTTCCGCAGGAGCCCCACCACCTCGGCGGCGGGAACCGCGACCAGGGTAACCGGCACGCCGGGCATTCTCTCGGTCCAGACGCTGACCCATTTCGCGGGTGTCACCCCGGGCACGTACGCCAGTCGAAACATCCTGCCGGTCTCTCCATCAGTCACTTCCTCAGGGTACCGATGTCAAGGGAACCTGTTCCGGCTGACTACTCTTGACGTCATGACCTCGCCCAAACCGAAGACCATCCAGACAATGAAGCCCGCGACCGCGGCCAAGAAGCTGGGTGTCCCCCTCTCGGCCACTCCCGCCGAGTTCCAGGCGAGTGTCGTCTCCAGGGACGAGCTGAACGAGTTGCAGTCGACGCCGCCCACCTGGCTCGCTGACCTGCGCCGCAACGGCCCGCACACCAAGCAGGTCATCGCCGCGAAGCTCAGGGTCTCCATCGCCGGCCTGGCCAGAGGTGGGATCACCGGACCGCTCACCACCGCTGAGATCGATGCGCTGAAAGCGGAGAACCCGGCGTGGCTGGAGCGCGAGCGGTCCCTCTACGCCGAGACCCGCAAAGAAGCACTCCGCCCCAAGCAACGCTAGACAGCTGAGATCCCGCACGTCTCCGACCCCGGACACGTCTCCGGGCTGCCGCCACCGTCTCGCTGAGTGACTGTCTGAGTGACAACGGCCCCGGACGTGTGCGGACGGCCGAGCATCCGGGCGGAACGTTCGCCAAGGTGAGATCCTGGATCGCCCGGGATCCGCGCCCCCTGACGTGCCTTGCAAGCGAGCGGTCAGGGGTCTGAAGGCGCGAGCGGCAACAGCGAGCTTCTGCCTTCCGAGGTGTGGAGAGGGGTGGTGGCGAATGCCCCGTGGAATGATCGCGACATGATCGATGCTCGGACCGGTTGGTACTTCATGCACGCTTCGGTCAAGGGCGTGGTGCTGGTGGACGGCCAAGTGTTGCTCTGCCGGAATCCGCGGAAAAAGTGGGAGCTTCCGGGAGGATGGCCCTCGAAGGACGACGCCACTCTGGCGGACGTCGTGCGGCGGGAGGTTCTGGAGGAGAGCGGTCTTGACGTGGTGGCGGGGCCGGTCGTCGGTGCGGAGATCTTCGATATCGAGGGCGCGGGGAAGGTGCTCATCGTGGCCTTGTGCGCCACGGTGAACGGTCCGGTCTCCCTGCGCCTCAGTGACGAGCACAGTGATCTTCGATTCTTTCCGCTTGACCGGCTTCCCGAAGATCTTGAGTCCGGATATGCCCCGCTCATCGATATGGCGAGCCGTACCGCATAGCCCTGGTCGGGTGACGGCGACCGCGGACGGGGCCGGACGACGGCGGATCGCCGTGGACTGTTTGCGCAGGTAGGCGCAGGTATCGGCCATGGTCCCGTCCCCTCCCGTTTTTCCTGGAGGTCAAGGGGGCGCGGGTTCAGATCCTGTCGTCCCGGCAGATCGAAAAGGTCTGTCGGTCTGGTTGGAAGCCCTGACCGACAGACCTTTTTACTTGATTACCCCATTCCCTGCGGTGAGATTCCCTGCGGTGAGATCTGTGCAGGAGGGAGAAGACGTCTCTTTTCGTGAATGCGGCGGCATGGCGCTCGAAGACGATCTCAACACCGGCAGGGATCAGTCGATCCGCCGGCAGATCGCCACCGGCAGCCGAGGGGACCATGTCCTGGTGGCGTCGTCGTAGGCACGGGCGTAGCCGTTCTTCCCCCCGGCGCAGGGAGCGGCGATCGTCGTCTCCACGTAGACGGTCCCGCCGGGAGTGATGGAGTGCGTCCGGGCGGTCTCCCACTTGGAGAACGCCGTCTGGCCGGTGTTGTACTTGACGACCAGGTAGACACGGCGGCCGACGGTGAAGTTGCCGCCGGCGACCTTGAGATGGCCGTTGAAGGTGTAATCGAACAGGAAGCTGGCGGGGGCCGTGCCGGTGACGCCCGCGGCGGAGGTGGTCGACGCGTTCGCGGTGGTGGTGAGGGCCGGGACGCCCAGGACGACGATGCCGGCGGTAGCGGTGACTCCGAGGATGGTGCGGATGGTGCGGTTCATCGGGATCTCCTATGTGATCGTGTGAACCCTGGGGTTCGGGGGTGCTCTGCCGACCGGGGTCTTACGTCACCATTGATAGGCCGGGCCGCCTGCAAGGTGCTTACAACAGCCCTGACGTCCGCATACTGGGCGGACGAGCGGGCCGGCCACGTCGGACTCGGGGTCTGGGTGGCCACGCCGGAGCTGCGGCACCAGGTCGACGCGAAGTACGGCAGGGGTCTGGTGGTCCTCGAAGGCTTTCTCGCCCCTTCGGTACTGCTCCTGGCCGTGTTCGTGCCTCTGGCCACGCGGCTCTACAAGAAGGTCGTCAGCCGCTGACCGCCACCTGGGCCCGTCCAGCAGGACGATCTATGCTGTCGTGCCAGCAGGCCATGCCTCATCATCGTCGACGCAGCCAGCAGACAGGCTCTGGAGAGTTATGCCAAGGGACATGCCGAAACACCTGGTACGAGTCTCCGATGGAGATCGTGACAGGGTCGTTCAGCGAATTCAGCAGGCGTTCACCGAGGGGCGTCTCACCTCCGAGGAACTGGACGAGCGGCTCGAGCGGGCTCTCACCGCCACCTCCGATGGCGATCTGATACAGGCGGTCGCCGGCCTGCCCGACGATCGCATAGAGGATGTAGTCCAGCTGAAGTCCACGAGCGGGCGTATCAGGCGAGCGGGCGAATGGTCGGTCCCGCGCGTGCTGCGGATCGACTCGAAGTACGGAGGCGTGGTGCTCGACCTGTCCCAGACCGTCGTCGACTATCCGGAGATCGAGATCGACCTTCGGCTTCAGTACGGCTCCGCCACGATCGTCCTGCCATCCGGCGCGACCGCGAACGCGGACGGGGCGCGGACCGAATGGGGCAACGTGGTCTGCAAAGTGCCGGGGCGCGCACGTCCGGGAAGGCTGCACGTCCGGGTCACCGGAGAGCTGACCTACGGCCGTCTCCGGATCCGCTACGCAGGTAAATGGCGCAAATCTCGCTGATGAAAGTCGCCGGAGATGCCCCAGTCCAGGCCCTCCACTCGGATCGGCGTCACCGGGGGTGAGAGCGCGGGGAAATGCCGGGGTTCGGCGCGGATGGGCCACGATGTGTGTGGGAGCGGGGCGGGGCGCGCCTGGCTGGAGGTCCGGCGCCGGCCCGTCCCTTCGGCCTCCGTCACACGAAAGCAGGAGCAGAACATGAGTCGCTTCACCGGCAAGGTCGCCGTCGTCACCGGCGCCGCCCAGGGCATCGGCGCCGCGATCGCCGCCCGCCTCGCCGAGGAGGGCGCGGCCGTGGCGGTCGTCGACCTCACCGCCGAGAGGGCGCAGGCCACCGTCGACGCCATCACCGCCAAGGGCGGCCTCGCCCGCGCCTACGGCTGCGACGTCGCCGTGCAGGCGGCGGTCGAGGCCGTGTTCGAGCGGGTGGCGGCCGATCTGAACGGGCTGCACATCCTGGTGAACAACGCGGGCATCACCCGCGACAACCTCTTCTTCAAGATGTCGGCCGAGGACTGGAGCTCCGTCCTCACCGTCAACCTCACCAGCGCCTTCAACTGCAGCCAGGCCGCGCAGAAGGTCATGGTGGCCCAGAGATACGGGAAGATCGTCAGCCTGAGCAGCCGTTCGGCCCTCGGCAACCGGGGGCAGGCCAACTACGCCGCGGCCAAGGCCGGTATCCAAGGGCTCACCGCGACGCTGGCGATCGAGCTGGGGCCGTACAACATCAACGTCAACGCGGTGGCGCCGGGGTACATCGTCACCCCCATGACCGCGGCGACCGCCGAGCGCGTCGGCTCCTCCGCCGAGGAGCACCAGAAGGCGGCCGCCGAGCGGACGCCGCTGCGCCGGGTGGGAACGCCCGAGGAGGTGGCGTCGGTGGTCGCCTTCCTGGCCAGCGAGGACGCCTCCTACGTCAGCGGCCAGACCATCTACATCAACGGCGGCGCCCGCTGAGCGCCGGCGGCGCATGAGGGGCGGCGGACCCTCCTTTACACCGTCGGCGGCACGCCGCTGGAGAACGCGCTCCTGTACGACCGGGCCGGAGACCTGCCGCCTGACCGCTTCTCACACTCGCGGCCTCATCCCACGATCACCGGCTGAGGTGCGCCGCCGCCTGCCCGGCCGAGGTGCGGTTTTCGGGTCAGGTCGAGGTCCGTCGGCTGCCGGGTCCCGGTGAGCCGCCGGCCGGATCAAGGGTTCCGTGCAGGGCGCGTCTCGAGGCGGTCGCGGTGGGCGACAGTGCGCGGTGGGCGCCGGGGGTGTGGCCGAAGGCCCGGCGGAAGACGTCGATGAAGGCGCTGCTGGACGCCCAGCCGCATCGGTGGGCCACGGCTGTGACTGGGGTGTCCTCGGCCAGCAGGCGCAGGGCGTGGTGCAGGCGCAGCTGGGTGCGCCATTGAGGGAAGCTCATGCCGAGTTCGGCTCTGCAGAGCCGGGTCAGGGTGCGGTCGCTCACGCCGGCCACGGCACCGAGCCGCGCCAGGGTCCGGTTGTCGGCCGGGTTGTCGCGGAGGATGGCGCACACCGCGACCAGACGCGGGTCTCGGGCGGCGGGCACGTGGACGGGCTGCTGGGCGGAGTGGCGGAGCCGGTCGAGCAGGACGGCCCGCAGGCGGCGGCGTTCGGCGGTGCGGCCGGCGGGCTGCTCGGTGTAGGCGATGATCAGCTCGCGCAGCAGCGGGCCGACGCCGATGACCGCGGGCTGGTCCAGGCGTAGCGGGTTGTCCTTCACCGGCAGTCCCACCAGGTGGAGGTCGGTGTCGCCGTAGGCGCGATGCTCATGGACGGTTCCGGCCGGGATCCAGATCGCCCGGGTGGCAGGGGCGATCCAGCTGCCCGCGTCGGTGGTGACCGACAGCACGCCGCGGCCGGCGTAGACGATCTGGTTCTCGTCGTGCCAGTGAGCGTCGACTCCGGCACCGGCGGGCAGGGGGCGGAGACCTGTGCTCGCACGCGGATTATGGCGGATTTTCGACATTAATTGTCATTTTATCGGAAGCGGAACGGGCCCAGCGGCACCGATCATCGAGGAGTGAGGGCAGGCCAACCCCTGGGATCACGTGCCGGTCATCGGGGCGGGCCGGACCCCTGCCCGGGCGGCTGCCCGGAAGATCGGCGGGTTCCCGGGCCGGGGATCCCGTCAACGCACAGACGACGCGTCGAACGACGCCGTCTCCGGCCACCGCCGTCATATCCCTGCGAAGACCTTCAGGAGTCCCTCACCATGGGCAACCTCTCCATCCCCTCTCTCGCGGAGCTGAGGGAGCGCCGGAGCGCGAAATGGCGTACCTTCCCGGACGACGTCCTGCCCCTCCCGGTCGCGGAGATGGACTTCCCCCTGGCGGAGCCGGTCGCCAGGGCCCTTCACGAGGCGGTCGACCGGTCGGACACCGGCTACGCGGCACCGACCCGTGACCTCGCGGACGCGGTCGGCGCCTACGCCCGGCGCGCCTGGGACTGGAGGATCGACACCGACGACGTGCGCACCGTCGCCGACGTCGGAATCGGTATCGTCGAAACGCTGCGCCGCGTCGTCGGCGCCGGAGACCGGGTGGTGATCAGCCCGCCGGTGTACGAGCCGTTCTCCTGGTGGGTACGCGAGGTCGGGGCCCATGTCGTCGAGGCGCCGCTGGCCGGAGGACCGCTGGGATGGCGCCTCGACCTGGACGCCCTGGAACGCGCCTTCGCCGGCCATGCCACCGCGTACGTGCTGTGCAGCCCGCACAATCCCGTCGGCCTTGTGCACCGGCGCGAGGACCTGGTCGCGCTCGCCGAGCTGGCCGACAGGTATGGCGTCTACGTGCTGTCCGACGAGATCCACGCCCCGCTCGTCCTGCCGGGGGCCGAGTTCGTCCCCTTCCTGTCGGTATCGGATGAGGCAAGGCGCTGGGGGTTCTCGTTCCTGTCCGCCAGCAAGGGCTGGAACCTGGCCGGGCTCAAGGCGGCCGCCGTCATCACCGCCGACCCGGTGCCGAAACGGCACGTCGACCGACTGCCACCGCACTCGCTCTACCGCACCGGGCACCTCGGCGTGCTCGCCACGGTGGCCGCGTTCAACCACGGTGATCAATGGCTCGCCGATGTCCTGGACGTCCTCGACCACAACCGGAGACTGCTGGACGAGCTGCTGGCGAAACTGCTCCCCGGCGCCCGCTACGGACAACCGCAGGCGGGCTTTCTGGCCTGGATCGACTTCCGCGCCCTCGGTTGGGGCGGCGACCCCGCCGAACACATCCTCGCCGCCGCCAGGGTCGCTCTGAACGCCGGGCACCGCTACGGCGACGCGGGCATCGGATTCGCGAGGCTGAACTTCGGCTGCTCGCCGCAGACGCTCATCGAAGCCGTCACCCGTATCGCCGCCGCCTGCTGAGAGACCTCAAGATCTCGCACGGACGGCGGGCCGCGGCGACTCCGCAAAAGTCATGAAATATCACCTGATTGGTTATGCGGGGTCATTCTGCGTGAGGCGCTCGGGGCCGCGGTGATGACCGGCGGGGAGTTCGACCCCGGTGGGACGGGGCGCGGCCGGCCTCAGCGGGGACGGAGCAGCGACACGATCGACCTGAACTCCGGCTCCTTCGTCTCGGCGCCGGGCATGGGCGCGTAGGCCCAGATCAGATGGCGCACCTCGGGGAACCGGCCCTCCATGACCAGGCTCAGGGCCTGCAGGTCCAGCTCCTGGTCCATGGCCGTGCCCCGTTCGACGTGCTGGCGCAGGTGCTCGTGCGCCGTCTCGGCGGTGAACGTCTCCAGGTAGAGCGTCGGCTCCTCCATGTCCTGGAAGATGCTCCACATCGTCGCCCCGGTGCGCCGCCGGGCCCGGCCGATCTGCCGCATCACCTCCAGGAACGCCTCGGCGTTCTCCGGGCCGACCCGCCATTCGACCACGACCAGCAGCGGCCCCCGGCTGTGCCGCAGATCGCTGGGCGGTTCGGGGTAGTGGCTGACCTGGCTCATGTCGAGGTGCTCGGTCGGCAGCGGCACGCGCGACACGCCGATCGGCGTGCTCAGGATGAGCAGGGCGGCCGGGAGCAGGAAGGCCGCCCGCAGGGTCAGCGCATCGGCGACCGTTCCCCACACCAGCGATCCCACCGCCTGCCCGCCCATGAACACCAGCTGGTAGTAGGCCAGCGACCGTGCGCGGGCCCACTCCGGCAGCAGGAGCTGGGCCGAGGCGCTCAGCGTCGACAGCACGGTGATCCAGGCCAGACCCGCCACCACCAGGGCGGCGAGGACGATCGGCACGCTCTCGACCGTGCCGATGACGGTCATCGCCAGGGCGTAGCAGGTCGTCGAAGCGGCCACGAGCGTGTTCGGTCCCGCCCGTCCGCGGGCGACGGGGAGCACGAACGCGCCGATGACGGCGCCGGAGCCGACGCCGGCCAGCAGCAGGCCGTAGCCCCCGGCGCCCAGCCCGAGGGGACCGCGGGCGAGGGCGGGCAGCAGGGCCCACATCCCGCTGGCGCAGAGGGTGAAAACCACCGAGCAGTACAGGACCGAGGCGAACTGCGGGGCGCTGCGGACGTAGCGCGCGCCCGCGCGGATCGCGTCGCGGATGTGCTCCGCGCCCAGGGGGCGGTGGTCCGGCGGCCGCTTCCAGACGTACAGCACCAGCACGATGCCGAGGAGGGACAGCGCGTTGAGGGCGAACGTCGCCTCCGGCCCCGCGAGGGCGATGAGCACCCCGCCGAGCGCGGGCCCGATGGCCCGTGCCACGTTGCCGTTCGCGCCGTTGAGCAGCGCGGCCTGCGGGATCTCGTCCAGGCTGACGAGCTCCGGCTGGATGGCCTGGAAGGTGGGCACGGCGAAGGCCTGCCCGACGGCCATCGCGCCGGTCAGCACGAGCAGAAGCGCCGGTGTCGTGGCATCGGCGGCGGTGAGCGCCGCGAGGCCCGCGGCGCCGGTGAAAGTGATCACCTGGCTGGTCAGCAGCAGGCGGCGCCGGTCGAGGATGTCGCCCAGCGCGCCGGCGGGGACGACGAGCAGGAAGATCGGTAGCGTGGCGGCGGTCTGCACGAGGGCGATGGCCAGCGCGCCGCCGCCCAGGTCGCCCATGAGCCACTGCGCGCCGACGGTCTGCATCCACGTTCCCGTGTTGGACACGAGCTGGGCGATCCACAGCGCGCGGAACAGGCGGTGGCGCAAAGGCGCCCACATCGCCTTGGACGGTGGAACACCCTCTGGTCGCTCCAGTGGTGGCTGGCTCATCCCTGGTGCTTCCCGCTTCGTTCGGTCCGGGACCCCGTCCGCGCGGTCCCGGACCCGGTGGGCTCCGCTCCGGGCTCCCCGCGTGGCCGGGCTCCGGACGGGTGGGTGCGGCCTGCGCGGCCGGGCTCCGGACGGATGTCCGCGCGGCCTACGCGGCCGGACCCCAGACGGTGGTGCGCGGTGAGATGAGTTCGAGCTGGGACAGGAAGTGCTCCGCCGTCGCGGCGGCGCGGGCGCGCAGGGCCGGGGTGCGGGCGTTGATCCGCTCGGTGTGCGCGGGCCGTTCGTCCCATACCCGGTCGACCTCCGCCAGCAGCGGACCCGCGGCCTCCCTGACGACCCCGCTGAGGGCGGGCGCCCCCAGTTGCTGGGCGAAGTCGAAGACCTTGCCGGCGTAGGGCAGCGGCAGCAGCGGCACGCCCTGCAGCGCGGCGAAGATCAGGAAGTGCAGCCGCATGCCGACCACGAGGTCCAGGTGCCGTACCAGGCCGAGGATCTGCCGGGGCCGGTAGTTGCCGTGCAGCACGCGGCAGCGGTCGGCGGCGCTCATATGGGACAGCACCGCGTGCGAGTGCCGGATGTCGTCACGTTCCATGGGGACGAAGACGACGTAGGCGTCGAGCCGGCGGACCAGGAAGTCCCCGACGTGCGCGAGCAGTTCGTGGTAGCCCTGTGAGTCCAGGTGTTCGGCGGCGCGGCCGGGTTCGCGCACGCTCATGCCGACCAGCAGCTCCCCCTCCGGCACCCCCTCGGCGCGGAGCAGGTCATGGCCGAACTCCTCCTGTTCGAGCAGGAGCGCCGGATCGGCGGTGACCGTGATCGTGCTCATCACCCCGGTCTCCTCCAGCACCAGCCTGGACTCCTCGTCGCGGACGGTGATCGTGGTGGCGGCCGTGAGCGTCTCCCGCACCATCATGCAGTCCAGGCGGTCGGTGAGCGGCCCGGCGCCCAGCGCGTAGGTGAAGACCGGGACGTTCTGCTCCTGGGCGAGCCGGACCAGCCTCAGGTAGCGGCGGGCCTCGGTGTCATAGAGGATGCCGCCTCCGCCGAGGACCAGCATGTCCAGCCGGCCCACGATCTGTGAGGCCGGCTCGCGGCTGACCCCCTCCCATCCGACCACGTCGACGCCTTCGTGGTGGATGCGGGTGTGCTCGGGGGACCGGGAGAACACCACCGTCGTGGCATCCGGGCGTCCTTTCCGGATGCTGCTGAGGATGCTGGTGAGGATGGCCTCGTCCCCTACGTTGCGGCCGCCGTACGAGCCCAGGAGCCCGATGGTCGGCCCGCGAGGTTTGTTCATATTCACCCCTTTTTTCCTTTTTCGGATGTTCTGTACCCATGCGGTGTTTGGCGTATGCCCCCCGGGCCGGTTCTCGCGCTGCGGGCGGCCTCTTGTGCCGACAGGTCACGGCAGACGCGATGCCGGGCGGACGGCGGGCATCGGGTGGCGGGAACGGTAGTAACTTCGACCCATGCGACTGGGTGTTCTCGACATTGGTTCTAATACGGTGCATCTGCTGGTGATGGACGCCCACCGGGGGGCTCGGCCGCTGCCCGCCTACTCCCACAAAGAGGAGTTGAGGCTCTCCGAGCACATGGAGGAGGGGAACCGGCTCTCCGAGCAGGGGGCCACGCGGTTGCGGGAGTTCGTCGAGAAGGCCCTGCGGCTCGCCGAGGACAAGGGGGTCGAGGACCTCATGGCCTTCGCGACCTCCGCGGTCAGGGAGGCGGTCAACGGCGAGGAGGTGCTCGGCCGGATCAAGGCAGGCGCCGGGGCGGACATCGAGGTGCTGTCCGGCCAGGACGAGGCGAGGCTGACGTTCCTGGCCGTGCGGAGGTGGTTCGGGTGGTCGTCGGGACGGCTGCTGGTGCTGGACATCGGCGGCGGGTCGCTGGAGATCGCCTCGGGGATCGACGAGCAGCCGGACGTGGCGGTGTCGCTGCCGCTGGGGGCCGGGCGGCTCACCCGTGACTGGTTCACCGCCGATCCGCCCCCGGCCGACGAGGTGCGCGCCCTGCGCAGGCACGTGCGCGCGGAGATCGCCCGTACGGTGGGCGAGGTGGCACGGTACGGCCGGGCCACCCACGCGGTGGCCACGTCCAAGACGTTCAGGCAGCTGGCGAGGATCGCCGGGGCCGCGCCCTCGCACGAGGGCCCGAACATCCGCCGGGTGCTCAGGCACGCCGATCTGACCGAGTGGACGGAGCGGCTGGTCAAGATGGAGGCGGGGGAGCGGGCGGAGCTGCCCGGAGTGTCGGACGGGCGGGCGCCGCAGCTGCCGGCCGGGGCGATCGTCGCGGACGCCACGATGGACCTGTTCGGGGTGGGGGAGCTGGAGGTGTGCCCGTGGGCGCTACGCGAGGGGGTCATCCTGCGGCGGCTGGACGCCATGCCGGAAAGCTAGGTTTGCCTCCCCTTTACGTTTGCCTGCCCTTTGACAGGTAAGAGCGCGTGGTTATGAAAAGCGCTCAGGTGGAAGGCGCCGCGCGCAGAGCGGCGAACAGTCAGACGCTGGACAGGCTGGCCCGGCTCGGCCTGGCCTGCCGGGGCGTCCTCTACGGGCTCATCGGTTTCCTGGCCCTGCAGATCGCCTTCGGCGGCGGGAGCGGAGGCAAGGAGGCCGACAAGACCGGCGCGGTCGAGATGGTGGCCGAGCAGCCCTTCGGCACGGTGCTGCTCTGGCTGATGGTCGTCGGCTTCGTCGCCCTGACCCTCTGGCAGCTCTCGGAGGCGATCATCGGCCGCGGCGAGGCCAAGAAGCGGATCGAGGCGGCGGCGCACACGGTGGTCTACGGGCTGATCGTCGCGACGCTGCTCAGCCTGCTGCTGCGGGGCGACGCGGGCAGCTCGACCGACAAGAGCTCCAAGGACCTCACCGCCAAGGTGATGGACCTGCCCGGCGGGCAGGTCATCGTGGGCCTGATCGGGCTGGGCCTGATCGCCCTGGGCGCCTACTGGATCCACAAGGGGTGGAAGAAGAAGTTCCTGGAGGACCTGCGCACCGGTGAGATGCCGCCGAAGGCGCGCGAGCTCGCCGAGAAGCTCGGCATGGCCGGTTACCTCTCCCGTGGCGTGATCGCCGCGGTCGCCGGGGTCTTCGTCATCCAGGCCGCGATCACCTACGACCCCGACAAGGCCAAGGGCGTCGACTCGACGCTGCGCGCGCTGGCCGACACCCCCGCCGGCCCGTGGCTCCTCGGGGTCATCGCGATCGGCCTGCTGCTGTTCGCCGCCTACTGTTTCTTCCAGGCGCGCTGGCACCGGCTGTGACGGATGCGACCGCACGTGGCGGCAGGTGCGGGCACGCAGGCGGAGGCCCGTCTGGCAAGCCCCACCTGTCTATCCGGTAAGTGATCTCATTCGTACTTTTCCGAGACATCTACCTTCCTGAGCTCCGCGTCTTCCCATAGGCGCGAACAGCATCGGAGGGGCCGGATGGACTCGTCGGAGTATGAAGGCAGCGAATGGGTTCTCCGCCTGGCGGGCTCCCCCGACCAGGTGGTGCGGGCCCGCCGGCTGATCTCGATGACCCTGGGCCGCGACCATCCCCTCCACGACGACTGCGTACTGCTGACCAGCGAGATCGCCACCAACGCGGTGGTCCACTCCCGGTCGGGGGACGGCGGGGTGTTCACCGTCACGGTCGCCTACTCCTCGGAGGCCGTGCGGGTCTGCGTCCAGGACGCGGGATCGTCGAGCGCCCCCTGCGTGTGTCACGCCCCGGCGGACGCCACAGGGGGCCGCGGCCTGCCCCTGCTGGAGGCTCTGGCGCACCGCTGGGGCCTGGTCCGGGAGGCGGGTGCCAACAAGGTCTGGTTCGAGCTCGTGCTGGAACTGGCCGGGGCGCCGAAGAGCAGGCTGGCCGGCGTCAGGTGAGAAGTCGGCACAGGCCCTCGGCGAGGGCCTTGGTGGTGAGCCGGGTCCGGCTCTCGCAGCCGAGCTTGGCGAAGATGTGCTCCAGGTGGGTGGTGACCGTGCGGACGCTCAGCACCAGGGCCGCGGCGATCTGCGGGTTGGAGTCGCCGAGGGCGACCCGGGTGATCACCTCGACCTCCCGGCCGGTCAGCTCGTACGGCAGGGCACACGGGCGCTCGGCGATCACCGCGCCCTGGATGGCGCCGTGCGGCCCGACACCGGCGCGCAGCAGCCGGACCTCCCGCCACTGCCCCGTCCCGTCGAGCCAGAGCCCGCGCCGGTTGAGCTCGCGGGAGTCGATGAACTCCCGTGCCAGCTCGGCCATCGCCGGCTCGGCCGCGACGGCCGCCGAGGCCGGGGTGTCGGTGACGTCCCTGCGGGTGCCGCCCCGGTCGAAGGCCGCCGCGTGGAAGCCCGGCGGCAGCCCGACGGGATCGATCACGCAGCGGCTCAGGTCGGTGACGTGCGCCAGGGTGGGGGAGACGGCGCTGATCAGCGTGCTGGTCTCGGCGGAGAAGGCTCCGGGGTCGCGGGCGTTCAGATGGAGCAGGCCGGTGTAGCGGCCCTCGGACAGGAACAGGGGAGTGGTCAGCCCGGCACGCCAGCCGTACGGCTCCAGATGGCGCCGGAAGTAGCGCTCGGTGCCCGGGGCGCCCATGACCAGCGGAATCCGGGAATCCATGGCCTGGCGGTAGGAGTCGAGCCGGACGTACTCCTCGGCGGCGTCGCCGTCCACCCGCGCGTAGCCGTCGGAGACCAGGCTGCGGTGCCGCCCCGTCGCCGGGTCGTAGGCGACGAACTCGTAGGCCTCCAGTGCGATGACCTCGCGCAGGGCGCGCATCGCGCCGGATGCGCCACTGCGCCCGGCGACCTGGAAACCCACCTCGGTGAACGCATGGAGGTGGCGCGGGCTCAGGGTGATCTGGTCCATGGGTCTCCTCCGTGCACAGAGTGCCCCAAGTTACCGTGGGGAAGGAATACGTAAATTATCCGATGTCTCGCCTTGTAAGCGTCTTTACCCTCTCCCGGAATACCCCCTGGGAGGAACAGTGACGGTCTGGACGAGGACACGAGGCTCTGCCGTCCTCCTGGCGACGATGCTCGCCGTGAACGCGTGCGGTGGATCCCCGGCGCCGAGTGCCGGCGGGCAGCAGGGCGCGAAGGAGTTCTCCGTAGGGCTGACGGAGCCGGACCACCTGACTCCCGGCAACACCTCCAGCAGCTATTCGATCACCGTGCTGCAGGCGCTGTTCGACCTGCCGGTGTTCATCGACTCCAAGGGGCAGCCGCAGATGCGGGCCGCCGAGTCGGTGACCAGCGATGATCAGAAGGTCTGGACGATCAAGCTCAAGGCCGGGCAGAAGTTCCACAACGGTGAGCCGGTGACCGCCGAGAGCTTCGCCGACGCGTGGAACGCCGCGGCCTACGGTCCCAACGCGTGGACCAACAACTACTACTTCGAGAACGTCGAGGGCTACGACAAGCTGAACCCCGAGGCCCCCGAGGGCTCGGAGGAGGCGCCCAAGCCCACCACCGACAAACTGAGCGGGCTGAAGGTCGTGGACGCCACCACCCTTGAGGTGACGCTGACCGCGCCGTTCAGCCAGTTCCCGATCACGCTGGCCTACACCGGGTTCGCCCCGATGCCGAAGGCCGCCTTCGCCGACCTCAAGGCCTACGACGTCAAGCCGATCGGCAACGGCCCCTTCGCCCTGGACGGCGAGTGGGCGCGCAACCGGCAGATCAAGGTGAAGAAGTTCGACGGCTACGCCGGGCCCCGGCCCGCCAAGTCCGCCTCGGTCAACTTCAAGATCTACGAGAGCCGCGACACCGCCTACGTGGACCTGCGAGCCGGCAAGGTGGACCTGATCCAGACGATCCCCCCGGCGAGCACCTCGGAGGCCAAGCGGCTGCTCGGCGACCGGTTCGTGACCACGCCGAGCGGGACCATGGACTACCTCGGCCTCCCGGTCTACGACAAGCGCTTCCAGAGCGCCGACCTGCGCAAGGCCATCTCGATGGCCATCGACCGGCAGGCGATCGTGGACGCCGTCTTCAACGGCGCCTTCAAGCCGATGGGCTCGCTGGTGGCGCCGCTGGTGCCGGGCTACCGGGAGAACGCCTGCGGTGAGGCGTGCGTCTTCGACAAGGCGAAGGCCAAGGCGCTGTTCGACAAGGCCGGCGGGTTCAGCGGCACGATGAACCTCTACTTCTCCAACGCCGACCCCAGCTACGAGCAGTGGATGACCGCGGTGGCCAACCAGCTCAAGGACAACCTCGGGATCGCCGACATCCAGTTCCGCAAGATCCCGGCGGCCGACTACCTGTCCACGCTCCGCGCGCACAAGCAGGACGGGCCGTACCGCAACAACTGGGTGATGGACTACCCGAGCCCGCAGAACTACCTGCAGCCGATGTGGGGCGCGGGCAACCGGATGGGCTGGGAGAGCAAGGAGTTCGACGACCTGCTCAGCCAGGCCAACTCGGCCGCCAGCATGGAGGCCAGCATCCCGCTCTACCAGAAGGCCGAGGACCTCGCGCTCAGCGAGATGCCGATGATCCCGCTGTGGAACTGGCAGGACCAGTCCGGATACTCCGACAAGATCAGCGGAGTCCAGCTCGACGCCTACAGCACGAACCTCGACACGATCACGGTGAAGTAGTTGATCCACGAGGCACCCACGACCCCGGAGCCCGCGGCTCCGGGGTCTCCCCGTAAGACGTCTCCCCGTAGGGCGGGGACGTGAGGTACGCGCTCCACCGGCTGCTCCAGGCGGTCCCGGTCTTCTTCGTCACGACCTTCCTGATCTACGCGATGGTCTTCGCCCTGCCGGGTGACCCGATCGTGGCCCTGGCCGGGGACAAGCCCCTGCCGGACGAGGTCCTGCACACGCTCCGGGAGCGTTACCACCTCAACGACCCGCTGATCGTCCAGTACGGCCTCTACATGCTCAACGCCTTCCAGGGCGACCTGGGGGAGACCTTCACCGGGCAGCCGGTCAGCGAGCTGCTCCAGGGGCGCTGGGCGGTCACCGCCCAGCTCGCCGTCACCGCCTGGATCTTCGAGCTCGTGGTCGGCATCGGCCTCGGCGTGATCGCGGGGCTGCGCCGGGGCGGGATCGCCGACACGGCGGTGCTGGCCGGGACCACCTTCGTCATCGCGGTCCCGGTCTTCGTCGTCGGCTACACCGCGCAGATCACGCTGGGCCTGAACCTCTCGCTGTTCCCGACCGCGGGCGTGGACGAGGGATGGCCGGTCAGCTACCTGCTGCCCGGCATGGTGCTGGGCTCCTTCGGCCTCGCCTACGTGGCGCGGCTGACCCGCACCAGCCTGATCGAGAACATGCGGGCCGACTACATCCGCACGGCGCGCGCCAAGGGGCTGCGCCGCAGGCGGGTGATCGGCAGGCACGCGCTGCGCAACTCGCTGATCCCGGTGATCACCTTCCTCGGCGTGGACTTCGGCAACCTGATGGCCGGCGCGGTCGTCACCGAGGGCATCTTCAACCTGCCGGGCATCGGCCAGCAGGTCTTCCAGTCCATCCAGCTCCAGGAGGGGCCCGTCGTCGTGGGCATCGTCACCATGCTCGTGATGATCTTCATCCTGGTCAACCTGCTCGTCGACCTCCTGTACGGCGTGCTCGATCCGAGGATCCGCCGTGGTTGAGACCCAGGTCATGGATGCCGAGACGGTCCGGAGCCGGCCCGGGTCCCTGTGGTACGACGCCTGGCTGGAGCTGCGCCACCGGGTGATCTTCTGGTTCTCGGCCGCGATCCTCGTGGTCGCCACCGCGATGGCCCTGCTGCCCGGCCTGTTCGCCTCGTTCGGCCCGAACGAGGGCTGCAACCTGCGGATGTCGAAGAAGGGCCCGATCGGCGACGCGGTCTTCGGCTACGACACCCAGGGCTGCGAATACTGGTCGCAGATCGTGCACGGCACCCGCGCCTCCGTGCTGATCGGCATCGCGGTGACGGCCTTCGCCCTGCTCATCTCGGTCGTGCTGGGCATGCTCGCCGGCTACTACGGCGGCTGGATGGACGCGTTCATCTCCCGCCTCACCGACGTGTTCTTCGGCATCCCGTTCGTCCTGGGCGCGACCGTGATCCTCATCGCCTTCCCCGACCACGGCGTCTGGGCGATGACCCTGGTGCTGGTCGTGCTGGGCTGGACCACGATGACCCGTCTCATGCGCGCCCAGGTGATCGCGGTCCGCGACATGGACTTCGTGGCCGCCGCCCGGATGCTCGGCGCGAGTGACCGGCGGATCATGTTCAAGCACATCCTGCCCAACGCGATCGCGCCGGTCTTCGTGGTGGCCATGCTCAACGTGGGCAACGTCATCGCCGGCGAGGCCACCCTCGACTACCTGGGCGTCGGCCTGCAGTATCCCGAGGTCTCCTGGGGCCTGCAGCTCAACGTCGCCCAGGCCTACTTCGCCGAATACCCCCACCTGCTCGTCTTCCCGGCGCTGTTCCTCACCGCGACGGTGCTCAGCTTCCTGCTCCTGGGCGACGTCGTCCGCGACGCCCTGGACCCCAAGCTGCGCTAGGCATCGGTGACCGGCGTCCGTTTGTGAGAGCGATTCCCGGTATCGGCCGAGTGCAGCGACCGGTCCGCGTCATCTTCCGCACCGGTGTCTTTGGGAGGAATTTTGGAGTCGCGCGGATCCGTGTCCCGAAACGGACCCGGCGGGCCGTCCGCGGGCCCGAAGGGCCAGGGGGCGGGGCGGGCGATCCTGTCCGTCGACGACGGATGGCGGAACGTTGTTTATCGCCGCTGAGCCGGGTAGAGCGGACAGTCCGACCATCGCCGAACAGAGGGAGGCCGGCACATGACGAGCCGGAACGTGTGGACCCGCCCCGCCGGTGCGCCCGCGGGAACCGTTGGGCCGGACCTGCGGGGAGCGGACGGCTGGGAGTAGACCCGGACGGCGTCCGGGCCCGCTCCCCGCGCTGACCGATCCGCGGGCCGCCTCTGGGAGGCGGCCCTGCCCCTGTCAAGGCGGCCCGTGGCTCCGTGTCACAGGAGGCCCGTGTCCTGTCACGTCACCACGGGAGGCCCTGGCTCTGTCAGGAGGTGAGGAGCCGGTCCAGGACGCGCACGCCGAACTCCAGCCCCTCGACGGGGACCCGCTCGTCCACGCCGTGGAACATGCCGTAGTAGTCCAGCTCCGGGCTGAGCATCAGGGGCGCGAAGCCGTAGCCCTTGATGCCGATGTCGGCGAAGGACTTCGCGTCCGTGCCGCCCGACATCACGTACGGCACCGGCCGCGCGGCCGGGTCCTCGGCGACGAGCGCGTCGCAGAGCCGGCCGAAGAACGGCGAGTCCAGCGGCGCCGAGGGGGCGTCCTCGATGTTGACGAACTCGCGGGTGACCTTGGGGCCGAGCAGGCGGTCGATCGTCTCAAGGAACTCCTCCCGGTAACCGGGCAGGAAGCGGCCGTCCACGTGCGCGGTGGCGGTGCCGGGGACCACGTTGACCTTGTAGCCGGCCTCCAGCATCGTCGGGTTGGCCGAGTTGCGGATCTGCGCCTTGAACAAGGCGCCCGCCTGGCCGAGCCGCTCGGCCTCCTCCTCCAGGCGGTCGTAGTCGATCTTCTCGCCGAGGATGTCCGCCAGGCCGGCGATCAGCGCCGCCACCCCGGGCGTCAGCCGTACCGGCCACTGGTAGGAGGCGATCCTCGACAGGGCGTGGCAGAGCTCGGCCACCGCGTTGTCCTTCGGCGGCCGGGAGCCGTGGCCCGCGACGCCGTGGGCGGTGAGCTTCATCCAGGCGGTGCCGCGCTCGCCCACCGCGACCGGGTAGATGCGCGCGTCCGGGGCCTGGACGCTGTAGCCGCCGGACTCGCTGATCGCCTCGGTGCAGCCGTCGAACAGCTCCCGGCGCCGCGTCGCCGCGTACCGTGAGCCGTACTCGCCGGTGGCCTCCTCGTCGGCGAGGAAGGCCAGCACGATGTCGCGCTTGGGCCGCACGCCGCGCCGGGCCCAGTCGCGGACCAGGGCGAGCGTCATCGACAGCGTGCCCTTCATGTCCACCGCGCCCCGGCCCCAGACGCAGCCGTCGACGACCTCGCCGGAGAACGGGTGCACCTGCCAGTCGGCGGGCTCGGCCGGGACCACGTCCAGGTGGCCGTGGATCAGCAGTGCCTCGGGCGAGTCGCCCGGGATCCTGGCGACCACGCTGGTGCGGTTCCTGGCCGATTCGAAGACCGTCGGCTCGATTCCCACGTCGGACAGCAGCCCGGCGACGTGTTCGGCCGCCGGGCGTTCGCCGGAGCCGGGGTTGGTGGTGTCGAACCTGATCAGGTCCGAGCAGATCTGCGCGACCTCGTTCATCGAAAAAGCTCCCCCGAAAACAAGTGGATCATTGGTGCATACCCCGCAGGGGCAGGGGCGGCACCTCGGGCGTCGGAAAACCGAAGATCAGGCCGTAGAAGGCCAGTTCGGCCTCCAGCGCGGCGACGATGGTCTCCTCCCGGCGCCAGCCGTGCTGCTCGCCGGGGAAGGGCAGGTAGGCCCACGGCGTGCCCTCGCGCTCCAGCGCGGCGACGAACCGCTCCGCCTGGACCGGGTCGACGATCGCGTCCTCCAGGCCGTGCATGAGCAGCGCGGGACCTGACGCGTTCGCGGCGTGCAGGGTGGGGGAACGGTCCAGGTAGCGCTGCCGGGTCTCGGGGAGCGGGCCGATCAGCCCGTCGAGGTAGCGCGACTCGAAGTCGTGGGTCTCGGCCGCCCAGCCCTCCGGGTCGGTGATCGCGTAGTGGGCCACCGCGCCGCGGAACACCTTGCTGTGCACCAGCGCGGCCACCGACGTCCAGCCGCCCGCGCTGCCGCCCCGGATCGCGACCTTCGACGGGTGCGCCCGCCCGGCGGCGATCAGGCCGTGCGCCACCGTCTCGCAGTCGCGCACGTCCACCACGCCCCACTGGTGGCGCAGCCGCTCCCGGTAGGCGCGGCCGTACCCGGTGGAACCGCCGTAGTTCACGTCGGCCACGCCGATGCCCCGGCTGGTGAAGTAGGCGATCTCCACGTCCAGGACCATCGTGCCGGCGCTGGTCGGGCCGCCGTGCACGAAGATCACATAGGGTGCGGGGCCGGTGACGCCGCGCGGCGGGTACAGGTGCGCGTGCACGCCGTCGAAGGTCACCGCCTCGGGGTCGGGCAGCGCGTCGCGGTCGGGCAGTTCCTTCTCCGGGGACAGTACGGCGTGCGCGCCGGTGCGCAGGTCCACCGTGACGACCTCGAACGGCGTGTACGGCGAGGCCGCCACACCCGCCACCAGGTCCCCGCCGGTGGAGACCGTCGGGTTCCAGTAGGTGGGCGGGACGTCGAGATCGGTCAGCTCGCCGGTGGCCGGGTCCAGCACGCCGAGGCGGCGGCGGTCCGGGGTGCCGTGCACGAGGACGATCCTGTCGCCGGCGAGCGCGAACCAGGTGTTGCCGAGCCGCCAGACTGCGTCGCCGCAGTCCTCCTGGAGCGGCGCCAGGTTGCGGGCGGGAGAGCCGTCGAGGGAGACCAGATGCAGGTTCCACCAGCCGTCCGGGTCGGTGAGGGCGTAGAGCGCGCCGTCGTCGCGCCACTCGGCCTGGATCACCGACTCCTCCGGGCCGCCGGCCACGACCCGGTACGGCCCGGCCGAGCCGAGCGCGTCCAGGGGCGCCACGCACAGCTCGGTGCCGTCCCAGGGCATGGCGGGGTGGTCCCAGCCGATCCAGGCGATGTGCGTGCCGTCGGGGGAGACGCGGGGGTTGGTCAGGAAGTGCTGCGCGCGGACGATGAGCCGCACCGGCCCGCCGTCCAGCGGCACCGCCACCAGCTCCCGGCACGGGAGGGGCCGGGGAGCGGACTCGGCGCCGGTCCCGGGTGCGGCGGTCTCCGGGGCGGCGGGATGGGTCTCGCGGACGGCCCAGATCTCCCGCCGCCCCGGCGGCAGGTACAGATCGCCGTAGCGGGCCCCGTCGTCGGGGGTGAGGGGGATCGGCTGCCCGCCGTCGCCGGCGGGGGACGGTCCGCCGGCCGCCTCGCCGGGGCCGGGGGACGGCTGTCCGCCGTACAGGTAGACGCGCTGGTCGGCCCAGTTGGTGAACACGACCCCGCCGTCGGGCAGGGGCCGCCAGGAGCGCCCGCCGTACTCGATGAGGCGGTTTCGGGAGTTCCAGCCCTGCGGGATCGCGTCACGGGGCACGCCGTCCGGCCCGCGCCGGACCACGCACCTGCGCCCGCCCTCATGCGGACGAGGCTCGTCCCACCACACCTCCTCCCCGAGGATCTCCACCCAGAGCGGACGGTCGTCCACCCTGGCCACGTCGACGGGGCGGATGGGAGAGTCGTTCAGCATTGATCACCAGTTGCCGTCGGAAGCGGGCAGGGGAAGGCCGGGCGGGTGGACGACGTGCACGATCCCCCCGCTGCCGGAACTGCGGAGCCAGACGTTCTCGAACGCGGCCCTCGGATAGATCCGTCGCACCGTGTCGTCGCCCGGCGCGGCGGGGTCGTTGGCGATGACGTCACCGCTCGGGGTGAAGCCGACGACGACCATGATGTGGCCGCCGGTGGAGTACCCCGAGCCGGGCAGCTCGTGGTCCCGGAACGACTGCGAGGTGATCACCGGGATGCCGGCGTGGACCAGGCGCTCCAGCTCGGTGAGCGAGCGCAGCCGGGTGACGAACCCCTCCAGGCCGTACCGGCCGGCGTAGGCGACGCCGAACGGCCAGTTCCCGGTGCCCTGGTAGCTGTGGTCGTACATGTCGCGGGCGGCGTGGTCCACGGCCGGGCAGGGGTCGTCCGCCGAGACCCAGGACAGGTCGTCCCGGCGGGGGCCGCGCTCCCAGTAGGCGAGCACCATGCTCATCGAGGCGGGGCTGCACCAGTTCGCCCCGCCGCCGTCCCATTGGGGGAAGTGCCCCGCGTGGACCTTCTGCGACCGGCGCGGCACGTCCAGCTCGACGCCTCCGGCCTCCCCGGGCGGGCTCACCGGCACCGTCGCCCGCGCGGGCACCGCCGAGGCCATCACCCCGGCCCCGTGGACCCGCGCGCCCGAGCCGTACAGCGTGAACCTCAGCCGGTAGCCGACGACCGGCCTGGTGGCCACGTAGGTGTCCACCGCGACGTCGCCGTCCTCGTCGCCCTGGCCGGGCAGGGAGGTCCGGTGGATGTCGCCGTCACCCTCGGCCCAGCGGCCCATCACGTACCACTTGGTGAGGTCGCCGGCGACGGTTCGGGCCTGCAGCCCGACCTCCAGCCAGGTCCCCGGCGGGGTGCTCGCCGTCCATGACGGCACCAGCTCGGTCGCGGGGAAGCCGATGGCTCTCTCCTCGCCGGTCCAGCGGGTGTACTCCCAGGTCCTGGCGGCGTCGCCGAACGGGTCGCGGTAGTCGGCCAGCCCGCTCTCGTGCGGGGCCACACCCGACCACCGGTGGAGGACGACGCGGCTCAGATCGGCAGGCAGCAGGGTGACCACCTGGATGATTGTGGTTTCACCCCGGGGGCGGCGCATCGGAAGGTTTACGTATCCGAAACAGGTGACCCGCCGGGGCCGTGGGACAAGCGGAGCCGCGCAGCCGCCCTTCACCCCGTACGGCGCGCTCGCGTACCTCCTCCGCGGACCTTCACCCCGTGCGTATCTCCTCCGCGGACCTTCACCCCGTACGGCGCGCTCCGGGCGGGGGCTCAGGGGGCGCGGCCCGGCGATCCGGCCGCGGGGCGTGCGGACCGGCGGTCTCCGGGCGGGCGGAGCCCGTCGAACACGAGGGCGAGGGTGCGGTGCTGGAGATCACGGTCCCAGCGGGCGTGCAGCGCGCCCTGGCAGAAGCCCGTGAGCAGGGCGAGCACCTCGTCGGCGCGGGCGTCCTCGCGGACGGCGCCGGCCTGCTGGGAACGGGCGAGAAGTCCTTCGAGCCCGTCGCGCAGGAGCCGCAGCGAGTCGGCGACCTGGACGACGACACTTGTGTCGGCCAGGAGGCCGACGACGGTCTTCTTCTGGGCCGCCTGCTCGACCGTGCGGGTCATGAAGCCGAACAGGGACGTGGCGGGGTCGCCGTCGGCGGTGAGCGCCTCCACCTCCCGCGTGAGGTCGGACAGGAGGTCTTTCATCAGGACCTGCTGCAGGGCCTGCTTGGTCGGGAAGTGCTTGAAGACCGTGCCGATCGCCAGATCCGCCCTGGCCGCGACCTCGTCGGTCGACGCCGACGGCCCCTTCTCGGCGAAGACCGCCTCGGCCGCGGCCAGGATGCGCGCGCGGTTGCGCTGGGCGTCGGCGCGCGGCCTTCTGGCGCCCGAGGGGTTCGATCTCGCGGTGCCGGGGACGCCCGGCCCGCCGGGAGACGGATTCGGAAGGGTCATCGGATCGGCGTTCCTTCGGGCGTTGGCGGAGTGAGTCCTGGCTCACCGTCGCGGGAAGGTGGGACCGCGCGGGCCGGAGGGGCCTTCACGGTCCCGCCGGTGGAGCCGCAGGAAAGCCCCGTGACGCTGGTCGGGCCACGCGCGCCGTCGGCTCCGTGGACGGCAGTGGAGGATCGCAGCCCTGCTACACCGAGAATTCCAGACCTCACGACGGACCGTCTTCTTCCAAAAGGGGTTTCCCCGGGGAGGATTTCCCGGGGCGGCCGGCGGCCGTGGCCGGACGCCTTCCGGCCGCCGTGACAGCGGGTGCCCCCGATCCCGGATCCGACGACCTGCTGCTTCGCGCGTCCTGCCCCGCACGAGGAGTCGAATTACCCCGCCTCGATCTCCTCTTTCAGTTCCACCGCGGCGCTGTCGATCTGGAAGAATTGATCCTGATCCAGGTCGCCTCGGATGACGACCGAGGCGACGACCTCTTTGGTGAAATTGTCGAAGATGCCTTTGCTGACTTCGCCTATCGCGTTCATTTCGATTTTCATCGAGGTGGACTCGCCGGGCTTCAGGACTGTGGCGGGCATGGGGTGCCAGCCGTCTCCGGTGGTGGGGGTCGCGTTCTCCGTGCCCCGGACTTTGATCCTCGGCCGATTGAAGACGATGACGGGTAGCCCGTCGCCGGCGGGCGCGGTGTTCGACCCGGTCACCTCGAGCGCGAACTTCTCGCCCACGTTGATCTCGGCGCCCACCTTTTCTACGACTTTTGAAGTAATTTTCAAATATCCGCTGAGGTCTTTCCACAGGGCAATGTTCGCCATTTCAGCACACCCCTCTCCCGGTAAGTTTAATTCGGCCCCAAGAATGGGGCCAATCCTCTCGTCCCCCCTCGCTGATGCCTTTAATCTGCGGCCGCCGGTATTTGGCAGTTCATTGACATCGCCTTGAAGGGGAAGAAGGACGCGACGGCGGATCCGGTCGTCGTCATGATGGAGCCGCCATGTGGCGGGGTGTGGGCGGAGGGTGACCGGGTCCGCCTGAGGCCGTCCGGAGTGCCTCGGACGGCAGGATCGCTCTCCCGGATCTACGGGCCGGCGCCGTCCACGGCATTCGAGCGGCTCAACCCCAAGGCGCCGGCTGCGGTCTGAGTGCCTACCAGGTCGCCGCCCGTCCCAGTAAGGCCGTGGTCTTCGAGTTGCTCGCCCGTCCGTAGGGCGGAGTGGCGTTTCTCTCAGGTGTGATTCCGCTCACACTCACAGGCCTCCGCCGGGCCGGCGACCCACGCGAAAACTCCGTTCACGCCCCACATGCCGCCATCGGGCGCGCTCCGGGCCGAGCCGTGCGCCTGGCCGCCGTGACCCGAATGTCACATCGAGCTTCTTGAAGCTCAGACGCACCTTATGCAAGGTTGCACCTCAGACGTTTAAGGTCCAACCTTTCGGAGGTGCTCCCCATGCAGCCCCCCAACCCCCGCTACCAGGGATACCGGTCGTTCGACTATCTGGAGCCGCACGCCGACTTCAAGGTCTTCGACCTCGCCCCCGAAATCGACCGTGTTCCGGCGTACGACCTGGGCCTGTCGTCTGAGCAGTCCGCGCGGGTCAGCCGCCTTCTGACCGAGCACATGGCCATCTCGCTGCACGAGCACCCCAAGGTCCTGACCGCGGATGTCACGCTGCTGCGCGACTACAACCGGACCGGACGCAACGTGCTCGGGTACGAGGGCCTGGCGCGTTCGGGCATGACCGCGCTCTTCGACAACTTCATGAACGGCACCAACTGCGTCACCAGCGAGCACGGCTGGAAGTGGGACGACGTCATCTACGACCTCGGCCTGCGCTTCGCCGACATCGCCAAGCAGGACTTCGTCGTCCTGGCCCGCACGGTCGAGGAGATCGAGAAGGCCAAGGCGGGCGGGCAGCTCGCGCTGGTGGCCGGGCTGGAAGCGGCGACGATGATCGAGAATGAGCTCGATCGTCTGGACATCCTGTATGGCTTCGGGGTCCGGCAGATCGGTGTCGCGTATTCGCAGGCCAATCAG
>NZ_FOQY01000029.1:24847-114802 GCF_900113865.1 Streptosporangium canum | reverse complement strand
GCCCATCAACACCGCCACCACCCCCACCGTCATCGCCGTCTTCAACAACGCCTTCGACGGCGGAACCACCCCCCTGTCCTTCTAACCCCCACCACCACAACCACCTGACCCCAACCCGAACCCATCAACCCCCGACCCGACCCCGAACACTGACCCCCGACCCCCGACCCCCGACCACCTGTGCCGGACCGCCCCCCACGGTCCGGCACAGGCATTTCCCATATGAGCTGACTGCGGACCGTCGCACCACGAATGTCAGGGAGCGAATTTCAGGCGCCGCCAGGGGGTCGGCATCCGAGCGTCGTCCCCGACGCCCCGGCGGCTCGGAACGGGCGGCTGCCGCATGGACCGGGAACGGTCGGCCCAGGCGGACGGCCCCGCCTCCGCAACGACGGCCGGAGACGCGCGCGCGAGCACGACGGCGATGAGCGCCGCCAGTTCCTCAGGTGTCGGATTCCCGTGTACCACCCGCAGGAGCGGCCTCTCGCCCATGCCATACCTCCCGGTTACGCCCTGTCAGGAGGGTCACCTCCGGGCACGGTCGAGCACAACTCCCTGAATGCGGACTGCGTCGGCACCGAACCCCTCCGGGGTATCCACAGCCGGTGAACACCGTGTGGACCCGGTCCGTCCAGGAACTCCGGCTCCGCTCCCCCGCCGCTCACCGGCTGTCGCAGTTGTGCTCCTTCTTCGCCACCGGGCCGATCTCCATGACCATGATCTACAGTGACGAGATGGTCCGGCTGCTCATGCCGTACGACAAGGGGCTTCGGCGAGAAGCCGCTCCTGGGCAGAGTGCTCCGGGAGGCCATGTGAGGCTCGGGGGCGTGCGCTCCCATCCACGGGTCGCCACATCAGTCTCACTGTTCACAGCGTTCCCAATTTGGAGTTTCTGCAGGTAAAACACTTGTCAACGGCCCATGACATCGGCATTATCTGGCGTTACGGGCCACCCTGTACCAGTCCGCAGTGCAACCCACAGGCCTGACTGGGATAGGGCGGCCCGTCCATGCCCAGACCGGCGGACTACGCGATCTTCCCGGGAGAGGGACAGGACGTCGACGCCGTGAAGACCAGCGCGGGCGGGACGTTGAGCCAGACCGGACCCAGGACGCCGACGGTGGCGAAGGTGCCCTTCAGGAGTGCGCGGAACCGCCGGAACCGCCGGAACGGCATCGCGGCCAGGGTGATGACGGTGCTGAACGTCCCGCCCACCGCGAGCACGGCCGAAACCTCGTCCAGGATGCGCTTCTGATGCTGTTCGTCGAACAGGGTCCAGGGGAGCGAGGAGACGACCGCGTCGACCCGTGTCACCCCGGCCCGTCCCAGGAATTTCCCCAGATCGCCCGCGTCGCCGGGGATCACTTCCAGCCAGGGGCGGCTACGCCGCAGATGGCGGACCATGCCGTCGTTGAGCTCGACGGCGAGCTGCCGTCCGCCCGGCGGCAGGCGACGGCGGATCGCGTCGCTGATCACGCCGCCCCCGGCCCCGAGTTCGACGACGACGGCTTCGCCGGCGTTCGGAACGACCGACGCGGCCAGGCAGGCGACGGCCTTCGAGCTGGGCGCGATCGCGCCCAGCTGGTGCGGATTACGTATGATCGCGCCGAGGAAAGTGCGGGTGTCGCCGTCGGCAGGAAGGGTTTCACGGACCATCGGCACCTTATTCCCCCAGTTGAGGGCGTTATGCCGGGTTGGTGATCCTGCTGGCCGACGATCTCCTGAACCCGGGGACCAGGCCTTCCCGTGGCGGCGCCTCCTCCCGAGCCGGTGCGTGGCTCAGGACCGGATAACCCGTTGACGATCATCGGGAGGGACGCGTCGAGCATCCGGCCGGATCGGCGACGTCTGAAACGCGTCCCGACGGAGTGTCACCACGGGGACGGCGCCGGCGGCGCGACGACCGGCGGACGATCATCGCAGGTGATGGTGTTCGGCAGCTCCCACGGGGCGAGCCAGGGCCCGGTGGTGCCGCCACCGTCGTTGCCGCCGAGGTCCGTCAGTGAGAACTCCGAGCCGGTGGACGGGAAGTTGAACGACCCGCAGTTGTTGACGCCGACCGCACCGACGTTGCGAGCGTCCACATTCTCGAAGGACGCGGCCCCCTTCACCCGGGCGCTGACCACCGAGGTGCCCGTGCCGTCGACCCTGGTGTCCTTGAAGTGGACGTTCGTGATCGAGTACAGGTCCTTCACCGGCCAGTCGCTGACCAGCATGATCGCGTTGTAGGTGCTGTCGAGGAAGTGGTTCCCGACCACCTGGATGTCCGCGTCGATGTTCTTGTCGAGAGCGTAGAACCAGATGGCCCCCAGGCCGATTCTCCAGTTCAGCTCGTAGGTGCCGGCGCGGGCCGTGGTGTTGCCGGTGATCCGCAGGTGTCCGGTGAACGCCTCGGCGCCGAAGCGGGACCCGACGTGGATGCCGCTGCCCTCACGGATCGGGTCGGCGATGAGGTTGTTGGAGACGGTGTTGTCCGTACCGCCGTAGACGGCGATGCCGTTGGCGAGGACCGGCGTCTGCACGGTGTTGTGGTCGAAGGTGTTGCCGGCGTTCGCGGTCTTCTCGGACCACATGGCGAGGCCGTCGTCGCCGGTGTTGCGGACGAAGTTGTTCGACACGACCGAGTCCGTGACGCCGGTGTGGAAGTTGAGCGCGTCGGCGATCTGGTCGACGACGACGTTGTCCGTGATCCGCAGGTTCGTCATCGGCCCGTCGAACCACATGCCCACCTTGGTGTGGCGGATGTGGAGGCCGTCGATGGTCGAGTCGGTCATCGCCCCGCCGATCCCGTTCACCTGGTCGGTGTCGATGCGCTCGCGGACGTCGCCCTCGATAGCGAAGCCGGACAGGTGGACGTTCCTGCTGCCGCCGGCCGCCGCGTCCTTGCCGTAGAAGCCGACGCCGGTGTGGACCGAGCCGTCGGGGGCCGGGGCGGGAAGGGCGACCTCGCGGCCCTTGATGATCGTGTACCAGCTTCCGGCGCCCCTGATCGTCACGTTGTCGACGATGATGTGGCGGTTCACCTGGTACGTGCCCGGCGGGAGGTAGACCTTGAGGTGCTTGCGCTGCGCGAAGGCGATCGCCCTGTCGAACGCGTCGGCGGAGTCACGCTTGCCGGACGGGTCGGCACCGAACGCCAGCACGTTCGCCGCGACGAGGTCGACGTGCGGGCGGCCGACGAGCTCCGAATCGAGCAGGTCGATGACCGTCCACGCGGCGTTGCTCCCGGCGGGGACCGTGAGCCGTACCTTGTCGCCCGCACGGTACGTCCGGCCGAGCAGGAGGCGCTGCTCGTCGTAGAAGTGGCTCGGCCGGAACGGCGTCGTGATCATCGGAGGCGGTGTCGTGGCAGCGGGCACACAGGCGCACTCGGTGATCCACCATTCGGGGTGCAGCAGCCCGGCGTTCGGGTCGTTCGAGAACGGATACTGGTTGTACAGCCACGCGTACTGCGACGTGAGGGTCATGGTCTTCCTGCCCCCGCCGTTCACCGTGACTCCGAGCGGCGCGGTGATGCCGCCGCCGCCGGGCGCGTCCGGGATGCTGTAGCGCACGGTGATCGCGTTGGCCGCGCCCGGCAGCGTGAACTCGACGTGCTGCCCCGGTGCCAGCTTGACCGCCTTACGGCCGGACGCCTCCGCCGGCAGCGTGTACGCGGAGCGGTCCGGACCGATGATCGCGCCATCCGTCGCGGCGTTCTCCGCCTCCTGCTCGGCGAAGCCGACGTCCGCGCCCCGGCCCGCGACGAGCGACGGGTCGAGGGCGGCGCGCGTCACGACGGGAACGGCGCGCGTCGCGGCGAGAGTCGAGGCGGGCGTCGAGGCGCCGGCCGCGCCTGTGCCAGCGAATGCGGTGCCGGTGAGTGCGGTGCCGGCGAGTGCTGCGCCGGTGAGTGCGGTGCCGGCGAGTGCTGTGCCGGTGAGTGCGGTGCCGCCGGGCACGACGCCGAGGCCGAGGGTGAGGGCGGCCGTGGTCACCGCGGCGATCGCCACCGCGCCCCTCCGCGGTGGCCTGCTGGACCACCTCGCCACAGCTCCTGTGATGCTCCGTGACATCGAGTGCTCGTTTCTCTCGGGGGGCGGACCCCCTGAAGACGCCCGGGGCAGAGCGGCGCCATGAGGGTGAGGTGACATTAGGACCCCCACCCTCCGTTCCACAAGGGCTCTGCGAAACAGTTTCGCAATCTTGCTTTGTAGCTGCGATATCTCTTTTTCTTCTTGCATTGTTCACGCGAGTCGTTGCACACCTTCCGCACTGCGCGACCAGGCGCGACACGGAGAACCACGGGCGCGCAATCGTCACCCCTCACCCGTACGGCCGGTCGACGGCACTCCGGATCCGCGCCGAGGATGCGGTCTCAGGACGCCGCGTCCCCGGCGAAGCGCATACAGCCGGCCGGGGAACCGGGGTCGTGTCGGTCTGCCTCCACGGACTACGCCTCGGACACCTTCGCCTACGTAGTCGACGGCAAACCGGTCGTCCGGTTCGGCCCGCGAGCCCCGGACTCACGGTCGGGCAGCGATCCGGACCGCTTCATCGCGGAGATGCGCCAGGCAGGACTGGACCGCGATCATGACATAGCCGGTGGGCGATCGTTGCCAGGTCGCGCCAGTCGTACCAGGCGGTCTTGCCGCGTTTGAGAAGCTTGCGGGCGGGGTGGCGGGATGCCCGGACGCGGACGGTCGCCTCCGGCTTACGGGGCCGGGCCGCAGCGTCGGCGATGGTGATGCGCTCGGCCTTGTCCATGCGGAGCACCCCCAGATACGCAGAAAGGCCCTCGGCATCATGTGCCTGAGGGCCTCTACTGGACGATCACTGCTTTTTATACCAGCTCACGGGGTTAAATGCCGATTTCGGCGTGTCGCGATGCGGTGTTTCGTCCTGCGAGAGCGTAGAGCTGGTCGGCGAACTCGACCGCCTGCTCCGGGGACATGCGGGGTTCGGTGCCGACGTAGAAGATTACGACGTCGCCGTTTCGGGACGTCATGGCAGCGAAAGGAAGCGTATGGGAGGTGGTCATGATGGGAACCATCTTCCCCTACCGCACCGACAATTCGCGAGGCGTTATGCCCGGCGGGCGCGGACGTCGTCCCGGCGGCGACCAGGACACCGCAGCGGCGCGCCCCGGTCTTCTTGCGGGAGGCGGCCTGCTCGCCGGCGAGATCCTTGCATGTCTGCGCGGTGTGGTCGGCTCCGCGCCGGCGGCATTCGGCACCGGCGGACCGGCCGTCGGCGAGGACCTCGTACAGCTCGCAGAGCCGTACACACGGGATGCCTTCCAGGTGGCGGGCGGCTTTCGCGGTCTCCGTCAGCAGCGCCTCGCAGCGCCGGGCGAGGTACAGGACTTCGTGGCCGGCGTCTGCTCCGCCGAGTTCGCCGTCGCGGATCATCGGCTCGGGTTCCAGGGCGAGGATGGCGTCGAGGTGGACGGGCAGGATCGTGCAGGCCTGCATGAGGACCTGGCCATCCCTGCGGCGGCGGGACGTGCTGGTGCCGGATCCGTAACCGGGCGACCGTACGGACCCGCTCCTCCCACGACACGAGCGTGGCCAGGACCAGCCGCAGCAGCTCGTCAGCGCCGAGCGACAGCGGTACCGGAACGGTCTTCGACATGGAGACGATCGGTCCGCCGGCGGTCGTGGCGAACGTCGTGTCGAGGCGTTGGTGGACGCGGACGGACAACAATGGAAAGCCCTGCTATCCGGAAAGGTGCGATAGACAAGCACTGATGCACAAACTCAATGGTCTGTGATCAGATGACCCCCTATACTCGATCAAGACCCTGAATAATCCCCACCTTCAGAGGCTGTCCATGACAGAGGCGCACACGATCGCACAACTTCCACAGGAAGTGAAAACGGCTCAACGGCTCATATGGATTCAATCGACGGTGGGGATAGTGGCCATCACGCTTCGAATCGGCCTCATCGTCACTGAGACATACCCCTCATGGCAGTCACTGCTGCCACCCCTAGGTCTCTTGACCCTCATACTCCCCCTACTACTCGGAGTATTGGCAGCGAGTTTTCTTTCTCGCAAGAAATGGACACAGACCACTACCTTCATAACCGAAGGTGTCGCTGTATTCCTAGTTTTGTTATTTGGTCTACGTGACCTCAGCACACTGGTCAGTCTTATTCTGGGGATCGTGGCGGTCTTTTGGTTGACCCGACCCGCCGCATTGTTCTGGTTCAATCGCTGAGCAGCGCTCCACGCCCCCTGATCTTCTCGTCTGCCGTCCCCCACCCCGGAGGAGGAGCGGGCCGGGAGGGAGGGGCAAGTCCGGCTTCGTGTGTCCATGTGCCCGATGATCTTCCTGGCGCACTGGTTGGCCTGCGTGCACAGCTGGGCTTACGCCGGAGGAGTCGGTCTGCTGAGCTCTGCCTGGGCGATGGCGGGCAAGACGATCAGGGCTCTACCTCAGCCTGCTGCTACGGGTTGGCCGTGTCGTGGACCGTCTCGGCGTCGGAGTCACCCGCCGAAGGCGCTCACATCGGTGAGTCGGCCGTAGGCGGCAAGTCCAGCACGGGGTTACTCCGGCCTCTGGCTCCACCGCTTGTGACGCTCCAGAGCATGCAACAGGTCCTGCTCCACCTGGCTTGAGCTGGGGGAGGACAACGCGTCCTCAAGAATGCGGGCGGGGGCGGAACCATCGATCCAGTTCTCCAGCAGGACATACCAATCCGCGCCGTGACCCGACTGTACGCGGAAATCCTCGACCAACCACGCCATGTGCAGTGCTGCGGCCTCGTTGCCGGCGTTGGACTCCCATTCGGCCAGGTAGTCACACAGATCGAGTTTGAGATTTTCCGCGATGATTTCAATCATCATCATGACGTCGACATCGCGCGGGTAGTGGTGCAGAGTGAGCCACCACCATGCGTTGACGACGGCCACCATGGCATCTTTTTCATCCTGCGGCCAGCCGTGCCAGTAAGCGCCGACCTTAATCGTGAGGCTGTCGGCATGAAGGAAGCCGTCGAGCTCCTCGCTGATCAGCAGTTCCAGTAAGCGGGGAAGGTAGTACTTGAAGTCCTCGATGTCACCCCAGGTAGACAGGGCGTTCCATGCGTAAGGCTCCAGGGCTGATGCGCTGAGGGCCCGGAGCGGTACCGCACGTGCCGCTTGAACGCTTTCAGGGGCCACACAGTGGTCACATACATCGATCTTGTCCGGAAGCGGGTAGCGCGAAAAGGTCTCATAGAGACGCTCCAGAGCCATACCAAGATCAGAATCCGCCCCCATACGTCGGATGATATTGCCCTTCCATCCATGGGCGACACCATGATTCGCAGAGGAGAGCGCAGCGGTCGGCACCAACGCGAAGGGCGGCGTAGCGGTTGGGCTGACGGTCGCAGTGGCAGGCGGCAGCGCACACCACCGGCGGCGGGTCCGTTCGGCGCGGCGGACGCCCGGTACGGCGTACATCGTGCTCTCGCTCCTGGTCGGCCACCGGAACACGGTGGTCACGGAGACGGTCTACAGGAAGCAGATTCGCCCGATGCTCCTGCAGGGTGCGGAGGCCATGGACGACATCTTCAAGAGTTAGTCACTCACGCCCCGTTCCGAAGATCAGGAACGAGGCGTTCTGGCTGGTGGGCACTACTGGGTTCGAACTGGTGGCATCTCGCTTGCAAGGCGATCCGAGCAGGAGCGCGGCCAGGGCGGTCCCGGCACTGACCCGGGCGTACGGTCCATGACCGCACGCCGTTGTCCGGCCTCGTCCGGGGTCGTCGTCACCCAGTTGGTCCTCAGCTACGAAACGCGGCCAGACGGCGTGGCAGAAGCACGAAAGCCCGCAAGGGAGAGAAGAACACCGGAACTACGGCGTCATCATGGGCAAGATCACCCCGTACGGCGTCCGCGAGGAGTATCAAGCACCATGACCGAGTCACCGAAGTCGGCCACGATCTTGAGTTGACCTCCCAGCGCCGTCACGTATGCGGCCAGGGTGGCAACTTCGCTGATCACTCCGCTCTCGATCTGTGAGATGCGGGCCTGTGACACGCCCATCGCCTGAGCGACATCCTCCTGCCGTAGGCCGAGCTTGCGTCTGGCTTCAGCGAGTTGGTACGCGCGTTGGCGAGCTACGAGCCCATCGCGGAGTTGGGCAACCTCCTGCTCATCGCCGGGTTGGACAAGCTCAGCGCGCAGTTCCTCCCATGTCACCGCATGATCGCTCATTGCTCCCCCTCCTTGAGGTATCGGACAAAACGCGCCTCTGCCGTTTTGATCGCCACGTCATACCAACCGCCCCAGTCGCCGGATTTATCTCCGGCGACCAGGAACACAGCTTGGCGCCAAGGGTCGAAGACGAAGAGCATTCGCACCTCGCTCCGCCCGCTGGATCCAGGCCTCAGCTCCTTGAGGTTACGGATAGTCGACCCTTGAAGCGTGTCCACCAAGGGCCGCCCCAGACCGGGACCTTCCTCAGCGACCCGATCCAAGGCCGCAGCGATCAGCAAGAGTGTCTGCCGATCCGCCTTCCGTAGCTCGTGAAGCCAGTCACGGACCTCTGGAACGATCACTATCTGCCAGTTCACTCAAGCATAATAAATTTATTATGTTGATCCAAGAGGGGTTTTGGCAACTCAGCGTATCGTCAACGTCACAAAATCTCCCTCTCCTCTTAAGGCAGGGATCACGAGTGGCCCAGAGAGAAGGAACCTTGCCGGAGTCGCCCAAGCGGCCGGTTGACCCCGGGTGGGGATGCGATCGGAGAACCCCTCCACTCCGACCGATCACGAGGCGTGCGGGTGCGCCTTCGCCGTGTTCGCTCAACCCCTACCTGGCCTGACGTTCCCGTCGAAGACACCTCGTGCCTCGTCGATCATCGCAACGCGATCGTCACGGAGACTGCATATCGCGAGTAGATCCGCCCGGCACACCTGCAGGCGCGGAGGCGTTGGACGAAGCCTTCAGGAGTTGGTCACTCTCGTCGACTGCGTCCACGGACGTGGTGTACGAGTTTCCGCTGGACGTGACCTCCTCATGCCGCTCGGCGAGATCAGGATCGGCCTCGAAGGAGGCGAAGAACGGAAGATCACGCTCGGCGCCCCCGTGCTCGCCAAGGCGACCATGGATCAGCTCCGGAGCCGGACGCAATTCCGCCTCCGGCAACTGGTCCACCAGATGGTGGAGTTCCTCACGCATGACGCTCACACCGACGAATGTAAGTCGTACCCCCTCAGGCGACAGTCCTGTTAAACCCTCTCCCACGAGCTGTACCAGCCGGTCAGTCCAGGACCTGGACCCGGCGTTGGCCTGCACGCCCCCGAAGCCTCATGTAGAGCCCGCAAGGAGGACGGGCCCGTCCAGGCCAGGAGGGCCACCTCTCTGGAGTGGTTCGCGACATAACAAGCACTCACCAAGCGATGAAGCCCCGACGCCATCCCCGGAAACGTAAGAGGCCCTGGCCTGTTAACACAGATCAGAGCCTCGCATGGTGGGCACTACTGGGTTCGAACCAGTGACATCTCGCTTGTAAGGCGATCCGGGCAGGGACCCGACCAGGGCCTATACCTGCCCTGACCTGGGCGTACGGTCCACGACCGTCCACCGTTGTCCGGCCCCGTCCATGGCCGTTGTCGCTCAGATGGTCACCCGGAACTCGCGCTCTCTACGCGTCCTGCCATCAGGGCTGATTTTGATGCCCCACAGCACACCACAGCGAGCGGGATTCCTCTGCACCGGGTGACCGGTGTCCGTCGATCAGGCCGCGTGCGGCTCGAACCAGACCGAACCCAGATCATGACCGGAGGTGAGACGAACATCGGCGTTCAGCGCCGCGGCTAGATGTCGCAGCAAGGCGATCGTCGGCGCGGTCCCGCCTTCCTCGATGCACTCGATCTCATCCTCGGTCATACCCGCACGCTCAGCCAGCTCCGCCACGGTCAGCCCAAGCGCGCTACGCCGGTCATACAACGCCTTGCCGAAGGCCAGCGCCTCTCGAATCATGATCCGTTCGGGATCCTCAACCGAGGGTTCAGGCCGCACCCAGCGGGTGTGATAACCAGTCATCACGCCTGCCTCATAAATCTCGGCCACCGGCCCATGATGGTCGCGTTCACAGATCTTCTGCGCCCGGACCGCCCTGTCGATCTGCCGCTGATCATGCTGCTTCGTCTTACGGAAAACCGTGAGCAACACGATCGTCCTACCCGGAGTACACCAGTACGTCACCCGAGCTGCAACATCACGCAGGCGGACACGCAGTTCCCAGACCGGCCCCTCCAGGTGATCCGACCATGGGCCGCCAAGCTCAGCCCCTTTTTCCGCCAGCAGACCGGCCACCTCGTCAACGCGTTTGAAGTCGCCGTCGCTCAGATTGTCGAGCCACTCTCGAACCTCCGGCTCGATCTCAAAACCATATGGTTTGCGCAACTGAGACTCCCTCCGCAGACGCACTTACTGAGGGTAGCGAGTCATTGCCGACGGCGACGGGGATGGAACCCATCTCACCCTGTTTGCATCGCCAAGGGGGAAACAGTACAGGTGCGCGCTCCCACACGGCCCAGTTACTTAGGACTCCTAACAAAAGTGGCGGGCTTGACCTGGTCAGAGGTCGGTGTCGTGCACGAGGCCGCCAGGTAGCGAGACGCGTTCAGCCGCGTAATCGCACGCGATAAACCTGGCGACGTCGGCGATCATCCCCGGGATACTGGTCGCCCATGGATGAGGTCAAAGTCGTCGTCGCCCATTCCGAGCGCGCGACTCTGCGCGTCGGTGACGTGTTCTTGAAGGTGGACGCCGATCAGGCGCGCATCGACGTCGAGGTCGAGGCGATGTCCCTCGCGCCGGTCCCGACCCCGGAGGTCCTGTGGCGCAAGCCGCCCGTGCTCGCGATCGCCGCACTCCCGGGGACGACGCTTGGGCGCCTCGGCGGGCCGTCGACCGGGTCGCCGGCGGCGTGGGCCGCGGCGGGCGCCGCCATCCGGAAGCTGCACGAAGCGCCCCTGCCGCCCCTGCCGGGCAGGGCCGGCCGGAGCATCGTCGCGCTGGCGGCGAAACTCAACGACGAGTGCGAGTTGCTCGTGACGAACGGTGTCCTGCCCGCCGACCTGGTCACCCGCAACCGCCAGGTCGCCGAGGCCGCGCTCCGGCCGTGGACTCCGGCGTTCACACACGGCGACCTGCAGATCGCGCACGTCTTCGTCGACGGCGACGAGGTCACCGGCATCATCGACTGGTCCGAGGCGGGCCAGGGTGATGCCCTGTACGACCTCGCCACCTTCACGCTCGGACACGAGGAGCACCTCGACGACGTCATCGCCGGCTATGGCACCGACATCGACCTCGACGTGATCCACGCGTGGTGGTCGCTGCGAAGCCTGCTGGCAGTTCGCTGGCTGATCGAGCACGGCTTCGACCCCTTCGCACCGGGCTGTGAGGTCGACGCGCTGAGATCCCGGATGTGAGGCTGCGCGGGCCCGACTGCTACGTATGCGTTCTGACGCATCGAGCAGGCCATCCCCTGGGGCGATCGCCCGCCCTTACTCTCAACAAAGTGCGGTGCGCAGTCGTCGCCAGCAGATGACGGCGCAGCCAAGGGTGACGAACGCGTGGTGGATGTCGTCGCGGATCTCCCAGCGGATACGCAGGCGGCGGAACCAGTGCAGCAGCGCGATCGCTCCTTCCACGACCCAGCGGTACACGCCCAGGCCGGAGCCGTGCCCGGTGCCGCGCCGGGCGAGGTGCGGGGTGATCTGGAACCGGCGGACCTTGTCCCGGTAGACCTCGTGGTCATAGCCGCGGTCGGCGTACAGGTGCTCGGGGCGGCGCAGTGGCTGGCCGCGCTTACCGCGGATCGGCGGGACGGCCTGGATCAGCGGGATCAGTTGGGTGACGTCGCCCGCGGTTGCCGCCGGTGGTGATTGCCGCGAGCGGGATGCCGTGCGCTTCGACGATCAGGTGGTGCTTGCTGCCGGCCTTGCCCCAGTCCACCGGGGACGGACCGGTGGCCGGCCCGCCCTTCATCGCGCGGATGTGGCTGGAGTCGACCGCTGCGCGGGAGAAGTCCAGCAGGTCCGCGGCCCGCAGCTCGGAGAGCAGCAGCTCGTGCAGGTGCTGCCAGACCCCGGCCTCGTTCCAGTCCCGCAGCCGTCGCCAGCAGGTCATCCCCGAGCCGCAGCCCAGCTCCTGGGGCAGAAACTCCCAGCGGATCCCGGTGTACAGCACGAACAGGATCCCGCACAGCACCCTGCGACTATCCAGACGCTTACGACCTGGACGCCGCGGATTACGTGGGACGACCGGCAGCAGCGGCTCGATGCGCGCCCACAACTCGTCGTCGATCTCCCACGGTCTGGCAGCGGTCTTCCTCGTCTCGACTGGCTCGCACCCCCTTCGGCCAGCATCAACGAGAACTGACACACCGTCATTCCCAGAGGTCCAGAAGCCTCTTTTTGTTAGGAGTCGTAAGTCGAAAAACAAAGCCCTTGACCTGTCTTAGCAGGTCAGGGGCTTGTGGTGGGCACTACTGGGTTCGAACCAGTGACATCTCGCTTGTAAGGCGAGCGCTCTACCGCTGAGCTAAGCGCCCCGGGAATCCCGTCTGGCAGACGGGATAACACCTTACGCCACCCGGGGGGATTTCAGCACATCCAATGACCACGTGGCGCCGGCGTCGGGGACTCCGGCCGCGCGCCAGCCGAGGAGGGCCGCGCCGAGCATGCCCGCGTTGACGCCCAGGGCGGCCGGACGGAGCGGCGGGGCGGCGCGGAAGGTCAGGCGCTTGCGGAGGCGGTCGGCCAGCGGGTCGGACAGGAGGGGGCCGGCTTCGGCCAGGCCGCCGCCCAGGACGATCACGGAGGGGTCCAGGAGCAACGTGTAGGTGGCCAGGGCGAGGGACAGGGCCTCGACAGCGTCGTCCCACACCTCCGCGGCCACGGGGTCACCTGAGACGGTCAGCGCGGCGACCTGTTCGGCCGTGGCGGGTGAGGCGGCCCGGGCGGAGTAGCGGCGGCCGACCGCGGAGGCCGAGGCGTAGGTCTCCAGGCAGCCGATCTGGCCGCAGGCGCACGTCTCCCCCCCGGGGAAGACCGGGATGTGACCGATCTCACCCCCCCATCCGGCGGCCCCGCCGTACGGCTCGCCGTCGACGATCACGGCGCCGGCGATGCCCGTGCCGATGGGCAGGAAGAGGAAGTCGGAGACCTCACGGCCGGCGCCGAGCACGCTCTCGGCGAGGCCCCCGGTGCGCACGTCGTGGCCGAGCATGACGGGCACGTCGAGCGGGACGAAGTCGGCCGCGGGGACGTCGCGCCAGCCGATGTTGGCGGAGTAGAGCGCCGCGTCGGCCGTGACCAGGCCCGGTACGGCCAGGCCGACTCCGGCGGGGGTGCCGCCGCCGGCGGCGGCGAGGTCGTCGATGAAGGATCGGATCGTCCCGACGACGGCGGCGGGCCCTTCGTCGCGCGGGGTCGCCCGGCGGTCGGTGCGGAGGACCTCGCCCGAGCGGGTGACGAGACCGCCCTTCATGGACGTGCCGCCGACGTCAAGGGCCACAACGAAGGAGCTCATGCACGCATCCAGCAGGTCGAAGGGGCAGGGCCGAGCCCGACCTTAGCGCATGGGGATATCGGCAGATCACCCCACATGCTCATAAATGCACTTAAAGCCGATATATGAGCATCAATGAACTCGCCCGAGGACGCGGTTCAGGGCGGCCTCGACCTCGTCCGCCAGGCCGGGCGCACAGGGGACCTCGGCCTGGCCACCGGCCCGCGCCGGTCGCACGGCCCCGCAGGAGCGGCACTCCACCTCGCCGAGCCGGCAGATGAGCGCGACGGAACCGCACGTGGAGCACGTGTCGAGATCGAGATCGTGCGCGCGCTGGCAGTCCGGGCAGATGAGCACCTGCGCCTCCTGGCGCACCCCGCGCTTCCACGGGCTGGCACCACGGATCGGGTCGCTCTGCCTGGCCCCGCAGGAGAAGCAGGGCATGATCGCCTCCGGAAGGTCGAGACCGGCGGACGCCCGTGAGCGCCCGCCGGATCACCACTCAGGAAAGTTCGGCGAGCGCCTTGTGGTAGTCGGCGACGTCGCGTGCCTCCGGGATCGGCTTCACGACGCTCCAGCGGACCACGCCCTCGCCGTCGATGATGAAGGTGCCTCGGATGGCGAGTCCCTTCTCCTCATCGAACACACCGTACGCCTGGGCGACCTGTCCGTGCGGCCAGAAGTCGGAGAGCAGCGGGAAGGTGTAGCCCTCCCGGTCCGCCCAGGCCCGGTGGGTGAACACCGAGTCGACCGAGACGGTCACCACCTGGACGTCCTCGGGCGCGGTGGCGATGAACTCGTCGCGGATGGCGCAGAGCTCACCGTGACAGACGCCGCTGAACGCGAGGGGATAGAAGATCAAAACGACCCTTCTGCCCCGGTAGTCCGAAAGCTTGACCGGAGTGCCGTGCTGATCCTTCAGCTCGAAATCCGGAGCCGGAGAGCCTACCTCGACTGCCATACCAGAGGTCCTTTCATCGGATGATGGGCGCGCCATCATCCTGCCGTACGGCTCGCGCGAGCCGTACGGCAGGGCAGGGCCCCTTAGCGGCGCGCCTTAGGCGTGGCCAGCCTCGTTCCCGACCAGTCGGGGGCAGCGCTGATGCTGCTGGTCTGCGAGAGACCCGCCGTCGTGGCGTCCTCCCCGATGTCGCTTGGCTCCACGTGCCCGTCCCGCCCCGCTTTGGGGGTGAGCAGCCAGATCTGGCCCCCCTCGCTCAGATTGGTCAGCACGCTGCTCAGGGCATCGAACAGATCACCGTCTCCGTCGCGCCACCACAGCAGCACGATGTCGACGACGTCCTCGAAGTCCTCATCGACCAGTTCGTTGCCGGTCAGTTCCTCGATGGAGTCGCGCAGATCGTCATCGGCGTCTTCGTCCCAACCGATCTCCTGCACCACCTGACCCGGCTTGAGACCGAGTCGTTCGGCCAGGCTGCGTTCGCCCTGCGCCTGACCCGCGGTCGCGCTCACGTTTGTCCCTCCTGCTTGAATGGCCCCGCGATTACACGGCGCTCAAAGTGCTTCGGCACAGTCCACACGCTGTGACCCTCGGTCGTCAACGGTCGCCACGGCAACGACTGGGCTACGTATGAATTAGTCCGACAAAAATGACAAACGGACCTGGCGTTCCCGATTGTCGACGTTGAGATCCACAACGGCAATGGACTGCCAGGTGCCCAGTGCGAGCCGCCCGGACAGAACCGGGACGGTGGCGTACGGAGGAATGAGAGCCGGCATGACATGCGACCGTCCATGCCCTCTGGATCCGTGCGCATGCCTCCATCTGTCGTCGGCCGGAAGCAGGTCCTTCAAGGCCGCGATCAGGTCGTCGTCACTGCCCGAGCCGAGCTCGATCAGCGCGACCCCCGCGGTCGCGTGCGGCACGAAGACGTTCAGCAGACCGTCTCCCCCACACGACCGGACGAAGCTCTCGCACTCGGCGGTGATGTTGTGCACCCGCTCGCGGGAGCCCGTTACCACCTCGATTGTCTGAGATCTCACATACCCGATCCTACGATCCATCCTGAGCTGGGACGACGACAGCGCGCAGTCCGGGTGGCACCGGATACGTACATCTGCCGCCGAACCGCACCGTACAAGGGGGTGCGACCCCGACGCCGACCGGATTAAGGATCTTTCTTTACCGGATCGGTAGACCGGGCGCGCGCCTTCCCGCCCCGCCGACGCGCCGCCGCGCCGCAACGGATCCGGTATCGGGAGCCCCACGGCCCCCTGTCACCTCCTCCGGCACTGCGGCCTTCCGGATTCGTACGGCCCAGCCCTCCAGAAAGAAGGGGCGTGGATGTAACCTTTGGTGGCTATTCGTCCTACCATCGGTGGTCTAGGCCACTTACACGCCCCTGCCAGCAGGGACCTCCTGGTTACCGGTCAGTAGAGATGCACTTTCCGGGGTAAGAGACCAGGATGGAAGACGACCTACACCAGACAAAAGTCCATCCTCGGAAGGCGAGACCCAGTGGCTTCCGGACGCCAGCGTTTCTCGGTCATCAGCGACGGCCTACCCAGCCAGCTCCCTGATGTCGACCCCAGCGAGACCCAGGAGTGGCTCGAGTCGCTCGACAACGTCATCAAGACGGAAGGTCGCACTCGAGCCCGTTATTTGATGCTTCGCCTGTTGGAGCGGGCCCGCGAGAACCAGGTCGGGGTCCCCGGCCTGCGCAGCACCGACTACATCAATACCATTCCCCCGGAGCGAGAGCCCTGGTTCCCTGGCGACGAGTACGTCGAGCGCCGGATCCGTGCCTACATCCGGTGGAACGCGGCCGTCATGGTGACCCGGGCCAACGCCCGCACCAACGTCGGCGGCCACATCGCGACCTACGCCTCGGCCGCGTCGCTCTACGAGGTGGGTTTCAACCACTTCTTCCGCGGCAAGGACCACGGCGAGTCCGGTGACCAGGTCTTCATCCAGGGCCACGCCGCACCGGGCATCTACGCCCGGGCGTTCCTGGAGGGCCGCCTGAACGAGGCCCAGCTCGACGCCTTCCGGCAGGAGCTGTCGCACGGCTTCAAGGGCCTGCCCTCCTACCCGCACCCGCGTCTGATGCCGGACTTCTGGGAGTTCCCCACGGTCTCCATGGGTCTCGGTCCGATCGGCGCGATCTACCAGGCCCGGTTCAACCGCTACCTGCTGAACCGGAAGATCAAGGACACCAGCCGCAGCCATGTCTGGTGCTACCTCGGCGACGGCGAGATGGACGAGCCGGAGTCGCTCGGCGCGATCGGCCTGGCCGCCCGCGAGGAGCTCGACAACCTCACCTTCGTCATCAACTGCAACCTGCAGCGTCTCGACGGCCCGGTGCGCGGCAACGGTAAGATCATCCAGGAGCTGGAGTCCTACTTCCGGGGCGCCGGCTGGAACGTCATCAAGGTCGTGTGGGGCCGTGACTGGGACCCGCTGCTGGCGGCCGACGTCGACGGCGTGCTGGTCAACAAGATGAACACCGTCCCCGACGGCCAGTTCCAGACCTACTCCGTCGAGAGCGGCGAATACATCCGCGAGAACTTCTTCGGCGGCGACCCCCGGCTGCGCAAGATGGTCGAGCACCTGTCGGACGAGGACATCCGCAAGCTGTCGCGCGGCGGCCACGACTACCGCAAGGTCTACGCGGCCTACAAGGCGGCCCGTGAGCACGTCGGCCAGCCGACGGTCATCCTCGCCCAGACCATCAAGGGCTGGACGCTGGGCAAGGACTTCGAGGCGCGCAACGCGACGCACCAGATGAAGAAGATGTCCAAGGCCGACCTGAAGGAGTTCCGCGACCGGCTCTACCTGCCGATCCCGGACTCCGCGCTCGAAGGCGACCTGCCGCCCTACTTCCACCCGGGCGAGAACGACCCCGAGATCGAATACATGAAGGAGCGCCGCGCGGCCCTGGGCGGTTTCCTGCCCAAGCGCGTGATCCGCGCCAAGCCCGTCAAGCTTCCGGGCGACGCCGCCTACGCGCAGCTCAAGAAGGGCTCCGGCAAGCAGAACGTCGCCACCACCATGGCGTTCGTCCGGCTGCTGAAGGACCTCATGCGCGACAAGGAGATCGGCCACCGGTTCGTGCCGATCATCCCGGACGAGGCGCGCACCTTCGGCCTCGACGCGATCTTCCCGACCGCCAAGATCTACTCGCCGCACGGCCAGACCTACGACGCCGTGGACCGCGAACTGCTGCTGTCCTACAAGGAGTCGACCGAGGGTCAGATCCTGCACGAGGGCATCAGCGAGTCGGGCTCGATGGCCTCGACGATCGCCGTGGGCTCGGCCTACGCCACGCACGGCGAGCACATGATCCCGATCTACATCTTCTACTCGATGTTCGGCTGGCAGCGCACCGCCGACCAGATGTGGCAGCTCGCCGACCAGATGGGCCGGGGCTTCCTGCTCGGCGCCACCGCCGGCCGCACCACGCTGAACGGTGAGGGCCTGCAGCACGAGGACGGCCACACCCCGCTGATCGCCTCGACGAACCCGGCGGCGGTGTCCTACGACCCGTCGTGGGGCTTCGAGGTCGCCCACATCGTCAAGGACGGCCTGCGGAGGATGTACGGCGAGCAGCCGGAGAACGTCTTCTACTACCTGACCGTCTACAACGAGCCCTACCCGCAGCCGGCCGAGCCGGCCGACCTGGACCTGGAGGGCCTGCTCAAGGGCCTCTACCGGTTCGCCGCGGCGCCGGCCGTACAGGGTCCGAAGGCCAACATCCTGGTATCCGGCGTGGCCGGTCCGTGGGCCATGGAGGCCCAGCGGATGCTGGCCGAGGAGTGGGGCGTGGCGGCCGAGGTCTGGTCGGCGACCTCCTGGGCGGAGTTGCGCCGCGAGGCGCTGGCCGCCGAGGAGCACAACCTGCTCAACCCCGACGCCGAGCAGCGCGTGCCGTACGTGACCCAGGCGCTGTCGGCGGCCCAGGGGCCGTTCGTGGGCGTCAGCGACTACATGCGCGCGGTGCAGGACCAGATCGCCCAGTGGGTTCCGGGTGACTGGACCTCGCTCGGCACCGACGGCTTCGGCCTGTCGGACACCCGGTCGGCGCTGCGCCGCCACTTCCACGTGGACGCGGCCTCGATCACGCTCGCCGTGCTCACCCAGCTCGTCAGGCGGGGCGAGCTCGACTCGGCGGTGCTGAACGACGCGATCGCCAAGTACCACCTGAAGAACGGTGTCACCGAGGCGGGCGGCGCCGAGAGCAACGACACTCAGTCCATGGGGCTGTGATCTATGCCGGGCGGGTCCTTCTTTGGAAGGCCCCGTCCGGTTAGTGTTGAATCGCTCCCCCCGGCGAACAGTACGAGGGGAGCACTCCGTGCGAAGAATCCTGACGGCCGCCACCGTGACGGCGGTCCTGTCCACTGCGCTGGCCGCCTGCGGCGGCGGCGCCGCGCCCAGCGGGTACGGCGCCGCCGGCGGTCCCTCCACGCCGGGGTCCGTCCAGAGCTCGGCACAGGGCTCGGTGCAGCCGTCGGGCACGATCGACTGGGGCCCCTGCACCGACATCGAGCGTCCCGACGGTCAGGCTCCGGCCAAGCCCGACCCCAACCTGCAGTGCGGGACGCTCAAGGTTCCCCTCGACTACGCCAAGCCCGCCGGCGGGACAGTGGACATGGCGGTGATCCGGGCCAAGGCCACCGGTCCCGGTGAGCGGATCGGCTCCCTGGTCTTCAACTTCGGCGGCCCCGGCGGGTCCGGTGTCGACACCCTGGCCCAGGCCGTCAAGGTCTTCGGCACCCTGCGCGCCCGTTACGACCTGGTCAGCTTCGACCCGCGAGGGGTGGAGCGCAGTGACGGCGTCCGGTGCGGCGGCAACAGGATCATGGACAGGTTCACCTCGATGAACAGCGTGGCCACCAGCCCGGCGGAGCAGGCCGAGATGGACAAGATCATCAAGGAGTTCGCCGACGCCTGCCGGCGGACCTCGGGCAAGGTCCTGCCCCACGTCGGCACGGTGAACGCCGCCCGTGACATGGACCGGCTCCGTGAGGCCCTGGGCGACAACCGGCTCAACTACTTCGGCATCTCGTACGGCACGCAGCTCGGCGCGGTCTACGCCACCGAGTTCACCGAGAACGTGGGGCGTTTCGTGCTGGACGCCCCGCTCGACCCCAGCGTCACCCTGGCGCAGCGCACGCTGGTCCAGACGTCCGGGTTCCAGAACGCCTACGAGTCCTTCCTGAAGGACTGCGTCAAGGGTCCCGGCGAGTGCGCGGTCGGCGCCGACGTGACCATCGCGAACAAGAACGTCGACACCTTCCTGGCCGACCTGAGGGACAAGCCGCTGCAGGTCGGCGACCGCAAGCTCACCCAGGGACTGGCCGGCACCGGCATCGCCGCCGCGCTGTACTCCAAGCTGAGCTGGCCGCTGCTGGAGCAGGCCCTGGGCCAGGGGTTCACGGGCGACGGCCGGATCCTGATGGCCCTGGCCGACAGCTACAACGGCCGCAAACCCGACGGGTCCTACTCGACCCTCATGAGCAGCTTCCCGGCCATCAGTTGCGCGGACACCGCCGAACGGCCCACCCCGCAGGAACTGGCCAAGATCGAGAAGGCGGCGTTGAAGATCTCGCCGCTGTTCGGCAGCGCGGGGCTGGGGACCATCTGCCGGGTGTGGCCGGTTGCGGGCAGTGACGCGGCCAGGAAGGTGAACGCCACCGGCTCGGCGCCCATCGTGGTCGTCGGCGGCACCGGCGACCCCGCCACGCCGTACGAGTGGGCGCCGAGGATGACCGCGGAGCTCGGGAGCGGCGTGCTGGTCACCTACAAGGGCGAGGGCCACGGCGCGTACCTGTCCGGCGACACGTGCGTGAAGAAGGTCGTCGACGGCTACCTGCTCGACGGGAAAACTCCCCCGAAGGACACGACCTGCCCCGCGTCCTGAGCACTCCGCCCCTCATCATGACCGGGCAGGGCCGACGCCCTGCCCGCTTTTGAGTGTGCGGCTCTTCGGCTGCGGCGGATCCCCGGGCCGCAGCGGTCTGATCTCCGGCATTGCCGGCCCCTCACATGCGCCCCTTTACGCGCTTTTCCCAAGTATTACGCACCGGAACGGCGAAGATCACTCGCTTCTCGCAGAGCGCGGAGACAGAGACCGTTCGAACGGATTCGTTTGAAGAGTTTTTAACAGGGTTCCCGCTATACCTGTGGCGACAGGAGGGAAATCACGATGAGAACAGTTATGGCAGCGGCGGCGATCGCCTCCCTGGCCGCGCTGACGGCGTGCGGACCGGCCGGGAGCGACAGGGTCGCCTCCGTGACGGGCACGACGACGTCGGCCCGCCCGTCCACGCCACCCCAGGCAGACGGTCTGAAGTACGCCCGGTGCATGCGGGAGAACGGCGTCGACATGCCCGATCCGGAACCGGGTGGCGGCGCCGTCGTGATCCGCGGGAAAATCAACAAGAATAATCTGGACAGGGCGTCCAGGGCCTGCGATGAGTACAGCCCGACCGGCCCGGTGAAGAAAACGGTAACCGACCCGGAGTTTCAGGGCGCCTTTCTGGGGTTCGCCCGGTGCATGCGGGAGAACGGCGTCGACGTACCCGATCCCGAATTCTCCCATGGAAAGGTTCATTTCACCGGAAATGGAATGGAGCTGGGCACTCCGCAGAGCAAGAAGGCGATGGAGGCCTGCCGCGAACAGATACCCGGCGCCGGGAAGCGCCCCTGAGGCGCGGCAGGGCCCTGAGGCGCGGCAGGGCCCGCGCCATGACCGCGCCGCCCGCCCGGCTCGGCTCCCGGTGACGGCGGAGCGGACCCCGCCCGGCCGGTGACCGAGCCGGCCGGACATCACGATCATCCGCCGGCGCTTGTCCTGTCGCCGGTCTCCCGCGCGGTACGGACGGTCAGCGGCATCAGCAGGGCGGTGAGGACCAGCGCCCCCGTGGCGACGGAGAAGGCCCACTGGTAGCCGCTGACGGCGGCCGCCGGGGTGGAGTCCCCGGAGGCCAGCGCCGCTCCGGTGCGGCCTATCGCGATCGCGGTGAAGACGGCCAGGCCGAGGGCGCTGCCCAGCTGCTGCATGGTCGTCTGCACCCCGGAGCCGAGCCCGGCGTCGTCGTCGGTCACCCCCTGCAGGGCGGCGTTCTGCAGCGTGGGGAAGGCGATCCCCAGCCCTGCGGCGATCATCACCGTGGCGGGCAGCAGGTCGGCGGCGTAGCCGCTGGTGACCGACATGCGGAGCGCCAGATACACCATCCCGACGGCGCTGAGGAGGAGACCGGCGCCGATGGTGCCCGTGGTGCCCAGTTTGGCGGTCAGCGCGGTCGAGGCCATCAGGCCCCCGAGGAAGGCCACGCAGAAGGGAAGGTAGGCCAGCCCCGTGGCCAGCGGCTGGTAGCCGAGCACGTTCTGCATGTAGAGGGTGAGCAGGAACATGGTCGCCGCCATCCCGCTGGTCAGCGTGATCGTCGCCAGGTTCGCCGAGAGGCGGACGCGGCTGGCGAAGAAGCGCAGCGGCACCAGCGGCTCGGCGGTCTTCGCCTCCACGGCGACGAAACCGGCCAGTGCGGCCAGCCCCGCACCCAGCGGGACCAGGACGGCGGGGGCGGTCCACCCGTTGTGGCCGGCCGCGAGCAGACCGGCGATGAGCGCGATCAGGCCGGCGGTGACGAGCACCGCGCCCGCCCAATCCACCCGCCGGCCGCCGGAACCGGGCCGCGCCGCCACCAGGCGGGGCGTGAGGAGCAACGCGACCGCGGCGACCGGCAGGTTGACGAAGAAGACCCAGCGCCAGCCCGCCAGCTCGGTCAGCGCCCCGGACAGCAGCACTCCGGCCGTGGCGCCCAGCCCGCTCAGCCCTCCCCAGATCGCCAGGGCACGGGCCCGCTCACGGCTGTCGGCGAACATCAACGCGATCATCGACAGGGCGGCCGGCGCCGCCAGCGCCTCCCCGAGCCCCTGACCGAACCGGCTGGCCACCAGCATCCCCGTGCTCGCGGCGATGCCGCTGGTCAGCGACGCCACCGCGAACACCGCCGTGCCGACGAGGAACATGCGGCGCCGCCCCCACAGGTCGGCCAGCCGCCCGCCGAGCAGCAACAGCCCGCCCGCGGTCACGACGTAGGCGTTGACCACCCAGGCCAGATCCGCCGTCGACGCCCCCAGCTCCCGCTGCACCGACGGCAGCGCGACGTTCACGATCGAGCTGTCCACGGTGAACATGAACTGCACCAGAGCCAGCACCGCCAGCGCGCGCCAGCGGCGCGGATCCGCCGCGGCCGCCGTACCGGCCGAGTCTTGAACCGGCCCACGGGACCGGACGTCCTCATCCATGTGATCCACTCAAACGCCTGCGTCCCGTGGCGTCCAACAACGACTCGCCTTCTTGACAAGCAACGCTTGTCACTGCAGCTTGTTGGGGTGGATCTCGATCTCCGCCAGCTCCAGGCCTTCGTCACGACCTCCGAGGAGCTGCACTTCGGCCGGGCCGCGAGCCGCCTGTTCCTCACCCAGCAGGCCCTGTCCCACCGCGTCCGGCGGTTGGAGGCCACCCTGGGCGGGCCGCTGTTCGTGCGCGGCCATCACGTCGTCGAGCTGACCGACCTCGGACGGCGGCTGCTGCCCCTGTCGCGGCAGGCCCTGGCCGTCGCCGACGAGATCGTGGCCGCGGCGCAGCTCGGCCGGCAACCCCTGCGGCTCGACACCTTCCGCCCGATCGCCGCCTCCGCCCTGCTGCGCCAGCTGATCACGGACCTGGGCGACCTGCCGCTGGAGCTGAGCACCCGGCACAGCCTGGGCACCGCCCTGTCAGCTCTGCAGCGCGCCGAGATCGATGTGGCCTTCGGGCGGGTGCACGGTCTTCCCCACCCCTGGCCCGAGGACCTGGCACACCGGCTCCTGCGGCTCGAACCCCTCCACGCGTTGATGTCGGAACGCCACCCGCTGGCCGCACGGCCCACGCTGCGCCCTGCCGACCTGCGTCCCCAGGGGATCTGGACACCCGCCCTCGCGGGAGCCACCGAGCTGGACGGCTACCTGCGCGCGCTCGGCGACCATTTCCGGATCCCCCTGACCATCGGCCCGGCGGTCGCCACTCTCGACCAGGTGGTGGCACAGATCCACGCACACCCCGATCACGTATGGCTGATCGACGCCGACGTCCAGACCGCCCATGTCCCGGCCACGGCGCTGATCCCGCTGGTCGACCCCACCCCGCTCTACCCGTGGTCGCTGGTCTGGCGGCACGACAACCGCCACCCGCTCCTCGCCCGGCTGCTGCGCACCGCCGCCACGACGGCCCGGCGGGAGGGATGGCTGCGCTACGACCCCGCCCGGCACTGGCTGCCGGCCGAGGACCGGACCGCCGCCTCCGACGCCTCCCCGCCGGGCCGATGACCACCGATCCATGGCCATCCGCTACGGACCGCGCCGGCGCTCTCAGCCGAGGTCCGGGGCGTCCGCGAGCAGGTGGGGGATCTGCGGGGCGAAGCGCTCCGGCGGCTGCTCGGGCGAGACCTCCTCCGTCTCCTCCGCCCAGCCGATGCGGTCGAGCCGGAAGACCCGGGCGTCCTGCCGGAGCCGGCACATGCCCACGAGATACCAGTGGCCGCCGCGGCCGCCCACGAAGATCGCGGGCTCCACCTCGCGCCTGGTGATCCGGCCCTTGCGGTCCTCGTATTCGATCCGCAGCACCCTGCGGTGGAGCAGCGCCTGCTCGATCACGCGCGACGCGCGCGGGTACGGCTCCGGCTCGACGACCGGGTGCACCCGGAAGGCCGGCTCCCCGGCCCCGGCGTCCTTGGCGGGCGACATCGCCGCGACCAGCTTGCGCAGGGCGCTGCGGGCGTGGAAGGCGAGGGGATGGTCCCCCGCGCGTTCGAGCGCCGCCGCCACCGCCATCGCCTCGGCCGAGGTGAAGTCGAGCGGGGGCAGGGACACGCTCCTGTCGAAGGCGTAGCTCCCGCGCCTGCCGGGCTCGGCGTAGACGGGCACCCCCGACTGCCGGAGCGCGGAGATGTCACGCTCGACCGTGCGGACGCTCACCTCGAACCCGGCGGCCAGCTCACGCGCCGACCGGAACCGGGGCGAGACCGCGCGGAGCTCCTCGACCAGAGCGTAAAGCCGATCGGTACGGTTCACACTTGTGACGTTACGCGGTGATACCGACAGTCTCCGTGAGTACCGATCCCTTTAGCGCGGTTGAACCGACAAAACAGCATCGATAGCCTGTGGCGACACATCTCATTGGAGTTCGATGGCCGCAGGACCGAAACACCCACTGGCAGGACCACCTCCCCGCACGCCCGCCCCCAAGTCCTCGGGTGTGAAGGCGTCCACGGTCATCACGCTGACCGGGATCGGCGTCGTATCGCTGCTCCTCATCGGCTACTGCTCCGCCCAGGACGACTACGAAGAGGTCGGCGCCGACTGCGTGGACGTCAACAGCCTCGAGCCGGACGGGTCCTACACGGTCGTGGACGAGGACTACTGCGACGACGACCACGCCCACTACTACGGCTCCCGCGGCGCCTACAGCTGGTACTACGGAGGCGTGCGGTCCGGGGCGCGGATCACGCACGGCACCACCATGCGCCCCTCGGACGTCCAGATCACGAGCCGCAAGGGCACCGTGATCCAGCGCGGTGGCTTCGGCGGCCGCAGCGGCTGGGGCAGCGGGAGCTGAGCCCGGACAGATGAGACGCGAAACCTCACTCCCCCGGGACGGCTGGGAGAGCATCATCGAGAGCCACGGCCTGGCCTACCACCGTTCCGCCCACCCCGACGGCCTCGACCGCCCCTACTGGGACGAGAGCGTGCAGTACGTCTTCACGATGGACGAGGTCCTCGACCTGGAGAACCAGGTCGAGGAGCTGCACCGGATGTGCCTGCACGCGGTGGAATACGTCGTCGCGCACAGCCGCTACGCCGACTTCGCCATCCCCGAATGGGCGGCCCCGGAGATCGCCCGCTCCTGGGAGCGGAGCGACCCCCACCTGTTCGGCCGGTTCGACCTGCGCTACGACGGGACCGGCCCCGCCAAGCTGCTGGAGTACAACGCCGACACCCCGACCAGCCTGCTGGAGAGCTCGGTCGTGCAGTGGTTCTGGCTGCGCGACCGCTACCCGGACGACGATCAGTGGAACTCCATCCACGAGCGGCTGATCGACCGGTGGCAGCAGATAGCGGCCGGGCTGCCCACCGGCCCGGCGCACTTCGCCTGGACCAACATGGACGAGACCGGCGAGGAGGCGATGACCCTCGCCTACCTCCAGGAGACCGCCGACCAGGCGGGGCTGAAGACGATCGCCGTGGCCATGGAGGACATCGGCTGGGACAGCCTCAACCTGCGGTTCGTCGACATGGAGCGCCGGGTGATCCGCTCGCTCTGCAAGCTGTACCCGTGGGAGTGGGCGGTCGCCGACCCGTTCGGCGCCCGCGCGGTGCGCCAGCAGGTCTCGATGACCTGGATCGAGCCGCTCTGGAAGATGCTGCTGTCCAACAAGGCGCTGCTCGCGGTGCTCTGGGAGCTGTATCCCGGCCATCCGAACCTGCTGCCGGCCTACCTCGACGGCCCCCGCGACATGGCCTCCCACATCGCCAAGCCCCTGCTCGGCCGGGAGGGCGCGAACATGCGGATCGTCACCCCGGGCGACCGCGTCGAGACCTCCGGCGGCTACGGCGCCGAAGGTCACGTCTACCAGGAGTTCCAGCCGCTGCCCGTCTTCGACGGCTGGCGTCCCGTGCTCGGCGCCTGGATCATCCACGACGAGGCGGCCGGGGTCGGCATCCGTGAGACCTCAGGGTTCATCACCGACGACACGTCGTCCTTCGTCCCGCACCGCATCGAACTCTGAACCCTGGAGAACCACATGACCCTCACCCCCCAGCCCGTCCCGCTCCCGAGCCCGATCGGCGTCGAGACGATCTCACTGGCCGAGACCCTTGGGCGCGGCGCGCTCGCCATCGCCGCCTACGCCGCGCTCGGCGTGATCCTGCTGATCATCGGCTTCTACGTGATCGACATGGCCATCCCCGGCAAGCTCAGCCACCTGATCAAGTCCGACCGCAACCCCAACGCCACCCTGCTCACCGCCTCCGGCCTGGCCGCCGTCGGGCTCATCGTCGCGGCCTCCATCTGGTCCTCGGGCGGGGCCCTGCACGAGGGCCTGCTCGCGACCGCGGTCTTCGGCCTGGTGGGCATCGCCGTACAGACGGTGGCGATGATCGCCTTCGACAAGATCGCCGGAATGTCGGTCCGTGCCCTGGTCAGCGAGCCCGAACTCCAGCCCGGCGCACGCCTGCTGGCGGTAACCCACCTGGTCATCGGTCTGATCACCGCCGTCGCCGTCATCTGAGCGGAGGTCCTCCGGCGCCCGGCCGTGCGCGGAACCGTACAGAACGAGAGCCCGTACCCTGTCCGGCGCCGCGGCTGGCGCATCTCATGCGACCTGGCACTCTTAGTGACGTGAGGGAGCGGAACGAGCGAGGCAGCAGACACAGCGACGTCGTGGTCGAGCCCGGCGGGATGGAGCCCGCCAGGAGGGAGCCCGACCCGGACCGGGTCAGGGAGGACACCACGCGCAGGCTGGAGCGGGCCATGGGCACGCTGGGCACGGCCGCCATGGCGAGGATGGAAGACCGGCTGATGTGGTTCCGCGCCCTGTCCGCCGAGGACAGGTCCTGGGTCGGGCTGGTGGCCCAGGCGGGGATCGCCGCGTTCGTGGAGTGGTTCCAGCACGCCGGGGAGGGCCGTCCGACCCCCAGCATCGAGTTCTTCGGCACCGCCCCCCGCGAGCTCAAGCGCTCCATCTCGCTGCAGCAGACCGTGGACATCGTACGGATCGTGGTCGAGGTGGTCGAGGCGCAGACCGGGGATCTGGCCGCGCCCGGCGGGGAGGACCAGCTCCAGCAGGCGATGCTCCGCTACACCCGCGACGTCGCGTTCGCCGCCGCCCAGGTCTACGCGCGGGAGGCCGAGGCGCGGGGCGCCTGGGACGCGCGGCTGGAGGCGCTGATCGTGGACGCGCTGGTCCGGGGCGAGGTCGACGACGGCCTGCACTCGTGGGCCGCGGCGCTCGGCTGGATCTCCTCCCCCGTCGTCGTGCTGGCCGGGCAGACGCCCGACAACGACCCTCAGACGGTGATCGACGGGCTGCGCGACCGGGGCCGCAGGTCCGGGCTGGACATGCTGGCGGGGGTCCAGGGCGACCGGCTGATCGTGATCGTGGGCGGCGCCGACAGCGTCAGCGCCGCGGCCAGGCACGTGGTGCCGCGCTTCGGTCCGGGGCCGATCGTGATCGGGCCCGAGGTGAACGACCTGCACGCGGCCGCGCGCTCGGCACGGGCCGCGATCGCCGGCCTGCGGGCCGCCGGCGGCTGGCCGGACGCGCCCCGGCCGGTCCACGCCGAGGACCTGCTGGCCGAGCGCGCGATCGACGGGGACGCCGACGCCAGGAGCCAGTTGGTGGAGAACGTCTACCTTCCGCTGGTGGGCACGCCGCTTCTCGACACGCTCGCGACCTACCTCGAACAGGGCACCTCCCTGGAGGCCACGGCCCGGCTGCTTTTCGTGCATCCGAACACGGTGCGCTACCGTCTGCGTAAGATCACCGAGCTGACCGGATACCAGCCCACGGAGGGGCGTTCCGCCTTCACCCTGCAGGTGGGACTCATCCTCGGCCGCCTGTCCGAAACAATCGTGACCTAGAGGTCCTTACTTAACCTCGGCGAAACCTCCGCTGTAGGCTTCCTACAAAAAGGTGTGGATAAAGTTCGTTCGTATCCTTATCCGGGTAGCAGACTCCTACAGGGCAGGCTGGATTTCGTGCTCGTCATCGTCGCTCCGGGCCAAGGCGCCCAGACCCCAGGCTTCCTCGCCCCATGGCTCGAAATACCGGGTCTGGCCGATCGCCTGTCCGCTTGGTCAGACCTGGTCGGCCTCGATCTGGTCGCCTACGGGACCACCGCCGGCGCGGACGAGATCCGTGACACCGCGGTCGCCCAGCCACTGCTCGTGGCCGCCGGCCTGGCCGTGGCGGAGGTCCTCGGGGCCTCCCCCGCCATCGTCGCCGGGCACAGCGTCGGGGAGCTGACCGCCGCCGCCCTGGCCGGAGTCCTCACCCCCGAGCAGGCCCTGACCCTCGTCCGCGAGCGCGGCCAGGCCATGGCCAAGGCCGCCGCGGTCACCGAGACGGGCATGGTCGCCGTCCTCGGCGGCGCCGAGGAGGACGTACTGGCGGCCATCGCCGGGCACGGTCTCACCCCGGCCAACATCAACGGGGCCGGGCAGATCGTGGCCGGTGGCACGCTGGCACAGCTGGAGGCCTTCAGGGCCGAGCCGCCCGCGCGGGCCCGGCTGATCCCGCTCTCGGTGGCCGGCGCCTTCCACACGGTGCACATGGCCCCCGCGGTCGACCACCTGCGCAAGGCCGCCGCCGGCATCACACCCGGCGACCCGTCCACCACCCTGCTGTCCAACGCGGACGGCGCGGCGGTCACCAGCGGCGCCGAGTTCGTGGAGCGTCTGATCAACCAGGTCGCCAACCCGGTACGCTGGGACGCCTGCATGGCCACGATGGCCGACCGGGGCGTCACCGCGATGATCGAGCTGGTCCCCGGCGGCACCCTCACCGGCCTGGCCAAACGAGCCCTGCGCGGGGTGGCCACCGTCGCTCTGAAAACCCCCGACGACCTGGACGCGGCCCGCGGGGTTCTCAGTGGATCGGCGTGAAGCCGGTGCGGTGAGCGCGGCGGTCCACGAGGCACGAGCGGCCTCCGCAGCTAACGAGGAGTGGTGAGCGACGGATGAAGATCATGAATGGCGCTCCTGGCGCGAAGATCCTGGCCTTCGGCCACTATCAGCCGTCCAAGGTGGTCACCAACGACGATCTGTCGGCGACCATGGAGACCAACGACGAGTGGATCCAGAGCCGCGTCGGCATCAAGGAGCGCCGGATCGCCCCCGAGGGCGAGTCCGAGATCGACCTGGCCGTTCAGGCGGGCGGCAAGGCCCTCGCCGCGAGCGGGCTGGCGGTCACCGACATCGACCTGGTGATCGTCGCCACCTGCACGCTGGAGACGCAGATCCCCAACGCGGCCGGCCGGGTGGCCACCCGGCTCGGCATCGACGCCCCCGGCGCCTTCGACGTGAACACCGCCTGCTCCGGCTTCTGTTACGCGCTGGCCGTCGCCAACGACGCGGTCCGCGCGGGCTCGGCCACCAACGTGCTGGTCATCGGCACCGAGAAGCTCTCCCAGTGGATCGACTGGACCGACCGGGCCACCGCGGTGATCTTCGCCGACGGCGCGGGCGCCGCGGTCGTCGGCCCGTCCGACACCCCCCGCATCGGCCCGGTGGTGTGGGGCAGCGCCGGCGACAAGTCCGACGCGATCATCATCAAGGACCGTGACTCCTTCCTGCACCAGGAAGGCCAGACCGTGTTCCGCTGGGCCACCACCGCGCTCCACCCGGTGGCCAAGGAGATCTGCGAGCGCGCCGGGGTGGACCCCGCCGACCTCGCGGCCTTCGTGCCCCACCAGGCCAACCTGCGCATCATCGAGGCCATCGCACGCAAGCTCGGCGCCGACAACGCCGTCATCGCCAAGGACATCGTGCTGGCGGGCAACACCTCCGCGGCCTCGATCCCGCTGGCGCTGTCCCGGATGATCGAGCGCGGCGAAGTCCGGTCGGGCGACCTCGCCCTGCTGCTGGGCTTCGGCGCCGGCCTGACCTACGCCGGTCAGGTCATCGAGGTCCCCTGAGACCTGTACGGCTCCGGCCGTGCGGAACAAAGCTTGTACGGCTCCGGCCGTGCAGAACAAGAAGAAACCCAATCCAAGGAGAACAAGCGACATGGCTCTGACCGAGCAGGAGATCCTCGCTGGTATCGGCAAGATCATCAACGAGATCACCGGCATCCCGGCCTCCGAGGTCAGCCCGGAGAAGAACTTCGTGGACGACCTCGACATCGACTCGCTGTCCATGGTCGAGATCGCCGTCGCCGCCCAGGACGAGTTCGGCGTCGAGATCCCGGACGAGCAGCTCAAGCACCTGAAGACCGTCAAGGACGTCATCAACTTCATCCAGAACTGAGACGTCTGAAGATTTCCCGGATTTGACCCGCGATTCACAAGGAGCGCAGAACGTGAGTACAGACCAGGTACGTGTCGTCGTCACCGGGCTCGGCGCGACGACGCCCCTCGGTGGAGACGTCGCCTCGACCTGGTCGGCGCTTCTCGCCGGTCAGTCCGGGGTCCGCAACCTCACCGAGGACTGGGTCGACTCGGTCCCGGTGAAGTTCGCCGCCGTGGCCGCCGTGGACCCGACCGAGGTGCTGCCCCGGCCGGAGGCACGGCGGCTTGACCGGGCCGAGCAGTTCGCGCTGGTCGCGGCCCGCGAGGCCTGGGCGCACGCCGCGATCGACAAGGTCGACCCTGAGCGGCTCGGCGTGGTCGTGGGCAGCGGCATCGGCGGCATCACCACGATCCTCGCCGCCTACGACACCTTCAAGGAGAAGGGCTGGCAGCGGCTCTCGCCGTACACCGTCCCGATGCTGATGCCGAACGGCGCGGCGGGCTGGATCGGCATCGAGGTCGGCGCCCGCGCCGGCGTGCACGCCACCGTGAGCGCCTGCGCCACCGGCGCAGAATCGATCGGCTACGCCATCGAGATGATCCGTTCCGGACGTGCCGACGTGGTCGTGGCCGGCGGCACCGAGGCGGCCATCCATCCTCTGAACATCGGCTCCTTCGCCGCCATGCGCGCGATGTCCACCCGTAACGACGCGCCCGAGCTGGCCTCCCGCCCGTGGGACAAGGACCGTGACGGCTTCGTCCTCGGCGAGGGCGCCGGCATCGTCGTGCTGGAGTCCGAGGAGCACGCCCTCGCGCGCGGCGCCAAGATCTACGCGGTGGCCGCGGGTGTCGGCTACTCCGCCGACGCCCACCACATCGCCCAGCCGGAACCGACCGGCGCCGGGGTCATGCTGGCCATGCGCCGCGCCCTGGAGAACTCCGGCCTCACCGGCCAGGACATCAAGCACGTGAACGCGCACTCCACCTCCACCCCCGCGGGTGACGTGGTGGAGACCCTCGCGATCAAGGAGGTCATCGGCGCCCACCCGCTGGTCAGCGGCACCAAGTCGATGACCGGCCACCTGCTCGGCGGCGCCGGCGGCATCGAGTCCGTCTTCACCGTCCTGGCGCTGCACGAGCGGATCGCTCCCGGCACCATCAACCTGGACAACCTCGACGACGGCGTCGAGGTGGACATCGTGCGCGGTGAGCCGCGCAAGCTGCCCGACGGCCAGATCGCCGCGATCAACAACTCCTTCGGGTTCGGCGGGCACGACGTCGCCGTCGCCTTCACGAGCATCTGACAGGGAGCCAGTGATGACCGTGCTCGACAACAGGGTGGTGACCGACGCCTCCGACAAGGAGGTTGACGATCCTCGCGATCCCCAGGTGCGCCTCGCGGCCCTTCTCGACGAGGGCTCGGTCCAGCTGATCTCCCCCGTGGACCGCAGCGGCGTGCTCGCCGCGACGGGCCGCGTGGAGGGCGTGCCGGTGGTGGTGTTCGTCAGCGACGCCCGTGTCCAGGGCGGCGCGATGGGCAGCGAGGGCTGCGAGCACATCGTGCACGCCTACGACGTCGCGGTCCGCGAGCGGGTCCCGGTCATCGGCGTCTGGCACTCGGGCGGCGCCCGCCTGGCCGAGGGCGTCGAGTCGCTGCACGCGGTCGGCCGTGTCTTCGCCGCGATGACCCGGGCCTCCGGCGTCGTGCCGCAGCTGTCGGTGGTGGTCGGCCCCGCGGCCGGCGGCGCCGCGTACGGCCCGGCGCTGACCGACATCGTGATCCTGGCCGACGAGGGCCGCATCTTCGTCACCGGCCCCGACGTGGTCCGCAGCGTGACCGGTGAGCAGATCGACATGGCCGCGCTCGGCGGCCCCGAGCCGCACAGCAAGCGCAGCGGCGTCGTGCACATCGTCACCAAGAACGAGACCGAGGCCTACGTCCAGGCCCGCCGCCTGGCGGTGCTCCTGGGCCACCAGGGCCGGGTCCGCGGCGACATCGAGGAGGTCGACTTCTCCGGCCTGCTGCCGGAGAACGTCCGCCGCGCCTACGATGTCAAGCCGCTGGTCAAGGGCCTGCTCGATGAGCCGGGCGTCGAGCTGCACCCCAAGTGGGCACCCAACGTCGTCACCACGCTGGGCCGTCTCGGAGGCCGGACCATCGGCGTGATCGCCAACAACCCCATGCGCCTGGGCGGCTGCCTGGACTCCGCCTCCGCCGAGAAGGCCGCCCGGTTCGTCCGGATGTGCGATGCCTTCGGGGTGCCGCTGGTCGTCCTGGTGGACGTCCCCGGCTACCTCCCCGGTGTCGGTCAGGAGCACGACGGCGTGGTCCGCCGCGGCGCCAAGCTCCTGCACGCCTTCGCCGAGGCCTCCGTGCCGCGGATCACGGTGGTGACCCGCAAGGCGTACGGCGGCGCCTACATCGCAATGAACTCCCGTTCGCTGGGCGCCACCCGGGTCTTCGGCTGGCCGACCACCCAGATCGCGGTCATGGGAGCGGTCGCCGCGGTCCGCATCCTCAAGCGCCGCGAGCTCGCGGCGGCACCGGAGGAGGAGCGCGCGGCCCTGGAGGCCAGGCTCGCCGAGGAGCACGAGATCCTCGCCGGCGGCCTCGACCGGGCCATCGAGCTCGGCGTGGTGGACGAGGTCATCAAGCCCGAGGAGACCCGCGGCGCCATCGCCAAGATCCTGGCCCAGGCCACCCCGGCCCGTGGCGCCCACGGGAACATCCCGCTCTGACCCGCTTCAGCGACGCCCCCGCCGGCCCTCCGCCGGCGGGGGCGTCGTGCTTTCCCCGGCGCGGGCCGTCGCCCCGGGACGCGGCACGGGCGTGACCCCCGGAGCACGGGTCCGTCTGCCACAGAGGGCGGGAGAGCCGTACCGGAGCCGTTCCGAGGCGCCCGGAACGCGTACCCGGGCCCTCAAAACTCAGGCCCTCAAAAAGGGTGAAAGACCCGAGAGCCGGGAACCCCGAGGAAGGGTGAATCCTCGGGAGGGGGTTCCTCCGAAAGTAGGACGGACCATCGGGTGACCCGTCGGGCATCCGAACTCGCGGACGAGGCGCCGCCAGAGCCAGACCCGGGGCGGGACGGCGCCGCATGGGTGCGGGCAGGCCCGAGGCGACAGAGCCGGGGCGCGGGCGCACTCTCCTTCCGTGCTCGAAGGTCTTCGTATCCGGAGAGGGTCGCCCGGGTCAGACCGCGGCGTGCAGCCAGCGGACCGGGGCGCCCTCCCCCGCGTAGCGGAACGACTCAAGCTCGGCGTCCCACTGTTTTCCGAGCAGGCGGTCCAGCTCCTCCTCCAGCACCACGCGGCCCTGGCGCGCCATCAACATGGCGGAGCGCAGCCGGTCCTCGGGCACCAGGATGTCACCCGAGGCCCCGATCACCGCCGTGAAGGCGCCAAGGGACGGGGTGTAGGCATGACGGGACCCGTCGGCACCCGGTGAGGCGTCCTCGGTGATCTCGAAGCGGATACGCTGCCAACCCATCAACGACGAGGTGATGGCAGCCGCGGTCCCGACACGGGCCTCCCATTCGGCCTGTGCGCGCACGTGGCCGGGCGCGGCAGGCTGCGGAGTCCAGGTCAGGTCTACGGGTACGCCAAGGACACCCGCGACCGCCCATTCGATATGAGGGCACAGCGCAGGCTGAGCTGAGTGGACGTAAAGCACGCCACGAGCAGACACCGGACCTCCCGTTTCGTACGAGGTGCGCCTTCCCCAACGGCCTCGTCCCAGGATGATCACAAGTGACTGAAGGAGAGACTACCGTCGGTTGTGACGCCGCACCAGAGGGGGGTCATACCGAGATGTTGTGCCGCGGGCGCCCGGCTCGGGGCATTCTCGGAGGAGAGAAGACGTAGCGACCTGGTGATCAACCCCGGAGGGCCGGATGGACGCCGACATCATACGGGTGGAGCCCGTGCCCGGAGCACCCGCGCTGATCAGGCCTGGCCAGCTGCTGACCGACGCCTCGGGGATGGCCGCCGTCTCCCGGTGGACCACCGCCGTGGCCGAGGTCGACGGGATCTTCCGCATCCGGCTCTCGCCCGGCGTGGACGTCTGCGATCTGGTGACGGCGGTGCGCGACCAGGGCCACCCCGCCTCCCCCAACCACGTCCTGGTGGGCCAGCCGCTCTTCTTCGGCGGCCCGGCCTCCCGCCCCTTTCCGGCCGACCCCCTCCCCCCGCCCGAGGCGGCCGCGGACGCGGTGACCGTGGCCGTGGCCGACACCGGCCTGACCGCGCATCCCTGGTGGCGGGCGCAGACCTGGTTCCTGGAGCAGCGGCGGGAGGCCGCCGAACTGCCCGACTCGGACGGCGACGGCGAACTGGACGCCCAGGCCGGGCACGGCACGTTCGTCGCCGGGTTGGTGCTGCGCTCGGCTCCCGGCGCGCGGGTACGCCCGCTGCGGGTGCTGGACAGCCACGGCACCGGGGACGAGGCGGGGCTGCTGCGGGCCCTGACCCGGCTGCGGGACGACCCGCCCCAGGTCCTCAACCTCTCCTTCGGCGGCCACACCTTCGACGATCGCCCCTCGCCGCTGGTGGAGACCGCCCTGGCCGGGCTGAGCGCCACCGCCGTGGTCGCCTGCGCGGGCAACACGGCCTCGGACCGCCCGTTCTGGCCCGCGGCGCTGCCCGAGGTGATCGCCGTCGGCGCGCTGGACACGGCCGAGGAGGTCAGGGCCCCCTTCTCCGCGTACGGCCCGTGGGTGGACGCCTGCGCCCGGGGCGAGTGGCTGACCAGTTCCTTCCTCGAACACGGAGCCTTCCGGGGTTACGCGCACTGGAGCGGGACCTCCTTCGCCTCGGCCGTGGTCAGCGGGGTGATCGCGGCGGCGGCCCGGGGCAGGACCCCGCGGGAGGCCGCGGCGCACGTCCTCGACCCACTGAGGACCCGGCAAATCCCGGATCTGGGTGTTGCGGTGCCCATGCCGAGGTAAAGTCTCACCCAAAGTCTTCGCGCGAACACTCAGAGTGTTCGACGTGGCCTCGGAGGCGCCGGTGAGTGAGCAGCACGCGATCGATGCCGTCCTGGCAGGCGACCAGGCGGCGTGGGACGTGCTGGTCAACCGGTTCTCGGGGCCGCTCTGGTCGGCCGTGCGCGCCTACGACCTGAGCGCGGCGGACGCGGCGGACGCGGTGCAGGGGGCATGGCTGCGACTGGTCGAGAGCCTGCACACCATCCGTGACCCGGATCGGATCGGTCCCTGGCTGTTCACCACGGCCAAGCGCGAGGCCTCCCTTCTGAGCAGGCGGAACCGGGGTGAACGGCTGATCGCCGATCCCGCCGGCACCGAGCACTCCCATGCCGACCCGGCGCTGGCCGGGCAGGTCCACCCCGACCCGGCGGTGGCGGTGCTGACCGCCGACGAGGGCCGCCGGCTGTGGCTGGCCGTCGAGGAGATGCACGAACCCTGCCGGTCACTGTTCCGGCTGATGGCCACCGCACCCGACGCGGGCGTCCACCAGCTCGCCGGTCGACTGGGCATGCCCAGCGGCAGTTACGGCCCCACCCGGGGACGTTGCCTGAACCGACTACGCACCGTGCTCACCGCCCAGGAGGCGACGCCATGACCCGACATCCCCCGGCGATCGACGACGAGTCCCTCATCGCCGCGCTCCGTCTGACCGCCGGCCAGGATCCCGTGCCCGCCCACGTCTCCGCCGCCGCCAGGGCGGTCTTCGGCCTGCGGCTGCCCGGCGCCGCCACGGCCCGGCCGGTGGTCACGCCCGCTCCGCGGGGCGTCCGGTCGGCCGACGAGGCGCGGCTGCTCCGGTTCACCGCCGCCGAGCTCACCGTGGATCTGGAGGTCACCTCGATGGACGGTTTGGTGGACCTGGCCGGGCAGGTGTCCCCGTGCCCGGAGGCGGGCACCCGGGTGGAGGTGCGCACCCTGCATCTCACCGAGTCACGCGAGCTCTCCGCGACGGGCCAGTTCGCCGTCACGGGTCTGCCGCCGGGCTGGTTCAGCGTGGTGTGCCACCGGCCGGAGCGCTCTCCGGTCGTCACCAGCTGGACCCGGATCCGCCCGTAGGTGATCCCCGACGACGCGCTCGCCGCCGCCGAGCACGCGGTGGACCTCTCGGGCACGGCCCCGGCACGGGCCCGCGCACTGGCGCACAGCGTGCTCGCCTCCGATCCTCACTGCGAGGCCGTGGCGGTCGCCCACCGGGCGCTGGCGGTGGCCGCACGCGAGCTGGGTGACCTGCCACTGGCCGAGGAGCACCTGGATCGGGCCGTGAGCGTCGCGCTCTCCGCCGGCCTTCCGCACCGGGCCGCCCAGGCACGCCTGTCGCTGGTCCACGTCCGCACCGAGCTGGGCCACCCACGACAGGCCCTGACCATCGCCGACTCCGCCGAACCCCACCTCACCCCGGTCGAGGTGGCCAGGCTCGGCGTCCACCGGGCGGTGGCGCTGACCCGCCTCGGCCGCTACGCCGAAGCCGTCGGCCACTGCGACCGCGCGGTGGGCTTCCTCGGCGACGACGTCAGGTTCCTGGCCGGGGCGGTGCTGAACCGAGGGCTGGCCCGGGTGTTCCTCGGCGAGTTCGAGGCGGCGGAGACCGACCTGACCCGGTGCGCGAAACTCGCGCGGGAAGCGGGTCTCGATCACGTGCTCACCCTCGCCGAGGGCAACCTGCCGTTCCTGGCGGCGCGGCGGGGAGACCTGTCCGCCGCGTTCACCGCCTACCACCGCGCGGAGAGCAGCCTGTCCGGCTATCCGGAACGGCTGGCGACGATGCGCTGCGACCTGGCCGAGGCGCTGATCGCCGCTCACCTGCCCGGTGAGGCGCGGGCCCTGCTCGACCTGGCAGTGCCGGAGCTGACCGCGGCGGGCGCGAACGTGGCCCTGGCCGAGGCCCGCCTCCTGCTCGCCCGGGCCGAGCTGCGCACCGGCGACCCGCACCGTGCCCGGCAGAGCGCGGAGCGGGCCGCGGCCGATCTGGCCGCGCAGGGCCGGACGGTCCTGGCGCCGCTCGCCGCGGAGATCCTCCTGCGTGCCCGGCTCATGCTCGGCCCGCCCACCGCGGAGCTGCTCGCCGAGATGCTCTCGTGCGCCGGCGCCCTCGACGCCGCGGGCCACCCGCAGGCCTCCCGGGCGCTCAGGTTCACCGGTGCCGAGGTCGCGCTCCGGCTCGGCGACCGCCCCACCGCCGACGAGCAGCTCGCCCGCCTCGCCTCGTCCGGTCCCGGCGTGGTGTCCCGCCAGGCGGCGGCGGTGCGGCGGGCGCTGGCGGGAGACCGGCGGGGGGCCTTCGCGGTGGTCCGGGCCGGGCTGGTGGAGGTGGGCGCCGAGGCGATGGCGTTCAGTGACCCGATGGTGCGTGCCCACGCCGTCAGGGCCGGCGAGTCGCTGGCGGGGTTCGGTCTGGCCCTGGCCCTGCGGACCGGGCGGGGCCGTACGCTCCTGGCCTGGGCGGAACGGTGGCGGGCGGTCGTCGGAGGCACCGGTCAGCCCGTCGCGCCCGACGTGGAGGAGCTGCGCGCCGCGCTCGGGGAGGCGGCACTGGTGGAGTTCGTCCGTCACGCCGGTGAGCTGGTCGCCGTGGTGGTCACCCCGGACCGCGTCATGCTGCGCCGGCTGGGCCCCTTCGCCGCGGTCGCCGAGGCCACGGTCAGGATCCGCTACGGCCTGCGCCGGACCCATCTGCTCGACGGGGAGGCACCCGGGCTGGCCGGGGAGGCGGCGTTGCTGGAGCGGCTGCTCTTCGGCCCGCTACGCGGCAGGCTGGGCGACCGGCCACTGGTGATCGTGCCGACCGGGACGCTGCACACCCTGCCCTGGCCGGTCCTGCCGATGAACGCCGGTCGGCCGGTGACCGTGGCATCCGGTGCCGCCGCCTGGCTGGCCGGGCACCGGATGCGGGCCGTACGGGGTGGGGGGATCGTGGCGGTGGCCGGTCCCGGGCTGCGGTGCGCGGAGGCCGAGGCGGACATGGTCGGCGGCTGCCATCCGGGGACGGAGCGGGTCACCGCGCTGCGGGCGGAGGTGATGGCGGCGCTGGAGCGGGCCGAGGTGGCGCACCTGGCCGCGCACGGGATGTTCTCCTCACGCAGCCCGCTGCTGTCCAGCATCGCCCTCGACGACGGCCCCCTGATGGCCTACGACCTGCTACGGCTCCGCACGCCACCGCGGCTGGTGGTGCTGTCGGCGTGTGAGGCGGGCATGGCGCACGCTCCGGCCGACGGGGCGCCGCTGGGACTGGCGGGCACCTTCCTGTCGCTGGGGTCGCAGTGCGTGGTGGCCAGCCTGGTCCCGGTCCGTGACGAGGAGACGCTGACGCTGATGACGGTCTTCCACGAGCTGCTGGCGGCCGGCCACCCGCCCGCCCAGGCGTTGACCGCGGCGGGAGGGAAGACCGGGGTGGCCGGGTTCGTCTGTTTCGGCTACGGCGCTCAGCCGGTGGCGACCGGCCGCGAGGGGTCGGCCACCCAGTTGGACCAGGATCCGACGTAGAGGGCGGCGGGGATGCCCGCCAGTTCCAGGGCCAGCACCTCGTGGGCCGCCGTCACGCCGGAGCCGCAGTAGGCGCCGACCCGCACACCGGGGACGGCGCCGAGGGTGTTGAACCGCTCGCGGAGGAAGTCGGGCAGGTGGAAGCGGCCCGCCGGATCGACGTTGTCGCCGGTGGGAGCGCTGACCGCGCCGGGAACGTGCCCGGCGACGGGATCGATCGGCTCGACCTCGCCCCGGTATCGCTCGGCGGCGCGGGCGTCCAGGAGGACCCCGTCGGCGGCGAGCTCCAGGGCCTGCGCGGCGTCGAGCACCGGCATCCCGCCCGGACGCGCGACGAAGTCGCCGGGCGAGGCGGTCTCCTCCCCCGTGGCGACGGGCAGGCCTTCGGCGGCCCACGCGTGGAACCCGCCGTCGAGGACGCGGACATCCGGGTGGCCGAAGTAGCGCAGCGTCCACCAGGCGCGGGCGGCGGCGGTGGAGTCGGCCCCGTCGTAGACGACGACGGTCCGGGAGCCGGACACGCCCAGGCGGCGCATGGCGTCCTGGAACAGGTCCGCGGAAGGCAGCGGGTGGCGGCCTCCCGGTCCGGCCGGCGCGGCGAGGTCGGCGTTGAGGTCGCAGAAGACGGCGCCGGGGACGTGCCCCTCGCGGTAGGAGTCGGCACCGGGCGGCCCGCCGAGCTTCCAGCGCACGTCCAGGACGGTCGCACCGGCCAGATCGGCCAGTTCGGAAGGGGTGATCAGCAGGCTCATCGGGTGCTTACCTCCACTAGGGGAACATGCTGCTCAGCGGGTGTGAGGGAGCCGTGACAGCCGGTGAACGACGATTCGAACGGCTCGGCGATCGAGGCGACGATAGCGCAGTCGGTGTAGGGCACGGCGAGGACGTCGCCGATCCGGGGCAGCCATTCGGGACGCACACGCGGCCCGAACCAGCCCGACTCGACCGCCTCCTCGCGGGAGGCCACCCATGCCCTGCCGGCCAGGATGTCACGCCAGGCGTCGAGCACGGACGCCGCCGCGCCCGGGTCGGTGTAGACGTGCCGGGCGCGGGTGTCGCCGCCGAGCAGGGCGACGCCCTCGCGCATCTCGGGGAGGACGTCCACGTCGATCCGCTCGGTGATGTTGATCATGCCGTGGTCGGCGGTGACGTACATCGCCGAGCCGGGCGGGAGCGTGCCCGCCAACCGCTCGGCCATCCGGTCGACCAGGGCGAGCTGGTCCAGCCACTGCGGGGTGCCCCAGCCGGTCAGGTGGCCCATGCTGTCGAGGTCGCCGTAGTAGACCGTCACGTGTGAGCGGGGCTCGGCCAGCGCCCGGCGGACGCCCTCGATCCGGTCGTCGATCCCGTCGGCGCCGATGAAGTGCACGCCCCGGTAGACGGCTCGGTTGAACGCGGTGGGCTCGAACGCCGACGGGGCGACGTAGCTGATGGGGATCCCGGCCGCCACGGCGCGTTCGTAGACGGTCGGGGTGGGCTGCCACTCGTCGGGAGGGATAAGCGGGCCCGAGGCGGTCCAGCGCAGGCAGTTGAGCAGGTAGCCGGCGCCGGGCACGGCGATCCGGTAGCCCAGCATGCCGTGCTCGCCCGGCGGCAGGCCGGTGCCCAGCGTGCCGAGGCTGGTCGCCGTGGTGGCGGGGAAGCCCGCGGTGAGCACCCTGCCGAGCTGGGCCGACAGGAAGGGGGCGGTCTCCGGGTGGGCTCGGAGCAGCTCGGCTCCCAGCCCGTCGACGAGGAACAGCAGGACGCGCTCGGCCGGCGCGAGCTCCAGCGGGTTGTCCCCCTCCATCCCGAGCACGGTCAGAAGGGAGGAGGAGAGGTCGGCGAGCGAGGCCACGCCGTAGGCGGGGACCAGGGGGTTCATGAGGCGGCGCGGGCGGTCGCCTCCGACAGTGCCTTGGCGAAGGCCAGCACATGGGTGACGGCCTCGGGTCCGTCCGCCGCCTCGCTCACCCGCAGGGAGAGGTCGTCGGCCGTGATGGCTCCGGTGTAGCCGTGGTCGGCCTCGCAGTTCTCGTCGCCGCAGGTGGCCGGCTCCAGGTCGACGTGGGAGATGGCTCCCCAGCCGATGGTGAGCGTGACCTCCGTGGGCGGCACGCCCGGCACGTAGGAGGCAGGGTCGGGGACGACCCGGGTGACGGCGACCGACTGGATCCGGCTGAGCCGCACCGCCTCGGTGGTCGTGGAGGCGTGAGAGGCCGACACCCCTTCCACCGGCGGGTGCTCGTCGGTGTGGCAGACGAGCAGGCGGGTGGGGGAGAGCACCAGGACGGTGACGTGTCTGCGCACCTCCATGGCCGGGTCGAAGGTGGCCTCGTGGTGGACCACGTAGGCGCCCACCTGTTCCTTGCCCAAGGCGGAGTCGACCGCGTCGGCGACCAGGTCAGGATAGTAGCCACTGCGGTCGATGGCGTCACGCAGGCCTGCGGCCGAGAGTCGGGTTTCCCTCATGGGTCCATCCTGCCCTGTCCGGGGCAGCGCTTTCACCCTGTGCGCATGCCGTTCGGCCATCGGCGCAAATCGTGACCGTGACCGACCACGCCCCCTTTACGCGGCACAAGCATTTAATGCAATTTTTTATGATTAATTGACATTCTCGGGCTGGCCGTCCGTCTTTCCCGGTGAATCAGTTGAACGGCCCGCTCCGCATGATCGGGCGTGTCCGGCCGGAGCGGGCCTGAACTCTCGGGGCGCTACACCTAGCCGAGGCGGCGCGGCCCTCCGTCGAGCCGCGGCCCCACCGGGCTGCTCAGCACGGCACGCGCCCCCAGCACGATCACCTCCGACTCCCCCACCAGCACGGGGTCGAGGTCGAGCCTGGCCACCTCGGGAAGGTCGTCCGCCAGCCGTCCGACACGGATCAGCAGGTCCTCCAGCGCCTCGACCGCGACCGGCGGGTAGCCGTACTCGCCGAAGAGCAGGGGCGCCGCGCGCGGCGACCTGACCAGGGCCGCCGCGTCCTCGCGCGTCAGCGGGGCGAGCCGGTAGACCTCGTCGCGCAGCAGCCGCGCGGTGACCTCGCCGAGCCCGAAGGAGACGACCGCGCCGAACGCGGAGTCCTCGATGACGCTGACCACGGTCGGGACGGCGGGCTGCGGGACCATCCGCTGCACCGCGAGCACGGCGGCGGAGCCGAGCTGTTCCCGCAGGCCGGCGAATGCCTCGCGCACCCCGTCGGGGCCGGACAGCCCCAGGCGCACCGTGCCCGCGCGCTTGGCCGCCTCGGGGTCGGCGGCCTTCAGCACCACCGGCCATCCGAGTCGCTCGGCCGCCTCGACGGCCCCCTCCGGCGAGGCCACCACCTCCGCGGGCCACACGGTGAGCCCGTAGCAGGCGAGCAGCTCCGAGGCCTCGATCTCGGCCGGGGCCTCCCCCAGCCCGGACAGCACGATCCGCCGTGCCGCGGCGGTGTCGACGCCCTCGATCTCCTCGTGCAGGCCGGCGGGCTGCTTGAGCCAGTGCGCGTGCCGTACGACATGGGCCAGCGCGCGGACCGCCTCCTCGGGCGCCGCGTAGGAGGGGATCGAACCACGCTCGGGGACGGTGCCGACCCGCAGCTCCGGCAGCATGCCGATCTTGCCTTCGAAGGTGGCCAGCACCGGCTTGCCGCAGTCGCGGGAGACCCGCAGCAGTTCGGCGGCGACCTCGTCGGCCCTGCCGGGGATCGGCGGCATGTAGATCGCGACCACCGCGTCCACGTCCGGGATCAGCCTGGTCAGGGCCTCGCCGAACGCGGCGGCTCCCGCCCGCGCGCCGAGGTTGACCGGCGTGCCGGGTTCGAGCCCGACCCGCACGCAGGCGTCGGCGGCGAGCAGCGCCAGCGCGTCGGAGTTGCTCACCAGACCGACCCGGGGGCCCGCCGGCAGCGGCTGGTAGGCCAGGAGCTGCGCCACGTCGAACTGCTGGATCAGGTCGTCGACCCGGATCACGCCGGCCTGCTCGAACAGCGAGCTCAGCGCGGTGTCGGGCAGGCCGAGCACGGGCGCGGCGTGGCCGGTGGGCACGCCCTGGGTGGTGCCGCCGCTCTTGACCACCACGATCGGCTTGCGCCGGGAGATCCGCCGGGCCAGGCGGGCGAACTTGCGGGGGTTTCCCAGCGACTCCAGGTAGAGCAGGATCACATCGGTCTGCGGGTCCTCCTCCCAGTACTGGAGCAGGTCGTTGCCCGAGACGTCGGCGCGGTTGCCCGCCGACACGAACGAGGAGATGCCCATGCCCCGCTGGGCCACCCGCTGCAGCAGGGCGGTGCCCAGGGCGCCGGACTGGCTGAAGAAGCCGACCCGGCCCCGGCCGGGGATGGTCTCGGCGAGCGTGGCGTTCAGCCGGACCGCCGGGTCGGTGTTGGCCACGCCGAGGCAGTTGGGGCCGACGACGCGCAGGCCGTACGCGCGGGCGATGCGGACCAGTTCGTCCTGCCTGGCCCGCCCCTCCGCGCCGGTCTCGCCGAATCCGGAGGAGACCACGATCAACCCGCGCACGCCCTTCTCCGCGCACTCCTTCACCACCTCGATCACCCCGTCGGCGGGTACGGCCAGCACGGCGAGGTCCACCTCGCCGTCGATGGCCGTCACGTTCGGGTAGGCCCGCACTCCGGCGACGGCCCGCGCCTCGCGGTGCACGGGATAGACCGGGCCGGTGAAGTCCGCGCCGAGCAGGTTGCGCAGGACGGTCTGGCCGACACCGCCCGGCTCGCGGCCCGCGCCGACGACCGCCACCGACCCCGGGGAGAGCAGCCGCTCGATCGAGCGGGACTCGGCGCGGTGCTCGCGTGAGGCGGTCACCTCCTGGGCGGTCTCGGTGGGGGTGAGGTCGAGGGTCATCCGGACCACGCCGTCGGCGAAGCGGCTCTGCGCGGTGTAGCCCACCTGCTTGAGCACCGCCATCATCTTCTGGTTGGCGGGCAGCACGTCGGCGACGAACCGGGCGATCCCCTGTTCCCTGGCGGTCGCGGCCAGGTGCTCCAGCAGCACTGAGGCGACCCCGCGCCCCTGGTGGGCGTCCTCGACGAGGAAGGCCACCTCGGCCTCTCCCGGATCGATCCGGTCATAGCGGATCACCGCCACCATCTCCGTGCCGATCGTCGCGATCAACGCGACGCGGTCCACGTAGTCGACGTTGGTGAACCGGGTGATCTCACGGTCCGACAGCCGGGGCCGGGGGCCGAAGAAGCGAAAGTAGATCGACTCCTCCGACAATCTGGAGTAGAAGGAGCGCAACCGGTCGGCGTCGGCGGGCCGGATCGGGCGTACGTGAGCGGTGCCGCCGTCCGACAGGACGACGTCAGCCTCCCAGTGAGCGGGATAGTGAGAAACCTCCACAGTCCCGAGAGTAAACGCGAATCCCATATATCGGACCAGCAGGGCGACTTCACGCAACGCTTGTGCATCGACTATGGCCCGGTGTCCGGTCCGGACCCCATACGCTGGCCGGAAGCTGTTAAGTTTTTCGCGGCTAGAGGCACGTCAGCATCGAAGGCAGCAAGGTGGTGACATCATGACGCGGGTGGTCGTGGTGGGCGATCTCATGACCGACGCGGTCGCGCGGGCTCGCTACCCGTTGGCCAGGGCCAGCGACACACCGGCGATCGTCACCATGCACGGCGGGGGTTCCGGGGCCAACATCGCCTCCTGGCTCGCCGTCGAGGGTGCCGAGGTGGCCTTCATCGGCCGTCGCGGCGCCGACATCACGGGGCGTAACCGCGACATGGAGTTGATGGGCTACGGCGTCGACGCCCGCCTCGTCATGGATCCCGAGCGGCCGACCGGCACCTGCGTGGTGCTCGTCACGCACAAGGGCGAGCGCACCATGCTCTCCGATCCGGGGGCGAATGCCGCCCTGTCCCCCGAGGACCTGCCCCGCGACCTGTTCACCCAGGGCGGCCACCTGCACCTGTCGGGCTACACCTTGATCAATGAGGGTTCCCGTGAGGCCGGTCTCGCCGCCCTGGAGATGGCCGGCCGCGCCGGGATGTCCGTCTCGGTCGACTGTTCCTCCTCCGCCCCTCTGGAGCGCACGGGGGCGGAGCCGTTCCTGGAGTGGACCCAGAACGCCAAGCTGCTGTTCGCCAACACCGACCAGGCCAAGGTCCTGACCGGCCGCGACGATCCCGCCGCCGCCGCGAAGGTGCTCACCGCCTGGTTCCCCCAGGTCGTCGTCAAGCTCAACGACGAGGGCGCGCTGTGGTACAACGCCAACAGCCGCGCCGAGCCGGTCAAGGCCCCCGCCGAGAGCGTGGAGCGCGTGGTCGACGGCACCGGTGCCGGTGACGCGTTCACCGCCGGTTTCCTGCCCGCCTGGCTGGAGGGCAAGCCCCCCGTCGAGGCCCTCGCCTCCGGCTGCCGCCTGGCATCCCGGGCCATCTCCCACCTGGGCGCCCGTCCCCGCCTCTGATCCCGCGGGGGGCTTCCACCGCCGACAGGGCCGGGGTGGAAGCGCCATGGTCACGACTGGATCGGCCCGGAGGTCACTCCTCGATGTGGATGGCCAGCGCCGGGCAGACCACCGCCGCGTGCCGGACGTCGGCGGCCTGCTCCGCCGGCGGGTCGGGGTTGAGCAGCACGGCGATGCCGTCCTCGTCGCGCTGATCGAACACGTCCGCGGCGGCGACCACGCACTGTCCGGAAGCGACGCACTTGTCCTGGTCGATGGTCACTTTCATGAGATCCTCTTGGTTGTCGTGGTCGTTGTCTGTCCGCTGTGCGGGGGAAGAGCCACCAGGTCACGGGGAGTTCGTAGACTCCGTAGACCGACCCGTCGTGCTTGAACGGGATCTGTTCCAGATCCGTGGCCAGCCGCAGGGTGGGGATGCGCCGGTAGAGGGTGCTGTAGACGATCTGCAGTTCCAGCCGGGCCAGCGGCTGGCCCAGGCACTGGTGCACCCCGAAGCCGAAGGCCACGTGGTGGCGGGCGTCGCGCCGGATGTCCAGCCGGTCGGGGTCGGGGAAGGCGTCGGGGTCGCGGTTGCCGATGTCGTTGGCCATGATCAGCCCCTCGCCGGCGCGGATGAGCTGTCCGGCGATCTCGATGTCCTCCAGCGCCACCCGGCGCCGCCCGTTGTGCGTGATGTGCAGGTAGCGCAGCAGTTCCTCCACCGCCGAGACGACCAGCTTCTCGTCGTCCGTGTCGCGCAGGAGGGCCAGTTGGTCGGGGTTTTCCAGCAGGGCGAGCGTGCCGAGCGCGATCATGTTCGCGGTGGTCTCGTGACCGGCGATCAGCAGCAGCACCCCCATCTGGGCCGCTTCCCGCCGGGACAGCTCCCCGGTCTTGATCCGCTCGGTCAGCCGGGACAGCATGTCGTCGCCGGGGCTGGCGAGTTTCTCGTCGAGCAGGTTGTCCAGATAGCCCGCCAGGTGGCCGAGGGCGGCCATCCGCTGCTCGGGCGACGCGTCCCGCTTGATGATGGTCTTGCTGTTGTCCTGGAAGAAGTCGTGGTCGCTGTACGGCACTCCGAGCAGCTCGCAGATCACCAGTGAGGGCACCGGCAGGGCGAACGCCTCGACCAGGTCCACCGGCTTCGGGCCGGCGAGCATGTCGTCGATCAGCTCGTCGACGATCTTCTGTACGGCCGGTCGCAGTGCCTCCACCCTCTTGATGGCGAACGGCGCCGTCACCATCCGCCGCAGCCGGGCATGCTCGGGATCGTCCATCAGGATGAAGCTGACCGTCGACGAGCCGTTGACGGGGGCCGAGCTCGGATAGCCGGGCCGGCTGATGTCCGCGCTGACCCTCGGGTCGGCCAGCAGTGCCCGCTGCTCGGCATAACGGGTCACCAGCCACGGGGTGCTGCCGTCCCACAGGCGGACCCTGGCGAGCGGTCCCTCCTGCTGCTTGGCCCGTAGCGCCAGCACGCCGGAGGGAACGTTCACGCGATCTCGCTCAGCACGATCGCGGCGGCCGGGCACACGCCGGCGGCTTCGCGGACCGGGACACGCAGCTGCTCAGGGGGTTCCGCGTCGAGGATGATCACGATCCCGTCGTCCTCCCGCTGATCGAACACCTCCGGTGCGATCAGCACGCACTGGCCGGCACCGCAGCACTTGTCCTCGTCCACAGTGACTTTCAACGTCAGTTCCTCCTCTGTCCACAATCCGCTGAGGTGCGACGGATCCAGTTACGGAAGGGCCGGCCGCGGCTCCGTCACGGGCAGGACGTGACCGGTGCCAGCCACAGCCCGACAATCGCGTCGATCAATCCGGTCGCGGCGTCGTGCCAGCTGGACCGGGGTGTGGGGGCGCCTTCGGCGAGAGCGCGCTCACGCTCGGCGTACATGTGCACCATCAGCTGCCGGGCCATGTCACCGCGCTCGGCACGCACCTCGGCCGGCAGTTCGGGAAGGCACCGGTTCAGCCCGTCGATGACCCGGTGCAACGACGGCGAGGTGAGAGACTCGTCGACCATGATTTCGCGGAGTGCGGGGTCGGTCATCACCTGGGCGCCGAAGCGGGCGTACCACGTGGGAGGACTGCCCAGGGCGGCCAGATGCTCGGCGCTCGGGCGCACCAGGCAGGCCACCCAGTCCCGCACATCCGAGCTGTCGCCGATCTCGGCCAGCATCCGCAGGCGCACCTGCTCGATCCGCTCGGCGTGTTTGCGCACTATGGCGCGGACCAGATCGGCCTTGGTGCCGAAGTGATAGCCGACCGCGGCGTTGTTTCCCTGCCCGGCGGCCTCGCTGACCTGACGGTTGGACACGGCGACCACCCCGTGCTCGGCGAACAACCGCTCCGCCGCCGTCAGGATCGACTCCCGCGTCGCACCGACCCGCTCGGCGCGGACAGTCCTGCCCACCATGACCTCCCCCGAACCGGCCTTCGGCTCATCGTCAGTTAACCTGGGCTGCTAATTTAAGTCAAGCGACTGATTTAAAGTCTATCGAGTCGCCCGATCCGCACCTGCCAAAACGGAGGCTTACCCGTGCCCCATGTCCCTGCCGAACCTGCCGGGGCGTCCGCCCCGCCGCGGGCGAACACCGTCGTGGTGGTGCTCGCCCTCGCCGGGATCGTGGTCTCGCTGATGCAGACCCTCGTGATCCCGCTGATCCCCCAACTCCCGAAACTCCTGAGCGCCTCGGCGGCCGACACCAGCTGGGCGATCACCGCCACGCTGCTGGCGGGCGCCGTCGCGACGCCGGTGGTGGGGCGGCTGGGAGACATGTACGGCAAGCGGCTCATGCTCCTGATCAGCATCGCCCTGCTGGTGACCGGTTCGGTCGTCGCCGCTCTCAGCCACACCTTGGCGCCCATGGTCGTCGGACGGGCGCTTCAGGGGCTGGCAGCCGGCGTCATCCCGCTGGGGATCAGCATCATGCGCGACGAGCTGCCGAGCGAACGTCTCGGCGCGGCGACCGCGCTGATGAGCGCCTCGCTGGGCGTGGGCGGCGCGCTCGGCCTGCCCGCCGCCGCCCTCCTGGCCGAATACACCGACTGGCACGTGCTGTTCTGGGTGTCGGCGGGTTTCGGCGCCCTCGCCGCCGTGCTCGTGCTGACGCTCGTGCCGGAGTCCGCGGTCCGCAGCGGAGGCCGCTTCGACCTGGTGGGTGCGGCCGGACTGTCGACCGGGCTGTTCTGCCTGCTGCTGGTGATCTCCAAGGGCGCCGACTGGGGCTGGACCAGTGCCCTCACCACCGGCCTGTTCGGGGCCTCGGTCGTCGTGCTGGTGCTGTGGGGCTGGTGGGAACTGCGCACCGGGGAACCGCTGGTGGACCTGCGCACCACCGCACGCCGCCAGGTGCTGTTCACCAACCTCGCGTCCGCCGTGTTCGGGTTCGCGATGTTCGCGATGTCCCTGGTGCTCCCGCAACTCCTGCAGCTGCCGGAGGCCACCGGCTACGGGCTGGGGCAGTCGATGCTGGCCATGGGTCTGGTGATGGCACCTTCCGGGCTGGTGATGATGGCCATGGCACCGCTGTCCGCGCGGATCTCGAAGGCCAGGGGCCCCAAGGTGACGCTGATGCTCGGCGCCGTCGTGGTCGCCGCCGGCTACGGCCTGAGCGTCGCGATGATGTCCGCCATATGGCATCTCGTGCTTGTCTCCGCCGTGATCGGAGCCGGCATCGGTCTCGCCTACGGGGCGATGCCCGCGCTCATCATGGCGGCCGTACCCATGTCGGAGACAGCCGCCGCCAACAGCCTCAACACACTGATGCGGTCTATCGGCACCTCCACCTCCAGCGCGGTGGCCGGCGTCGTCCTGGCCCAGATGACCATCACGCTCGGCTCCGCCACCGTCCCCTCCGAGAACGGCTTGCGCCTGGTCATGGCCATCGGCGCAGGCGCGGCCCTCGTCGCCTTCGCCCTCGCGGCCTTCCTGCCCGGCCGGCGCCCGGCTTCCGCCATACCGACAACGCACGCGGCCTCCGCGGTACCCGCCGACGCCGCTCCGTAGCCACGGGGACGGAGCCGGGGGCGTGTACGGATCTCCGCTGAGCACGCCGTATGCCGAAGATCGCGCGGCGACCGGTTGTCACCTACGCGGACCGCTCCGGCACCGACCCGGTGAACGCCCGACACGCCCTAACTCGTCACCGCCAGGGCGAGCGGCAGCACGGCGGGGGCCCCGGCGTGGCGGATCATGGCGGCGGCGAGCGTCATGCTCCAGCCGGTGTCGACGCGGTCGTCGACCAGCAGGACCGGACCGCCCGCCCCGGCGACGGCGGCACCGAGCGCCGAGGGCATGGCGAGCGTGCCGCGGATGGCCTGGACGCGCTGCGCGCTGTTGAACTGGCGGCCGGGCGGACCCGACCGGTATCCGAGGTCACCCAGATAGGACAGGCGCCCGACCTGGGCCAGCCGCTCCGCCAGGCTGCGGACAAGCTGGGGACGGCCCGCGGAGGGCATCGCGACCACCGCGATCGGGCGCTGGGTCCACTCCCAGGACGACAGCACCTTGACCACCGCGGCGAAGACGTCGTCGGGGACCGGGCCGTCGGGGGCGCCCTCGGCCAGGAGGCCGCGCAGGCGGTTGCCCCAGCCGATGTCGGTCAACCGCCCCAGGGCGCGGCCGGGCTCGGCGCCCAGCTCGGGCTTGATCCGGCCCCTGAGGTCGGTCAGCCCGGTCGGCCACTGCTTTCGCGCCTCGATCTCCACGCCGGGCCGCTGCAGGCTCTCGGCGGCGCGCTCCACCGCCCGCTCCTCGACCTCGGGCGAGCGGTGCACTCCGGTGCAGTTGTCGCACCGCCCGCACGGCGTGGCGGTGTCGTCGTCCAGGCGGTGGCGGAGGAACATCTCCCGGCACTCGGTGCTGTCGAGGTAGTCGAGCATGGCGCGCTGCTCGGCCTCGCGCTCCGCGGCGACCCTGGCATAGCGGTCGGCGTCGTAGCCCCAGGCCTCGCCGGTGGCCTCCCAGCCGCCCTTGACCCGGCGCACCGCGCCGTCCACGTCGAGCACCTTGAGCATGGTCTCCAGCCGGGTGCGGCTGAGGTCCACCCGGTTCTCCAGCGCGGCCGTGGACAGCACGCCCCCCTCCTCGAGGGCGGCGAGCACGGTCCGCACGACCGGCTCGGGCGGGAAGGCCAGGGAGGCGAAGTAGGCCCAGATCTCCCGGTCCTCGGCGCCGGGCAGCAGGATCACCTCGGCCCGCTCGACCCCGCGCCCCGCCCGGCCGACCTGCTGGTAGTAGGCCACCGGCGACGGCGGCGCGCCGACGTGGACGACGAAGCCGAGGTCGGGCTTGTCGTATCCCATGCCCAGCGCGGAGGTGGCGACCAGCGCCTTGATCTTGTTGTCGAGCAGGGCCTGCTCTGCGGCGAGCCGCTCGGCCTGTTCGGTCTGCCCGGAGTAGGCCGCCACCTCGTGCCCCTGCTCGCGCAGGTAGGCGGCGATCTCCTGGGCGGCGGCCACGGTGAGCGTGTAGATGATCCCGGAGCCGGGCAGCTCGTGCAGGGTCTGGGCGAGCCAGGCCAGGCGCTGCTCGGCGCCGCGCAGCCGTACGACACCCAGATGGAGGCTCTCGCGCTCCAGCGCCCCGCGCAGGACGAGCGTTTCCTCGCCCATCTGCTCGGCGACGTCGTGGGTGACCCGGGCGTTGGCCGTGGCGGTGGTGGCCAGGATCGGCACGCCCTCGGGCAGCTCCTCGAACATCGTGCGCAGCCGGCGGTAGTCGGGGCGGAAGTCGTGGCCCCAGTCGGAGATGCAGTGCGCCTCGTCCACCACGACCAGCCCCGCGCTCTCGGCCAGCTCGGGCAGGACCTGGTCGCGGAAGTCGGGGTTGTTGAGCCGCTCGGGACTGACCAGCAGCACGTCGACCATGCCCTCGGCGACCTGGCCGTAGATCTGCTCCCACTCCTCGGGGTTGGCCGAGTTGATCGTGACCGCGTTGATCCCGGCCCGCTCGGCGGCGGCGATCTGGTTGCGCATCAGCGCCAGCAGCGGCGACACGATGACGGTCGGCCCCTCGCCCAGCTCGCGCAGGAGCGCGGTGGCGATGAAGTAGACCGCCGACTTGCCCCAGCCGGTCCGCTGCACCACGAGCACCCTGCGGCGGTCCATGACCAACGCCTTGATCGCCGCCCACTGGTCCTCGCGCAGCCGGGCGTGCTCGCCCGCCAGCGCCCGCAGCCGCCCTTCGGCCTCTTCTCGCAGCATCTGCTCTTCGCTCACCGGTCATTGGTACCAGGTCCCGCTGACTGTTTCACTCCGGACGCCGTCCGGCGGCGATGGCCGAACCTTGACCGAACCGCCGGGCCGCCTTCGGCTCCGTCTCCGGGCGCCGGTAGGAGAGTGGGGTGACCGGCCCGGCACACCGACCAGAATCGCGCTTCACCCACATGCCGAACCTCAACAGGCTGCGCGCCGACGCGGTCGCGGGGGTGACGACGGCGTCCGTCGTCCTGCCCCAGGCCGCGGCCTACGCCACCATCGCCGGGCTGCCGGTGCAGGCGGGCCTGTACTGCGCGCTGGTCCCCATGGTCGCCTACGCGCTGGCCGGCACCTCCCGCCCGCTGTCGGTGAGCACCACCTCCACCCTGTCCGCCCTGACGGCCGCCGCCCTCGCGGCGACCCCGCCGGGCACCTCGCCGATGACGGCCGCCGCCACGCTGGCCGTACTGACCGGGGCGATCCTTCTGATCGCCGGCGTCCTGCGGCTGGGGTTCCTCGCCGACTTCATCTCCGACCCGGTGATGACCGGCCTGAAGAGCGGCATCGGCCTGACCATCGCGGCCGGCCAGCTCGGCACGGTCATCGGCGTCCGGACGGAGGGGGACAAAGTCGTCGACCGGCTGCTGTCCGCCCTCGGCAGGCTGGGCGACGCCCACCTGCCGACGATGCTCGTGGCGGGCGCGACCATCCTGCTGCTCGTCGTGCTGCGGCGCGTGCCCCACGTGCCGGGCCCGCTGGTCGCGATCGCGGCCGTCACGCTGGTCAGCGCCCTCGCGGACCTGCCCTCGTACGGCGTGGCCACCGTCGGCGAGGTGCCCGGCGGCCTGCCTGCCCCGCTCCTGCCCGATCCCGGCCTGGTCCGGGTCCTGGCGCCGATGGCCCTCGGCATGGCGCTGCTCGCCTTCGTGGAGTCGATCAGCGCGGCGAGGATCTTCCGGCACCGGGACGACCCGCCGCTCGACGCCGACCGGGAACTGCTGGCACTCGGGCTGGCGAACGCCGCGGGCGGGATCTTCCGGGCCTACCCGGCGGCGGGCGGGATGACGCAGACCGAGGTGAACGACGCCTCCGGCGCCCGGAGCCAGCGGGCCGAGATCGTGACCGCGCTCTGCACGGCGCTGGTGCTCGTCTTCCTCGCCCCGGCCCTGGCCCCGCTGCCCGGAGCCGCCCTGGGCGGGCTCGTCATGACCATCGCGGCGCGCCTGATCGACGTCCGCGGCCTGGCGGCGATCTGGCGGGTGAGGCGGTCGGAGGCCGCGCTCGCCTGCCTCACGATGCTGGTGGCGGTCGGCTTCGGCATCATGCAGAGCGTGCCGGCCGCGGTCCTGATCTCGATACTCCTGCTGCTGCACCAGGTGGACAATCCGGCGATCTACCCGCTGGGCCGCGATCCCGCCTCGGGGATCTACCGGGACCTCAGGCGCCATCCCTCGGACGAGACCGAGCCGGGGCTGCTGATCGTGCGCATCGAGAGCCGTCTGTACTTCGCCAACGCCCGCCGGGTGGCGCAACGGGTGACGGCGCTCGTCGGGGCCGCCACCCCCCGCCCTCACGCGCTGCTCCTCGACCTGACCGGAGTGCCCGGCATGGACCTCACCGCGCTGTCGGCGGCCGGGGAGTTCCACGGCACGCTGGAACAGCGCGGCGTCGACCTCTGGGTCGCCCTCGACAGCCGCGAGCCCATCGAGATGCTCAGGCGCACGGGCGCCTGGGACCGGCTGTCCGGCCGGGGGCGGATGCACCCGGCCGTGGACGCCGCCGTCGCCGCCTACCGCGCCTCCGGCTCCTCCGGCCCCTGAGCGTCCGCGTGCTCGGGGAAGGCGTTGACGGTCACCCGGTGCATGCGGCGGCGCTCGGTGTAGTCGGCCACCGCGTAGTGCTGGGTGCTGCGGTTGTCCCAGAAGGCCAGCGTGCCCGGCCGCCACTTGAGCCGGACCTGGTACTCGGGAGAGCGGATGTGGTCGATCAGGTACGGCAGCAGCGCCTCGTTCTCCCGGTCGGACAGCTGCACCAGCCGCGTGGTGGAGGCCCGGTTGACGAACAGCGCCTTGCGTCCGGTCTCGGCGTGCACCCGCACCACGGGGCGCTCGATCGGCGGCCATTTGGCCTGGATCTCGGCGAGATCGAAGTCGTGGCCCTTGGAGATGGCCTTCTTCATCGAGGCCGTGATGTCGTGGATCGCGGTGAGCTCGTCGCACAACCGCTGGATGGGCGGGGAGAGCGTCTCGTAGGCCAGGTAGGAGTTGGCCCACATGGTGTCGCCGCCGACACTGGGGAGTTGCACGCAGCGCAGCAGCGAACCCATCGGCGGGACCGGCTCGAAGGTGTTGTCGCTGTGCCACTCGTCGCCGCCCTCCCCCTTGGGGTCGGTCTGGTCGAGGACGTGGATCGGGCTGCCGCCGTCCTTCTTGAAAGCCGGGTGGTTGATCGAGCCGAAGTTCTCGGCGAAGCGGACGTGCTCCTCGTCGTTGATGTGCTGGTCGCGGAAGAAGAGGACCTTGTGCTCCAGCCAGCCCCGGCGGATCTCCTGGACCTCGCCCTCCGACAGTGGCTTGCGCAGGTCGACACCGCTCACCTCGGCGCCGATGTGCCTGGTGACGGGCTTGAACTCGATCATCTTGTGGACGCCCTCCGTTTGTGGCCACACGCCGGTCCCGGGGGCCGGGAAGTTCTGGCCGACCCCTTGTCACGAGCATTGCCCGACCGCGCCAATCAAGCAACCGCTTGGTCAAGGATATGTCCTGCCCCGCCCGGGGAGAAAGTGTCCGCGGGCGCCCGGGACGGGGGAACGGGAACCCGGAGGAGGGGCGCCGGCGCAGCGGACGGGCGGCCAGGGCGTGGACGGACGGATCAGCCGGGCTCCGCGCCATGGTTTGATGCATCTCATCATGGACGTCACAACCTGGTACCTCGAGCAGACCTCACGCTCCGACCTGCTCACCGCCAAGCCGCCGGCGATCGAGGTCGACATCGTGCGCGCCGAGGTCGTCTCGCCCGAGTTCAGCAGGTTCCTGAACACGGCCGTGGGCGGCGACTGGCACTGGACCGAGAGACTGCCGTGGACCTGGCAGCAGTGGGCGGACTGGCTGGAGCGCGGCGTGGAGACCTGGGTCGCCTACCACCGCGGCACCCCGGCGGGCTACGTCGAGCTCATGCCCGGTGACGACGCGGCCGTCGAGATCACCTGCTTCGGCCTCCTGCCCTGGGCGGTCGGCAAGGGCCTGGGCGGCCACCTGCTCGAGACCGGTACGGCCCGCGCATGGGACCTGGCCGAACGGCAGCCGGACCGGGAGCCCACCCGGCGGGTGTGGCTGCACACCTGCTCCCTCGACAGTCCGGTCGCGCTCGCCAACTACCGGGCGCGGGGGTTCCGGATCTACGACAGCAGGCTGAACGTCCCCGGAGACGAGCATGAGGGACCCACGCCCGGTCCGTGGCCGGGAGCCGGTCCTCGCCTCCGCCGCACGCCCGGCGCCGCACCGGATGCCGGCTAGAGGGGCCGTAAGTGTCGGACGGCGTGAGTATGGTATCGAGTCGCGGCGCAGTGTCCGGTCGCCTCGATCGGGGTTGAGCCCGCGGATCACCCCCGTCATCATCAAGGAGGTGCCTGCGATGACTCCGTTCCCCGCGCGTGAGCGCACAGAACGCGTCGCCGTACGCTACCGCATCGCCACCCGCACGGGATATACCGATACCCCGCACCCTGGCCCGACGCTCCCCCAGCGAGCCGACGGCCACCGTCACACCACGAAGACAGAAGGAGGATGCGCTTCCCTCTCGGTCTGAAAGCCGAGGTGCCCGCGCAGGAAATCAGATGGCCCGACGGACGACCACACCCCCGACTGACGAGGATTTCGAGGAGCGGATCGTCGACATCGACGTCTCCGCCGAGATGCGCACCAGCTTCCTCGAATACGCATACTCGGTCATCTACCAGCGTGCGCTGCCCGATGCCAGGGACGGCCTCAAGCCGGTCCAGCGCCGCATCCTCTATTCCATGAGCGAGATGGGCCTGCGGCCCGACCGGGGACACGTCAAGTCGTCACGGGTCGTCGGCGACGTGATGGGCAAGCTGCATCCGCACGGCGACACCGCCATCTACGACGCGCTGGTCCGCATGGCCCAGCCGTTCTCGATGCGGCTGCCGCTGATCGACGGGCACGGCAACTTCGGCTCCCCCGACGACCTGCCCGCCGCGATGCGTTACACCGAGGCCCGGCTGGCCGCCGCGGCCATGGCCATGGTGCAGTCGATCGACGAGGACACCGTCGATTTCAAGCCCAACTACGACGGCCAGGAGACCGAGCCCACGGTCATGCCGTCGGCGTTCCCGAACCTGCTGGTCAACGGGGCCACCGGCATCGCGGTCGGCATGGCGACCAACATGGCGCCGCACAACCTCGTCGAGGTCGTCGCCGCGGCCCGCCATCTGATCAAGAAGCCCGACGCCACACTCGACGACCTGATGCGGTTCATCCCGGGCCCCGACCTGCCCACCGGCGGCACCATCATCGGCCTGGACGGCATCCGCGACGCCTACGCCAAGGGGCGGGGGACCTTCCGGATGCGCGCCAAGTGCTCCGTGGAGCAGGTCAGCCCCCGGCGCAAGGGCATCATCGTCACCGAGCTGCCGTTCAACGTGGGCCCCGAGCGGGTGGTCACCAAGATCAGAGAGCTGGTCACCGCCAAGAAGCTCCAGGGCATCTCCGACCTGAAGGATCTCAGCGACCGGCACAAGGGCCTGAACCTGGTCATCGAGATCAAGAACGGCTTCATCCCCGAGGCCGTGCTGGAGGAGCTCTACCGGCTGACGCCGATGGAGGAGACCTTCGGCATCAACAACGTCGCACTGGTGGACGGCCAGCCGCGGACGCTGGGCCTCCGCGAGCTGCTCCAGGTCTATGTGGACCACCGCCTCGACGTGGTCCGCCGCCGTTCGGCCTACCGCCGCCGCAAGCGCGAGGACCGTCTCCACCTCGTCGAGGGCCTCATCATCGCCCTGCTCAACATCGACGAGGTCATCCAGGTCATCCGTTCCTCGGACGACTCGTCCCAGGCCCGCGAGCGGCTGATGGAGGTCTTCGAGCTGTCGGAGATCCAGGCCGCCTACATCCTGGACACCCCGCTGCGCCGCCTGACCCGCTTCGACAAGCTGGAGCTCGACGGGGAGAAGGAGACCCTGGAGAACGAGATCGCCGAGCTGACCGCGATCCTGTCGTCCGAGGACAAGCTCCGCAAGGTCGTCTCCGACGAGCTCGCCCAGGTCTCCAAGACCTTCGGCACGCCGCGCCGTACGGTGCTGCTGGAGTCCTCCGGCATCACCAGGAACGCCTCGGTGCCGCTGGAGGTGGCCGACGACCCGTGTCTGGTGCTGTTCTCCTCGACCGGACTGCTGGCCCGTACGACCGACGCCTCCCCGCTGGCCGGCGAGGGTGACCGCTCGGCCCACGACGTGCTGGTCTCCGTGGTGAACAGCACGGTCAGGGGCGAGGTGGGCGTGGTCACCAACCAGGGCCGGATGATCCGCGTCCAGGTGGTCGACCTGCCGACGCTGCCCCCCTCGGCCAACCCGCCGTCGCTGTCCGGCGGACACCCCGTGTCCGAGCACGTCACGCTGAACCCGGGTGAGACGGTCGTCGGCATCGGCTCACTCGATCCCGACGGCCCCGGCCTGGCTCTGGGGACCGCGCAGGGCGTGGTCAAGCGGGTCGTCCCCGACTATCCGGCCAACCGCGACGACTTCGAGGTCATCGGGCTCAAGGACGGCGACACCGTGGTCGGGGCGGTGGAGCTGACCGCCGAGGATCACGACCTGGTCTTCATCACCTCCGAGGCCCAGCTGCTGCGCTATCCCGCCGTCAACGTCCGGCCGCAGGGCCGCCCGGCGGGCGGCATGGCGGGCGTCCGCCTGGACGGCGGTGCCACCGTGATCTGGTTCGGTGTGGTCGATCCGGCGCGCGAGTCCCGGGTCGTGACGATCGCGGGGTCCTCCACCGCGCTGCCCGGCACCCAGATCGGCGGCGCGAAGATCTCCGACTACGCCGAGTATCCGGCCAAGGGGCGCGCCACCGGCGGCGTCCGGGTCCAGCGTTTCCTCAAGGGTGAAGACGTTCTGCTCCTCGCCTGGGCGGGTCCCGCACCGGCCCGTGCGGTCTCCACCGTCGGCAAGCCGGTCCCGCTGCCGGAGGAGCTGGGCCGCCGTGACGGTTCCGGCGTCCGTCTCACCCACACGGTGGCGGCCGTGGGCGGCGCCCTCGGCGCGTCCGGCGGGGAGCCCGCCGCCGGGAAGCCGGCCCCCTCGGAGCAGTGACCCTCCGGATCTTCCGTGGAGCTCTCAGAGGCGTGAAGTCCTAAAAGCTCCACGGAAGACCCCGGGGAGACCTCGGCCCGTGCGGAGCGCCTAGTCCGCGCAGAGGCAGAACGGGTGCCCGGCCGGGTCGAGGAAGACACGGAAACTGTCGTTCTCACTCGGCTGGTATCGGTGTTTGACCGCGCCCAGGGCGAGCACCTCGTCCTCCGCCTGGTCGAGGTCGTCCACCGTCAGGTCCAGGTGGAGCTGCTGGGGCCGGTCGGGGTGGGGCCAGTCGGGCGGCTGGTGGTCCTTGACGAGCTGGAAGCAGATCCGTTCCGGCCGCCCGTCGGTGACGACCACCCAGTCGTCCTCGACCGAGGTGATCGCCCAGCCCAGGATCGCGCTGTAGAAATCAGCCAGACGCTTCGGGTCCTGGCAGTCGAGAACCACCGACCGCATCCGCGCGATTGCCATGATTGCCTCCAGGGTTGACACCGTCATCAAGTTTATGGCGGTGTTGCCTGGGGTTTCAACGACGTCTGGCGCCGAGCATGCTCAGCGCACACGGAGCCCGCCGGCCCAGCGCCACCACCGCGGCCTTGATCCGTGTTTCCCCGGCGGGCGGGCTCAAACCGGCAGCGCTGCGTCTCCCAGGGCCGACACCGCCCGTACGTTCTCCCAGGGCCGACACCGCCCGTACGGCAACGGCGACCTGGAGCGGACGAGCCCACCGGAGCCAGGAAACCCGGCCCGGCGTCCGGCTTCTCGGGGAATCCCGGCCACGGCTCCGGCATCGGGAGACCGGGCGACGGAGCGTCGCCGATCAGGCCGGCGACCCCTGGAGAGCGAGCCGGATCGCCATCAGCAACTGCCAGGGCTCACCGGACTCCCAGGAACGGACGATCCCCGCCACCTGCTCGCCCGGCTGGAAGTCATCGAAGCCGTGCGGGCCGAAACATCCGGTCTCCACGAGAACGGCCATGAGCGGGTCGTCGTCGCCGAGCGAGCGGGTGTAGGCCGCCGCGTCGAGCAGGGCGAGCGCCGAGCGGGCGTTGCGGCCCCCGTCGCGGACCTCCACCCGGTCCAGCTTCCGCCTGCCCTCGGCACGCAGATATTCGGCCAGGGATTCGATCCTGCTCATGACCCTCTCCAGATTTCCGCGCTTTAGGTCACGACATCATCACTCATAGTGAAGGGGAAGTGTGGGATCTTCCCCAAGTCGAGCCGGACAGGCCCCCCGGAAACTTTTCCGAAAAGAGCATGCAGGATCATAAATGCGTCGATTCCGCCGACCGAAAGGTGTTCACGTGAGTGCCTTCGACGACCTGCTGGCCGCCAACAAGGAGTTCTCCACCACCTTCACCGACGCCGCCCTGACCGGTAAGGCAGCACGCGGCCTGGCAGTAGTCACCTGCATGGACTCCCGGATCGATCCGCTGGGGGTGTTCGGTCTGAAAGCCGGTGACGCCAAGATCCTGCGCAACGCCGGCGCCCGGGTGACCGACGACGTGTTACGGACACTCGTGCTGGCGGTCTACCTCCTGGGGGTGAACCGGGTGCTGGTCATGCCGCACACCGACTGCGGCATGTCGAAAAGCACCGACGACGACGTGCACAAGCTCGCCGCACAGCACGGCGTCGATACTCGGAGCCTGGACTTCCACACCGTCCCCGACCAGGATGCCGCCCTGCGCCATGATCTGACCCGCATCAGGACCAGCCCGTTCCTCCCGCCGAACCTGGCCGTCGGGGGCGCCATCTATGACGTGCGCACCGGCAAGCTCATGCCGGTCGAGGTGTAGCGCCCCGCCCGTCGCGGGGCGGGTGCACCGGAGAGCCCGCTGAACCCGGGCGCCGGCCCCGGCCCGCGACCGGACCGGCCACACCGCCGTGGTCCGATGACAGGACCGGCCACACCCGCCGGTCCGGTGACGGGACGGGCCACACCGCCGTGGTCCGATAACAGGACCGGCCACACCACCGGTCCGGCGACGGGACAGGCCGGCCGTCGCCCGCTGACCGGAGCGGCGACACCACGGGACGTCGCGACCGCAGGCGTCGTCCCGGCCCGGCGGCTGCCGCCCGCAGGGCCGGCTCAGCCGGTGGCGGCTGCCGTACGGCTCAGCCGTCGATGCGGACGCGCCGTACCGGCAGGGCGCGTCCGTGAACGGTTGGGCGGGCGTCAGCACGGGCCGTGAAGACCTCCGGCCGAACGGTGAAGACGGTGTCTCCACCACATCCGGAGGCCTTCGTGCCGATCAAGCCCAGCTGTCGACAACGCCCGTGGTCGATACAGCTAGGCGTCGATGTGGTCGCGGTCGACCTCGGCCGCGCTGCCCACGATGAACTCCCGGCGGGGGGCCACATCGCTGCCCATCAGGAGATCGAAGATGCCCTCGGCCGCCTCGACGTCCTCGATCCTGACCCGGCGCAGGGTCCGGTGACGGGGTTCCATGGTCGTCTCGGCCAGCTGGTCGGCGTCCATCTCCCCCAGACCCTTGTAGCGCTGCACAGGGTCCTTCCAGCGCTTGCCACGACGCTCCAGGTCGCGCAGGACCCGGTGCAGCTCGGCGTCGGAGTAGCAGTAGACGTATTTGCTCTGACCGCGACCGGGGTTGGTGACCTCGATCCGGTGCAGCGGCGGGACGGCGGCGAAGACGCGACCGGCCGCGACCATCGGCCTCATGTAGCGGTGGAACAGGGTGAGCAGCAGGCAGCGGATGTGCGCGCCGTCCACATCGGCGTCGGCCATCAGGATGACCTTGCCGTAGCGTGCGGCCTCGATGTCGAACGAGCGGCCCGAGCCCGCGCCGATGACCTGGATGATCGCAGCGCACTCGGTGTTCTTGAGCATGTCGGCGACGGACGCCTTCTGCACGTTCAGGATCTTGCCGCGGATCGGCAACAGCGCCTGGAACTCCGAGTCACGCGCCGCGCGGGCGGTGCCCAGCGCCGAGTCGCCTTCGACGATGAACAGCTCGCTGCGGTCCACGTCGTCGCTGCGGCAGTCGACCAGCTTGGCGGGGAGCGCGGAGTTCTCCAGGGCGGTCTTGCGCCGCTGGTTGTCGCGATGCTCGCGGGCGGCGATGCGGGCCTTGGCCGCTGCGACGATCTTCTCCAGGGCCGCCCGCAACTGCGGCTTGAGCGCGCGCGAGGGGTTGGTGAACAGCTCCTTGAGCTCACGGGAGACGACGTGGGAGACGATCCGGGAGGCGGCCGAGGTGCCCAGCACCTCCTTGGTCTGCCCTTCGAACTGCGGCTCGGGCACCCGGACGGTCACCACTGCGGTGAGGCCCTCCAGGATGTCCTCCCGGGTGACCGGGGCGTCGCCGTTCTTCAGCAGGCGGGTCTCGCGCAGCTGCTCGTTGAGCGTGCGGACCAGGGCGCGCTCGAAGCCGTTGACGTGGGTGCCCCCCTTGGGGGTGGCGATCACGTTGACGAAGGACCGGACAGTGGTGTCGTAGCCCTTGCCCCAGCGCAGCGCGACGTCCACGGTGAGCTCGCGCTGGACCTCGGTGGGGGTCATGTGCCCCAGGTCGTCGAGGACCGGAACGGTCTCGTGGAAGTGGCCGACGCCCTGCAGTCGCAGCACCTGGCAGACGCCCTCGTCGCGGGCGAGGAACTCGGTGAACTCCGAGATCCCGCCGTCGAAGTGGAACTCCTCCTCGACGGCCTCCTCGCCCCGGCTGTCGCGCACGGCCAGGGTGAGGCCGGGGACCAGGAAGGCGGTCTGGCGGAGGCGGACGTGGATCTCGTCGAGAGAGACCTCGGCCTCGGGCAGGAAGATCTGGTGGTCCACCCAGAAGCGGACGCGGGTGCCGGTGACCTTGCGGGCGAGCTTGCCGCCGTCGCGCAGACCGGACTTCTTCTTGAACTTGGCGGTGGGCCCGTCGCCGTCGAAGACGCCGGGAACACCCCTGCGGAAGCTGATCTCGTGGATCTGGCCGTCGCGGTCGACCTCGACGTCCAGCCGGGAGGACAGGGCGTTGACCACGGAGGCGCCGACTCCGTGCAGGCCGCCCGAGGCGCCGTAGGAGCCGCCGCCGAACTTCCCGCCCGCGTGCAGCTTGGTGTAGACGAGCTCGACTCCGGCCAGGCCGCTCTTGGGCTCGACGTCGACCGGGATGCCACGGCCGTTGTCACGCACCTCGATGGATCCGTCGGCGTGCAGCTCGACCTCGATGCGGTCGCAGTAGCCGGCCAGGGCCTCGTCGACCCCGTTGTCCACGATCTCCCAGAGGCAGTGCATGAGACCGCGACTGTCAGTCGACCCGATGTACATGCCCGGGCGCTTGCGGACGGCTTCGAGACCCTCCAGAACCGACAGATGACGGGCTGTATAACCCGCCTCCACGCTAACTGCGGTCACACCCACTCCCACTCTGCTCGAACACGTGTGCGCAGCCTACCGTCCTTCCCGGCGCGGCGTGTACAAGCTTGCCATCAGGTAGCCAACAGTGTTACTTCCGGCGTGCTCGCCGTTACTTTCGGACACTTTCCGCTCTCGGCGTAGCGGGGGGTCGGTTGGGAACGTTCGCATCGGGTTAGATGTTCTCTCAAGTGACTGACGCCAGATCCTCCACAAGGGGATGACCTGAAAGGCGATACGTGACTGGAACCCTCGCCCCCGCCAAGCAGCTGACGGCCACGGACCGCTGTGACCGGTGTGGCGCCCAGGCCTACATCCGCGCAACCCTGCCCGTAGGTGGGGAGCTGCTTTTCTGCGCCCACCACGGGCGGCAGCACGTAGCTGTGCTGAGAGCCAAGGGCGCCGACATCCAGGACGAGTCGGCACGCCTCAGCGACACCCCTGCAACCGCGAACAATGACGAACGGTAGGAATCACCGGACCCGGTAGTGATATCGGCCCGACACCGTGAAGCCCTGTTGCTCGTAGAGCGACCGGGCCGCGGCGTTCGATTCCACCACGACCAAATATGCCTTCCGTGTGCCCTGCTCCCGCGCATGTGAGAGCAGGGCACGCAATATCTCTCGCCCATGGCCCCGGCGCCGCGCGTGCGGCAGCACCGCCATGGAGTAGATCCCGAACCATTCTCCCTGCTTGACGCCCCGCCCGACGGCCTGGCGTCCCAGCGAGACGTATACGGCGGGCACACCGGTGAGGATCCGCGCGGCCGTCGCCAAGCCCTCGTCACCGAATCTCCCGTCCACGCTCCACCAGGTGTCCAGCCATGCCTGTGACGGCGTCCGCGCGAACTCGACCCCTGCCGCGGCCGGTACGGCGCGCGCCAGCGGCGCCGTCATCACCAGTGTGGGGTCCACCATCCGATAATCACGCGCCCGCAGCGCCTCGTCCAGCCCGGGAGTCGCACCTCCGCTCACGGAGAACACGCACGGCAGCCCCCGATCGGCGTAGAACTTCTCGGCCTCGGCGATGGCCGCGTCCAGATCCTCCGGCTCCCCCAGCGGCAGCACCGAATTGGCCCGCTTGGTCACCCCGTCCATGGCGCGCAGCACCCATCCTCCGGTGTCCACCCGGTCGACGGCAGGCCATGCCTGGTCGACAAGACGGGCGAAGACCTCATCGTTCACGGCCGTGGATCCGTTCATGGCCGTGGAGCCTAGTCCCCGTCCGCCGCACTACGCTCGGTGACTGTGCTGATTCTGCTGCCGCCGTCGGAGGGAAAGGCCGAGCTGGGCAACGGCCCCGCTCTTGAGCTGTCCCGGCTGAGTTTCCCGTCCCTGAACACCTCCCGGGAGGTCGTCCTGGAGGCGCTCGTCGCGCTCTGCGCGAGATCCGGGGCGCAGAGCGTGCTCGGACTGTCGCAGGGACAGCTTGGCGAGATCGGCAAGAACCGGGATCTGCGGGGGGCTCCCACCCTGACGGCCGCCGAGCTCTACACCGGGGTGCTCTACGACCACCTCGGCCTGGCCTCGCTGTCTTCCGGGGCGGCCGGGCGCGCCGCGGAGAGCCTTGTGATCTTCTCCGGCCTCTGGGGCCTGCTGCGGATCGGCGACCGGGTGCCGCCGTACCGCCTGTCCATGGGTGTGAAGCTGCCGCCGCTGGGCGGGCTGGGCGCCTACTGGCGCCGATCCGTCACCCCGGTTCTCGACGCCGAACCCGGCCTGGTGGTGGACATGCGCTCCAGCACCTACGCGACGGCCTGGCAGCCCGGCGGCCGGGCCGTGGCCGTACGGGTGCTCAAGGACGGCAAGGTCGTCAGCCACATGGCCAAGGCCACCCGGGGAGTGATCGCCCGTTCCCTGCTGGAGGGAGACTGCGACCCGCAGACTCCGGAGGAGCTGGTCAAGGTCCTCGACAGCCTCGGCCACACCGTAACCCTCGGCCGGCCCCCCGCGGGCAGGCGGTCGTGGACCCTCGACGTCACGGTGTGACCCGCGACCACGTCATGGCATCCGTCACGGTGTGACCCGCGACCACGTCGCGGCATCCGGCAGGCCCCCGCCGGCCGCGTCGCGACATGGCGCGGGACAGCGTCGGACGTCACGTCCGGCCGGGAGCCCGGCCTCTCCCCCTCCAACGACGCAGGGCCCGCGCCGGATGGCACGGGCCCTCGCCGGAAGAGACCTCAGTCCAGGTAGTCGCGCAGGACCTGGGACCGGGACGGGTGGCGGAGCTTGGACATGGTCTTGGACTCGATCTGCCGGATGCGCTCGCGCGTCACCCCGTAGACCTTGCCGATCTCGTCCAGCGTCTTCGGCTGACCGTCGGTGAGACCGAAACGCATCGAGACCACGCCCGCCTCACGCTCGGACAAGGTGTCCAGAACGGAGTGGAGCTGCTCCTGCAGGAGCGTGAAACTGACCGCGTCGGCCGGGACGATCGCCTCGGAGTCCTCGATGAGGTCACCGAACTCGCTGTCGCCCTCCTCACCCAGCGGGGTGTGCAGGGAGATCGGCTCACGGCCGTACTTCTGGACCTCGACGACCTTCTCAGGGGTCATGTCGAGCTCGCGGGCCAACTCCTCGGGAGTGGGCTCACGGCCGAGGTCCTGCAGCATCTGCCGCTGGACCCGGGCGAGCTTGTTGATCACTTCGACCATGTGGACCGGGATGCGGATGGTCCGCGCCTGGTCGGCCATGGCGCGGGTGATCGCCTGCCGGATCCACCACGTGGCGTAGGTGGAGAACTTGTAGCCCTTGGTGTAGTCGAACTTCTCGACCGCACGGATCAGGCCCAGGTTGCCCTCCTGGATCAGGTCCAGGAAGAGCATGCCGCGGCCGGTGTAGCGCTTGGCCAGCGAGACCACCAGACGGAGGTTGGCCTCCAGCAGGTGGTTCTTGGCCCGGCGACCGTCCTCGGCGATCCATTCGAGTTCGGCGCGGACGTCCACCGGAAGCTTGTCCCCGTCGGTACCGAGCTGCTCCTCGGCGAACAGACCCGCCTCGATGCGCTTGGCGAGCTCGACCTCCTGCTCGGCGTTGAGCAGGGGGACCTTGCCGATCTGCTTGAGGTAGTCCTTGACCGGGTCGGCCGTGGCGCCGGCGGCGGCGACCTGCGGCACGGGAGCGTCGTCGTCGTCGTCGGAGAGAATGAGGACCTCGTCCTCGTTCTGCTCGACGGCCTCGACCTTCGGCTCTTCTTCGGTCTCGGTCTCGGCCTCGACTTCGACCTCGACTTCCGTCTCGACCTCCGCCTCGAGGTCGAAGTCCTCGATCTCGACGTCGTCCTCGAGCTCGATGACCTCGTCGTCCTCGCCGCCGGCCGTCTTGGGCTTGGGCTCGGACTTGGCCGCGAGTGCGGGCCCCTCGGGTCCGGCCTTCTTCGGCGGCGGTCCGGGGATCGGCTTCTTGGCAGCCGGGGCGACCTTCTTGGCGGGAGCCGTCGGCTTCTTGGCCGCGGGCGCGGACTCGGAGCCGCCGACGACCGCGGTGACGGTCTCCGGCTGCTCCTTGGCCGCCGCGGCGGTCTTGGTCTTTTTGACTGTGGCGGGAGCGGCGGGGGTACGGCGCTTGGTCGAAGTCCGAGACTTCTTGGGAGCCGCGGAGTCCTCAGCAGTCAGTCGTACGGTGATGCCCTCTTTGCTGAGGCTGCGCAGGATTCCAGCGACCTGCGCCATCGGAATGTCCGCTTCCTCGACGGCCTTGCGGACATCCTCGGACTCGAGGAACCCCTGCGAGCGCCCCCGCTCCATCAGCTGCTGAATGACGGGCTCGTTCAGCTCGGATGGCTTCGAGCGAGTCGAACTTGCAGGCGACACGAACACCTCTCGAAGGAAAGCGTGACGAGAATGGACCCAGATGCCCACTAGGGGCAGATACCTCTAGTTGTCATGATGAACGAGGCCGCGAACCGCGACGCACCTGTCCAGCATTGTGGCACGACACCGTGATCCATACGGCCGCCTCCTGGCGGTTGCCCTCCACCCTAGGCCGACCAAGAGAGTAGTGCGTACGGAAGCGAGGCACCGATACCCGAAAGCAACCGTTATGACTGTTTCATTCAGTCACTCTTCGTGGCCGGAGGAACGTGAATCGCCAGCACCGTGACGTCATCATCCTGCTCATACCCCGACAGCATCCGATCCACAAGGAAATCCAGCAACATATGCGGACTTCCCACGACTTCAGGCGGCGCTTCGGTCACAACAGAGCAAAGTTCGGCAAGTCCGGCATCCAGCCCACGCTTCCGGTTCTCCACCAGACCATCCGAATAAAGGACAGCGGTGTGCCCCGGCGGGACACAGAACCGGAACTGCCTGCGGCTCGTCGGCCAGCCGAGCGGGGTGCCCGGCTCGCCGTCGCACAGCAGCGGCATGCCCTGCGGTGAGACCAGCAGGGGCGGCGGGTGACCGGCCAGGGCCAGCGTGCCCTCTCCCGTGCCGGGTTCGACGACCATGTAGGCGAGGGTGGTGACCTGCTCTTCCTCCTCCGTGGCCTCGAAGACCCGGTCCAGACCGGTGAGGACCGCCGCGGGCGGCGGGTTGGTCAGCGCCAGGGCACGCATGGCGTTGCGGATGCGGCCCATGCCGGCCGCGGCCTTGACGCCCTTGCCCATGACGTCGCCGACCACCGCGGCGACCCGGCCGTCCTGCAGCACGAACGCGTCGTACCAGTCTCCGCCGACCTGCACGTGGCGGCTGCCCGAACGGAAGCGCTGGGCCAGCACCAGGCCGCGCACCACCGGCAGGCGATCGGGCAGGAGGCTGCGCTGGAGCGTCTCGGCGGTGCGGTGCTCGCGCTCGAACAGGGTGGCGCGCTCCACGGCCAGGGCGCACTGCCCGGCGAGCGCCTCCAGGAACACGCCGTCTTCCTGGGAGATCTTCTGCGGGCGGGTGAAGGAGAACCTCAGCGCGCCGAGCGCGCGTCCCGCGGCCAGCAGCGGCAGGCCCACCCAGGCCCGCTCGTCGCTGTGGTCGATGAAACCGGTGACGGTCTCGTCGTCGCCCCCGGCGTCCACGAGCTGGGAGCGCAGGCTGTCGGGCGATTCGGCGAAGACCGGACGGCGGCTGTTGACCGCCATGGTCATCACGCTGGAGTGCGACAGCGGGATCTCCTCGCCGGGCGCACCGGGAACATCGGGGATGCCGCCGCTGTTGACCAGCTTCAGCGCGGCCCGCTCGACGTCGAGCAGGGCCACCGCCGAGCGGTCGGCCGCCAGCGCCGTACGGCCCACGTCGATGATGACCTGGACGACCTGCTCGACGGTGAGCGCCTCGGCGAGCTGCGCCGTGGCGCCCTGCAGCCGCGCCGTACGCAGGGCGGCCGCGCCGAGCTGGTCGGTGAGCCGGCCGCGCATCTCCTCGGCCTCACGCTGGGGGGTGACGTCGGTGTTGGCGCCCACCCACTCGACCACCCGGCCGTGGCGAATGATCGGGACCGCGCGCACCTCGAAGTGGCGGTAACCGCTGGCCCGGGTGCGGACCCGGTAGTTCCACTCGAACATGGTCCGGCCGCGCAGCGCCTCGCGCCAAGCCTCCTCCGCGTGCGGCCGGTCGTCGGGATGGACGGCCTCCAGCCAGCCGTGGGCGAGGTATTCCTCCAAGCCCTGGCCGGTGATGGCGCGCCACTGCGGCGCGTCCTCCGCCACGGCCCCGGTCGGGGCGGTGATCCACACGAGCTGGGACTGGGCCTCGACCAGCGAGCGGTAGCGCTCCTCGCTGCGCCGCAGGTCCTCCTCGACCTGCCTGCTCTCGGTGATGTCCACGCCGACCAGGCAGACCGCGCGGAGCTCGCTCTTGTCGTCGTGGATCGGGGAGAACGTCAGCGACCAGTGACGGGTCTGCCCGTCGGCGGTGCGCACCCGGATCCGCTGGTCCGCCTCGGCCCCGGTCCCTTCGACGACGCCGCGGACCGACCCCTCCACCAGCGCGGTGAGGTCGGCGGAGAGCAGCTCGCCCGGGGCCCGGCCGACCAGGCGCTCGACGGGGAGACCGACCACGTCGGCGAAGACCTCGTCGACCCGCTGGAAGCGGCCGTCGGGGTCGAAGAACGCGAAGGCGAACGGCGACTGCGACAACAGGCCCTGCAACAGGCCGGGGTCTGAGATGTCCACACCCGACTCCCGGGGACGGGGCACGGAGGTTTCGGCGCTCATGGTCGGCACCTCCGTCGCGTGCCAGGGTCTCCCACGAGGCACATCTCCAAACTTGCGAATTGGCGTAGCGCAGCTCCGGGGGACCGGATCCTGCAGTACATCATCGGCGATGGGTGCGTGCGGACGGAAGCCCTGCCCATGATGCGGTCAGCGCATCCCGCGAACCTCCCGGGTCCGAAGACCGGGGTCTCCACGCTAACGCGCCGGCTCCCCGGCATGGGCGTCGCCCGACCGGCATTGCGCCGATTCCGAATGGTGGTGCCGTCCCCCACCGCGTCCGCCCCCCTCCGGGGGCCGCGGCGGCAGCCGCACCGCGGTGCGATCGGCCCGGTTCCGGACTCTTCCGACTGCTTCGCGTCCTCACCCCCACCGACCTGCGCCGACCTGGGCTTGACGCCGCTCCCACTGCCCTCCCGGAACGTCGGCGTGATCATCGCCGACGCCTTCGAACGTATGCGGCCAGGACCCTAGCAGGATCAAGCCGGACCGTCCCGACAACTGCCCACCTCGTCTCCTTCAGCGTCCTAAGCAAGATCAGGCTACTGACTCGTTGGCGATTTGGCTGCCCCTTCGGGAACACTCGTTTACTCCCGGGTCGACAAATCGAGTCAGGGTTGGGGTCAGCTTCGCATGTCACCCATCCAAGGGTTGACACGCACGGGATAAGTTGTGGAATGAGAACGCACGTCCCCGCCGTCCATCCGGGGTGATGCCCCCCGGAAACCCGGAGGAATGCGACGCCCATGCCCGCTCTCGCGATCCGCTTCACCGGCGGCACAACGACGTTCCAGGACCCGGTGAGCGCCCGTCTGGCCGCCGAGTTCCTCACCGTCCCGCTCGGCACCGTGGCACGGTGCGTGGCCGACGTACGGGCCTGCGCCGAGCATCTGAGGGTCGACGCGACGCCCGAGGTGATCGAACGTGTCGCCCGCGAGCATCTGCTCGCCCTCGTGAACTCCGCGCCGCCACCGCGAAGTCCCCGGTAACATCGGGATCACCGGGCCGTGTTCCACGCTCCGTTTGGCCCGGGAATGCGAGAAGGTTGGGACGTGAGCGAGCGAAGCGAGCGAGCCAATCAGCGCGGCGGCACTGGGCTCATCCGGCCGACGGAGGAGGCTGCTTGAGCCGGCGACACCGTCGAGATCCCCGAGAGAGCCAGTCCCCGGACGAGGTGTTCTCCGAGATGTTGCTGGCTGCTCGCGAGCTGCTGGCCGTACGCAGTCCGCTGGACGCCGAACTCATGGTCTCCGACATGGTCGGAGCCTGGTGGGGGCGGCGCCTGCGGCGCGGGGACGCCGAGCAGGTCCTCGGCGAGGGGCTGGTCGACTACGCGGCCAAGGCGGGGTCTCCGGCCGCGCTGACCCTGCTGATCGCCCTGGCCTATCTCGGCACGGCCCGCCAGGCGGCCAAGGCCGAGGGCGCGGCGCTGGCGCTCATCGAGCGCGACGTGGCCAGGCCCCGCTGGGCCGACCGGCTGGGCGCGGTCAAGCCGACCGGGTGCTTCGTCTCCCGCGACGCCTACGGCGACCAGGACACCGTGGTGTGCACCTTCGCCTACCGGGGCGCCGACAGCGGCGAGGACCGGCACGCGCTGGTCGTGGTCGTCGACTACAACATGCGGGGGATCGCCCGCGACGCCTGGGTCTCCTCACACGTGGAGAAGCTCCTGGAGCAGGCCGCGGCCGAGGCCGAGGCCAACCCGATGCTCAGGTTCGAGGAGATCGAGCCGCAGCAGGCCAGAGCGCTGCTCGAATCCGCCATGAAGGCCACCGTGGAGTACGGCCACCGCAGGAGGACCGCGCCGGTCAGCGACAGCTACAGCGCCTACCACGCCTTCGCCCGGTCCCGGATCAAGGCGCTGCCGCCCGGCCGCAAGCGCCCGGCGCCGCTGCACAGCGAGGCCCCCTACAGCCGTGACCGGCGGGCGATGCTGGCCGCCGAGTTCCTCTCCTCGGACGCGGCCGAACACCTGTCGGACCCCTCGGCGGCCTCGCGCTGCGCCGACCACATCATCGACTACGGCTGCGACCAGGATTTCGGCCGCCCGCTACGGGTGAGCCCGACCAAGTGTGAGACGTTCCTGCTCGACTGGCTGCCGCGCAAGGTCCTGCTCAGCCCGGCCGAGCAGGAGGCCGTGCCGTACGTGCTGGGGGCCTGGGCGCGCTTCGCCGCGCGCCGGACCGGGCTGGCGGACGAGGGCCTGCGCGCCACGCTCGACGGGATCTGGGAGACGACGGCCAGGTTCGCCGAGACCTACCGCGACCCGACGACCTTCGGCCTCGACCACGACCTGCTGGACCGGCTGCTGCCGGACGGCGACCTGTCGGCGCTGGCCCGGCGGGTGTTCGCGTTCCCGTTCCTGCAGGGCACGCACGGCGAGGTCAAGCTCGACCTGCTGAACCCGGCCGACGAGACCGACCGGCGGGTGCTGCTGGGCATCGACCACGGGGGCGAGCTCAACCGGCCGGACTACGACGAGCACCTCGCGTGGCATGAGGAGATCGCCGGCCGGCTCTGGGAGGGCGATCCTCCGCAGCTCTGGGAGGCCGCCCAGCGGCTGCTGGATCTCGGCCACGACCGGCACGACGTGCTGCACGTGCTGATCGAGATCGCCGAGCGGATCGGCGACGACCCCGAGGAGCTGGCCATCGCCCTCGACGACATCGCTGACATTCCCGACGAGCCTCCGGTGTAGGTGAGCCATGGTGATCGACCTCAACGCCGACCTCGGTGAGGGCTTCGGCATCTGGCGGCTGGGCGACGACATGGCCCTGCTCGACGTGGTGACCAGCGCGAACATCGCCTGTGGGTTCCACGCGGGCGACCCGCTGACCATCCGCCGCACCTGCGCGGCCGCGGTGGACCGGGGGGTGATGATCGGCGCCCAGGTGTCCTACCGGGACCTGGCCGGATTCGGGCGGCGCGAGATGGAGGTGGATCCGGAGGAGCTCTGCGCCGAGGTGCTCTACCAGCTCGCGGCGGTGGACGGGATCGCCAGGGCGATGGGCGGCCGGGTCTCCTACGTCAAGCCGCACGGCGCGCTCTACAACCGGATCTGCCGCGACCCCGAGCAGGCCGACGCGGTCGTGGAGGCCGTGGCCGACTACGACCGCGACCTGCCGCTGCTCACCCTGCCCGGTTCGGCCGTCCACGAGATCGCCGCCCGGGAAGGCGTCGCCACCGTCACGGAGGCTTTCGCCGACCGCGCCTACACCCCGGCCGGAACCCTGCTCCCCCGCCGCTCCCCCGGCGCGGTGCTGCACGACCCCGCCGCGGTCGCGGCCCGGGCCGTGCGCATGGCGACCGCCCGCACGGTGACCGCGGTGGACGGTTCCCAGGTCCCGGTGGACGCGCGCTCGATCTGCGTGCACGGCGACACCCCGGACGCCGTACTGCTGGCGCGGGCCGTCCGCGACGGCCTGGTCGCCGCCGGGGTGACCCTGAAGGCCTTCACTTGACGTCCGGGATCCGCCGGGCCGGAGAAGACTCGCTGCTGGTGGAGACCGGGTCGCTGGAGATCTCCCACCGGCTGGACGCCCTCCTGCGGGCCGACCGCCCGGCCGGGGTGGTCGAGATCGTGCCCGGCCCGGAGACCGTCCTGGTCACCGCGCCGGGCGCCGACCTCTCCGGGCTCCGCTCCCTGCTCTCCCACCTGCTGGGTACGGCACGCGACCTGGGCGCCGGCGCCTCCATGGCCGAAAGGTCCGTGACGGTCCCGGTGGTCTACGACGGCGCCGACCTCGACGACGTGGCCGCCCTGAGCGGGCTGTCCGCCGAGGAGGTGGTCGAGCGGCACACCCGGCGGGAGCTCGTGGTGGGATGGCTCGGCTTCGCGCCGGGGTTCGCCTACCTCACCGGGCTGGACCCGGCGCTGCACGTGCCCCGGCTGCCCACCCCCCGGACCGCGGTGCCCGCCGGCGCGGTGGCGATCGCCGGCCCCTACTCGGCGGTCTATCCCTCAGCCTCGCCGGGAGGCTGGCGGCTGCTCGGGCACTCCCTCATGGCGGTGTGGGACGTGACCGCCGACCCGCCCGCCGTCCTGACGCCGGGCACGCGGGTGCGTTTCCGGGCGGTCGCGGGATGACCTGTCCTCCTCCCCGGGCCGTCCCGTGATCGAGGTGCTCGTGCCGGGGCCGTACGCCACCGTGCAGGATCTCGGCCGGCCCGGCTACGGCCATCTCGGCGTCCCCCGGTCCGGTGCCGCCGACGCGCCGAGCCTGCGGCTGGCCAACCGCCTGGTCGGCAACCCGGAGGGTGCCGCCGGAATCGAGCTGACCTTCGGCGGGGCCTGCCTGCGGTTCACCTCCGGAGCCTGGGCCGCCGTCACCGGAGCCCCCTGCCCCGTCGAGCTCCGGACCGCCGGGCCCCCGGGCGGTCCGGGCTCTCGGGTCAGGGCCGTGGGACCGTACGCGCCCGTCTGGGTCCCGGCGGGAGGCGAGCTCCGGGTCGGGACGCCGCCGGCCGGCCTGCGGACCTATGTCGCGGTCCGGGGCGGTGTCGACACGCCCCTCGTCATGGGGAGCCGCTCGACCGACTCCCTCTCCGGCCTCGGCCCTCCCCCGCTCCGTCCCGGCACCGTCCTGCCCGTCGGGCCGACCGGCGCGCTGTCCCCCATCACCGTGGACGCGGCGCCGCCCACCGCGCCTGCGCCGGAGGTGCTGCGGATCCTGCCGGGCCCCCGTGACGACTGGTTCGTCCCCGGCGCGCTGGCGGCCCTGTGCGCCGGGCCGTACCAGGTGAGTCAGGACAGCAACCGGGTCGGCGTGCGGCTGGACGGCGCCCGCCTGGAACGCGCCCGCGACGGGGAGCTGCCCAGCGAGGGCATGGTCGCCGGAGCTCTCCAGGTGCCGCCGGACGGCCTGCCGATCGTGTTCCTCGCCGACCATCCGCCGACGGGCGGCTACCCGGTCATCGCCGTCCTCGTCTCGGCGGACCTCGCCGGAGCCGCGCAGCTCCGCCCCGGGGACCGGGTCCGCTTCCGCCTCGGCCCGGGGTCCGAGGCGTCGCTCTAGGGCAGGAGCGCGGCGACCCGCCGGGCCTCGGCGGCCAGGGCGTCGGCGGGGACGTCTTCCAGGAGGTCGAAGGCGAGCTCGCCGTTCTTCGCCTCCCAGACCCCGGCCACCCTGCCCCGGTGGACCACGACGGGGGAGATCCAGCCGGCGGCCCGGCTCACCCTGGGCCTGGCCTCCTTGGGCAGGAGCGGTTCGAGGTCGCGGGGGGCGGCGAGGATGTACTGGTCGAAGCCGGGCAGCAGATGGACCCCGGTGGAGGGCGTGGTCGCGGCCAGGTCGTCGAGGTGCTCGGCGAGCAGGACCATCGGCCGGCCCTCCACCTCGACCTCCGCCAGCTCGGGGGCGAGGTCGCGGAACCAGCCGCGCAGGATCGCCTTGCGGGCGGCGCCCCGGTAGAGCCAGGCGTCGAAGGTCTCCGGCGTGCCGGGACCATGGGCGCCGAGGAAGGACCGGACCAGGCGCATGCCGCCCTCCTCCGCCGACAGCGGCTCGGCCGGCCAGCCGGGCACCCAGTCGCGGGGGCTGACGAAGGTCACGCGGCCGTCGCGCGGCGGGCCGTAGCAGAGCTCGCCGAGGAAGCTCAGCGGCTTGAGCAGGGCGCCCCAGCCGGAGGTGAGCGCCTCCCGCAGATGGGCGTCGCCGGTGACCTCGATGACCCCCTCCACCAGCTCCTCCCGGGTGAGGGTGCGGCCGTCGAGCGCCTTGGGCACCGCGTCGAGGATGGCGGCGACCTCGGCGGCGGTGACGCCATGACCGCGCTGCCAGGACCCCTTGTCCCAGTTTCGGAACGCGCCCAGGACCGCGGTGTAGGAGGGCAGCTCATCGGCGGGGACCAGGTGCAGGGTGCCGCGCGCCGTCCAGGTCTTGACCAGGGTGCGCTCCCGCCACAGGGCCCCGTCGATCTCGCCGGGGCGCGGGTCCGCCTGCCGTACGGCCACCGCCAGCTCCGCCGAGGAGGCCACCTGGGCCTGGACCCCGGTGAGCCGCCGGACGACCGACACCGCGTCAGGGCCGGTCACCGGATCGACGAACTGGCGCTTCAACCGCCATGCGAGCACCTGGGGCCAGGTCAGTGAGATCGTCATGGACTATCTCCTACACCACCGCTCCGACAGAGGACGTGCCCTCCCCGGGCGTCGAGGGCGTCAGCCCGTGAAGCCGATGTCCTGGTACCTCAGGTCGTAGAAGCCGCGGGCGCCGTAGTTGGCGAGGGTGTTCTTGACCGCGACGTTCTGCGGGCGCTGGTAGAGGGTCACCACGTTGACCGCCTCCCAGATCAGTTTGTCCGCCGCGTTGGTGTCGGCGATGGCCTGGGCGCCGTCGAGGTCGGCGGTCGCCTTGTCCATGGCGGCGTCGATCTGCGGGGAGCCGATGCGGCCGAGGTTGGCGTTCCACTGCAGCCGGCCCTTGGAGTCCTTGGTGGCATTGGCGTACTGGCCGTAACCGCTGGAGACGGGGAAGGGCGTGCCGACGTAGGCGAAGGCGGTGATGTCGTAGTTGCCGGGGATGACGTATCTGGTGAAGTAGTCGTCGCTGGGCACCGCGTGGAGGGTGACCTTGACGCCGACCTGGGCCAGCATGCTCTGAGTGATCTCGGCCTCGGACTTGGTGAGCTGCAGGCCGGAGGGCATCACGAAACGCAGGGCCAGCTCCCTGCCGTCCTTCTTGCGGGTCTGGCCCTCCAGCCGCCAGCCGGCGGCGTCCAGCAGCTGCTTGGCCCTTTCGACGTTGTAGACGCCGACCTCGCCCGCGTTGTCCTGGTAGCCCCCCTGGGTGTTCATGAAGAAGTGGTTGTTCAGCAGGACGATCGGCCAGTCCAGGCCCTGTAGGTCGGACTGGGCGATGGCCTGGCGGTCGATGGCCATCGCGACGGCCCGGCGGACGTTGACGTCGGAGAGCATGGCGCTCTCGCCGTTCATCGTGATGTGCCGGAAGTCGGGGCCGGCCGCCTGCCGCACGATGGCGCCCTGGGTGCTCTTGGCCCGCGCGTAGTCGGGCGCGGACGGGCCGACGTCGAAGGTGTCGAGCTCGCCGTTGCTGAAAGCGCCGACCAGCGCGTCGCTCTCCAGCGCCCGGTAGATGATCTGGTCCAGCTTGGCCCTGTCCCCCCACCAGGCGTCGTCCCTGACGATGGTGACGGTCTTGGCCGTCTGGTCGAACGAGACGAACTTGAACGGGCCCGCGGTCACCGGGATCTTGTTCAGCCATCCGTTGTTGAACCCGTCGGGGGTGGCGTTGGTCCTCTTGGGATAGAGCGGCCCGAACAGCGACTGCCAGTCGCCGAAGGGCTTGGCGAAGGTGACGACGACCTCGTGGTCGTCCTTGCCCTTCGCCACGCTCTCGATGTCCTGGTAGCCGGTGGTGCCCGCGACGCGGTAGTCGCCGTTCTTGCCGTTCATCGCCTGCCACTGGGCCTTGTAGTCCTCCCAGGTGATCGGCTTGCCGTCGGACCATCGGGCGCTCCGGTTGAGCGTGAGCCTGACGACCTGCTTGGGCTTGCGGGCCGTGATCTCCCCTTCCGTCAGGTAGTCGGTGTTCGCTGAGATCTCCCCCTTCTCGTTGGAGCGGAAGGCGGAGGGCATGAGCGCGTCGATGACCTTCTTGACCATCGCCAGGTTGCCGTCGACGTGGTTGAGGTTCCAGTTGGTCGGATACTCGTTGAGCCCCCAGCGGAGCAGACCTCCGTCCCGGACCCTGTCCCGGGGGACCGGGTTGATGTCGTAGGCCTTGACCGCCGAGGCGGAACCGGTCGACGACTCATCTCCCGTGCCGCTCCGGCTGCCTCCGCCGCTCCCGCCCTGGCTGCCGCAGCCGGCCAGTGCCAACGAGCCGGCCACGCTCAGGGCGACGGCGAACGCGCCCACGCGCCGGATTGATCTCACGGTTCCTCCTGGGTTATACGACGTCGAGCTTCTCGGCGAAGTGACATGAGACGCCGTGGTCCTCCCCGAGCCGGCGGACCCGGGGCTCCTCGTTGACGCACCGCGCCTGGTCGGTCTCGTCGAGGGTCTTGAACTTGGGACAGCGGGTGCGGAAGCGGCAGCCGGAGGGGGGGCTGGCCGGGCTGGGCAGGTCGCCTTCGAGCAGGATGCGTCTCCTGGAACGTTCCTTTCCGGGGTCGGGCAGCGGGATCGCCGACAGCAGCGCCTGGGTGTAGGGGTGCATCGGGGCGTCGTAGACCTGGCCGACCTGGCCGATCTCAGCGATCTTGCCGAGATACATGACCGCGACCCGGTCGGCGATGTGCCGGACCACGGCCAGATCGTGCGCCACGAACAGGTAGGACAGGCCCAGCCGGTTCTTGAGGTCCTCCAGCAGGTTGATCACGCCTGCCTGGATGGACACGTCGAGCGCCGAGACCGGCTCGTCCAGCACGAGCAGCCGGGGCTCCAGCGCGAGCGCCCGGGCGATGCCGATGCGCTGGCGCTGGCCGCCGGAGAAGTCCTGCGGGTAGCGGGCGGCATGGGCGGCGTCCAGGCCGACCAGGCGGATCAGCTCCCTGATCCTCGGTCCCGGGTCCCGGATCCCGTGCGTGCGCAGCGGCTCGGCGACGATGTCGTAGACGGTCATCCTCGGGTCCAGCGAGGCGAGCGGGTCCTGGAAGACGACCTGCATGTCCCGGCGGATCGCCATCCGCTCGCGGGCGTTCAGCCCGGCCGTGTCGTGTCCCAGCACCGCGATCGTGCCGTGCTGCGGCCTGGTCAGCTCCAGGATCTCCATCAGCGTGGTCGTCTTGCCGCAGCCCGACTCGCCGACCAGGCCGAGCGTCTCCATCCTGCGGATGTCGAAGCTGATGCCGTCCACCGCGTGGACGGTGCCGATCCGCCGCCTGAAGATCGCCCCCTTCATCAGGGGGTGGTGCTTGGTCAGGTCCTTCACCTCCAGGACCACGTCGCGTTCGTCGCGCGGCAGCCGTACCGGCCGCAGGTGGACCGGGGGCGTCCCCGGTCCGCGCTCGTCCGGGCCGCCGGTCCCGGCGTGGTAGACCTGGGCGGGCGACCAGCCCTCGGCCTCGATCTCGCCCGCGCGGACGCACGCGGCCAGATGTCCGGGCGAGCCCACCGGCTCCAGCGCCGGCTCCGCCTCGGCGCAGGCCGGGACGGCTATCGGGCAGCGAGGTTCGAAGGGGCAGCCGGGTGGCAGCGCCGACGGCGACGGCGGGTTCCCCTCGATCGGGACGAGCGGTTGCCCGCCGCCCCGGTCCAGTCGCGGGATGGAGGCGAGCAGGCCCATGGTGTACGGCATGCGCACCCGGTAGTAGACGTCGTCCACCGAGCCGACCTCGACGGGCCGCCCGGCGTACATGACCAGGACCCGGTCGACGGACCCGGCCACCACTCCCAGGTCGTGGGTGATCAGGACGATCGCCGCGCCGGTCTCCCGCTGCGCCCTCTTCAGCACCTCCAGCACCTGGGCCTGGATGGTGACGTCGAGCGCGGTGGTCGGCTCGTCGCAGAGGATCACGTCGGGGTCGTTGGCGATCGCCATCGCGATCACCGCGCGCTGGCGCATACCGCCGGAGAACTCGTGCGGGAACGCCTTGGCGCGCTGTGCGGCGTTGGGGATGCCGACCAGGTCGAGCAGCTCGACGGCCCGCCTCGCGGCCTGCTGTCCGGTGACCTTCTGGTGGATCCGCACGGCCTCGGCGATCTGGTCGCCCACCCGGTAGACCGGGGTGAGCGCGGAGAGCGGGTCCTGGAAGACCATCGAGATCGTCTTGCCCCGGAACGCGGTGAGCGTCTTCTCCGTCGCCCCGAGGATCTCCTGGCCCCGCAGCCGGACCGAGCCGGTGACGCGGGCGTGCGGGGGGAGCAGGCCCATCACCGCCAGCGAGGTGACCGACTTGCCGGACCCCGACTCGCCGACGATGCCGAGCACCTCGCCCGGACGGAGCGCGTAGCTCACCCCCCGGACGGCGCGCACCGCCTCAGGGCCGGACCCGAAGGTGACATCGAGGTCGGTCACCTCGAGGACCGGGTCGGCCAGGTCTGCCCGGCCGCTCGCGCCTGGCCGGGCTCCCGTGCCCGCCTGGCGTTCGTCACACTCTCTCATTGTCCCGCTCTCTTCGCGGTGGGGTCGAAGGCGTCGCGCAGGGAGTCACCGACGAGGTTCACCGCGAGCACGGTGACGATCAGCAGGCCGGCGCAGAACCAGAACGTCCACGGGGCGTAGACGGCCGTCTTGGCGCCGTCGGCGATGAGGCTGCCCAGCGAGACGTCGGGCGGCTGGATGCCGAAGCCGAAGTAGGACAGGGAGGTCTCGGTGAGGATCGCGGCGCTGACGTTCAGTGTGGCGTCCACGGCCAGCAGCGAGGACATGTTCGGGATGACGTGCCGGAAGATGATCCTCACCGGCGACACGCCCATGAACCTGGCGGCCTGGATGAACTCGCGCTCCTTCAGCGAGATGGTCATGCTCCGGACGATCTTCGAGGTGACCATCCAGAGGAACAGCGCCAGGACGAGCACGAACAGCGGCCACTGGCCCTCGGCGAAGAGCGGCGACATGATCGCCAGGATCAGGAATGCCGGGAGCACCAGCATCAGGTCGGTGATCCAGGTCAGCGACCTGTCGGCCCAGCCCATGAAGTATCCGGCGAAGGCGCCCACCACGGCCGCCAGCGTGGTGCCGATCACCGCCGCGAGCAGGCCCACGATCAGCGACTTCTGCATGCCGCGCAGCGTGACCGCGTAGACGTCCGCGCCGGTCTGCAGGGTGCCCCACCAGTGTTCGGCGGAGGGCGGCTGCAGGAAGGCCATGAAGTCCTTGTCGGTGTAGGTCCACCTGCCGAGGTGGGGACCGGCGAAGGCCAGCAGGAACATCAGGGCCAGCAGCGCGAACCCGATCCGGCCCTGGACCGAGCGCGAGAAGCGGCCGGCCACCACCCGGAGCCGTGAAGGCGCCTTGATCCTGTCGATGCCCGCCCTCTGCTCGGCGAGCTCCTCGTCGGAGATGGTCATCTTCTCGCTCACCCCACCCGGACCCGGGGATCGAGGACGGCATGGAGGACGTCGGAGGCCAGGGAGGCCGCCAGGACCGCGAAGGCCGCGAAGCAGCTGATCGCGGCGACGGTGTTGACGTCGTTGGTGGAGATGGAGTTGACGAGCTGCTCGCCCATGCCGTGCCAGCCGAAGATCTTCTCGGTGAAGGTGGTGCCGACCAGCAGCGAGCCGAAGGTGAAGGCGAAATAGGTGACCGCCGGGATCAGCGCGGTGCGCAACGCGTGCCTGATCAGCGCGGTACGGCGGCGCAACCCCTTGGCCATGGCCGTACGGATGAAGTCGGCGCCGAGCACGTCGAGCATCATGTTGCGCTGGTAGCGGCTGTAGACGGCGATCAGCCCCAGCGAGAGTGACAGGGTGGGCAGGATCAGGTGCTGGAGCCGGTCCACCGCCTGGGTGGCGAAGCCTCCCTGCAGCCCGGGGGTGGCCTCGCCGCTGACCAGGAAGACCTGCGCGCCGACCAGCCCGTTGAACCAGACCCCGGCGATGATCAGGATGTTGGCCAGCACGACCGTGGGGACCGCGAGGACGACGAAGGAGGCGCCGGTCGACAACCGGTCGAACACGCCGTACTGCTTGACCGCCGCGTAGGCGCCGACGAACACGCCGGCGACGCTGCCCAGGATCAGCCCTATGGTGATCAGGCGCAGGGTGACACCGGCCCGCCGCCCCAGGTCCTCGCCGACCGAGCCGCCGGCCACCGTCTTGCCGAAGTCTCCGTGGACGACGCCGCCCGCCCAGGTCAGATAGCGGTCGAACAGCGGTGTCCTGTCGTTCAGGTTGAGCTCGGTGAGGCGCGCGTCGATGACCGCCTGCGGAATCGGCGGGTTGCGGCCCTCGTAGTTGGACCGGGGATCGAGCGCGCCGGCCGCCAGCATGTAGGCCAGGCTCGTGGCCACGACGATCAGCACCAGGTAGTTGAGCAGCCGGCGCAGAAGGAATCCCGCCATCGCCTCCCCTTCCGCGGTCCCTGCTGTCGGTGGCCATCCTGCTACATGTTGCCTCCACTCAACTACAGAGAGTTCTCAATCGGGGGTGCGATCTCAGTCAAGGGCGGTGTTCGCCACCCGCGCGTCATGAGCGCGCGGACGCCGCACGGCGGAGCCGTCCGACGACGGCCCGCAGGTCACCGCGCGACCGGCCGGTCCATGACGGCTCGCGGGGCATCACCGTCCGGCGGAGCCGTCCGACGGCCGCTCCCGGGGCGCCGTCCGGCGGAGCCGTCCGACGACGGCCCGCGGGTCACCGTCCGGCGAGCTCGTCCACGGCGGCGCGCAGGTCGGCGCTGGTGATCGTGGTCAGGTCGGCGGCGCTGGCGGTGCCGCCGCCCAGGGCGGCCAGACGCACGTCGCGGCGCATCGCGGCCCGCTCGAACAGCGAGCGGGCGAACCGGCCGTTGCCGAGGCCGTCGATCAGGCCCTCGTCGCAGACCCAGGTGAAGACCTCGGCCAGGTCCCGGCGGGCGGCCTCGTCGAACCGGTCACCCGACCGTTCGGCGAGCAGCTCGGCGATCTCGGCGAGCTCGCCCGGCTGGTAGGAGGGGAACTGCACGCGCTGGCTGAACCTGCTGGCCAGGCCGGGGTTGGTGGCCAGGAATCCGTCCATCTCGCGCTCGTAGCCGGCCAGGATGACGACCAGGCGGTCGCGGTCGTCCTCGGCCCGCTTGAGCAGCGTCTGCACGGCCTCGGCGCCGAAGGCGTCACCCCCGGCGTAGCCGGTGTTGATCAGGCTGTATGCCTCGTCGACGAACAGCACCCCGCCCAGCGCCCGGTCCACCAGCTCGTTGGTCTTGATCGCGGTGGCGCCGAGATGCTGGCCGACCAGATCGGCGCGCTGGGCCTCCACCACGTCGGGCTGGGCGAGCAGCCCCAGCGCGGCGAAGATGCGGCCCAGGATGCGGGCCACCGTGGTCTTTCCGGTGCCCGGCGGCCCGGCGAAGACGAAGTGCCGCATCTGCGCCGGGGTCGGCAGTCCTCGCTCCTGGCGCATCCTGGCCACCCTGAGCTGCGCGGTGATCGCGTGCACCTGCCTCTTGACCGGCTCCAGACCGGCCATCCGGTCCAGGTCGGCGAGCGCCTCCTCCAGGCTGGGCGTGGCCTGGTAGCCCCGGAAGCGGGCGGTGAGCTCGTCGAAGGCCTTGGCGACGTCGTGCGCGGAGGTGGTCACCAGATCCTCGGTGGTGGGCGAGCCGCCCGCGCCCACCACCCGCACGTCCCGGGCCTGGGCCGCGGCCTCCACCAGGCTGCGCACGAACCGGGCGTTGCCCAGCTCGTCGACGATCGTGCGCCGGTGCACGTCTTCGAAGCGGGCGAGCAGCGCGGGCCCGGCGTCCCGGGCCATCCGGTCGCCGCGCCGCCGCTGCAGCAGCTCGGTGATCTGGAGCAGCTCCTCCGGCGCGTAGCTGGGGAAGCGGACCCGGCTGGCGAACCGGCTGGACAGGCCGGGGTTGGAGGACAGGAAGGAGGTCATCTCCTTCTCGTAGCCGGCCAGGATGACGACCAGGCGGTCGCGGTCGTCCTCGGCCCGCTTGAGCAGCGTCTGCACGGCCTCGGCGCCGAAGCGGTCGGGCTGGCCGTCGCCTGAGTTGATCAGGCTGTATGCCTCGTCGACGAACAGCACCCCGCCCAGCGCCCGGTCCACCAGCTCGTTGGTCTTGATCGCGGTGGCGCCGAGAAACTCCCCGACGAGGTCGGCACGTTGGGCCTCCACCACGTAGGGGGTCTCCAGCAGGCCGAACGCGTAGAAGATCTTCGCCACGGTCCTGGCCACGCTGGTCTTGCCGGTGCCCGGGGGGCCGACGAACACGAAGTGGCGCATCGGCGGCTCGGTGGAGTATCCGGCCTCCTTGCGGAGCCGGGACGCCTCGATCGAGGCGGCGATGGAGCGCACCTGCTCCTTCACCGGAGCCAGGCCGATCATGCTGTCGAGCTCGCCGAGGGCCTCCTCCACCGAGATCGGCGGCGGCGCGGCCTGCTCGCCGGACGCGGAGACCGGCTGCCCGCCCTCGCGGACCCGGAGCCGGGCCGGCTGCTCGGTCCCCGCCAGCGTGGCCCTGGCCTGGCGGGCCTGGACGAAGCGGTAGACCAGCACCGCGGCGGCCACGCCGTACGCGGCCCACAGGGCGGCGCCCGGCGACACCGAGGCGAGTGCGAGGGCCACCACCGCGGCCGGGACCAGGGCCATGAGCGTGGTCAGCCACGGAGGGACCCAGCGGATGAGGTGCGCGAGCCCCGCCACCGGGACGGCCAGGAACGTCAACGCCGCCGAGGAGGGCGACTGCGTGCCGTACAGGCTCTGGAAGACCGGCAGGAGCAGCACCCAGGCGGCCACCACGACGAGGGTGGCGGCGGCCCGGGGGAAGCGCAGCGTCAGCGCGGCGAAAGCGAGCAGGGTGAGCGTGACGAAAAACGCGTTGAGCGGCGACCAGCCCATGCCCAGCGCCAGCCCGACCGCCCCGATGAGCAGCGCGGCGTAGATCAGCCTGCGCAGGAACGGCGAAAGCCGGAAGTAACCCAGCCTGATCTGTTCGAACACATCCCGTGCCGCCGCGCGCCCCGCCGGCCGGGCCCTGTCGGGTTCCCGCATCACGCCTCCCCGGTCCGACCCCGGTTATACCGCACCGGGAGGAGGTTTGCGCATGCCTGAGCAACGCGCCACGCCACCGCACGACACGATCATATAAAGGGATGAGGGCGGATGAACTCTACGATCCGGGCGTCAAATTCCGGTCACGTGTCCCGCCATGGGAAACACCCCCTCCCTCCGCCGCGCCCCCGCGCCCCTCCGGGCCGTCCGGTCCGGCGCTCCGGCGACGGGCCGGGACCGGACGCGTCCTCCCCTCCCCCGGCCGCTCATCCGGGGCGGAGGCGGCCCTGGTGGCGGCCGGGATACTCGCCGACCATGACGTGTTTGGGGGTGATCCGGAGCACGGCGGCCTCGGTGTCGCCGATCGCGATGCCGCGCACCTCGACCCAGAACCGGCGGTCCAGCGGGTCGGCCACGAACACCGCCACCCTCGGGTCGTGTTCGGCCGCCCTCCACACGTCGTCGGCGGCGATCAGGCGGAGCTCGCCGCCCGGGCCGACCGAGCTGACCGAGCCGACGGCCAGCGCGCGCGGCCCGGTCGGGTCGGTGCAGGCGAGCACCACCCCGCGGGCATAGGTGAAGGCCCGGCGCACCTCCCCGCTGAGCCCCACCGGAGGACCGGCGTCACCCGGCAGCCGGGGGCCACAGCTCTCGCACATGATCAGGGAGGCCCGCCAGGGCCCCGGCACGCCACGCCACCAGGCCCGCGCCGACCGCGTGGCGGACACCGCCACCAGCGCGGCCAGCATCCCGATCCCGGCCCGCAGGGACCAGGCGCCCACCATCCCGGGAAGCCCCAGCGCCGGCCCGGCCGCCGCCACGCCAAGAGCCAGGGACGCGGCCACCAGCAGGGCCAGCGCCACCTTGAGCAGCCGGTCCGTGAGGAGCACCTGGCGGAGGCAGGGGGCCAGCCCTCCCCTGGCGTGCGCCCAGCCGAGCGCGAGCGGGACCACCGGTGCGGCGAAGGCCCACCCCGGCTCGTCCAGGAACAGGGCGGCCCCCGCGACCACGGCCAGCACCGACCACGCGCGGCCCGCCACCAGCCAGAGGGTCACGTCGATGTCCCGCCGGGCCGTACGGTCCTCGTGGACCGCGGCGAACTCGGCCAGCGCCCTGACCGGCCGGCCCCGCCACGCCTCGATCAGCGCGCGCAGGACGATCACGGCCACGCCGTTGAGGAGGACCAGCGCGGCGAGGGCCGCCCACCCACCGTCCGCCGGCTCCGTCACCGGGCCGAAGAGGAGGGAGGGAGCCGTCCGGGGAAGGATGGCGATCGCCGCCACATAGGCGGCGACGGCGATCAGGGTGATCGAGACGGACACGCCGAGCCATGGGTCACGGGCGAGCATGCCGGGGATGTAGGGCCAGAGCCTGACCCTGTGGGCCTGTCTGAGCGTGATCGCCAGAACGGCGGCCGGCACCACCGCGCCGCCGAACCTGGCCTCGGTGACCAGGCCGGGGCCGAAGGCCACCACGGCGACCGCGGCGAGCGATACGGCCAGCAGGACGCGGACCTGCCGCGACCACACCTCCATGGCCCGCCGGGCCCGGCCGGTCTCGCGGGGGTCGACCGGCCAGGCGGGATCGTGATGGCCCCGAGGGCGCTCCCAGCGCAGGAAGGCCAGGCCGAGGTTGATCCTGGCGCCGGGGTGGCCGTCCAGGCGGCGCAGCGCGTCGCGGTAGGCGGTCCCGGCGCGGCGGTGCTCACCGCGCAGCAGCGCGAGGTCGCCGAGGAGGACGTGCGGGTCGGGCTCCTCGGGCGCGTAGCGGACGGCCCTGGCCGCCTGGACCCACGACTCCCGCCAGCGTCCCGGCACCCGGCGCAGGGCCGCGCCCAGGCGCAGTCGCGCGGCCCAGGATCCGGGCGCCAGCCGTACGGCCTCCTCGGCGGCGGCCACTGCCTCCGCGTCGCGGCCGAGCCGTTCGAAGGCGAGGCTGGCGAGGCGATACCCCCAGTCGGCCCCGGATTCGGCCAGGGGGTCGCGCTCCACCGCCTGGCGCGCGGCGTCCAGTGCGGCTTCCGGCTGGTCACGGCTCAGGCAGGCGGCGGCCAGGGCGCACCATTCGCGCGGATTGTCAGGGTCCAGCGGGGACGGGACCTGAGCGGAGTCCTGCCCGCAGGGACCGCTCACCACGACGGCTCATGGATCTTGCACCGACTCCCCACGATCGCCATGGTCCGTGCGGGATCACTGTTTGCCTAGATGGCGGATATATGCCTGTATCTCTCTAGAGAGGTCGCGCGCGTCCTCGGGCCATGCGCATACCGACGTGAACCGATCGTCCGATGCGGTCTCATCCGGTGCCCGACTTCGCCTAAGCTGCGACGCATGTTCGTCCAGGCCGGCAACCCCTGAGCGGCCCATGATCACCATGGGGGCCGTGGCCGGGGTCACGCGAGACGGAAACGATCCGCGGACGCGCGGGGCCGGCCGCTGGTCGGTCCTGATACTCCTCTGCTTCAGCCTTCTGCTGATCGCGGTGGACGCCACCGTCCTGCACATCGCGGTCCCGGCGTTGACCGCCGCGCTGGAACCGAGCTCGGTGCAGCTGCTGTGGATCATCGACGTCTACTCCCTGGTGGTCGCGCCGCTGCTGCTGACCTTCGGCACGCTCGGCGACCGCTACGGGCGAAAACGCCTGGTGCTCGCCGGATACCTGGTGTTCGGCGCCGCCTCCGCGGCGGCGGCGTTCGCGCCGACCCCGCTCACGCTCATCACCGCGCGGGCGTTCCTCGGCGTCGGCGGCGCGATGATCATGCCTGCCACGCTCTCCATCATCCGGCAGGTCTTCACCGACCGGCGGGAGCGCGCGATCGCGCTGGGCGTGTGGAGCGCGGTGGCGGCGGCCGGAGCCGCGATCGGGCCGCTCATCGGCGGCCTGCTCGTCGAGCACTTCTGGTGGGGCGCCGTCTTCCTGATCAACGTGCCGATCCTGCTGGTGCTGCTGCCCTCCGCCGCCAGGATCCTGCCCGAGTCACGCCGGCGCGCCTCGCAGCCATGGGACGCGCCCAGCGCGCTGCTGTCGGTGCTCGGCATCCTCGCACTGGCCTTCGGACTGAAGCAGGCGGGATCCGGCCATCCGAGCGGAGTGGTGGCCTTCCTGTGCGGAGCCGGGCTACTGGTCTGGTTCGTGCGCAGGCAACGGCGGCTGCCCTTCCCTCTGCTCGACCTCGGCCTGTTCCGGCGGCGGGCGTTCTCCGTCGGGGTGGCGGCCGTGCTGCTGACGGTCTTCGCGCTGGTCGGGCTGGAGCTGATGCTCGCCCAGTATCTGCAGCTCGTGCTCGGCGACAGCCCGCTCGGGGCCGCGGTCCGCATGCTGCCGCTGATGATCGCCTCCGTCGCGGGCGGCCTCGCCGGCGCGCAGTTGCTGCGCCGGGTCGGGCTGCGCGCCACGATGAGCGGCGGGCTCGCGCTGACCACCCTGTCCCTGCTCCCCCCGCTGGGCTGGGGGACCGAGCCGCATCCGCTGGTGCTCGCACTCTGCTTCATCGGCATCGGCTTCGGCATCCAGGTCACCCTGCTGGCCGCCTCCGACACGATCATGTCGTCGGCCTCGGAGTCGCGGGCGGGCGGCGCCGCCGCGATCGAGGAGACCGCCTACGAGCTGGGCGCCGGCCTCGGGGTGGCGATCCTCGGCACGATCACCACCATCGTCTACGCGCCCTCGCTGGCCCCGGTCTCCGGCGTCTCCCCCGAGCTGATGACCCTGGCCCGCCAGTCGCTCGCCGCCGCGGCGCACGCGGCCCAGGAGATCGGCGGCGCCACCGGGATCGCGCTGCTGGGCGCCGCCCGGGTCGCCTTCGTCTCCGGACTGCACACCACGATCATCGTGAGCGTGCTCCTGCTGGGCGTGACCGCGGTCTCGGTGGCGCTCCTGGTCCCCCGCCGATCCGCTGACCAGGGCGACTGCGACTGACGGGTTTGGACGGCCGCCGCGCGGTCATCTATGGGCAGGAACGGTGAATCTGACCAGAATGAGGAACCGTGCGACGAACCCTCCACGATCTCGCCGCCCTGGCCGCCAGGCTGGGGGTGGGCGGCATCTTCTTCGCCAACGGCTGGCACAAGCTGGAGGCGGGACTGACCGCCACCGGCGACCAGTTCGCGACCCTGGGCGCCCCCGCCCCCGGCGCCTGGGCCGCCACCACGATGCTCATGGAACTCATCGGCGGAGCCCTGCTCGTGTTCGGGCTCGCCGTACCGGCCTGCGGGCTGCTGCTGTTCGCCGAGGCCGTCGCCGTCTTCATCGTGGCCAGCGGGGAGCAGGGCCTGCCGCTGACCGGCGGCGACGTCAATCTGATCGTGGCGCTCGGCGCGGCCTCGATCCTTCTCGCGGTCGGCGGCGCGGGGCGGCTGTCGGTCGACCACATGGTGGTGATCAAGCGGCGTGAGGCCGAGGCCGCCGAGGACTTCGCGGCCGAGGCCGAGGCCGACGACGTCATCGCCGCGCTGCGCGAGCCGGAGGCCCCCGGCCCCGCCCCGGACGGGGCCGCCCAGGCCTCGCCCGCGGAGGGACGGGCCGCTCAGCCGGAGAGGCCGGCCCGGACCGGGAAGCCGGTTCAGGCGGAGCGGCCGGGGCAGGGCGCCCGGACGGACAGGACTCCCCGGACGGGCAGGCCGGGCCAGACCTCCCGGGGGGACGGCTCCGAGACCGGCAGGGACACCGCGGAGTTCCCCGCCGTCCAGCCCCGGGCCCGCCGCCGGAGTACGGCGAGCGAGCCGGAGACCTCCTCCCTGCCCGGTAAAAGCGCCGACACCCTGGTGGCCGGGGAGAAGGAGGAATCCACCGGAGAGTGAGCGGTCCGGCTCACCGTGCCGGTCGTGCCGGGGCGGTTCACCCTCGCGGCGGAGGGCGGGCCCTCGATGGCGGAGCGGGTGGCCGAGGCCGCCGCCGGCTCCCGCGTCGTCAAGGCCTTCAACCTGTGCCACGAGGACGTCTGGCCGATGACGCCCCCCGTCTTCGACGGCGTTCCCCTGTCCGTACCGCTGTGCGGAGACGACCGGGACGCGCTCGCGACCGTGCGTTCGCTGGTCGAGGACCTGGGGTGCGGAGCGGTCGAGGCCGGCGGGCTGGAACGCGCCGGACTTCTGGAGGCGACGGCGGCGTTCATGATCGGCCTGTGGTTCAGCGGCGCGGACGCCCAGGCGGTGCTGCCGCCGCTGAAGTTCGCGTCCGGCAGCCCGGACAAGGCGAACGCGTGACGCCCAGGTGACGATCGACAGGAGATCGACAAGGAATATGTCCGGTTAGCCGGATAGCTAAGCCGGGGCGGCATATCGGGGCCGGTGCCGCTCTCGGACCTCCGCGATCGCACCGGCTCATGCCGCCTTCCGGGGGCGGCGGCGATTCGCGGGCCACACGGAGTATGGTCGGCCGAATTTCCGACAAGAAAGTAGATAGCATTATTTCCTGACACTGCCGACATTCTGCAGCGAGATTAAAATTCCCCATGTGCTCCCATGGGCCTGGGGAGTTGCGCGCCGTCAACCCGCTACTCACAGGCGGATCACGCGTTGATGGATCTTGATCCTCTGTTCACCGTCGTTTTCTGGTCGTCCGCCCTCTTCTGGGTACGGATTTCGCTGGTGAAGCCATTCGGCGGGGAGAAATTCGCCCAACGGACATTCTGGGCACATACGGGTGCGACTGCTATCTATTCCGCGATTTCCCTAATCACGGAACGCATCCGGACCGCCGCTCATTCACCGGGCAATTTTTCGATCATGACGTGCAGAATTGAGACAAGAGTGGCACAGCAATCAAAAATCCTCCTCGGTACCCGACTGCTTGCTGTCGCGGTCGCGATGGCGGCTGCTCACGCCGGTGCCGTGGCCGGCGCGACAACCGCGGCCGACGCGACAACCGCGCTGGCCGACGACCCCACGACGGTTTACGCCTGTGTGAAGGCCGTCGGGTCGACCAAGGGAAGGCCCCGCATCCTCGGCACCGGGACCACCACGTGCTACTTCGATGAGACACGGATCCTGTGGAACATCGAAGGCCCCGAGGGCGCCGCCGGACCACGGGGGCTCACGGGCCCCACCGGGCCACGCGGCCCCAAGGGCGACACCGGGGCACAGGGCCCCAAGGGCGACACCGGCCCCCAAGGACCGCAGGGCCGACAGGGGCCGCAGGGCGCCGACGGCCCACGCGGCCCCAAGGGCGACACCGGAGAGCAGGGAAAGCCGGGCGTTCCGGGCCCCGCCGGTCCGCAGGGTGAGCCGGGCAGGCGCGGCGACACCGGGGCACAGGGCCCCAAGGGCGACACCGGCCCCCAAGGACCGCAGGGCCGACAGGGGCCGCAGGGCGCCGACGGCTCACGCGGCGAGACCGGCCCCCAGGGCCCCAAGGGCGATGCCGGACCCCAGGGACCGCAGGGCAACCAGGGGCCGCGGGGCCCCGAAGGGCCGCGCGGGCCCAAGGGCGACACCGGCGACACCGGCCCCCAGGGACCGCAGGGCCCGCAGGGCGAGACCGGCGCGACCGGCGCGACCGGTCCGCAGGGCCCCCAGGGCGACACCGGCGAACAGGGACCGCAGGGCGACACGGGTCCGCAGGGTCCCCAGGGCGACACCGGCGAACAGGGTCCGCAGGGCCCGCAGGGCGACACCGGCGAACAGGGTCCCAGAGGCGACACCGGCGACACCGGCGCACAGGGTGAGCAGGGTCCGCAGGGCCTGCCGGGCGACACCGGACCGCAGGGCCCGCGGGGCGACACGGGTCCGCAAGGCCCCAAGGGCGACACCGGCGAACAGGGTCCGCAGGGCCCGCAGGGCGACACCGGCGAACAGGGCCCCAGAGGCGACACCGGCGACACCGGCCCCCGGGGCGAGACCGGCGCGCAGGGCGACACCGGCCCGCAGGGTGAGCAGGGCGAGCAGGGCTCCCAGGGGGAGCAGGGCCCGCAGGGCGAGGCCGGACCGCAAGGCCCGCAAGGCGACACCGGCGCACAGGGCCCGCAGGG
>NZ_FOQY01000029.1:0-24837 GCF_900113865.1 Streptosporangium canum | reverse complement strand
CCGGACCGCAAGGCCCGCAAGGCGACACCGGCGCACAGGGCCCGCAGGGCGAGGCCGGACCGCAAGGCGAGGCCGGGCCGCAAGGCCCGCAAGGCCCGCAAGGGAACGCGGGCATCGTCGTGAACCCTCAGGATGTCAACGAGACCATCACGGTCGAGGCTGACGGCGTAGGGACCGCCAGTGCCATATGTCCCATCAACACGGCGCTGATCAACGGTGGATACGCGAACCCGGACGGGTTGCTCGTCACCGCCAACCTAGCCAACCTGGCCAACAACTCCTGGGCCGTGACGGCCAGGAACGAGGGCCTTCTGCCTGCGCAGATCACCTCTCACGCCACCTGCTGGCCGCTGAGCTGACCTGAGCTTCCAACCGTCCGCAGGCCCGGCACGATCGCTCGTGCCGGGCCTGCGGCATGGACATCACCGAGCACCGGAGCATGCTCGCGCCCCAGGTCACAACGGACGGTGTCAGCAGGACGGCGGAGCTCATGCCGTCCCGGCGGGCCTCGGTGCATGACGGCCCCCGGTGCGCCGATGACGATCTCTCTCCAGGAAGAGATGACGGTAGCCCTGCGGGAAGAGGAGTGACGCTCCGAGCGGGAGTCGCCTACTGCGCTCCCTGCTGGGAGGGGATCCCGACCCGGTCGACGATCGTGTCCGCGCCTTCCTGCCGGGCGCAGTGCGCGCAGCAGAACCAGCTCCGGCCGGCCTGGACACCGTGCCCGACGATACGGACCCCGCAGCGCTCGCAGATGGGCGCCATCCGCTGGATCGCGCATTCGAAGCTGTCGAAGACGTGCACGGCCCCTTGGGCGTGCACCTCGAAGCTCATGTCGTAATCGTTGCCGCAGACCTCACACTGCGCCATGTTTCCCCCCGAAAAACGTCGGTTCATTCGGCCCGGTCACGAGTGATCGCCTCCGACCTGATCAGGCGGTTTGTATATGCCCTTACCTGCGCAAACTCGATTCCGGCTCTGGGAAAGTGTCACACCATGGATGGTGATGGATCACTGGGACTCGCCATTCACGGGCCACGGGCACGCCATTCCCCGGCGCGTTCCGTCCGCTCATGGCCTGCGCCGCCAGGACGCGTGACGCGGACCGCTCCCTCGGCGCGCCCACCCGTCCGCGAGCGGTTCTCACACGGGAACGACCCCCGTGACGGTGGTGCCGCCCGCCGGGACGGTGTTGACCGTCAATGTGCCGCCCACCTCGGCGAACCAGGCCCGCATGGCGGCCAGGCCTCTTCCCGGGGACCGGTCCACCCGGTTCTCGGGGAATCCGCCGCCGTCGTCGCTGACGGTCATCCGCAGGCCGCTCGCGCTCAGCGTGATCGCGACGGAGACATGGGCTGCGCCGCTGTGCCGTTCGACGTTGGCGAGGGCCTCCAGAACGGTGGCGTACACCGCCCGGGCGATTTCGCGGGGTACGGCCCCGCCGGGCAGCGCCCAGGTCTCGACGACGACGCCGGACCGCTGGGCCCAGTGGGACAGGTAGCCCTTCAGGGCCCGGGTGAGGTCCTCACCCGTGAAGTCACTCGCATCGGACAGTTTTAACATCGGAACTTCCCCCCATGTCGTCTCCTGCAGTCGAAGACTGTAAGGGGGGACCGTTGCCGGTGCGTCCGCCGCCGGAGTGATCGGGCGTCACTCGCTTGGACGACTACCTGCCCGGTGAGCTTCGGATTAACCCGGACATACCTCGCGATACGGAACATCGACCAGGTAGGTCCGCCACTCCTCCGGCGACAGCGTACGGCCGGCCCGCTCGCAGACCGCGTGCGCCACCTGCTCCGGGTCGACCGGCTGCTCGGCCAGGGTGCCGGCGGAGTCGACCGTGATGAGCCGGGACCCGTCGGCGGTGAACGCCAGCGACTGGAGGTCCCCGGTGTGCGCCACGATCGGCTGGCCGAGGCGGCGCCCGGTCGCGATGTCCCACAGCGCCACCGACTGGGGGTCGACCCCGGCCGCGACCACGTCGCCGCGCGGCGAGTAGGCCAGCCTGGCCCCGGCTCCGTCGCCGCCCCGGATGAGCGTGCCCACCCGGCCCCTGGATCCCGTCTCCCACACCGATATCCGCCCGACCTGGTCGGCGGTGGCGGTGCGGGCGCCGTCCGCGCTGAAGACCAGCGAGGTCACCGGGATGCTGACGGTCGGCGAGCCGTACGTGGCGCCGAACGGTCGCCCGGTCGCCACGTCCAGCAGCCGCTGCTCTCCTCCGGCGACCCCGACGGCCCTGCCGTCGGGGGTGAACCTCAGCGCCTCGACGTACTCCTGGGCTGCGGACCAGCGGTGGCGGCCACTGGGCACGTCCCACAGGTGGACCTCCCCTTGGGGTGCCTTCTCGGCGTCGTAGTACAGGACGTAGGCGGCCACGACGGTGCCGTCGGCGTTCATCGCCAGAGCGGGCACCTGTCCCCCGCGCGCCGTCTCGACGGTGGTGATCCGCCTGAAGGTGGCGGTGTCCCAGATCGTCAGCCTGGAGCTCTCCCCGCCGGTGTTGACCGCCAGCCGCCCGCCGTCGCCGCTGAAGGCCATCTCGAAGTAGCCGTCGGCGCCTTCGGGGCCCACGGTCAGGGCGGCGAGGGGCTTGCGCCGCCGGACGTCCCAGAGCCGGACCTCGCCGGCCTGGCTGTCCCGGGAGGCGAGCAGGCGCCCGTCCGGGCTCAGTTCGGCCCAGTGGGTGCCGGGTCCCTTGAGCACGACAGGTCTGGTCAGCGCGGTGATGTCGAGGGCGGTGACCGCGTCCTCGGTGAGGTAGCGCAGCGTGCGCCCGTCGGGGTCGAAGGCCACGGCGGGCATGAACGCGTCGATCCTCTGGGTGAGCAGCAGCCGGCCGTCCTGGACCCGCCAGAGCTTGATGCTCGTCTCGTCCGCGGCGGCCAGGAAGCGCCCGTCGGGGCTGAAGCGCAGCTCTCCGCCGTTGCCGGCGGCGAACGGGCGCTCCAGGTCGGCTCCGGTGAGGGCGTCACGCAGCTGGACGCTCTTCCCGCGGCCGACCGCGATGGTCCTGCCGTCCGGGCTGTAGGCGACCCGCAGCCCGCAGGCGTCGCACCGGCTCCCCAGCGGGATCCGGCGCAGGCCGGCCAGGGTCAAGGCCACCGGCACGCCGTCGAGGCCGCCGACGGCCAGCCCCCGGCCGTCGGCGGAGGTGTCGAGGTCGACGCCCGTGACCGGCGGGAACTGCTTCTCCCCCGTCACGGGGTTCCAGACCGTGAGCCCCTCTCCCTCGGTCACCAGGACCCGGTCCTCGGCCTGGCCGAAGAACACCTGGGTGTCGCCGCCGGCCTCACGTCCCTGGACGGCGAGGGTCGCGCCGGTCGGCCTGCCCTTGGCCACGTCCCAGAGTTTCAGCTCCAGCCCGCTGATCACCGCGAGCAGCCTGCCGCTCGGGCTCAGCGCGATCCCTCGCAGGTCGTCGCCGATCCCCCTGAACCCTCCGGCGCGCCTGCCGGTCCGCACGTCCCAGATCCGCACCTCGCCCCCGCTCGCGCTGACGAGCGTGCGCCCGTCGCGGCTCAGCGCCCGGAGCGTCTGTATCGCGGTGGCCGGGTCGTGGAAGGTGGCCGTCTCCCGCTGGGCGAGCGAGCCCGCCAGGCTCGCCCTGGCCTCGGCCACCGGGGCCAGCCGCCAGGCCGCCACGCTGAGCAGCATGGCCCTGACCGGCTCGGCGACCCGCAGCGAGTCGGCCGTCGCGGCGAGCTGGCGGGCCCCCGCCTGGTCGCGCTGGAGCGCGATGGTGGCGCTGCGCGCCTCGGCCACCCGGCTCTGCTGTACGGCGAGCGCCCCGGCGGCCAGCGCGACCACCAGCAGCACGGCCAGCGTCACGGATAGCAGCCGGCTCCGGCGGGCGCGGCGCTTGGTGAGGGCGGCGCCCGCCTCCAGGAAGTCGCGCTCGACCGGGCTCAGCGTGATGTTGCGGCGGCCGGTGGCCGCCCAGCTCATGGCGTTCTCCAGGCTGCTGCCCTGGAACAGGTCGCCGTCCCGGCGGCCCTGGGTCTGCCAGCGCCGCGCGGCGGCGAGGATCCCCCGGTGGACGGCCAGCCCGTCCCGGTTGGCCTGGACCCACAGGCGCAGCCGGGGCCACGCCTGCGGCAGGGCCGGCCGCGACAGCCAGACCTCCTGCTCGTCGTGGGCGACCAGGTAGGCGAAGACCTGGATCACCCGCCGTACGGCGGCCGCCTCGTCCTCCCGCCGCCCGTCGAGGAACTCGGCCCACTGCGCCCGCCGTACGGCCTGCTCGCCGTCGTCGGTCACGGTGACCAGCCGGAGGAACACCTCGGGGGCGAGCTCCCGCTCGGCCTGGCCGAGCGCGGCGTAGGCCTCCTCGGCGAGGGTGCCGAGCGCGGGGTCCGCGGAGGCGGCGCGGATCTGCGCTCCGGCGTTGCTGCCCACCGCGAGCAGCCGCGGGGTGTCGAGCCGGCCGCCGTCGCTGACCAGGGCGAGCAGCAGGTCCTTGGCCGACGGCCTGGCCTGCGGATCCTTGGCGAGCGAGGCCGCGATGAACGGGCGGAGCCGTTCGGGCAGCATGTCGAGCTGGGGCTGGACGGAGAGCACGCGGTGCATGACGCCGCCCAGGCTCTCGGCCCGGAACGGGTCGGCCCCGGTCGCGGCGAAGACCATGATCCCGCCCCAGGCGAACACGTCGGCCGGGGTGCCCGCGCGACGGCCCATGAAGATCTCGGGTGCCATGTAGGTCGGCGTGCCCGCCACCATGCCGGTGGCGGTCAGCGACATCTCCTCCGTGCGGGCGACGCCGAAGTCGATCACCCGGGGACCGTCCGGGCCGAGCAGCACGTTGTCGGGTTTAAGGTCGCGGTGGATGACCCCGGCGTCATGGATTGCGGTGAGCGCGGTGGCGACCGCGGTCGCCAGGCGGTGCAGGTCGCCGCCGGTGAAGCGGCGTCCGTCGGCCACCGCCCTGCGCAGGCTGGGGCCCTCGACGTATTCGGAGACGATGTGGGGCCTGGGCCCGTCGAGGTCGGCGTCGATCACGGCCGCCGTGCAGAACGAGGCGACCCGCCGGGCGGCTGCCGCCTCGCGGCCGAACCGGTCGCGCAGCTCGGGGTCGCCGCCCGCGTCGCCGTGCAGCACCTTGACCGCGACCCGCCTGCCCTCGGCGTCGTAGGCCTCGTAGACCACGCCCTGGCCGCCCGCGCCCAGCCGCCCGGCCAGCCAGTAGCCGCCCAGCCGCTGGGGATCCCCGTCGATCAGCCCGGTGCTCATCTCATCTCCGTTCGGCGGCTCGTCGGACGCCCCGGTGGCAGCATAGTTCGCCGGATGTCACACACTCAGGAGATGTCTCGTCCTCCTTGTGTGAACGGCGATGAAGATCTCGCGACCGAGTTCGACGCCATCCGGCCCCGGCTGGTGGGCGTGGCCTACGGCCTGCTCGGCAGCCTCGACGAGGCCGAGGACGTGGTCCAGGACGCCTGGTTGCGGCTGGGCCGGGCGGATCGCGCGGAGATCCAGGACGTCACCGGCTGGCTGGTGGTGACGGTGTCCAGGCTCGCACTGGACGTGCTGCGCTCGGCGCGCGTGCGCCGGGAGGAGTACGTCGGGCCGTGGCTGCCCGAACCGGTGGTGACCGAGGCCGATCCGGCGGACAGGGTGACGCTGGCCGAGTCGATGAGCATGGCGATGCTGGTGGTGCTGGAGTCGCTCAGCCCCGCCGAACGCACCGCTTTCGTGCTGCACGACGTGTTCGGGCTGTCGTTCCAGGAGGTGGCCCAGGCGGTCGGGCGCTCCCCTGCCGCCTGCCGCCAGCTCGCCGCCCGTGCCCGCAAGCACGTCGCGGCCCGGGCGCCCCGGTTCGACGTGGACGCCGACGAGCATCGCAGGGTGGTCGAGGCGTTCGCGCGGGCCAGCACGGGCCGCGACATCGACGCCCTGCTGGCGCTGCTCGACCCGGACGTGGTGCTCCGCAGCGACGGCGGTGGCCTGGTCACCGCGGCCAGGCGGCCGGTTCGCGGCGCCGGCCGGGTGTCCCGCTTCCTGGCCGGGGTGGCCGGACGGTTCGGCGACGGAGGCCGGTTCACGCCGGCCACGGTCAACGGCCGGCCGGGGCTGCTGCAGTTCAGGGACGGCGCGCTCAGCGGCGTCTTCGGGCTGACCGTGGCCGGCGGCCGGATCACCGAGATCCACATCGTGGTGAATCCAGAGAAACTGAGGAGTGTTCGATGAAGGCACGGATGAACGTCGCAGAGCTCGCCCCCGAGGGCTACCAGGCCATGCTCGGCCTGGAGAAGTACCTGGCCGGGAGCGGCCTGCCGCACGCAACGCTGGAGCTGGTGAAGCTGCGGGCCAGCCAGATCAACGGCTGCGGTTTCTGCGTGGACATGCACAGCCACGACGCCAAGAAGGCCGGCGAGAGCGACGAGCGGCTGTTCTCGGTGGCCGCCTGGCGGGAGGCGCCGTACTACACCGACGCCGAGCGGGCGGCGCTGGCGCTGACGGAGGAGGCCACCCGGCTCAGCGACCGGGGTGAGACGGTGCCGGACCACGTGTGGGACGAGGCCGCCCGGCACTACACCCCGGAGACGCTGGCCGCGCTGGTGGTGGCGATCGCCGCGATCAACGCGTGGAACCGGATCGCCGTCACCACACGTGCGGTCGCCGGTTCCCTGCGTAATCAGACCGGTTGATCCGGGGCGTACCGCGGGACCGGGTTGGCTCGCACGGGCATCCGTGCGAGCCAACCCGCCGAAGGCGCCCCACCGGCCGGACTCCCGGCCGCGTGGAGCACACGGCGTGGAGCACAGCCGGCCTGGGAACGACGGATCCGAGGAGAGGGCGCGGGCCATGCGACGCATCAGGATCGTCCGGCCGCGGGGCCGGCGCCGTCACGCCCGCACGCCCGACCTGGACCTGCGACCTCCGTCGGGCCGTCGGCTCCCCTGCTGACCGGATCTTTACGGCGGTTTTACGCGGTGATCTGTAGACATCTCGCGTAACGGATTCATCACGCCGGGGGGCTCAATGAAGAGACTTGTGGTCGTGCCACCATACGTCGCGCGACTCAAGATCAGGGATATCCGCTCCGCGACACGCCGCAGGACCGCGGCAGACGCCAAGGTAGTCGACCTGCGCGCCTACACCGGACGGAACATCTTACGATTCCCGCTCACCAGCGGCCCCACCCCCGCCGCCTGATCCCGATCCACGGAAGACCCGCCCCGGCGGGTCTTTCCCCGTTTCCGGGGCCTGATCGAACGTCGCCCCGTCCCCGGCGGACGGGGCGCTCGACGCGCTGGGACGACACATGTCGGACCAGCAGACGGTCTGACCGGCGCCGGAACACCCCATCCCTCGTAGCGGACAACGTGTCCACATATACCCTTGAGTCATGGAGAGAGCAGACGCCGCGCGCAACCGGGCGCGCATCCTGGAGGCGGCCGGGCAGCTGTTCGCGGCCAAGGGTGCGCCGAACGTCACCATGGACGACATCGCCAAGGCGGCCGGGGTGGGGCGCGGCACGCTGTACCGCCGCTACCCCGACCGGGCCGCGATCGCGACCGCGATGCTCGACGAGCACGAGAAGGCGCTGCAGGAGAAGCTGATCGGCGGTGAGGCGCCCCTGGGCCCGGGAGCGCCGCCCGCCGAACGGCTGGCCGCCTTCTACGCGGCGACGGTGGAACTGCTGGAGGCCCACGCCCACCTGGTGCTGGGCGCCGAGACCGGGCACTCGCGGTTCGCCACCGGGGCCTACGGTTTCTGGCGGCTGCACGTGCGCTCGCTGCTGGTCTCCGCCGGAGTGCCCGACCCGGACGCGCTGGTCGAGGTCGTGCTCGCCCCGCTGGCTCCCGAGGTCTACACCTACCAGCGGATCGAGCGGGGACTCAGCCCCGCGCGGGTCGCGACGGCTCTGGGAGAGCTCGCCCACCGGCTGCTCGGATAGCGGCCACCAGCTCGTCGGGGTGGGTGAGCTGAGGATAGTGCCCGGCGCCCTGGATCAGGGTGGCGGGCGTGCCCACGGCCGGCGGATCGTCCGCCCCGGCGACGACCGTCACCGGGACCCGGGACTCCTCGACGACCCGGTCGAACACCCGGCGGAGCTCCGGCCGCCCGGCGTGGGCCGCGCGCATCGCCTCGACCACCCGGCGGGCGGCCCCCGGACGGCGCAGGTCCGCGATCGCGTCCGCCGGGACGCCGAGACGCTCCCCCAGACGCTCCCCCGGCATCCGGCGCAGCACCGGCACGGCCGCCCTCGAACGGGGGAAACGTCCCGAGGGCGGCTGGAGGAAGGCCGGGGCGACGAGGACCACGGCGGCCACCCGGCCGGGATGGGCTCGCGCGTAACGCAGGGCGGGGCCGCAGCCGAAGGAGTGGCCGACCAGCACCGGCCGCGTCCTGACCGGTTCCAGCAGGGCCTCCGTCCAGCCGTCGAGCGAGGGGGCGGGCGCGGAACGGCCCATGCCCGGCAGGTCGGCGGCGAGGACGGGGACGCCCAGCCGGTCGCGCACGCCCTCCCACGAATCGGCGTCCAGCGGCAGCCCGTGCAGCAGCACGTAATCGGGGTTCTCCCGCTCACCGGCCACCCAGGTCCGGCTCCCCGCCACGTTCCGGAAGCCGTACGGCCCGCGTGGTGGGGCCGCGGCGCCGAACCGGGCGCCGATCAGCCCGTCGGCCCAGCTCCGCAGGGCCTCCCCGGCCGGGGGCATGCGCAGTCCGGCCCGCTCCGCGAAGGCCAGGGCGGAGGCGGTGTCGTAGCGGTCGCCGGATATGAACGACAGCGTCTCGGGGTCGGTCCGGGTGAGCGCGCGGGGCAGCCGCCGCAGGAGCCGGACCGGGATCCTCAGCCGGGGCGCGGGGACGCCCAGGTGCCCGGCGATCAGGGAGACCAGCTCCGGCAGCTCGGGGGTGCCGTCGTCGAGCACCCAGTAGGCCTCTCCCCCGGTCTCCTCGTGTTCGGGGAGGGCTGCCATGAAGCGGGCGAAGTAGCCGCTCTCGACGACCGGCAGGAAGGTGCCCGATCCCCCGGGGAGTGCCGGGAGCCGCCCGCGCCAGAGATCCTCGACCATCGAGGCCAGGCCGATGAACTGGCCGGGACCGATCACACTGCTGGGGTTGACGATCGTCAGTGGGACGCCCAGCTCGCCCGCCCGGATCCGCACCGCCGCGTCGGCCTCCTTCTTGGACGCCTCGTAGGCGCCGTCCACGCGATGGTCCACGGCAGCGCCGCCGACGCGGTAGCCGCTGATGTGGACCAGGCGGCGCAGGCCGGGCCGGGTGGCGGCCCAGTCCACCACGTTGAGCGCCCCGGTCACGTTGACCCGTCTCGCCTCCTCGACGCTCAGTCCGAAGGCGAAGCGGGCGGCGGCGTTGTAGACGTCACGGACTCCTTCCAGGCCCTGGACCTCCATGTCCTCGACGCCTCCGAGGCCGAGTCCGGGCGCGGTGATGTCGGCGCCGACGACGGTCAGCCCCGTGGTGTCCGCCCGCTGCCCGGCGAGCCAGGACGTGAGCCGTTCCGCCGGTCCGCGCACGGCTGCGGCCACCCGGCGGTTCTGCCGCAGCAGCTCCGCGACCAGGGAGCGGCCGACGAATCCCGCCGCGCCGAAGACGATGGAGTCGGGGGTCACGCGATCACCTCGTAATAGATCGGTCTACATATTAAAAGGGCACAGGAGGACCCCGGAGAAGGCTCCTCCGCAGCGGGGCGCCGCCTTGCGCGGGCCCCTACAGCAGCGTCACGATCCGGCGGGCCACCCGATCGAGCGGCTCCCGGCTGCGGTGAGCCCTGGCCAGCAGCAGCGCCCCCTCGATCAGGGCGAGAACGGTGACGGCCACGTCACCCGCCTCGGGATGCCCGTCGGCGGCCAGCCGGTCGCGGAGCATGCCCTCCCAGGAGTCGTAGACCTCCGAGCAGACCTCCTGCAGCGGGTCGCTGGTGGCCGCCATCTCCAGCGCGACCGTGGCCACCGGGCAGCCCTTGCGCCACCCGGACGCCTCCAGCCGGTCGCCGAGCAGCGTCAGCACGGCGACGACCAGGCTCGCGGTGTCGGGAACGGCCTCCGCCAGCTCCCCCACGGCCCGGCCGATCTCACGACCGCCCCGCCGTACGGACTCGGCGACCATCTGGTCCTTGCCGCCGGGGAAGTGGAAGTAGAGCGAGCCACGCGGAGCCCCGCTGGCCGCGATCACCTGATTCAGCCCGGCTCCGAAGTAGCCGCCCCCCTCGATCAGCTCCTGGGTCGCGTCCAGCAACCTGCTCCGCGTCTCCTCGCCCTTCTGTCCCATGCCTAAAAAATAGACCGGTCTGCCTATTATTTGCAACCCATCTCCGCGCACAGGCCCCGGGGGGCCCGAGCCAAGGGCGTCGGCTGCCACCGGGCCGGACATCGTCGGCCGCCGGACCTCGAACTTCCCGATCACCCCGCCGGCGTGGCAGATTGGGCGCGCCGAAGTTTCCCGGAACCCGTCCGCTGATAGAACGGAACATTATGTTCCATTGGCTATATTGACGGTATGGAGACAACAGGCACAGCGCCCATGAACGGCCGCAAAGCCCAGGCCGCCCGTAACGACCAAGTGATCCTCGACGCCGCGCGCGCGGTCTTCGTCGCCGACCCCGGCGCCCCGATCGCCGCGGTGGCCGAGCGGGCGGGGGTGGGGATCAGCGCGCTCTACCGCCGCTACGCCGGCAAGGAGGACCTGCTCCGCAAGCTGTGCGCGGACGGTCTGAAAACCTACATCGCCGAGGCCGAGACCGCCCTGGCCGACGAGGGCGACCCGTGGAACGCCTTCGCCGGCTTCATGCGCCGCGTCGTGGACGCCGACGTCCAGTCCCTGACGATCAATCTGGCCGGCACCTTCACCCCCGACGAGGACCTCCGCCGCACCTCCACCCGAGCGGCCGAGCTGGCCGAGCGGGTCTTCGACCGCGCCGCCCGGGCCGGCGCCCTCCGTCCCGGTGTGAACGTCGCCGACACGTCGTTGATCCTCGATCAGCTCGCCGCCCTCCACCTCGGCGACGAGGCGCGCACCGCCCAGATCAGGCACCGGTATCTGACGCTGATGCTCGACGCCCTGCGTCTGACCTCGGCCCCTCCCCCGCCGGGCCCGCCCCCCACCGCCGAGGAGGTCACCCGGCGCTGGAAGGTCTAGGACCGCGTCCGGGAGGAGTGGCCGGCCGGATGACGGCATCGGGCGGCGACCGGAGGTCTTTGCCGGGTTAAGTCCAGTTCATTGAGATTGGACTGGGACATATGCCCTACATGCTCCCTATCGTGGCCCCATGCATCCCCGACTCGACGACGATCTCGCCCGCCTGCCCGAGCTGCTCGACGAGACGCGGGCCCAGGCCGTACGGCTTCTCACCGGGCTCGACCACCGGCCGGTCGCGCAGGCGCCCGCGGACCACCGGCCCGCGCCCTTGCCGGTGGACGGCTCGGGGCTGGCGGGGGCATTGGAGACGTTCACCCGGCGCTGGGAGCCCGGCTTCTCCGGCGCCGCCGGCCCCCGGTACCTGGGATTCGTCACGGGCGGCGCGACCCCCGCCTCCCTGGCGGGCGACTGGCTGACCGGCACGCTGGACCAGAACCCCACCTCCGGCCTGGACTCCAACGCCCCCGACCTCGAACGGGAGACGGTCGCCTGGCTGCGTGAGCTGTTCGGCCTGTCCCCCGAGCACGAGGGCGCCTTCGTCAGCGGCGCGACGATGTCCAACTTCACGGGCCTGGCGATCGCCAGGGAATGGCTGGGTGAGCAGCTCGGCGTCTCGGTCGCCGAGCGGGGGGCGGCCGCGCTCGGTCCGGTCCACGTGCTCTCCGGAAGCCCCCACTCCAGCATCGGCAAGGCGCTGTCGATGCTGGGGCTGGGACGTTCGTCGATCCGCGGGGTCGACCGCCTGCCGGGCAGGGAGGCCGTCGACGTCGGCAGCCTCGCGCAGGCGCTGGAATCCCTGGACGGGACACCGGCGATCGTCGTGGCCAACGCGGGCACGGTCGACACGGTCGACTTCGACGATCTCCGCGCGCTGGCCGCCCTGCGCGAGCGTTACCCCTTCTGGCTGCACGTGGACGCGGCATTCGGGGCTTTCGCCGCGCTCTCCCCGGAGCACGCGCACCTCACCGACGGGCTCGACGAAGCCGACTCGGTCTGCGTTGACCTGCACAAGTGGCTCAACGTCCCCTACGACAGCGCGGTCCAGTTCACCCGCCGCCGGGACCTTCAGGCACGCGTCTTCCAGAATTCCGCCGCCTATCTCGGGCCGCTGGGCGACGATCCCGATTTCGTGCACCTGACGCCGGAGAACTCACGGCGTCTGCGGGCGCTGCCGGCGTGGTTCACCCTCGCCGCGTACGGGCGCGACGGTCACGCGGAGATCGTGCGGCGCGACATCGCCCTCGCCGCCCGGCTCGGGGAACGGATCGCCGCCATGCCCGCGTACCGCCTGCTCGCCCCCGTCCGGCTCAACGTGGTCTGCTTCACCCTCGCCTCCTCACCCGAGCGTGTCGGGGAGCTGACCTCGGCGATCACCGAATCCGGCGAGGCGTTCCTCACCCGGACCGTCTACGACGGCGTGCCCGCGCTGCGCGCCGCCTTCAGCAACTGGCGCACCACCGAAGCCGACGTCGAGCGCGTCGCGAAGACGCTGGAGAGGTCCGCGCTCCAGGATCCGCCCGGCCGGCCATGAGCGAGAGCGACCGGGTTCCGTCCCTGGTCACGTCGGCACGCGGAAGGCCCTGCGGTAGGCCGAGGGCGAGGTGCGCATCGCCCTGGTGAAGTGATGACGGAAGGTCACCGGGCTGTCGAAGCCGACCGAGAGCGCTCCGGTCAGCCGCCGCCGGCTGCCCGGATCTCCCGCCACAGCGGGCTGTCACCGCCGGCGAGACGACGGGCCAGATCTCCACGGTCAAGATGCGCCGGCGGGGGGACGCGCCGTTCGCGCCGGGGCCCGGCGGTCGCAGCGGCTGACAGCGTTTGGGCCGAGGGGACGCGTCAGCCGCCGATCGCCGCGGTGAAGACGCGGGCGAGCTGATGATCGACCAAAACCACGGCCTCTTCGGGAGTCCGCTGTCCGAGCAGGACGGTCGCCTGGATCCCGTCGGCGCCCGCCACCAGGAACGCGGCCTCCGCCGCGGCGTCGATGTCCCGTGACACCTGGCCGAGCTCCTGACCTTGCGCGATCAGGCCTGCGACCAGGTTCTCCAGCGCGTGCGGCGCGGCGCGGGCGACCTCGGCCAGGGCGGGATCGGCCAGGAAGCGGACGAAGTAGGCGGCGTACACCAGGTGCCGGTTGCGCCGTTCCGCATCCAGCGGGAGCAGCTCCAGCAGCACTCCCCGCACGACCGCGTGCATGCCGGGCGCTTCGCCGAGCATCGCGAGGCGTTCGCGGGCCCGTCGCTCGGCGTCGTCGTTGAGGATCTCCAGCGCGCCGAGCAGCAGTTGGTCGCGGGTGCCGAAGTAGTACTGCAGCAGCCGGGCCGAGACCCCGGCCTCGGCGGCGACCTGCCTCAAGGTGACGTCCTCCAGGCCGCCGCAGGTGGCCAGGCGCCAGACGGCTTCGGCGATCTGGCGGCGGCGCTGGTCGTGGTCCACCTGTCTTGGCATGCCGTCCGCTCCCCACGACTCGTTTGTGGTGCGATCGTACCAAGGCGGTGTTATGGTTCGATCGCACCATAAAAATACGGAGGGCGTGCCCACGCCTGCCGTCACGGCCCTTCAAAGCGGCGCGGCCCTTCAAGAGCGATGGGAGACAAAGCACACATGAAGCACGTCACCATGCTGATCATCGGCATGCTGCTGCTGGTCCTGGGAGTACAGGGCGCCATCCGGCTGCTGGCCGACCACGGAAACGCCGGACTGCTCGGCTGGCTGCCCGGCGGGTTCGCGGTATGGCTGGCCTGTTATGCGGTGGCCGCCGTCGCCGGAGCACTCCTGGCCGGTCGGGGCAGCAAGAAGGCCAAGCAGGGCGGACGCGGGCGATGACCGGCCGCACCCGAGCTGCGGCCGGGATCCTCACCGCGCCGGCGAGCGTATCGATGCTCATGGCGGGCGCTCTCCCCGCCCATGCCGGTGAGCTCTCCGGCCCGGTCGTCCCGATGGTCTCGGGCAAGGTCCAGGGCGCGGATCGGGGCGAGGTCCACCGCTTCCGCGGCATCCCGTACGCCGCCCCGCCCGTCGGGGAGCGGCGCTGGCAGCCACCCCAGCCGGCGAGCTCCTGGACAGGCACCCGCGACGCGACGAAGGCAGGACCGGCGTGCCTGCAACCCGAGGCGCCCGACATGCCGAAAGGCGCCCCGCAGAGCGAAGACTGCCTCACCCTGGAGGTGACCACGCCCGCCCGGCCCGGCGAGGGACGGCCGGTCATGGTCTGGGTGCCCGGCGGCGGGTTCATCACCGGCGCCGGCTCGATCTACGACCCGGCCCGGCCGGCCACGACCGGCGACCCCAACGGGGCGGGCACCACGACGTGGCCCCGTCTCGGTGCCGCCGACCGCGCGATCGAGTTCGCTCCGGGAGCGGTACGACCGATCAACATGAAGACCGCCCACCACTGCGGTCTCTGGTTCTGACGGCCGGCCCCCTCTCCTGCTCGCCGTCGTCCTCCGGCGGACAGGTGCTCGCCTCGGGCAGCCGGTCGTCGCAGGACGCCTCAGGGTGGGCCTGACGCGATCGCAGGACGTCGAGGCCGATCCGGCCGACCACTGAGCCGAACGCCGGAGCGGGGAAACGACACCTGGTCGTTTCCCCGCCCTGACCTGCTATTTCCCGCCTGGAGGCGGCTGCCTTCAGCTGCAGCCGCTGGTGGAGCCGCAGCCCTCGCAGACGTAGCAGCTACCGGCGGGCCGCATCTTGGTGCCGCAGGTCATGCAGAGCGGCGCGTCGGCCGTGCGGCCCTGGTGGGACTCCAGGGAGCCGCCCCGCTCCGGCGCGGCCACGGCCACGACCTCCGGGCGGGGCTGGGGCTGGGGCTGCTCGATCGGCGCCGAGGTGGCCAGCTCGGCGATGACCTCGTCGGTGTGGATCGGGGCCGGGTCCTCCCCGCGCTGCTGGGCGGCGCGCTCGGAGGCGGAGAAGATGCCGAGGGCGGCCCGGTCGTCGTAGGGCAGGTGGTCCAGGGCCAGGCGGCGGAAGATGTAGTCCATCACCGAGGCGGCCATGCGGATGTCCGGGTCGTCGGTCATGCCGGCCGGGTCGAAGCGCATGTTGACGAACTTGCTGACGTAGGTCTCCAGCGGCACGCCGTACTGCAGGCCGATGGAGATGGCCACCGAGAAGGCGTCCATCACGCCGGCGAGAGTGGAGCCCTGCTTGGACATCTTCAGGAAGACCTCGCCGAGACCGTCGTCGGGGTAGGACGAGGCGGTCATGTAGCCCTTGGCACCCCCCACGGTGAAGCGGGTGGTGGTGCTGGGGCGCTGGTTCGGCATCCGGCGGCGGGTCGGGCGGCTGATCTCCACGACCTGGATCTCCGGCTCGGCGGCCTTCTCCTCGGCCTTCTTGTCGCTCTTCTTGCCCGCGACCGAGAGCGGCTGGCCGACCTTGCAGTTGTCGCGGTAGACGGCCAGGGCCTTCAGGCCGAGCTTCCAGCCTTCCATGTAGACCTGCTCGATGTCCTCGACCGTCGCCGCCTCGGGCAGGTTGACCGTCTTGGAGATGGCGCCGGACAGGAACGGCTGGGCGGCGGCCATCATGCGCACGTGCCCCATCGGAGCGATCGCCCGCTCGCCCATCGCGCAGTCGAACACCTCGTAGTGCTCGGGCTTGAGACCGGGGGCGTCGACGACGTGGCTGTTGGCCGCGATGTATTCGACGATCGCCTCGACCTGCTCCTCGGGGTAGCCCAGCTGCCGCAGCGCACGCGGGATCGTCTGGTTGACGATCTGCATGGAGCCGCCGCCGACGAGCTTCTTGAACTTGACCAGGGCCAGGTCGGGCTCGATGCCGGTGGTGTCGCAGTCCATCATCAGGCCGATGGTGCCGGTCGGGGCGAGCAGCGAGGCCTGGGCGTTGCGGTAGCCGTTCCTCTCCCCCAGCTTGAGGCACTCGGTCCACTGGCGGGAGGCCTCGGCGTGGATGGCCTTGTCCATGGCCTCCAGCGTGCGCAGGTCGTCGTTCGCGGCGGCGTGCTTGCGCATGACGCGCTTGTGCGCGTCGGCGTTGCGCGCGTAGCCGTCGTACGGTCCGACGACCGCGGCCAGTTCGGCGCTGCGGCGGTAGGAGGCGCCGGTCATCAGCGAGGTGACGGCACCGGCGATGGCCCGGCCGCCCTCGGAGTCGTAGGCGTGGCCGGTGGCCATGAGCAGCGCGCCGAGGTTGGCGTAGCCGATGCCGAGCTGGCGGTAGGCACGGGTGGTCTGGTCGATCTTCTCCGTCGGGAAGTCGGCGAAGGTGATGGAGACGTCCATCGCGGTGATGATCAGCTCGGTGATCTTCACGAAGCTCTCGATGTCGAAGGAGTTGTCGTCCTTCAGGAACTTCATCAGGTTGATGCTGGCCAGGTTGCACGAGGAGTTGTCCAGGTGCAGGTACTCCGAGCACGGGTTGCTGGCGGTGATGCGGCCCGTCTCCGGGCTGGTGTGCCAGTCGTTGATCGTGTCGTCGTACTGGACACCGGGGTCGGCGCACTCCCACGCGGCCGTCGCCATCTTGCGGAACAGCCGCCCGGCGTCGACCTTCTCGATGACCTCGCCGGTGAGCCGGGCCCGCAGGCCGAACTCCTCGCCCTTCTCCACCGCGCGCATGAACTCGTCGGAGACGCGCACGGAGTTGTTGGCGTTCTGGTACTGGACGGAGACGATGTCCCTGCCGCCGAGGTCCATGTCGAACCCGGCGTCGCGCAGCGCGCGGACCTTGTCCTCCTCGCGCGCCTTGGTCTCGATGAACTCCTCGATGTCGGGGTGGTCCACGTCCAGGACGACCATCTTGGCCGCGCGGCGGGTCGCGCCGCCGGACTTGATGGTGCCCGCGGAGGCGTCCGCGCCGCGCATGAAGGAGACCGGGCCGCTGGCCGTGCCGCCGCTGGAGAGCAGCTCCTTCGACGAGCGGATCCGGGAGAGGTTCACGCCGGAGCCCGAACCGCCCTTGAAGATCACGCCCTCTTCCTTGTACCAGTCGAGGATGGACTCCATCTGGTCGTCGACGGCCAGGATGAAACAGGCGCTGACCTGCTGCGGCGAGGCGGTGCCCACGTTGAACCAGACGGGCGAGTTGAAGCTGAAGACCTGGTTGACCAGAGCGTGCTTGAGCTCGTGGTCGAAGATCTCGGCGTCCTCCTCGCCGGCGAAGTAGCCGTGCTCGACCGCGGTGCTGGTGTAGACGCCCACCACCCGGTCGATGAGCTGCTTCAGGCTCCACTCGCGCTGCGGGGTGCCGACCGCGCCGCGGAAGTATTTGGTGGTCACGATGTTGGCCGCGTTGACCGACCAGGAAACGGGGAACTCGACGTCCCGCTGCTCGAAGTTGATCGAGCCGTCCCGCCAGTTGGTCATCACGACGTCACGGCGCTCCCAGCGCACCTCGTCATAGGGATGCACTCCCGGCGTGGTGAAGACGCGCTTCATCTTCAAACCCTTGCGCAACCGCTTGCCCCCACGCGCGGCCGCGCCACCGATCGTCTCCGTCATGACTTCCCCCTTCCGGGGCTCCATGGAGCCCTCGAGTCGGACCACATCAACGCGCCGCTCTGTCCCCCGGCGCCCGGGGTATGAATCAGTCCTGCTCGACGGAGCGTTCCGCCCGCAGCTGCTTGATCTCTGTTTCGAAATCGGCCAGGGTCTCGAAGCTCCGGTAGACCGAGGCGAACCGCAGGTAGGCCACCTCGTCCAGCTCGCGGAGCGGCCCCAGGATCGCCAGCCCGACCTCATGGGCCGCGATCTCCGCCGCTCCCGTGGCCCGGATGCTCTCCTCCACCCGCTGCCCCAGCTGGGCCAGCGAGTCCTCGCTGACCGGGCGCCCCTGGCACGCCCGCCGGACACCGGCGATCACCTTGTCCCTGAAGAACGGCTCGGTCACCCCGCTGCGCTTGCTCACCATGAGAAGAACCGTCTCCTGTGTGGTGAACCTGCGCCCGCACTCCGGACACGTGCGCCTGCGGCGGATGGCCCCGCCGTCCTCGGTGGACCGGCTGTCGATGACCCGCGTATCAGGATGACGACAGAACGGACAGTGCACGCGTGTCGCCCCCTTGAGCCGGCAAGTGGCCCACTTTCTCGTGCATTCCACGGCGTCCGCGCCAGACGCTTGCGCACGCCCCTCGAATAGTCGAGATGCGGTAATGGAAACACAATCTATGGTGAAGACCACCGATGAAGCCACTAGATGTTGTGGTCCAACGGTAGGAGGGTCGGACCATGAACGCAAGTTGAAAGGGCCCCGTCAGACGAAGTCGCTGATCAGCGCGTCACATTCGAATGAGCCGGGCGTGTCGCCCCCGCGGCGACCCTTCAGGGGGCGGAACCGCCCGGCAGGTAGAGCCGGGTCCCGGGCCGGATCACGGAGTCGGACAGGCCGTTGAGATCCATGATCCGGCGGATCGTCGGAGCGGGATCCCCGCCCCCCGTCACGGCGTCCGCGATCTCCCACAGCGTGTCACCCCCGCGCACCACGACCCATGACAGGCCCTCACGGCCCCCGTGCTCGAGCGCCGAGGCGGCGTCGATGCGCGCGCCGACCCAGAGTGCCCCCAGGGCGACCAGCGTGAGCGCCGCCACCACCACGATCCGGCCCCGCCTGGTGAGCCGGAGCGGCGGACCAGGATATCGGACGTCTCCCACGGCCCCGGGGCGCCGGGCGGGCGGGCGCCCGCCCCTCCCCGTCGTCACGGTCGTCTTCACGATGGCCCCCCAGCCCCCTCGACCTGGCCGAACACATGTCGAAGAAAGATCGGCGAATCGAACACGATGTCGATCGAACTCCCGTACGATGTTGTACACCACGTCACCGCTGATTTCGAGAATGACTCGAACAATTGTTTGAATACGATCTTCAACGGCGGTACGGTCGCTGTGTGCGACGCGAGAGATACAGACCGGGAGGCGAGGAGATCGTATGAGCGAACATGGCGAGAACGTTTCGGCCGTCAGCGACCTGGCGGTGCGCAGGCGTGACTCTCTTGGCCTCACCCCCAGGCAGCGGAAGATCCTTGAGGTGATCCGCGACTCGGTGCAGCAGCGCGGCTATCCGCCCTCCATGCGAGAGATCGGCGAGGCGGTGCAGCTCACCAGCACCTCCAGCGTGTCGCACCAGCTGACGGCGTTGCAGCGCAAGGGCTACCTGCGCCGCGATCCGCACCGTCCCCGCGCGCTCGAGGTGCGCCTCCCCGGCGAGCCGGTGCTGTGGGTGGATCCCGAGTCCCGTGACGACGAGACCCCGATCAGCCGCCCGACCGCGGCCTACGTGCCGCTGGTCGGCCGGATCGCCGCCGGCGGCCCCATCCTCGCCGAGGAGAGCATCGAGGACGTCTTCGCCCTCCCCAAGCAGCTTGTCGGCGAGGGGACGCTCTTCCTGCTCCAGGTGACCGGCGACTCGATGATCGAGGCCGCCATCGCCAACGGCGACTGGGTGGTCGTCCGGCAGCAGCCCGTGGCGGACAACGGCGACGTGGTCGCCGCGATGATCGACGGCGAGGCCACGGTCAAGACCTTCAAGCGCAAGGACGGCCACGTCTGGCTCGTCCCGCACAACCCGAACTACGACCCGATCCCCGGCGACGAGGCCACCGTCCTGGGCAAGGTCGTGGCGGTTCTGCGCAAGCTCTGAGACGGCGCGCCGGAGGAGCGGGGCCCCACGATCGGGGCCCCGCTCCTCGTCAGGCGTCTCGGCGGCGACCGCCCGCCACCACGGGACCGCCTCCGGAGGCCGTACGGCGAGGCTTCCCTCTCCACCGGTCCCGCTCTTTCACCGTCCCCGTCCTCAACTGGCCGGACGGGGCACGACTCCCGCCCGCCCATGATCGGATCCACTGCCGGATCGCGGGAACGACGGGCGGCTCCCGACCGGCCCGAGTCGTGTGCGCCCACAGGCATCGGTAGTTCACCCCGCCGCAGGAGACCACCGCGCCGGCCGTCGACGAGCGGTTACCACCGTGAACAGAATGGCGCTTTTCTCCCTCATCGGAGGTACCGGAGATGCGCTGATTCTGTTTTCGGCTCGAAATAAGCTACAAGTGACGAAATTTCGGTAGTTGCTATGGTCGGCGATCTGTTCTTGGATCACGAGACGTTCTACGCTCGCTCCCCACAGAGCGCGGCGGCCCGTGTCGTCCTCTCAGGGATGGAAGCGTGGGAGACCCCCGGGCGCCCGCCTCGACACCGAGGAGCGTCCCCATGCCTCGCCGTCCCCCCGAGCCGGCAGCCGACCGGGCCACCCTGCTCCACTCCGGCCCGTTCCACCAGGCCCTGCGTGTCTGCATCCGGGAGAGCGGCCTGTCGCTCGACCGCGTCCGGTCCCGCCTGGCCCAGCGCGGGCTGACGGTCGCGCTGTCCACCCTGAGCGACTGGCAGCGGGGGCACCGGCGCCCCGGCGGCGAGCAGTCCCCGCTGGTCGTCGCGGCCCTGGAGGAGATCCTCCGGCTTCCCGGCGGCTCCCTCACCCGTCTTCTCGACCACCGGCCGGGGCTGGATGAGCGCTCCGGAGCCCTCGGCGAGCTGCTGGACGCGCTGCCAGGCTCCCGCGACCAGGACGCCGTCATCATCACCCAGCAGCAGAAAGTGCTGATCGACGCGGCACGGCGGTGCGAGTCGGTGTGGACCCGCACGCTGGTCAGGGCCCGGCGCGACGGCATGGACCGGTATGTGATCAGGTCGTTCGCCGACCCCGGCACCGATCTCGACGGCTGCGGGATCCACGCCCTGGAGAACTGCAGGGTCGGCACCATCCTGCGGCACCACGCGCGGGGGGTGATGGTCGCCGAGCTGCTCTTCGACCACGCGCTCCGGGCCGGCGACACCTGGGTCTTCGAGTGGGAGAGCTTCGACAGGCCGACACGGCCGTGTGTCGGCCACGGCCACGGCTTCCGGCAGCCGGTCGGGCATTTCCTCGTCCAGGTGCGGTTCGACCCCGCGGCCCTCCCTGCCGAATGCCATTCCTACGTCAGGTCCGGACCGGACGCGAAGCCGTGCCGGACCGGCGTCCTGGTGCCCAACGCCCACCACACCGTCCACCTGGCCGCCGCCGACGTGGTCTCCGGGGTGCTGGGCATCGCCTGGCGTTGGCCGTAAACCTCTCTTCCCGCGATTGGGCCCCCCGAAATTTCGCACCATTGACGGCGCGTGTGCGCGTGATTACGTTCACCTCAAATTGACAGTAAAGTTTCCTGTTAATTAACCCCCCAGTTCCAGCGCGTAGAGGCGGCGGCCCATGGCGAATCGACATGTCCTGAAACTCCTAGCCGCGGTGGGGGTGATGCTCCTCCCCCTGGGAGCGGTCGTCGCGACGGCCCCCGGCGCTTCCGCGGCCGTGACCGTGCCGCTCCGGGCCAACGCGGGCGGTTCCGCGCTCACCGACGCCGCGGGTGACCAGTGGGTCGCCGACAAGGCCTACTCCAGCGGCGACTGGGGCTACCAGACCAGCTACGGGAGCGGCTCGACCGGCGGTGCGATCGCCGGGACGACCGACGACTCCCTCTACCAGAACTACAACACCTTCAACGGCTGGGGCGGCTACCGCTTCGACGTCCCGAACGGCACTTACCAGGTGACGCTGAAGATGGTCGAGGACTGGGCCAACGCGGCCGGTCAGCGCAAGTTCGACGTCCGCGTCGAAGGCGTCAACGCGCTGACCGCCTTCGACATCTTCGCCTCCTGCGGCGCGCTCACCGCCTGTGACCGGACCTTCCCCGCGACGGTCAGCGACGGCGCGCTCAACGTCGAGTTCAACATGAACGGCGGCGCCAACTACGCGACGGTCTCCGCCATCTCGGTGACCGGCGGCGGCGGAGGCGGCGACACCACACCGCCCAGCGTCCCCGGCAACCTGCGCTCCACCGCCACCTCCCCCACCAGCGTCTCCCTCGCCTGGAACGCCTCCACCGACAACGTCACCGTCACCGGCTACGAGATCTACCGAGGCACCACCCTCGTCACCACCGTCACCGGAACCACCCACACCGACACCGGCCTGACCCCCGCCACCGCCTACACCTACACCGTCCGCGCCCGCGACGCCGCCGGAAACCGCTCCACCGCCAGCAGCCAACTCAACGTCACCACCCAGGACGGCGGCGGAGGCGGCGGCAACAAGCTGCTGGGCTACTTCACCCAGTGGGGCATCTACCAGCGGGCCTACCACGTCAAGAACATCGTCACCAGCGGCTCGGCCGCCAAGCTCACCCATATCAACTACGCCTTCGGCAACGTGCAGAACGGCCAGTGCACGCTGGGCGACACCTACGCCGACTACGACCGCTTCTACCAGGCCGGCGAGAGCGTGGACGGCGTCGCCGACACCTGGGACAACGGCGCGCTCCGCGGCAACTTCAACCAGCTCCGCAAGCTGAAGAAGCAGTTCCCGAACATCAAGGTGCTGTTCTCCTTCGGCGGCTGGACCTGGTCGGGCGGCTTCGGCCAGGCGGCGGCCAACCCCGCGGCCTTCGCCGAGTCCTGCTACCGCCTGGTCGAGGACCCGCGCTGGGCGGACGTGTTCGACGGCATCGACATCGACTGGGAGTACCCGAACGCCTGCGGCCTCACCTGTGACACCAGCGGCTTCTCCTCCTTCAAGAACCTGATGTCGGCACTGCGCTCCCGCTTCGGCTCCAGCTACCTGGTCACCGCCGCCATCACCGCCGACGCCACCTCCGGCGGCAAGATCGACGCGGCCGACTACGGCGGCGCCGCCCAGTACCTCGACTGGTACAACGTCATGACCTACGACTTCTTCGGTGCCTGGGCCGCCCAGGGCCCGACCGCGCCGCACTCGCCGCTGAACACCTACAGCGGCATCCCCATCACCGGTTTCGACTCCGACTCCGCCATCCAGAAACTCAAGAGCAAGGGGGTGCCGGCGAGCAAGCTGCTGCTGGGCATCGGCTTCTACGGCCGGGGCTGGACCGGCGTGACCCAGGCGGCTCCGGGTGGCACCGCCACCGGCGCCGCTCCGGGCACCTACGAGGCGGGCAACGAGGACTACAAGGTCCTCAAGACCCGCTGCCCGGCGACCGGCACGGTCGCGGGCACGGCCTACGCCCACTGCGGCAACCAGTGGTGGAGCTACGACACCCCCGCGACCATCGGGGGCAAGATGAGCTACTCGAAGAACCAGGGCCTGGGAGGGGCCTTCTTCTGGGAGCTCACCGGAGACACCTCCAACGGTGAGCTGATCAGCGCGATGAAGAGCGGCCTGGGCTAGTCCTACCGGGCCTGTTCACCGGTGCCGGTCACCGCCAGTCCCCATCGGGGCGGTGACCGGCACCGCCCCTCTCTCCGGGCCCTGCCACCCCCGGGCCAGCGGATCTTCGGCCACACCACACCCGGAACGGCGGGCCTTCAATCCCCCGCAACACCGAACCTTCAGTCGTGCCGTTCCCGGAGCAGCTCCACGACGGCGGTTATGTCGGAGTCGCTCCAGCCGTGTCCGGCGGCTTCCTCGTAGCGCTGCTCGACCAGCCGGGCGATCGGCAGCCGGAGCCCCTTCGACTCCGCGACCTCGGCGATGAGCCGCACGTCCTTGGCGCCGAGCCGTGTGGCGAACCATCCTCGGTGGTCACCGTGGAGGATGGCGTCGAGCCGGTTGTGCAGGGCGGGTGCGACGGTCGGCCACCGCAGGAGGAAGTCCTTCAGCATCGCCTCGTCGAGGCCGGCCGCCTGACCTGCGGCGACCGCCTCGGCGACGACGGCGACACCCGACATGAGCAGATAGTTGTTCAGCGTTATCTAGCGAGGAACCCCGGGCGTTCAGGACTCTGTTGGCTGATTCGGGTGGTGATCATCGTTTGACGTGGCGTAGTGGAGGAACCCTCTTTCAGACAGTGTGTGGAGGAGGTTCTGCCATGTCTCTGCGTCCCCGTCCCGCTGGTGAGGTGCCGGAATCGACCGTTCGGGTAGCGCGGGCGGCTTTCCCCAAGGGGTGCCTGGCCATACGGATCCGTGATGAACTCGGTCCGCTCTTCGAAGACGAGCAGTTCGCCGAGGCGTTCCCCGCGCGGGGCGGACCTGGGCTGTCCCCCGGGATACTGGCACTGGTGTCGGTACTGCAGTTCGCCGAAGGGCTGAGCGATCGGCAAGCCGCCGACGCGGTGCACGGGCGGATCGACTGGAAGTACGGCTTGGCCCTGGAGTTGACCGATGCGGGGTTCGACTTCTCGGTGCTGAGTGAGTTTCGCGACCGCCTCATCGCGTGCGGGATCGAGCAGCGGGTGCTGGATACGCTGCTGGAGCGGTGTTCGCACCTGCACCGCGATCAACCTCATCCGCCTGGACGCCTGGTGGACCGGCACCCCACGCGGCCGTACCTGTATCTCGCACCTGACCCGACTTGCCTGCGATCTCGGCCTGGCCGCCTAATGCCAATCGGCCAACAGAGTCCTTCAGGTCCGGGAGGAATCGCTTCCCGGTCCTGGGGGTGTGAACGTCCGGTCGTCAGTCCGGGCGTTTTGAGGTTTTCGATGCACCCTTGATGATGCTCAAGGGTGCGCCGCCACAGGAGGCGGCGACGTAGGACGGCGACCACGAATGGCCGCCCCGCAGATACTCGCGGACGTGAGCGGAGTACTTCTTGCGCAGCAGGCGGGCCGAGGCGCCCTTGTCGGGTTCCCATCACGGTGACATGGACCAAAAGATACCGTGGGCGAGGTGAAGCTGGTGGTGCAGGTGAGACTCCTGCCGACGCCTGAGCAGGCGGCGGCGCTGGAGGCGACCCTGCGCGCGGTCAACGAGGCGGCCACCTGGG
>NZ_FOQY01000005.1:59387-434396 GCF_900113865.1 Streptosporangium canum | reverse complement strand
TGTTACTCACCCGTTCGCCGCTCGAGTACCCCGAAGGGCCTTTCCGCTCGACTTGCATGTGTTAAGCACGCCGCCAGCGTTCGTCCTGAGCCAGGATCAAACTCTCCAAACAATGTTTGAAAGGTTTTCCCGACTGAAAGCACCCGGACTCTCATCCGGATGTATCAACCAAAGGAATCCGTCCCCCACCAGAGATGGGTTGGACGGGGTTGTGCTTCATGCACTGGCTTTTAACACACTGTTGAGTTCTCAAGAAACGGACGCGTTCTCCATCTTCCCGGCCAACTGGCCCGGCGTCCGGGGCGTTTCGTTCGTTATTACGATCCTAGCTCGCCTGCCGTTTTCGTGTCAAACCGCTCATTTCGAGGTATTTGCCACAAGCTGGTCAAGCTTGGCTAAGATTTTGACTACCCCTTCTCAAGGGCAACCCTCTAAACTTACCCTGCCATCCGGACCTCGTCAAACTCCCTGGTTTTCAAGGGGTTGCGCGGACACCGAAGGCTCAGGCTCGTTCAGTGGGAGTCGGCCCTGGGGCCCGTCCGCCGGATTCGGCGTCCGGCTCGCTCCCGGGGCATTGAGAACATTAGGCGGCCCCCGGAGCCTCGTCAAATCAACCCGTCCAGGGGAACCCGCAGGTCACCGGCGACTCGCGGGTGGGTCCGCGCTCTTCGCTACCTGAACGTTACAGAAACATACGACGAGCGCCCCGGCCGGAGCCGGGGCGCTCGTCACGCGGATCACGACGTCGGTCCCGCAGTCAGCCGTGCGCACCGGAGACCACGCATACCCGGACGCCGACCGTACGCAGGCGTCAGGCGGTGACCTCGACACCGCCGATGGAGCGCTTGCCGCGGCGCAGCACCAGGAAGCGGCCGTGCAGCAGATCGCCGGCCGACGGCACGTAGGCCTCATCGGTGATCTTCACGTTGTTGAGGTACGCGCCGCCCTCCTTGACCGCCCGGCGGGCGGCGGACTTCGACTCCACCAGTCCGCTCTCGGCGAGCAGATCGACGAACGAGGCCCCCAGCGCGGAGACCTCGGCGCGCGGCACTTCGGCCAGTGCCGAGCCGAGCGTCCGGGCGTCCAGCTCCTCCAGCGAGCCCTGGCCGAACAGCGCCCGCGACGCCGCCACCACCCGTGCCAGCTCATCGGCTCCGTGCACGAGGGTTGTGACGTCCTCGGCCAGTGTCCGCTGCGCCTCACGGGCCGCCGGCCGGTCGGCGACGGCCTTCTCCAGCTCGGCGATCTCGTCCTGGGTGCGGAAGGTGAACACCTTGAGGAAGCGGACGACGTCCCGGTCGTCGGCGTTCAGCCAGTACTGGTAGAACGCGTACGGCGAGGTCAGGGCCGGGTCGAGCCAGACGGCGCCGCCGGCGGTCTTGCCGAACTTGGTGCCGTCCGCCTTGGTGATCAGCTTGCCGGTCAGGGCGTGGGTGTGCGCGCCCTCCACCCGGCGGACCAGGTCGACGCCGGCGGTGATGTTGCCCCATTGGTCGCTGCCGCCGAGCTGGAGCGTGCAGCCGTGCCGGCGGTAGAGCTCCAGGTAGTCGTTGGCCTGCAGGATCTGGTAGCTGAACTCGGTGTAGCTGAGCCCGTCGCCGCCCAGACGCGCGGACACCGACTCCCGGGCGAGCATGCGGTTGACCGGGAAGTGCTTGCCGACGTCGCGCAGGAAGTCGATCGCCGACATCTCCGAGGTCCAGTCGAGGTTGCTGACCAGGGTCGCGCCGGTGGGCCCGTCGTCGAAGGAGAGGAACTTCTCCACCTGGACGCGGATCCGCGCGACCCATTCCGCGACGACCTCGGAGGAGTTCAGCGACCGCTCGGTGCTGCGGCCGCTGGGGTCGCCGATGAGACCGGTGGCCCCGCCGACCAGGCCGATCGGGCGGTGCCCCGCCCGCTGGAAGCGGGTGAGGATCAGCAGCGTGGCCAGGTTTCCGGCGTGCAGCGACGGAGCGGTCGGGTCGAAGCCCGCATAAACCGTGATCGGCCCCTCGGCGAGTGCCGTGCGCAGCGCGTCGGCATCGGTGGTCTGCGCGATGACGTCGCGCCATTCGAGCTCATCGAGGATGTCGGTCACGATCCTTGCTTTCCAATGTTCGAAGGGACATATACCGCTCCCGTACAGCCTGCCCGATCCCGGCACCGCTCGCCACCCGGAATCTCCCCGGTGACCGGCAGGACAAGCATCTCCTGCCGAAGGATCTACCGGCGGCGCGGGACGTGTGACCGGTACGGCGAGACCGTGGGGTCTCCGTCGATCCAGAAGCGCCAGGGCGTCTCCCGGGCCGACGAGACCCCGGTGCGCGGCCCCGACCGGATCGCCCCGGCCCCGGGAGGATCACCGCCCAGCACGCCGGCCGGACCGGGCCGGCCTGCCGGAGCGGGCGCGCCGGCCGGGCCGGGTGGGCAGACGTCGAGCCCGTCGTGCTCCCGGGTGAAGTCGAGTGCCACCGCCAGGCGGGCGGGCCCGCGTGCGAGGTCACGCGCGGCGACGGTACGGCTCGCCCCCGCCGTGCGGCGGGTCCGGGCCACCTCGGCGCCGGAGACCACCTCGCCGGCTCGGAGCAGCACGCCCGAGCCCACCCCTTCGGGGAGGCAGACGATGTTGGCGCAGAAGTGCATGCCGTAGGTGAAGTAGACGTACAGGTGCCCCGGCGGCCCGAACATCACCGCGTTGCGCGGCGTCCGGCCCCGGTAGGTGTGGGACGCGGGGTCCTCTCCGGGCACGCCGTACGCCTCGACCTCGGTGATGCGGACCGAGACCGGTCCGTGTACGAGCACCCGCCCCAGGAGGTCCGGGGCGACCTCGTGGCCGGGCCGGTCGAAGAACTCCCGGGTCAGGGGCACGGACCCGGTGGGCACCGGCCCGCCGGGTCCGCCGGCTCGCATCAGTTGCCGCTCGCCCAGGCCGCCTGGGCGTCGACGGTCTCGCGCAGCTCGGCGAGCTGGTCGCGGACCCTGTCGGGGGCCGTGCCGCCGTGCGCCTTGCGGGCCGCCAGCGCGCCCGGCACCGAGAGGACCTCGCGCGAGTCGGGCGTGAAGTGCGGCGAGACCTTGGCCAGCTCATCGTCGGTGAGCTCGTCGAAGTCCTTGTCGTTGACCTGGCACCAGACCACCAGGTGGCCGACCGCCTCGTGCGCCTCGCGGAACGGGACGCCCCTGCGGACCAGGAGCTCGGCCAGGTCGGTGGCCAGCGCGAACCCGTCGGGGGCCGAGGCCTCCATCTTGGCGGTGTTGACGCGCATGGTGGCGACCAGGCCGGCCACGGCCGGGAGGACCAGCAGCAGGGTGTCGACGGAGTCGAACACCGGCTCCTTGTCCTCCTGCAGGTCACGGTTGTAGGTCAGCGGCAGGCCCTTGAGCGTCGTCAGCAGCGACATGAGGTTGCCGATGAGACGGCCGCTCTTGCCTCGGGCGAGCTCGGCGACGTCCGGGTTCTTCTTCTGCGGCATGATCGACGAGCCGGTGGAGTAGGCGTCGTCCATCTCGATCCAGCGGAACTCCTGCGAGGCCCACAGGACGATCTCCTCGCCCAGCCGTGACAGGTGCATGCCGATCATCGCCGCGTCGAACAGGAACTCGGCGGCGAAGTCACGGTCGGCGACCGCGTCCATCGAGTTGGGCGCGGCCGAGTCGAAGCCGAGCTCCCTGGCCACGGCCTGCGGATCCAGCGGCAGCGACGATCCGGCCAGCGCGCCGGAACCGAGCGGCGAGACGGCCGCCCGCCTGTCCCAGTCACGCAGCCGCTCGATGTCGCGGGCGAAGGCGTGCACGTGGGCCAGGAGCTGGTGGCCGAAGGAGACCGGCTGGGCGTGCTGCAGGTGGGTCATGCCGGGGGCGGCCGTCTCGGCGTGCTCCTCGGCCTGGCTCATCAACGCGGTCTCCAGCTCGACCAGCCGGGACACGATGTGCCTGACGTGGTCGCGGAGATAGAGCCGGAGGTCGGTGGCCACCTGGTCGTTACGGCTGCGCCCGGCGCGGAGCTTGCCGCCGAGCGTGCCGAGGCGCTCCAGCAGGCCGCGCTCCAGCGCGGTGTGGACGTCCTCGTCGGCCACGGTCGGCCGGAACTCACCCGCCTTGCAGGCCCGCTCCAGGTCGTCCAGGGCGCCGATCATGCGCCCCAGCTCCTCCTCCGTGAGCAGCCCGGCGCGGTGCAGCACCCGGGCGTGCGCGCGCGAGGCGAGCAGGTCGTACGGCACGAGCCGCCAGTCGAAGTGCACGCTCACCGAGAGCCTGGTCAGCGCGTCGGCCGGACCTCCCTCGAACCGGCCGCCCCACAGCCGCATCGGCTTACCACCATCAGTCACCGTTGTTCTCCCTCCCAGTTCAATCCGCGACCATAGCCCACTCAGCCCCGTCGGGCGTCCCGGGCGGACGCGATCTTGGAGGGCAGGCTCCACAGCTCGACGAAGCCCTTGGCGAGCGACTGGTCGAAAGTGTCGCCGGTGTCGTAGGTGGCGAGGTTGAAGTCGTACAGCGAGGCCTCGGAGCGCCGGCCGGTGACCGTGGCCCGGCCGCCGTGCAGGGTCATCCGGATCTCACCGGTGACGTGCTGCTGGGCCTCGGCGATGAAGACGTCCAGGGCCTTCTTGAGCGGGGAGAACCAGAGGCCGTCGTAGACGAGCTCGCCCCAGCGCTGGTCCACCGACCGCTTGAACCGGGCGAGGTCGCGCTCGACGGTGACGTTCTCCAGCTCCATGTGCGCGGTGATCAGCGCGATGGCGCCGGGCGCCTCGTAGACCTCGCGGGACTTGATGCCGACGAGCCGGTCCTCGACCATGTCGAGCCGGCCCACGCCCTGCGCGCCGGCGCGCCGGTTGAGCTCGGCGATGATCTGGAACGGGGTCAGGTGCCGCCCGTCCAGCGCCACCGGGACGCCCTTGACGAAGCTGATGACGACCTCGTCGGCCTCGCGCGGCTCCGCCGGGTCGGCGGTGTAGGAGTAGACGTCCTCGACGGGGCCGTTCCAGATGTCCTCCAGGAAGCCGGTCTCGACGGCCCGGCCCCAGATGTTCTGATCGATCGAGTAGGGGTTCTTCTTGCTGGTCTCGATCGGGAGGTTCTTCTCCTCGGCGTAGGCGATCGCCTTGTCGCGGGTCCACGCGTAGTCGCGGGCGGGGGCGATGACCTTGAGCTCGGGGAAGAGCGCGGCCAGGCCGGCCTCGAACCGGACCTGGTCGTTGCCCTTGCCGGTGCAGCCGTGGGAGACGTGGGTGCCGCCGAACTCCTTGGCCGCGGCGGCCAGGTGCTTGACGATCAGCGGCCGCGACAGCGCGGAGACCAGCGGGTAGCGGTCCATGTAGAGGGCGTTGGCCTGCAGGGCGGGCACGCAGAAGTCGGTGGCGAACTCCTCACGGGCGTCCACGACGACGGATTCGACGGCGCCGCAGTCGATGGCCCGCTTCCGGATGGCCTCCATGTCCTCACCGCCCTGGCCGACGTCGACGGCCACGGCGATGACCTCGGCGCCGGTCTTCTCGGCGAGGAAGGGAATGGCGACAGAGGTGTCGAGACCGCCGGAGAAGGCGAGTACGACCCGGTCGTTCATGATCAGTTTCTCCAAAGTCTTCGCGTCACAGATGTTCGGGTGGAGCTGGGGCGGCCCGCCGTCGCGGGCTAGATACGTCGGTCGGCGTGCCGGAGCAGGGCCTCGGCGACCGCTTCTCCCCCCATCGGGTCCCGGCTGATGACGAGGATCGTGTCGTCTCCGGCGACCGTGCCGAGGATGGACTTCCAGTCGGCGTGGTCGATGGCGGAGGCGAGGAACTGGGCGGCCCCCGGCGGCGTGCGGACGATCACCAGGTTGGCGGACGCCTCGGCGGAGACGAGCAGTTCCTCGGCGAGGCGGCCCAGCCGGGCGGCCGGGGACTCCCCGGAGCCGAGCCTGGCCAGCGGGATCCGGCCGCCGCCCTCGCCGGGCAGGGCGTAGACCAGGGAACCGTCCTCGGCGCGCAGCTTGAGCGCGCCGAGCTCGTCCAGATCACGGGAGAGGGTGGCCTGGGTGACCTCCACCCCGCTCTCCAGCAGGAGCCTGGCGAGGTCGGGCTGGGAGCGGACCGGCTGGCGCTCCAGGAGCTCGGCGATCCGCGCCTGGCGGGCGACCTTGGTCATGGGAATCATCGGGTGGCCTCTTCCGCGGGCCTCATGCCGAGCGTGCCACGCCCGTCCGCGCTCTCCGCGCTCCGGGTGGCCGAGACCAGCCAGTGCAGCAGGGCCTTCTGGGCGTGCAGCCGGTTCTCGGCCTGGTCCCACACCAGGCTCCGCGGGCCGTCGAGCACGTCGGCGGAGATCTCCAGGTCCCGGTAGGCGGGCAGGCAGTGCAGCACGATCGCGCCGGGAGCCGCGTGGCTCATCAGCTCGGCGTTGACCTGGTAGGGCGTCAGGTCGGCGATCCGCTGCTCCTTGCCGTCCTGGCCCATCGAGACCCAGGTGTCGGTGGCGATCACGTCCGCGCCGGCGGCGGCCACGGCCGGGTCGGGCAGCGCGGCGACCGATCCGCCGGTCTCCGCGGCGAGCCGGCCGGCCTGCCGCAGGATCTCCGGGTCCGGCTGGTAGCCGGGCGGGGCGGCGATCCGCACGTGCATGCCGGCGAGGGCTCCACCGAGCAGGTAAGAGTGGGCCATGTTGTTGGCGCCGTCGCCGAGGTAGGTCAGGGTGAGCCCGGCGGTCCTGCCGAAGTGCTCCCTGACGGTCTGCAGGTCGGCGAGGATCTGGCAGGGGTGGAACTCGTCGGTGAGCGCGTTGACCACGGGCACCGAGGACGCGGAGGCCATGGCCTCGATCCTCTCCTGTCCCGCGGTCCGCCACACGATGGCGCCCACCTGGCGCTCCAGGACTCGGGCGGTGTCCTCGATGGACTCGCCCCGGCCCATCTGCGAGGATCCGGCGTCGATGATCAGGGGCAGGCCGCCGAGCTCGGCGACGCCGACGGCGAAGGAGATCCGGGTCCGGGTGGACGGCTTGTCGAAGAGCACCGCGACCGTCTGCGGGCCGTCGAAGGGCCGGTAGCCGTGACGGTCCTTCTTCATGGCCTCGGCCAGGTCGAGCACCTCGGCCTGCTCGGCGGGCGACAGGTCGTCGTCCCGGAGGAAGTGCCTGGTGCGTGCGGCGTCGGCACGGTGGTCAGTCATCAGCGGCCTCGTCAAGGATGGCGGGGAGCGCGGCCACGAAGGCGGCGATCTGCCCGGAGGTGATCACCAGCGGGGGCGCGAGCCGTACCGCGTTGGGCTGGAGGGCGTTGACCAGGAAGCCGGCGTTCTGCGCCGCCGTCTGGACCTGCGCGGAGCGGTCGGCGGTCAGCACGAGGGCCAGCCACAGGCCCCTGCCGCGCACGCCCGCCAGCAGCGGGTGGTCGATCGCGGCGATGCCCTCGGCGAGCTGCGCGCCGGCCGTGCGGACATGCTCCAGCAGGCCGTCCTTGTCGATGGTGTCGAGTACGGCGAGCGCGGCGGCGGCCGCGACGGGGTTGCCCCCGAAGGTGGAGCCGTGGTCGCCCTTGGCGAAGATCGTGCCCGCCGGGCCGAGGCCGATGCAGGCGCCGATCGGCATGCCGCCGCCGAGGCCCTTGGCCAGGGTCAGGATGTCGGGCAGGACACCGTCGTGCTGGTGGGCGAACCAGTGGCCGGTGCGGCCGATCGCGGACTGGATCTCGTCGGCGACCAGCAGCGCGCCGGTCGCGTCGCAGATCTCCCTGGCGGCCTTGAGGTAGCCGTCGGGCGGGGGCACGACTCCGGCCTCGCCCTGGGTGGGCTCCAGGAAGACCGCGGCGCACTCGGCGGTGACCGCGTTCTTCAGCGCGTCGGCGTCGCCGTAGGGGACGAAGCGGACGTCCACCGGGAACGGGCCGAACTGGTCGCGGATGGACGGTTTGCCGGTCAGCGAGAGCGCGCCGAGGGTCCGGCCGTGGAAGGCGTTCTCGGCGGCCACGAAGTAGCCGCGGCCGTTCGTCTTGCCGTACTTGATGGCCAGCTTGAGCGCGGCCTCGTTGGCCTCGGTGCCCGAGTTGGTGAGGAAGACCCTGGCCGGGGCGCCGAGCAGGCCGAGGAGCCGTTCGGCGAGCAGCACCTCCGGCTCGTGCAGGAACAGGTTGCTGGTGTGCGCGAGCGTGGCCACCTGGGTGGAGACGGCCGCCACCAGCGCCGGGTGGGCGTGGCCGAGCGAGCTGACGGCGATGCCGCCGATCAGGTCGAGGTACTCCCGGCCGTCGACGTCCCAGACCCTCGATCCCTCGCCGCGCGCCAGCGCCACCGGGGGCACGCCGTAGTTCGGCATGAAGGCGGCCTCGAAACGCTTGCTGAGCGCGTCCGCCGCGGGACGCTCGTACAGGCTCACTTGTCGCTCCCGTTCAGCTGGATGGTGGCGGTCAGCCGCCGGTTGACCAGGCTCGGCACGGCCGGCGCCGTCGCGACGTCCGGCAGCACCATGGTTCCGATGCCCTCGTCGGTGAAGATCTCCAGCAGCACCGAGTGGGGCACCCTGCCGTCGAGCACGTGCGCCTGCGGCACGCCTCCCCGGACGGCGGTCAGGCACGCCTCCATCTTGGGCACCATGCCGCTGGACAGGCCGGGCAGGAGTTCGCCGAGCTCCGTGGCCGACAGCTGCCTGATGACCTCGTTGCCGCCGTCCCCGCTGTCGGGGCGCCAATCGCGGTACAGGCCCTCGACGTCGGTCAGGACGATCAGTTTGGACGCCTGGAGCGCTACCGCGACCGCGGCGGCGGCGGTGTCGGCGTTGACGTTGTAGACGGTGCCGTCGTCGCTGCGCGCGATCGAGGAGATCACCGGGATCCGCCCGTCGTCCAGCAGCGCCTGCACGGCTCCGGCCTCGACGTTGACGATGTCGCCGACCTGGCCGATGTCCACCCGGGCGCCGTCGACGACGGCGTGTTTGCGGACGGCGGTGAACAGGTGGGCGTCCTCGCCCGACATGCCGATGGCGAACGGCCCGTGCCGGTTGATCAGGCCGACCACGTCCCGGTTGACCTGGCCGACCAGGACCATCCTGACCACCTGCATGGCCTCGGGGGTGGTGACCCGGAGCCCGGCGGTGAAGGTGGACTCGATGCCGAGCCTGTCGAGCTGGGCGTTGATCTGCGGTCCGCCGCCGTGCACGATCACCGGCTTGAGCCCGGCGTAGCGCAGGAAGACGACGTCGGCGGCGAACTTCTCCCGCAGGTGCTCCTCGGTCATCGCGTTGCCGCCGTACTTGATGACGACGGTCGCGCCGTTGAAGCGGGCGAGCCAGGGCAGCGCCTCGATCAGCGTGTGCGCCTTGGCCAGGGCGTCGCCGGTCTTCATGAGGAATACGCCGAGTTCTCGTGGACGTAGGCCGCGCTGAGGTCCGTGGTGTGGACCGTCGCCGAGTGCGGGCCCGCCGACAGGTCGACGGTGATCGTCACGTCACGGGGGCGCAGGTCCACCTTGGAGCGGTCGTCCCCGGCCGCTCCGCCCCTGCAGATCCAGACGCCGTTGATGGCCACGTTGAGCCGGTCGGCCTCGAAGACGGCGTCGGTGGTGCCGACCGCCGACAGCACCCGGCCCCAGTTGGGGTCCTCGCCGTGGATGGCGCACTTGAGGAGGTTCGAGCGGGAGACGGTACGGCCGACCACGACGGCGTCCTCCTCCGACGCCGCGCCGACGACCTCGATGGCGATCGCCTTGGTCGCGCCCTCCGCGTCCACCAGGATCTGGCGGGCGAGATCGGCGCAGACGGCGCGGACCGTCTGCTCGAACTCGGCGAGGTCCGGGGTGACGCCGGAGGCGCCGCTGGCCAGCAGCAGGACGGTGTCGTTGGTGGACATGCAGCCGTCGGCGTCGAGCCGGTCGAAGGTGACGGCGGTCGCCCTGCGGAGCACCACGTCGAGCTGCTCGGCGGGCACGTCGGCGTCGGTGGTGATCACGCAGAGCATGGTGGCCAGGGCGGGGGCGAGCATGCCCGCTCCCTTGGCCATGCCGCCGACCATGTAGCCGCCCTCGCCGCGCCTGAAGGAGATCTTCGAGACGGTGTCGGTGGTGCGGATGGCGTCGGCGGCGGCCAGGCCGCCGTCCCTGCTGGTCTGGGAGACCGCGAGGTCCACCCCGCCCAGCAGCGCCTCCATCGGCAGCCGCTCACCGATCAGGCCGGTGGAGCAGACCGCGATCTCGCCCGCCGACTCGCCGAGCGCCCCGGCGACCTTCTCGGCCGTGGCGTGGGTGTCCTGGAAGCCGAGCGGGCCGGTGCAGGCGTTGGCGCCGCCGGAGTTGAGGACGACCGCGTGGATCCGGCCTCCGGCCAGCACCTGCTGGGACCAGAGCACCGGCGCGGCCTTGACGCGGTTACGGGTGAAGACACCCGCCGCGGCGCGCGACGGGCCGTCGTTGACGACGAGCGCCAGGTCGCGGGCGCCGCCGGATTTGATTCCGGCGACGACACCCGCTGCCCGGAAGCCGAGGGGGGCGGTCACACTCATGGGGCAACTCCATTGAGAGGAAGGCCGAGTTCTTCCGGCAGGCCGAGGGCGAGGTTGGCGCTCTGGATCGCGCCTCCCGCGGTGCCCTTGGTCAGGTTGTCGATGGCGATGACGGCGACGACGCGGCCGGTGCGCTCGTCCAGGGTCACCTGGAGGGCGGCGGTGTTGGCGCCGAGGGTCATCGAGGTCGCGGGCCACTGCCCCGGTGGCAGCAGCCGCAGGAACGGCTCGTCCTTGGTCGCGGTCTCGTAGGCCTCGCGCAGGATCTGCGCGGTGACGCCGGGCTTGGCCGGCGCCGTGCAGGTGGCGAGGATGCCGCGGCTCATGGGAGCCAGCATGGGGGTGAAGGAGACCTTCACCGGCTCACCCGCCAGAGGGGAGAGGTTCTGCTCCATCTCGGGGGTGTGCCGGTGGACGCCGCCGACGCCGTAGGCGCTGACCGAGCCCATCACCTCGCTGCCCAGCAGGTTCGGCTTGAGCGACTTGCCCGCCCCGCTGGTGCCGGTGGCGGCGACCACGACCACGTCGGGCTCGGCCAGGCCGGCGGCGAAGGCGGGGAACAGCGCCAGGGTGACGGCCGTCGGGTAGCACCCGGGAACGGCGATCCTCCTGGTGCCGCGGAGCCCCTCACGCAGGCCGGGCAGCTCGGGCAGTCCGTACGGCCAGGCGCCCGCGTGGACGCCGCCGTAGAAGTGCTCCCAGGCCGCGGGGTCGGTGAGGCGGAAGTCCGCGCCGCAGTCGACGACGAGGGTGTCGTCGCCGAGCTGCCCGGCGACGGCCGCGGACTGGCCGTGCGGGAGGGCGAGGAAGACGAGGTCGTGGCCGCCGAGGGTGTCTGCCGTGGTGTCCAGCAGGATCCGGTCGGCCAGCGGGGCCAGGTGCGGCTGGTGGGCGCCGAGGGCGGTGCCCGCGTTGGAGCCCGCCGTCAGCGCACCGATCTCGATCTCGGGGTGGGACAGCAGCAGGCGTAGCAACTCGCCTCCGGCATAGCCGCTGGCACCGGCGATCGCCGCTCTCATCCGTCCCCCAACGCTGCATATTCATACGCTTTTACTTATGGACTTACTAGAGAGATTATGCATCCTCAAGGATTGTCATGCAACTAGCCGGTGCGTCGGCGCCGGGCTGACTGGATGAGCCGCGGGGTCTAAAACCGTACAAATAACCATATTTCACCATGCATGATCATGCGACCTGGATGTCGGCGATGTTTCGGCACTGTTGCCCGTACCTACCGGTCGGTATCGTTACGTTTCCGGTCCCTCCGCCCCCGGGGAGTACGAACACATGACTGTCACCCATGACCAGGTCCAGGCCCAGCTCACCGGTCCAGGGCAGCTTTTCGAGATGGAGGAGGTCGCCGGCCACGGCGGCGCCGTCAGGACGTGGAAACACGCGCCCGGCCACTTCCGCGCACTCCTCGAGATGAGCCGGTTCCACGGCGACAAGGTCTTCCTGACGTACGAGGACGAGCGCATCACCTACGAGGAGCACTTCCGGCGGGCGGCGACGCTGGCGCGGCGCCTGGTGGAGGACTACGGCGTGGTCAAGGGCGACCGGATCGCCATCGCCATGCGCAACTACCCCGAGTGGGTGGTCGCCTTCTCCGCCACGCTGGCCGCCGGGGCGGTGGCCGTACCGCTCAACGCCTGGTGGACCGCCCAGGAGCTGGAGTTCGGGCTGTCGGACTCGGGGGCCAAGGTGCTGATCGCCGACGGTGAGCGCGCCGCCAGGATCGGCGGCCTGGCGCAGTCGCTGATCGTGGCCCGGGGCGAGGCGCCCGAGGGCGCCCGCTCGTTCGAGGACGTGCTGGGCGCCGTCGAGGCCGGCGTGACGCTGCCGGCGGTCGAGCTGTCCCCGGAGGACCCGGCCACGATCTTCTACACCTCGGGCACCACCGGGCGCCCCAAGGGCGCCCTCGGCAGCCACCGCAACCTCGGCCAGTCCCCCATGACCGTGGCCTACAGCCTGCTGCGCAGCGTGGTCCGGGCGGGCAAGGACCCGGCGGAGTCGGCCGGGCAGCGCCGCGTCACCCTGCTCACCGTGCCGCTCTTCCACGTCACCGGCTGCTTCGCGGTGATGACCACCACCATGTTCACCGGCGGCGGCCTGGTGCTGATGTACAAGTGGGACGCCGGGCGGGCCCTGGAGCTGATCGAGCGCGAGAAGGTCACCACGTTCAGCGGCGTGCCCACCAACGTGTGGCAGCTCCTGTCCCACCCCGACCTGGACAGCCACGACGTCTCCAGCCTCAACTCCCTCGGGTACGGCGGCGCCCCGGCCCCGCCGAAGCTGCTGGAGCGCATCACCGAACTGCTGCCCAGCCGCTCCCCCTCCAACGGGTACGGCATGACCGAGACCACCGCGCTCACCATCAACAACGGCGGCGTGGACTACCTGGCCAAGCCCGACAGCATCGGCCTGCCGATGCCCGTGGTCGAGGTGAAGATCTCCGACCCGCTCGGCGACGAGCTTCCGGCCGGCGAGGTGGGCGAACTCTGCCTGCGCGGCCCGAACGTGATCCTCGGCTACTGGAACCGCCCCGAGGCCACCGCCGAGACCTTCATCGGCGGCTGGCTGCACACCGGCGACCTGGCGCGGGTGGACGATGAGGGCTTCGTGTTCATCGTGGACCGGGCCAAGGACATGGTCATCCGCGGCGGCGAGAACGTCTACTGCGCCGAAGTCGAGGCCGCGCTGTTCGAGCATCCGGCGGTGGACGACGTCGCGGTGATCGGCATCCCCCATGACGAGCTCGGCGAGGAGGTCGGCGCGGTGGTACGGCTGGCGTCCCCGGCGAGCGCCGAGGAACTGCAGGCCTTCCTGCGGGAGCGGATCGCGGCGTTCAAGATCCCGGTCCGGTTCTGGGTCCGCGAGACCGAGCTCCCCCGCAACCCCGGCGGCAAGATCCTCAAGACCCACCTCCGCAAGGAGGTCCTGGGCTCCTGACGCGGGATCGGCGGTGACCGGCGGTGACCGGCGTAAAATCGTTTGCCCTGGCGCAGGTCACCGCCGAGACTGATTGTCCGTGTCTGAAACTCCTGACCGATCGCTCAGAACGCTGGCCCTCCGGCTGAAAATGGATCTGGGCCCCCTGCGCGACTCCCGCGACTTCCGGCTGCTCTTCGGCTCGGGACTGGTCACGATGTTCGGCACCTTTCTCACGCTGGTCGCGGTCCCGCTGCAGATGAAGGAGCTCACCCACGGCTCCTACCTGGCGGTCGGCCTGGTCAGCGTGGCGGAATTCGTCCCCATGGTGGTGTGCGGGCTCTGGGGCGGGGCGATCGCGGACGCGCTGGACCGGCGGAAGATCATCCTCTACACCGAGGCGGGGCTCTGCGTCACGGTCGTGGTCCTGATGGTCAACGCGATGCTGCCGGAGCCGCAGATCTGGGTGCTGTACGTGGTCGGCGCGCTCTCCGCGGGCCTCGGCAGCCTGCAGCGGCCGAGCCTGGAGTCGCTGATGCCGCGCGTGGTCAGGCACGACCAGCTCACCGCGGCCGCCGCGCTGACCAGCTTCCGCTGGAACCTCGGCGCCATCGTGGCCCCCGGCCTCAGCGGCCTGATCGTCATCTGGTTCGGTTTCGCCGCCGCCTACGGCGTCAACGTGGCGACCTTCCTGTTCTCCCTGGCCCTGCTCTGGCTGGTGGAGGCCCCGCCGCAGTCCGAGGACGCTCCCCCGGCGTCGATCAGGGCGCTGGTCGAGGGCGTCCGCTACGCCGTGGGCCGCCCGGACCTGATGGGCACCTACCTGGTGGACGTCGCCGCGATGGTCTTCGCGTTCTCCACCGCGCTGTACCCGTTCCTCGCCGACGAGCTCGGCGTCCCCGAGGCGCAGGGCCTGTTCTTCTCCGCCTCGGCCGTCGGCTCGCTGATCGCCTCGGTCACCTCCGGCTGGACCAGCCACGTCCACCGCCACGGCCTGGGCGTCGTCGTGGCGGCGATCGGGTGGGGCGCCGCGGTGGCGCTGGCGGCCGTCATGCCCACCGTCTGGGGCATCTTCGTCTGCCTGGCCCTGGCCGGGGCGGCCGACATGATCAGCGGCGTCTTCCGCTCCACCATCTGGAACCAGACCATCCCGGACGAGTTCCGTGGCCGCCTGGCGGGCATCGAGCTGCTCTCCTACACCAGCGGCCCGATGCTGGGCAACGCCAGGGCGAGCCTGATGGGCCAGCTCGGCGGGACCCGCTTCTCCCTGGGTGCGGGCGGCCTGCTGTGCGTCGGCGCGGTGGTCGCGATGGCCGGGCTGCTGCCCAGGTTCCGCGACTACGACGCCCGCACCGACGAGCACGCGGTCAGGGAGCGTGCCCGCCGCGAGTCCCTCGCGGGGGCCGAGACCTGACGGCCGTCCGCGGGAACGCCGCTGCTGGGCGGGCCGCGCCGGCCGTGCCGGTTGCAGGCTCCTGACGGTCACCGCTCGAAGACACCCGCTCACGCCGAACTCGGATCTATTGTCGATGCCTCATCGCGGATTCCCCCGCGCCGGCCGGGGGTTCGGACGACGGATCTCCGTGGAGATCGTGGGCCGTGATCCGGTACCCCACCCCGGGCGTCGTGGTGATGGCGGGGGGCTCTCCGAGTTTGCGGCGCAGGCGGCCGATGGTGACCGTGACGGTGTTGGTCAGGGGGTTGGCGTATTCGTCCCACACCTGTTCGAGCAGGTCCTCGGCGCTGAGGAAGGCGGGGGCCGCGCGCAGGAGGGCTTCGAGCAGGGCGAACTCCTTGACTGACAAATCCAGATGCCGGCCGTCGCGGGTAGCGGTACGGCGCAGCGGGTCGAGCTCGATGCCGGCCGCGCGCAGTCTGCGGGGCCGGGCGGCCGGCTGGCGGCGGGCCAAGGCGCGGACGCGCAGCACCAGCTCGGGGAAGTGGAAAGGCTTGGCCAGGTAGTCGTCGGCCCCCAGAGTCAGGCCGGAGACCCGGTCGACGGGCGAGCCGGCGGCGGTCAGCATCAGGACCATGACGCGGTCGTCGTGTTCGGCGATCATCTGACAAAGGGTGTCGCCGTGGATGCCGGGCAGGTCGCGGTCGAGGACCACCACGTCGTAGGCGTTGAGGTCGAGCTTGGCGGCGGCCTCCAGGCCGTCGTAAGCCACGTCCACGGCCATGCCCTGATCACGCAGTCCTTCGACGACTACGTCGGCGAGGGAGCGCGCGTCCTCGACCACGAGCACTCTCACGCCGCGGTCTCCGCCGGCACGGCCGCCGCCGGTAGCGAGATGGCGACGCGGAGACCGCCTTCCGGCCGGGCCTGCAGGTCGAGGGTGCCGCCGTGTGCGGCTGCGATGGCTGCGACGATCGAAAGGCCGAGCCCGGAGCCGGTGCCGGAGTGGGTACGGTCGGCGCTGAGCCGCTGGAAGGGCCGGACCAGCGAGTCGACCTGCTCCTGGTCGAGGACGCGCCCACCGGTCTCGACGACGAGCTGAGCCGTCCCGGCGCCGGTGGTGCCGGCGAGGCGGATCCAGCCGCCTTGGTGGTTGTGGGTGATGGCGTTGTCGATGACGTTGTCGATCATGCGGGTGAGAAGCGTCCTGTTTCCTTGTGTCCACGCGCTGTCGTCGATGGCACCCGCCGGGTCGACAGCGAGGCGGCGGGTGGTGATGTCGGCGGCTCGGGCGTGCAGGGCGGCGTTCGCCAGTTGGCGGAGCGAGAGCGTCGTGCGGTCGGCCAGGGCGCCGTGCTGGGTGCGGGCGAGCGTGAGGAAACCCTCGAGTAGCCGGTCGACCTGGTCGAGCTCGGTGCGGAGCCGGTCGGCCAGCACGGCGGTCTGCGCCGGTATGGGCTCCGGCTTGGCCAGGGCCACGTCCAGGGACGCGCGCATGGTGGCCAGTGGAGTGCGGAGCTCGTGGGAGGCGTTGGCGACGAAGCGGCGTTGGGCGTCGAACGAGCTCTCCAGTCGTTCCAGCAACTCGTCGATGGTGTCGGCGAGGTCTTTGACCTCGTCGGCCGGGCCCTGTGCGGCCAGCCGCTCGTGCAGGTTGTCGGCGGAGATCCGGCGAGTGGCCGCGGTGATCATCCGCAGCGGGCGCAGCACCCGGCCGGCGATGACCCGGCCCAGGACGACCGACACCACGCCCATGACCACCAACGCCACCGCCGAGCCGATCAGGAGCTGGCGGGACTGGGCCGCGTGGGTGTCCGACAGCTGGGTCTGGAGCCAGGTGATGCGATCGGTGGCGGCGGCGAGCGTGGCCGGCTCCACCGGCGGGGTGCCAGAAGGTGCGGATTGACTGGTCCGCGTCCCTCCGAGGCCCACGAGGTTGGTGATGACCAGCAGCCCGATGCCGGACAGCAGGAACATGGCACCGTAGAGGACGGTGAAGCGCAGTCGTACGGTGCGCACCGGTCGTCGCCACTTTCGCATGCGTTCCAGGATGCCGTGCCGGACCTAACAGCGGTGTGACAGCCTCTGTTCGGCCCGTGTTAGGGCCGGGTCCGTACAACCGATCGCATGCAAGCAACCATCGAAGTCAACGGGCTGCGCAAACGGTTCGGCCAGACCACGGCGCTGGACGGCATGTCGTTCACCGTGACGCCCGGCCAGGTCACCGGGTTCGTCGGCCCCAACGGCGCGGGCAAGTCCACCACGATGCGGGTGATCCTCGGGCTGGACGCGGCTGACGAGGGTCACGCGCTGATCGGCGGACAGCCGTACATCAGCCTGCGCAACCCCCTCACCCACGTCGGCGCGTTGCTCGACGCCGGTGCGCTTCAGCCGAGCCGCACCGCGCGGAACCACCTGCTGTGGCTGGCCCACTCCCAGGGCCTGAACGGCAGGCGGGTCGACGAAGTGCTGCAACAGGTCGGGATGCAGTCGGCATCCCGGCGCAAGGCGAGCGGCTTCTCGCTGGGCATGCGGCAGCGGCTCGGTATCGCGGCCGCGCTGCTCGGGGACCCGCCGGTGCTCATGCTGGACGAGCCGGTCAACGGCCTGGATCCCGAGGGCATCGTGTGGATGCGCGGCTTCCTGCGGTCGCTGGCCGGCGAGGGGCGGGCCGTGCTGGTGTCCAGCCATCTGATGAGCGAACTGGAGGACACCGCCGACCGTCTCGTGGTGGTGGGCAAGGGCCGCGTCATCGCCGACACCAGCGTGGCCGACCTCATCACGACCGCCTCCCGCGGCCGGGTCACACTGCGGACGGCGGCGCGGTCGGAGGCGATGGCGGTGCTGGGTCGCGCCGGCGCCACGATGGCCGTGACCGATCGCGACACGATCGTCGTCTCGGGGCTGCCGTCGGAGCACATCGTGGCGGTACTCAACGCCGACGGGGTGCCGTTCTCCGAGGTGGCGACGTACCGGGTGACGCTGGAACAGGCATACATGGACCTCACCGCCGATACGGTCGAATATCGGGGGACGGCACGATGAGCGCCATTTCACACCGCTCCTCACACCGCTCGGAACCGCAGGCCGGACGCGGGGGCTTCGGGCGGTTGCTGCGCGCCGAGTGGAGCAAGTTCAGGACGGTACGCGGCTGGGTGGTCGCCATGACCGCAGCGGCGCTGGTCACCGTGCTGCTCGGGCTGCTGTCCGCGTCCGGCAACCACGCCTCGTGCAGCTCCGGCCCGATCGAGGTCGCCTGTCCCCCGCCCCTGGTGGGCCCAGGCGGCGAAGCGGTGGACGACAAGTTCTATTTCGTGCACCGGCCGCTGACCGGGGACGGCGGCATCACCGTCCGCCTCACCTCTATGACCGGCCAGATCCGTAAGCCCGACGTCACCCCGGGGCAGCGCAACGTGGTTGCCGGGGTCGTGCCGTGGGCGAAGGCCGGAATCATGATCAAGGAGAGCACCAGGCAGGGCTCTGCCTACGCGGCGATGATGATGACCGGTGAGCACGGGGTGCGGATGCAGTACAACTTCACCCACGACGTGGCCGGCCGGCCGGGCGGCGTCTCCCGGCAATCGCCGCGGTGGCTCCGGCTGACCCGCTCCGGCGACACCCTCACCGGGTACGAATCCGCCGACGGCGCCAAGTGGACCCAGATCGGCACCGCACCCCTGACCGGCCTACCGCAGACCGTTCAGATCGGAATGTTCGCCGCCTCCCCCGGCGACCTCACGGTCACGCAGGGAGATCTCGGCGGGTCCGTCGCGGCAGCCCGCTTCACCGAAGCCACCGGCGAGTTCGACCAGGTCAAGCTCCAAGGCAACACGTCCGGCGCGTGGCGCAACGACGATATCGGCGTCACCGTCGCGCCCGACGGGACCGAGCACCACCCGGGCCGCGCCGGCCAGTCCGGCGGCGCCTTCTCCGTAACCGGCGTCGGCGACATCGCGCCGGCCATCGAGGGCACGGCCCCCGAACGTCCCCTCAGCAGCGCGCTGACCGGCCTGATCCTCGTGATCGTGGTGGCGGTCATGTTCATCACCGCCGAGTACCGGCACGGCCTGATCCGCATCACCCTGCTGGCCGGCCCGCGCCGCGGCCGCATGCTGGCGGCCAAGGCCCTGGCGCTCGGCCTGGTCACCTTCGCCGCCGCCCTGCCCGCCACCGCGATCACGTTCACGGTCGGCGGGCGGATTCTGCGCGACAACGGCGTCGCCGTCCTCCCGGTGTCCCTGCTCACCCAGGCGCGCATCGTGGTCGGCATGGCGGCGCTGTTCGCGCTGGCCGCCGTGCTCGCCCTCGCCCTCGGCGCGCTGCTGCGACGCAGCGTCGCGGCGGTCATCACCGCCATCGCGGTGATCGTGGTCCCGCACGTCCTCGCAACCACCTCGGTCCTACCCGACAGCGCAGCGCAATGGCTGCTGCGCGTCACCCCCGCGGCCGGCTTCGCCACGCAGCAGAGTATCCCGGAGTACGCGCACGTGCTCGGCCACTATGCGCCCATCGCCGGCTTCTACCCGCTACCTCCGTGGGGGGGCCTGGCCGTACTGGCCGGCTACACCGCGCTCGCCCTCGGGTTGGCCTCCGTCCAGCTCCGCCGGAGAGACGCATGAGACATTCCCATCCGCACGTCTCCGGGAGTCGCGGGAGGAGTGCGTGAGAGAGCATCTGCATGCGGAGTGGACCAAACTCCGCACCCTGTCCGGCACCGGCCGGCTGCTGCTCGCGATCGTGGTAGTGACCGTCGCCGCCGGCGTCGCGGCCTGCGCCGTCGTGTCCTGTACCTCGCGGGGCTGTGGCTACGACCCCGCCAAGATCAGCCTATTCGGGGTCCAGGTGAGCCAGGCGGTCGTCGCCGTCCTGGCCGTCCTGGCGATCACCGGCGAATACGGCACCGGCATGATCCGCCTCACCCTGACCGCCATGCCGCGCCGGACCGGCGTCCTGGCCGCCAAGGCGATCATTCTGGTCGGTTTGACCCTGATCGCCGGGAGCGTCGCCGTGCTCGCCTCCGCGCTGGCCGCGCGGCGCATCCTGCCCGACAACGGCTTTCCCGTCGAAACGCTCACCCTCACCAGCGGTCCCCTGCTGCGCGCCGCCGTCGGTTCGGTCCTCTACCTGGCGCTGATCGCCCTGTTCAGCCTGGGGGTCGCCACCGCCGTACGAGATTCCGCCACCGCCATCGGGGTCGTGCTCGGCCTGCTCTACCTCTTCCCCGCCCTCATCCTCCTGATCGCCGACGATGACTGGCAGCGGCTTCTGTGGCAGATCTCCCCGATGAACGCCGGGCTCGCCATCCAGGCCACCACCAACCTCGCCAGCCTGCCCCTCAGCCCATGGGCCGGTCTGAGCGTACTCGCCGCATGGGCCATCGCGGCGCTTTTGGGCGGCGAACTGCTCCTGCGGATGCGCGACGCATAGCCGCCAGTCGGATCCCGGGCGACCGGTGGGGGGACGTCTCGGGCAGGGCAGTGACGCCACCGAGCCGGCACCGCCATCATCACCGACGCCGTGCCCCTGCTACCCGCGCCCAGACCCAAGGCATGGCCGACGTGGCCACCTCCGTCAACGGCGCCGCCGGTGCCCGCCCGGAACCCAGAGGGCAGGCACTGGTGGCAGGCTGCTCGGAACGCGGCGGTCATGGCGCGCACCCTAGCGGGTATGCGCCGGCGCCTGCCGGTCTTCGGGTTGATCCCGACGATCCGGCAGGCCTGGTCGTTCTTGAAGCCCTGCCGCATGAGCTCGAAGTATGCAGCTCGTTGCGCGGACAGCTTCACCGGCCCTTGCGGAGACCTGATCTTGCGGACCTCGAAGTCCGACACAATCCCTCAACAACGAGGTGTCGCATCGACCTCTTGAACCCAAGCAGGACCGCCGGGGCCTTCACCACTGTGGATCAGACGCCGCGGAGCTGGGCTCCGGTGCGCTCTCCGGCGAGTGCCACGGCCGCGTCGCGGGCCGCGCTGGCCTCCTCGGCGGTCAGCGTCCGGTCCGGCGCGCGGAACCGCAGGGAGTAGGCCAGGGACTTGCGGCCCTCTCCGGCCTGGGCCCCGGTATAGACGTCGAACAGCCGGACCGACTCCAGCAGGTCGCCCGCTCCCTCGCGCAGCGCCGCCTCCACCTCGGCCACCGGGGTGGCGGCGTCGACGATGAGCGCCACGTCCTGCGTGGCGACCGGATAGGCGGAGATCGCGGGCGCCGCCACCGGACCGGCCGACGGCGACTCCAGCCGGGACAGCTCCAGCTCCATCGCGCTGGTCCGCGCGGGCAGGCCGTATGCCTCGATGACGCGCGGGTGCAGCTCACCGGCGTGACCGACGAGCACGTCCCCGGCGTACAGCGCCGCACAGCGGCCCGGGTGCCAGGGCTCGTGCCGGTCGGCGCGGACGTCGAGGGTGACCCCGGCCTCACGGGCCACCGTGCGGGCCGCCTCGACGGCGTCCGCCCAGGTGCCCGCGCGTCCCTTGCCCCACCAGCCGGACCGCTCGAACTCCCCGGCCAGCACGGCGCCCACCCGCAGCGGCTGGGCGGGCAGCGCGGCCTCGATGGAGGCGAGCTCCTCCTCGGTCGGCCTGCGGTCCACCCCGAGCACCGGCGCGGTCGCGGGCGCGTCCTGCGAGGGCCGGTAGACCAGGCCCGTCTCGAACAGCGCCACGTCGCCGAAGCCCCGGCCGACGTTGCGGACCAGTGTCTTGAGCAGACCCGGCAGCAGCGTGGTCCGCATCAGCGGCTCGTCCTCGCTGAGGGGGTTGGCCAGCCGTACGGCCCGGCGGCGCGCGTCGTCGGCGGGCAGCTGCAGGTTGTCGAAGTCGCGCTCCCCGACGAACGGATAGGCCAGGACCTCGACGTAGCCGGAGGCGGCCAGCGCCCGGCCCACCCGGCGGCGCAGCCGCTGGCTCTCGCTGAGACCGGCGCCCGCCGGCGCGGGCGGCAGGATCGAGGGCAGGTTCTCGTAGCCTTCGAGCCGGATGACCTCCTCGGCGAGGTCGTTCGGGTCGGTCAGGTCGGGCCGCCACGAGGGCGGGGTGACCGTCAGCATGTCGTCACCGGTCACCGCCAGCTTGGCGGCGAGCTCGTCGGCGGGGGCGACCGCGCCCGCGACCACCGTGCAGCCGACCTGCTCCAGGTGGCGGATCACGGTCTCGCGGTCGTAGCCGACTCCGGCGACCCTGCCGGGGTGGCCGCTCGGGATGGAGATGCGGACCGGCTCGACCTCGACCTCGGCGTGGGTCACACCCGGCTGGATCGTGCCGCCGCCGAGCTCGGCCAGGAGCTGGGCCGCGCGCCAGGAGGCGTACAGCGGCAGCTCCCGGTCCACGCCCCGCTCGAAGCGCTTGGAGGCCTCGCTGACCAGGTTGTGGCGGCGGGACTCGCGCGCGATGCCGCTGGCGGAGAAGTGCGCGGCCTCGATCACGATGTCGGTGGAGAGATCGGAGATCTCGGTGTGCAGGCCACCCATGGTCCCGGCCATCGAGATCGCGCCCGACCCGTCGGTGATCAGGATGTCTTCCGGGTCGAGCTTTCGGACGACGTGGTCGAGCGTCTCCAGCGTCTCGCCCGGCTCGGCCCGGCGCACCACGATCTCACCGGTCAGCTTCGCGGCGTCGAAGGCGTGCAGGGGCTGGCCCGTCTCCAGCATCACGTAGTTGGTGACGTCGACGGCCAGCGAGACCGGGCGGACGCCGGCCCGCGTGAGCCGGGTCCGCATCCACAGCGGGCTCCGCGCCGACGGGTCGAAGCCGTGGACCTCACGCAGCACGAAGCGGTCACAGGCGGTCGGGTCGGCGATGGAGGCCGGGTAGGACGGGCCCGCCTCGGCGGGCGGGGAGACGTCGGCCGGGTCGAGGAAGGCCGAGTCGAAGGCGGTGGCCGCCTCGCGGGCCACACCGCGGATCGACAGCGCGTAGCCGATGTCCGGGGTGATCTCCATCTCGATCACGTCGTCGCGCAGGCCGAGCAGCTCGACCACGTCGGCCCCGATCGGGGTGCCCTCGGCCAGCACCATGATGCCGGCGTGCTCGTCGCTCAGGCCGAGCTCGCGCTCCGAGCAGATCATGCCCTCGGACATCCGGCCGTAGGTCTTGCGTGCGCCGACCTCGAACCCGCCGGGCAGCACGCCCCCGGGCAGCACGACCGGCACCCGGTCGCCGACCGCGAAGTTGGTGGCGCCGCAGACGATCTCACGCGGCGCGGCCTCCCCCACCTCGACCTGGCAGTGCCGGATGGGCTTCTTGAAGCCCTGCAGTTCCTCGATGGCCAGCACCTCGCCGACGACCACGTTCTTGACGTCGTAGCCGTAGGAGGTGACGGACTCCAGCTTGAGCCCGGCGGCGGTGAGCCTGTCGGCGATCTCGTGCGCGGTGACCGCGGGGAGATCGACGTACTCCCGCAGCCATGAAAGCGGGGCCTTCATCAGATCTCCATTCCGAACGGGAGCGTGAAGCGGACGTCTCCCTCGACCATGTCGCGCATGTCCTCGACGTTGTGACGGAACATCAGCGTGCGCTCGATGCCCATCCCGAAGGCGAAGCCGCTGTAGCGGCCCGGGTCGACGCCGCAGGCGATGAGCACCCGCGGGTTGACCATGCCGCAGCCGCCCCACTCGATCCAGCCCTCGGACTTGCAGGTGCGGCAGGGCGGGTTGCCCGGCACCGCGGAGGCGCCCCGGCAGACGAAGCACTTCAGGTCCATCTCGGCGGACGGCTCGGTGAAGGGGAAGTAGTTGGGCCGGAACCTGGTGGTGATGCCCTCGCCGAACATGACCTCGGCGAAACGGTCCAGGGTGCCCTTGAGGTGGGCCATGGTCAGGCCCTCGTCGATCGCCAGCCCCTCGACCTGATGGAAGACCGGGGTGTGGGTGGCGTCGAGCTCGTCGGTGCGGAACACCTTGCCGGGCGAGATCACGTAGACCGGGAGCCGGCGGCTGAGCAGGGCCCGGATCTGCACCGGCGAGGTCTGCGTGCGCAGCACCTTCCCGGACTCCACGGACTCCACGAAGAAGGTGTCGTGCTCCGAGCGCGCCGGGTGGTCGGGCGAGATGTTCAGCGCGTCGAAGTTGAACCACTCGCCTTCCAGCTCGGGCCCCTCGGCCACCTCGTAGCCCATCGCGACGAACGCGTCGGCGACGCGCTCCTGCAAGGTGGTCAGGGGATGCCGGGCGCCGCGCGGGGCGCGGTCGGCGGGCAGCGTGACGTCGACGGTCTCCTCGACGAGGACCCTCTCGTCACGCTCGGCCTCCAGCTCGGCCTGGCGCCGGGCGAGAGCGTCGGCGACGGCCTTGCGGGCGCCGCCGATGCGCTTGCCCGCCTCGGCGCGGGCCGCCGGGGGCAGCGCGCCGATCTCGCGGTTGGCCAGGGCGATCGGCGAGCGGTCACCGGCGTGCGCGAGCCGTACCTGCTTGAGTTCGTCGAGGTCGCGCGCCGCCGTGATGGCGTCGAGCGCGTCGGCCTGCATGCTCGCCATCTCATCGGCGTGCAGCGGGGTCACCTCAACCGGGTCGTAGTTAGACAAGAGAGCTCCGTATCCAGGGCTTAAGCGGCAACGAGTCTAGTCTGGGAAGCCCACCGGGCCAGCATCCGCGCTCAGGCGAAGTCAGGGGTGCCGGTGGGCACCATAAATCGGAACTCGGCCCCGCCCTCGGGCCCCCGCTGCACGGAGATGGTGCCGCCATGGGCCTCGATCAGTCCCTTGACGATGAACAGGCCGAGCCCGGTGCCACCGCGACGGCGGGCGTTGCCCCGCCAGAACTGCCGGAACACGCGCGTGGCCAGCTCAGGGGGGATGCCCTCTCCCTGGTCACGGACGGACACGGTCACTCCCCACTCGTTCGGCTCGATGGCTATTGTCACCGTACCGCGCCCGTGACGCACCGCGTTTTCCATCAGGTTCGCCAGCACCTGGTCGATCTTGTCCTGGTCGAGCCAGGTCTCGGGCAGCTCGCCGGCCGCCTCCAGCCGGAAACGGTCCTCCGGCTCCCCCGCCGCGACCCGGCCGGCGATGATCTTGCGGGCCCTCGCCGGGATGTCGACCACCTGGCGGTGGATCTCCAGCCGCCCGGACTCGATGCGGGACACGTCGAGCAGCTCGGTGATCAGCCGGGTCACCCGGTCGGCGTCGGCGTTGACCGTCTCCAGCATGACGAGCTTCTGGTTGTCGGTGAAACGGGTCCACTTGGCCAGCAGGGTCGCGGTGAAGCCCTTGACGCTGGTCAGCGGGGAGCGGAGCTCGTGGGCGACGGTGGAGACCAGGTCGGCGCGGCTGCGCTCCAGACGGGCGCGGGCGCCGGCGTCCCGGAGCGTGATGACCACCCGGACGACCTCGCCGCCCCGCGCGGGCCTGCGCACCAGGCGGGCGGCCACGAGCATCTCCTGGCCACCGGGGGTGCGCAGCGGGAGCTCGGGCTGGCGGCTGCGGGTGGGCAGCCCGCCGTAGGTGTCGAGCCACTTCCACCAGTCGCGCCCGTCATGGTCGCGGAAGGAGAACACGTCGCGCAGGTGCCGTCCGGCGGCCTGGTCGCGGGTGACCCCGGTGAGGCGGGTCGCGGCCCGGTTGACGGTCAGCACGTGGCCGTCCCGGTCGGTCACGACGAGGCCGTCGGGAAGGTCGTCCACGTCGATCACACAGGCGGAGTCAGCGCTCCGCTCGTCGGTGTGTTCGCCGTGCACGACCCCGCCTCCTCGACGCTACAACGCCGACAATAGCGGGTTTCCCGCGTTCTACGGCAGCCTCGGGGCGGGGCTCGGGGAACCGGCCCGCTGAGATCGGGCAGATGCGTACAGACACACCGCGGCGGCGGTCGCGAGGTTGAGACTCTCGGCCCGTCCGTAGATCGGCACCCGGACCACCTCGTCGGCCAGACTCAGGATCTCCTCCGGCAGCCCCCAGGCCTCGTTGCCGAAGATCCAGGCGGTCGGGCCGGACAGGTCCACGTCGTCCAGCGTCTGCTTGCCCGCGCCGTCGGCGGCGAGCACCCGCAGCCCGGCGTCCTTGAGCCGCCGTACGGCCTGCGCCACCGGAGCCCCCGTGGTGACGGGCAGATGGAACAGGCTGCCGGCGCTGGCGCGGACGCACTTGCCGTTGTAGGGGTCCACCGAGGCGTCGGTGAAGACGACCGCGTCGGCGCCGGCCGCGTCGGCGGTGCGCAGCACGGTCCCGGCGTTGCCCGGGTCCCGGACGTGGGCGAGCACGGCCACCAGCCTGGCGTCGGCGGTGACGGCTCCGTCCAGGGGGACGTGCACGAACCGGCACACGGCCAGCAGCCCCTGCGGCGTGACGGTCTGGGCGAGCTCGGCCATGACCTCTCCGCTGGCCCGGTGGACGGCCAGCCCCGCGGCGGCGGCGGCGGCGACGATGTCGGCGTGCCGCTGCTCGGCCTCGGCGGTGGCGAACAGCTCCACCACGACACCCTCCAGCGCCAGCGCCTCACGGACCGCCTGGGGCCCCTCCGCGAGGAAGGAGCGGTCACGGTCCCTGAAGGCCCGTTTGGTCAGCCGCCGCACGGCTTTGACCCTCGGCGACTTGATGTTGGTCAGCTCAGATCCGGCCATGCCTGTCCCCCCAAGAATGCGAATGCGGCCCACAGCGGGATCGCTGTGGGCCGCACGCTCGTCAGTGCCGGATTCAGCCGGCGACCGGCGCGTTCACGTCGGCCGGGAGCGCCTTCTTGGCGGCCTCGACCAGCGTCGCGAACGTGGCGGCGTCGTTGACTGCGAGGTCGGCGAGGATCTTGCGGTCGACCTCGATGGAGGCCAGGCGCAGACCCTGGATGAGCCGGTTGTAGGTGATGCCGTTCTGGCGGGCAGCGGCGTTGATGCGCTGGATCCAGAGACGGCGGAAGGTGCCCTTGCGGTCCTTGCGGTCGCGGTAGGCATAGGTCATCGAGTGGAGCATCTGCTCCTTGGCCTTGCGGTACAGCCTGGACCGCTGGCCCCGGTAGCCCTTCGCCCGCTCAAGAACGACCTTGCGCTTCTTCTTGGCGTTGATCGCCCGCTTCACGCGTGCCATGTGTATCTATCTCCCCGGGGGCCGTTACTTAGCGAGCAGCTTCTTGATCTTCTTGGCGTCGGCATCGGAGAGCACGACCTCGGACTTGAGACGACGCGTCAAGGTGGAGGACTTCCACTCGTTGTAGTGCGCGCGGTTGGCACGGCGACGCTTGATCTTGCCGGTGCCGGTGAGCCGGAATCGCTTCTTCGCACCGCTGTGCGTCTTCATCTTCGGCATCTCAGCCGTCTCTCCCTCGATCGTGCCGATGTCCCGGGCCGGTAACCCAAGTCAAGGGCATGCCTGACTGCGAGACCGGACCCGGTCTCGGCTTAATCTCGCGACTACCTGACGGTTCAGGCTATGCGAGTCACTCCTGCGGAGCGGCCACCTCGTCGCCGACGGGCGCCTGTTCCTCCACGGAGTCCTCGTCACGCCGCGCCTTGGCCGCCGCCTTCTCGGCCTTGGCCTCGGCCTTCTTCTTGTGCGGGCCGATCACCATGATCATGTTTCGGCCGTCCTGCTTGGGCTGGGACTCCACGAAACCGAGGTCCGTGACGTCCTCCGCCAGGCGCTGCAGGAGCCGGAATCCCAGCTCGGGCCGGGACTGCTCCCGCCCGCGGAACATGATCGTGACCTTGACCTTGTCCCCGGCCTTGAGGAACCGCACCACGTGACCCTTCTTGGTCTCGTAGTCGTGCGGGTCGATCTTCGGTCGGAGCTTGATCTCCTTGATGATCGTGTACGCCTGGTTACGCCGCGCCTCACGTGCCTTCATCGCGGACTCGTACTTGAACTTGCCGTAGTCCATGAGCTTGCACACGGGCGGGCGAGCCGTGGCCGCGACCTCTACGAGGTCGAGGTCGGACTCCTGAGCCAGCTTCAGAGCATCGCCGATGGAGACGATGCCAACCTGTTCGCCGTTCGGGCCGACGAGGCGGACCTCGGGGACGCGAATACGGTCGTTGATGCGGGGCTCGGCGCTGATGGGGCCTCCTAGGTTGCGATCCGCCGCCGTCTCTGCGGGCGGCTTCCACATGCTCGATCGTGCCGGGAGGTCGCGGAACGCAGGCCTTTTGCAGGTCTGGATACACGAAATGCCCCGCACGTCGCGCATGCGGGGCCACATGAGCTCATCAGCTTTGACGCCGTAAGCCCTCCGGAGTTACCCGGTGTGATCCTTGACCTGCCGACCTCGCGGTCGACCAGGTGGGAGGTGACCCTCCGCTTGCGCGTCCAGCAGGCACGCCGGACCGATCGAGTAATTACACTACCACAACCACGCACGTCCAGTGAATCATCCCGCGACACCCCCGCCGGAGCCGCATCTCCCGCGCCCGTTGCGCGACGTACCGATGATCTGTATATAAAGAAGGTATGAGCGAGCGATCGATGCAGGAACCCACGTTCCTGATCCTCACGGCCCTGGCCGCCGGGCCCCAGCACGGCTACGGCGTGATCAACGACGTCCGGGAGATCTCCGATGGCCGGGTGCGCCTGCGCGCGGGCACCCTCTACGCCGCCCTCGACCGTCTCCAGTCCGAGGGCCTGGTCGCCGCCGACCGCGAGGAGGTGGTGGACGGCCGCCTGCGGCGCTACTACCGGCTGACCGGCGACGGCGCCGCCCGCCTGGCCGCCGAGGCCGAACGGCTGCGCCGGCACGCCGAGGCGGCCTCCACGCGCCTGCGCGTCCGCCCCGCCGGCGGGGCACTGTTCCGCCGCGGCCCTGCCAGAGGTGCGGCGCTGTTCCGCCGCGGCCCCGCCGGAGGTACGGCATGAGCTCTCTGGAGGCGCGCTACCGCAGGCTCCTGGCCTGCTACCCCCGTGAGCACAGGGCCCGCCACGAGGAGGAGATGATCGGCGTGATGCTCGCCGGAGCCGGGCCGGGCCGCGAGCGCCCGGATCCACGTGAGGTGTTCGACGTGGTCAGAGGCGGGATCCTCATCCGCCTCCAGCGCTCCTTCGGCCCCGAGGCCGCCGCGCACTGGCGCGACGCACTGAACATCGCCGCGATCGTCGCCCCGCTCTACCTGCTCGTCCTGTCGCTCGGCAGCTCGGCGCTGGTCTTGTGGCCGGGCACGTGGGAGTCGGCGGGCTTTCTCCAAGTCGTACTCATCCTGGTGCGGCTGCTGCCCTACCCGTTGATCCTCGGCCTGGCGCTACGGGGCTCACGCTGGGCAGCCGCCGGCGCCTGGATCTGGGCGGTTGCGGAGAGCGCCATCTACACCGTGGCGACCATGGAGATCATGAAGTACGTGGGACCGGACGCCCCTTCGGTGCACCCGTTGACCCCCGGCGACGTGGCGCTCCAGGCCTTCCCCGGCTGTGTCGTCGCCCTCCTGCTGACCCTGGCGTCCAGGCCGGCCGAGGGAGCGGCGTTGATCGGCCACCGGCGACTGCTCCACTGGAGCGTCGCCGCGGTCCTATTGCTCGCCGCCCTCAACGTCTTCACCTACCTCTTCCCGCCCGACGACCCGGACGGGCTCAGAGTCGACCTGACCCTGATCGCGATGGCCTGTGGCGTGGCCAGCCGAACCCCCGTCGGCCGCCGCGCCATCCTGCTCATGGTTCCGCTACTCGCACAGCTCTACGGCATGGGACTGCTGGACGGGCCGCTCAGGGGCGCATGGCCGCACTTTCTGCTGCAGACGCTTCTCGTGGCCGTGTTCTTCACCGTGGCCAGGCGAGGTTTCCGGCCCTACGGCACCGGGACGGTCAGCTCTCCGGAGCGACTCGTCTGACGATCTCGGCCTTGCCCGCCGCGCGCATCGCCTCCACCGGCACGTCGGTCCGGCCGGTCATCAGCTCGACCTGCCGGACCGCCTGGTGCAGGAGCATGGGGAAGCCGCCGATCACGGTCCCGCCCCGCTCGGTCACGGCCGCGGCCAGGCGGGTGGGCCAGGGCGCGTAGACCACGTCGAAGAGGGCCGGCACCCCGGCCACCAGGTCGGCCAGCCGGTCGGCGGCTCCCGCCGGCAGGGTCGAGACGACCAGGTCCACGTCCAGGACGGTGTCGAGCTTGTCGAAGGTCTGCACCGTCAGGGCCGTGCCCAGCCGCTCGGCCACCGCCGCGGTCTCCCCGGCCCGGTCCGGGTCGCGGACCACCAGGGTCGCCTCGCGCAGGCCCAGCTCGTGGAGCGCGGCCAGCGCGGAGGCCGCCGTCGCCCCGCCGCCCAGGATCGTCGCCGCCCGGGGCGGCGCCACGCCCGCCTCGGCGAGCGCCCGGACGATGCCGTGGACGTCGGTGTTCTCGCCGTGGCGGGCGCCGTCCGAGAAGACCACGGTATTGGCCCCGCCCACCGCAACCGCGAGGTCGGAGACGGTGTCGAGCAGCGGCAGCACGGCCCGCTTGAGCGGCATGGTCAGCGACAACCCCGCCCACTCCGGGCCGAGTCCGCCGACGAGGCCGGGCAGCCCGGCCTCGTCGCACTCGATCGCCTCGTAGCGCCAGCCGTACAGGCCGAGGCCCTCGTAGGCGGCCCGGTGCAGGTGGGGCGAGAGCGAGTGGACGATGGGCGACCCGAGCACCGCCGCCCTCATCACCCGCCCGCCTGGTTCTTCTCGAACTCCGCCTTGAACTTGAAGAACTCGGCCTCGGACGCGGTGAACTTGGTGATGCCGCGCTTGGTGTCGGTGGTCACGAAGAAGATCCAGTCGCCCTTGGTGGGGTTGAGCGCCGCCTGGATGGCGTGGTCGCCGGGGTTGGCGATCGGCCCCGGGGGCAGGCCCTCCCGCCCGTAGGTGTTGTAGGGCGAGGTGCTCTCGAGGTCGGCGTTGGTCGCCGCGACGCCGTACTTGTTCAGCCCGTACATCACCGTGCTGTCCATCTCCAGCTTGCGCGGCGGATTGCCGTCGAGGCGGTTGTAGATGACGCGGGCCACCTTGCCCATGTCCTCGACGCTGCCGGACTCGGCCTGGACGATGCTGGCGATCGTCATGATCTGGTGCGGGGTGTAGCCGAGGGCCTTGGACTCCTTCTCCAGCCCGTCCTTGGCGGCGGTCTGGTGGAAGCGGTCGACCATCGCGGTCAGGATGTCGAGGGGCTTCATCTTGGGGGAGATCTCGTAGGTGGCAGGGAAGGCGTAGCCCTCCAGCCTGCCCTTGGCGTAGGAGGGCAGGCCGAGCGCCTTGCCGTCCCTGGCCGCCCGCTGGAACTCCCTGAGCGGCTTGCCGGTCTGCTTGGCGAGCTGCGTCAGGGTGTCGGAGAGGCGCAGGCCCTCCTTGAGGGTCACCGTCTCCCGCAGCCGCTTGTCCGGATCGAGCAGCTTGACCGCGGCGGCGGCCGACATCTGCTTGCGCAGGGTGTATTCGCCCGGCTGCAGGGAGGCGCTCATGTCCGCGGCGGCGGCGGCGTCGACGAACGCCTCGGCGCTCTTGACCACCCCCTGCTCCTGCAGGGTCCGGGCGACGTCCGAGGCGCTCTGCCCGGTCTTGATCTCCACGACGACCTCGCCAGCGCCCTCTCCGGTGTAGTCCTCGACGGTCATCGCGTCGCGCAGCCAGGTGTAGCCGTAGAAGCCTCCGGCGCCGACACCACCCAGCAGGACGATGGCCGCGAGCATCGGGGCGAGGAAGCCGCCCCGGTTGCGGCGGCGCCGGCGGCGGCGTCCGCGCCGGCTGCCGGAGCCTGAGGATGTGCGTGAGCCGCGCCGCGACCTGCCATCGTCGTCGTCGCCGACCAGGAAGTCCATATCGAGATCGTTCATAGAGTCGCCCGCCAATCTCCCGGTAGAGGCGGCCCGCCGTCAAGCGGGTATGCCGAACCGAGGGGGGACACCATGCCAGACGTCCCGGTCCGCCGGGCGCCTTTTCCTGGCCTCTCGATGCGAGTCGCCGCACGCGGCGGAACGGGGGGTGTTCCGCCGGGCATCAACGCGTCCCGAGGTAGCTGTTTAGGTCTTCCCGGTATCTCACGAACTCACTCTCTTTGTCAGTGAATTTCGTGATTCTATGCTCCGGATCGATTGTGACAAACCAGAGCCAATCTCCTTGATCTGGATGGAGCGCCGCACGTAACGCCTTCTCCCCCGGATTCGCGATGGGGCCCGGCGGCACACCACGCCTCAGGTAGGTGTTGTACGGCGATCTCACTTCGGTGTCCTTGTCCGTCACTCTGAGGGTCCTGCGCCTCTGCGCGTAGAGCACCGTGGTGTCGAGCTGGAGCGGCGTCCCCGCCTTGATCCGGTTGTAGATCACTCTAGCGATCTTCGGGTAGTCCGCGTTCCGCCCGCCCTCGGCCTGCAGGATGCTCGCCACCGTGACGGCCTCCAGGGGCGTCAGGCGCCTTCTGGCGGCCAGCGCCTCGAGGTCGAGCTCGGCCGCGGCGCGTTTGTAACGTTCCACCATCGCCGCGAGCACGTCCTGCGGCGTCATGCCCGGCTCCACCTCGTAGGTGGCCGGGAACAGGAACCCCTCGGCGCTCCTGGCGTAGGAGGGCAGGCCCAGCCCCTCGCGGTCCGCCGCGGCCCTGGCGAAGCCGGCCCGCCGCATTCCGGTGCCCGCGGCGAGCCTGTCGAGCAGCTCGGGCAGGCGCAGCCCCTCGGGGACGACCACCCGCCGCACCACCCGGGACTCGGGCGCGGTCAGCAGTTCGAGGGCCTCGGCGGCCGACATGCCCCTGCGGAGCCTGAAGCGGCCGGGCCGCAGGCCGCTCTCCCTCGCCTGCTCCTCGGTCACCCGGATGAACGAGCGGGCACTGGCCACCACCCCGGCGCCGACCAGGACAGCGGCGATCTCACCGGCGGTCGCGCCTTCGTCGATCTCGACGGTGACCGTGCCCGAGCCGGGCCCCTCAAAGTCCGGAGGCATCAGGTACGGCTTGACCAGGACGTATCCGCCGGCGCCCACCATCAGGGCGGCCACGGCCGTCCCGCCCGCCAGCAGCCACAACGGCCGCATGCGGCTCACCGGGCGGCCCCTCCACCCGGCTCCCCGCCGGGCTGCCCGCCCGGCGGGGCGAGCGCCCTGCCCGGGGGCCTGCCCGTGGCGCGTTCGGCGTCCAGGGCCGCCTGGAGCAGCACGATGGCCGCCGCCTGGTCCACCACGGCCCGCTGGTTCTTGGCCTTGACCCCGCTGGCCCGCAGGCCCTGCTGGGCGGTGACGGTGGTCAGCCGCTCGTCGAACAGCCGGACGGGGATGGGCGACAGCCGCAGCGAGATCCGGGTCGCGAAGTCGCGGGCGGCCTCGGCCGCCTGCCCCTCGCGGCCGGACAGCGAGGTCGGCAGGCCGACGACGATCTCGACGACCTCGTACTCGGCCGCGATCTCCGCGAGCCGGTCCAGATCGCCCCTGCCGCGCCGTACGGTCTCCACCGGCGTGGCCAGTAGTCCCGAAGGGTCACTGCGGGCCACGCCGATGCGGACCGAGCCGACGTCGACGCCCAGCCGGATGCCGTTTCTCATCATCATCCCCGCCTCCGAGCCGCCACCGACTCGCAGGCGTCCATCGTCAGACGACCGTCTGCGCGATCGCCTGCTCGACGGCGACAAGCGCGTCGTCGATCGCCTCAGGACGGGCTCCACCGCCCTGGGCGACGTCATCCTTACCGCCACCGCCGCCGCCGAGCGCCTTGGCCGCGACGCCGACGAGCCGGCCCGCCTTCAGGCCCCGTCCGCGCCCCGCGTCGTTGACCACGGCGACGACGACAGGCCGGTCGCTGGGGACACCGGCCACGACGACGACCGCGGGCCGCTCACCCGGGAACCGGCCGCGCACATCAAGGGCGAGCTTACGCAGATCGTCGGGGGAGGTTCCATCAGGCGCGCGGCGCGTCACGACGGAGACTCCGTGCAGGTCGCGGGCGGAGGCGGCCATTTCGCCCGCCACCGCGAGCACCTGGGCGGAACGGAGCTTGTCCAGCTCCTTCTCCGCGGCGCGCAGCCGGGTCACGATGCCGTCGATCCGCTCCGGCAGCTCCTCGCGGCGCGCCTTGAGCTGCTCCGACAGCTGGGCGACGAGCACGCTCTCGCGGGCCAGGAAGCGGAAGGCGTCCAGGCCGACCAGAGCCTCCACCCGGCGCACTCCGGCGCCGATCGAGGCCTCGCCCAGCACCTTGACCAGACCGAGCTGGCCGGAGCTGGAGACGTGGGTGCCGCCGCAGAGCTCTCGGGAGTAGTCGCCGACCTCGACGATGCGGACGGTCTCGCCGTACTTCTCGCCGAACAGGGCCAGCGCGCCCATCGCCCGGGCCTCGGCCTGGGAGGTGTGGAAGGCGTTGACCGTGAGGTCGTTGATCAGGACGGCGTTGACCTCGTCCTCGATGTCACGGAGCATGCTGGGCGCCACGGCGCCGGCGGCGGTGAAGTCGAAGCGGAAGCGGCCGGGCGAGTTCTCCGAACCGGCCTGCGCCGCCGTCTCGCCCAGCGCGTTGCGGAAGCCGCGGTGCACCAGGTGGGTGGCGGTGTGGCTGCGGGAGATGGCGCGGCGCCGCTCGACGTCGATCTCGGCCTGGGCCTGGTCGCCCACCCGGATCTCGCCGGCGCGGACCTTCCCGCGGTGGACGACGACGCCGGAGACCGGGGACTGCACGTCCACGATCTCGACCTCGGCCCCGTCGGTGCGGATGATCCCCTGGTCGGCGAGCTGGCCGCCGCCCTCGGCGTAGAAGGGGGTACGGCCCAGCACGACCTCGACCTCGGTGCCGGCTCCCGCGGCCGGGACCGGGGCCCCGCCGACGAGCAGGCCGATGACCTCGGCCTCGGCGGTCACCTGGTCGTAGCCCAGGAACTCCACCCGGCCGGTCTTCTCAAGGATCTGGCCGAACACCGAGATGTCGGCGTTGCCGGTCTTCTTGGCGGCGGCGTCGGCCTTGGCCCGGTCGCGCTGCTCCTTCATCAGCCGGCGGAAGCCCTCTTCGTCGACCTTGAGCCCCTGCTCGGAGGCCATCTCCAGGGTCAAGTCGATCGGGAAGCCGTAGGTGTCGTGGAGCTGGAAGGCCTGCTCCCCGGCGAGGGTGCCCTTCCCCTTGCGCCTGGTCTCCTCCACGGCGACGTCGAAGATCGCGGTGCCGGTGCGGAGGGTGCCCAGGAACGAGGCCTCCTCGGCGTCGATGACGCCGTGGATCTGCGGGGCGTCGGCCTTGAGCTCGGGGTACTGCTCGCCCATCACGTCGATGGTCACCGCGGTGAGCTCGTGCATGTAGCGCTCCTCGCCCGCGCCCAGCAGGCGCAGGTTGCGGATGGCGCGGCGCAGGATGCGGCGCAGGACGTAGCCCCGCCCCTCGTTGGAGGGCAGCACGCCGTCGGCGACGAGCATCACGCCGGTCCGGACGTGGTCGGCGATGACCCGCAGCGAGACGTCGGCGCGCTCGTCGCGGCCGTAACGCGTCTTGGTCAGCTCGGCGGCCCGATCGAGGATCTTGTAGGTGGTGTCGATCTCGTAGATGTTGTCGACGCCCTGCAGGATCGCCGCCATGCGCTCCAGGCCCATGCCGGTGTCGACGCTCTTGGCGGGCAGCTCGCCGGTGACGTCGAAGTCCACCTTGCTGCGGACCGCGCCGAGCTGGAACTGCATGAAGACGTTGTTCCACACCTCGAGGTAGCGGTTCTCGTCGGCGACGGGGCCGCCGTCCTTGCCGTACTCGGGGCCGCGGTCGTAGTAGATCTCGCTGCACGGCCCGCCCGGACCCGGGACGCCCATGTGCCAGTAGTTGTCCTCCAGGCCGCGGCGCTGGATGCGCTCGGCCGGGACGCCGACCTTCTCATGCCAGATGTCGTAGGCCTCGTCGTCGTCCTGGTAGACGGTGACCCAGAGCCGCTCCTCGGGGAAGCCGAAACCGCCCTCGGACTCGGGCTTGGTCAGCAGCTCCCAGGCGAGCGGGATCGCCTGCTCCTTGAAGTAGTCGCCGAAGGAGAAGTTGCCGAGCATCTGGAAGAACGTGGCGTGCCTGGTGGTCTTGCCGACCTCGTCGATGTCGGGGGTGCGCACGCACTTCTGGACGCTGGTGGCCCGGTTGAAGGGCGGCTTCTGCTGTCCCAGGAAGTAGGGCTTGAAGGGCACCATGCCCGCGGGGACCAGAAGCAGCGTCGGGTCCTCGGCGATCAGGCTGGCCGAGGGCACAACGGTGTGCCCACGCTCCTCGAAGAAGCGCAGGAAGCGGCGGGCGATCTCTGCCGACTCCATGTCAGCGGCCATCCTTTACGTCGTAGTGATAGGTGTTCTCAACAGTGTCGAGCCCGAACCTGGATCGCAACTCGGTTTCCCTCTTGGCCGCGCCGTCCAGGGCGTCGCCGGCGAATTCCCGCATCTGCTCCAGGGCTCCGGAGGCGTTGTGCACGGCGCGCCGGGCCAGGTGGTTCGGATGCAGTGCTTGCAGCTTACGCATGACCCACACCGCGCCGAACGCGCCCAGGGACATGTAGAACAGCCGCCGGATCATCGCCGCCGCCTCTCCAGCATCCGGAGGTTCGATCTGCCGCGGACGCGCAGGGCCTGTTTGATGCCGTGGCTCAGTGCCGCAACCTTGATCAACGGCCCGGTGACCAGGCTCTGGGTGACGTCGCTGACCTTCACGACGTGCCCGCTGACCTGCTTGACGTCCTTGGCGATGGCCTCGACGGCGATCAGCTGGCGGTTGGTCTCGCCAACGGTGGCCGTGACGTCCTCCAGCAACGGCACCACGCGCTCGCTCAGGTCGGAGACCATCTTGGTGGTCTCGGTGAGCAGCCGGGCCAGCCTCACCAGGACCATGGCCAGGAAGCAGACGAGCACCGCCCACGCCGTGGCCACGATCAGCCCGGCGACCTCTCCCGCGGTAAGCATGCGCCGATCTCCTTAGTTCACCCGGCTGGAATGGCAAGACCCTATCGTGTCCCGCCTTGTTCCCCCGGCATGCCGCCGCACGACGGCCGTCTCCTCCGTGCGTGCCGGGGACCTCGCGAGGCCGGCCGGCACCGTCGGCCCCCCGGCCGCGCGGGGCGGGTACCCAGGCTAGCCGCCGGGAAACCCGCCGCGGCACGCTCCGGCACCGGGGCGCCCGCCCGGAGCGGCTACTGACCGCGGAGGAAAGCGCGGATCTTGGACCAGCGGTCGGCGAAGGCCACTTCGGCGCCGTGGCGGGTGGGCTGGTAGTAGCGGCGGTCCCGGAGCTCCTCCGGGGCGTAGTCCTGGCGGACCAGGCCGTGCTCGAAGTCGTGGGGGTATTTGTACCCCTTGCCGTGGCCGAGCTTCTTGGCCCCGCCGTAGTGGGCGTCGCGCAGGTGGGTGGGGACGTGGCCGATGCTGCCGCGCCGTACGTCCTCGGAGGCCGCGCCGATGGCGTTGATCACCGCGTTGGACTTGGGGGCCAGCGCGCAGTGGATGACCGCCTGGGCCAGGTTGAGCCGTCCCTCGGGCAGGCCGATGAACTCCACCGCCTGGGCCGCGGCCACCGCGACCTGCAGGCACGTCGGGTCGGCCATGCCGACGTCCTCGGAGGCGAAGACGACGATCCTGCGGGCGATGAAACGGGGGTCCTCACCCGCCTCGATCATGCGGGCGAGGTAGTGCAGCGCGGCGTCGGCGTCGGAGCCGCGCATGCTCTTGATGAAGCCGCTGATCACGTCGTAGTGCTGGTCGCCCTGGCGGTCGTAGCGGACGGCCGCCTTGTCCACCGCGCGCTCCACCACCTCGACGGTGATCTCGCCGTCGGCGATCAGCGAGGCGGCCTCCAGGTAGGTGAGCGACCTGCGGGCGTCTCCCCCGGCCAGCCGGACCAGGTGCTCGGCGGCCTCGGGCGCCAGCTTCGCCTTCCCGTCCAGGCCGCGCGGGTCGGCGACGGCGCGCTCCAGCACCATCCGGATGTCGTCCTCCGACAGCGACTCCAGGGTCAGCAGGAGCGAGCGGGACAGCAGCGGCGAGATGACGGAGAAGAACGGGTTCTCGGTGGTGGCGCCGATGAAGGTGACCCAGCGGTTCTCCACGGCGGGCAGCAGGGCGTCCTGCTGGGCCTTGTTGAAACGGTGCACCTCGTCCACGAACAGCACGGTCTGGCGGCCGGACATGCCCAGCTCGCGCCGGGCCTGCTCGATGGCCGCGCGGACCTCCTTGACGCCGGCGGACACCGCGGAGACCTCGACGAAACGGCGTGCGGTGACGCCCGCGACCACGTAGGCCAGGGTGGTCTTGCCGGTGCCGGGCGGGCCCCACAGGAACAGCGACATGGGCGCCTCGGCCTCGACGAGCCTGCGCAGCGGCGTGCCGGGGCCCAGCAGGTGGCGCTGGCCTATCACCTCGTCAAGGCCGCGCGGGCGCATCCGCACCGCCAGGGGCTCATGGCCGCGGTGGGCTTCCTCCGCCGCGGAATCGAACAGGCTGTCCACGCTCCGACAGTACCGTCAGGCCGCCCGTCCCGGATCCGCCCCCGTCGCGGCCCCGTCCCCGGCTGGACCGGGGGTCCGGGGGGCCGGTGGCCGGGGAGAGGCCGCCGCCGGCCGTCAGCTCCCCCAGACCGCCATCGCCCCGCTGTGCCCCGCGCGCAGCACGTAGTAGCCCGCCACGACGGCCGCGGCCACGGTGAGCGCCGAGACGACCCGCCCCACCGGGCGGCCGTACCGCTCCGCCCGCGAGACGTGGACGAGTGCCAGCGAGAGCACGCCCAGGGCGAGGGCGGCCGACAGCAGCGGCGTGGCGAACCCCTCGTGCTCGGCGATGCGCAGGCCGAGCGGGCCGTCGACCGAGGAGAACCGCTTGTCCTTCAGCGCCTCGCCGCTCTGCCTGGCCGCGAAGACGGCGACCGGGACGGCCACCGCGAGTGCCGTCACCGCCCAGTGCAGCACGGCGCGCGTGCGCGGCGCCAGCGCGTAGACGGCGGCCAGCACGGCCAGGAGCGGCGTCAGGACCACCGCGGCGTGAATGATCAGCGGGTGGGCGGGCAGACCCAGGATCTCGTCGAACATGCGGGGGCTCCGGTCATCCGTGGCTCGTCGTCACCAAGTACGGAATCTCACCACGAACGGTTCCGAAATGCACCAGATGCTGGGCAGTTTTCACATCTGCCCCATCTGATGGATTCCGTCACTTACATTCAGCACACGCTGAGGCCGGTACGCTTTCGGCCAGTTGACAGTCAAGTAACAGTAATCCTGGAGGACATACCGGTGAGCGGCGAGGACCGCCAGAGCCAGCTGGCGCGGGAGCACAAAGAGCGCCAAGCCAAGCGTGCTGAGCAGGCGACCAAGACGAAGCGGAACACCTTCATCGGAGCCGGCGCAGCGGTGGTCGTCGTCGTGGGCGGCCTGATCGCCGCGACGACGCTGCTCGGGGGCGGCGACAGCAAGCCCGCGGCCGCGAGCTCTCCCGCCCCCTCCGAGACCGCCGCGGAACCGACGCCGTCCGCGACGACCAGCGCCCCCGTCGCCCCGTCCAAGGTGAGCTGCTCCTACCGCAAGGACACCAGCGGCAGCCCGGCCAAGAAGGTGGGCATGCCGCCGGGCAAGCCCAGCCTGAAGCTGAAGACCATGACGATCACCACCAACCACGGTGACATCGTGATCGACCTGGCGACGGCGCAGGCGCCCTGCACGGTGAACTCCTTCGCCTTCCTCGCCAAGAAGAACTTCTTCGACAACACCAAGTGCCACCGCCTGGCCACCCCGGAGAACTCCGGCCTGGCCCTGCTCCAGTGCGGCGACCCGCAGGCCAAGGCCGACGGCGAGAACCCCACCGACGGCCAGGGCAGCTCGGGTTACGTCTTCGACGACGAGAACCTCGGCGGCCTCCCCTACACCAAGGGCACCGTCGCGATGGCCCAGCCCCCCGAGGCGGCCAACCAGAACGGCAGCCAGTTCTGGATCTCGCTCGGCGAGGAGACCGCCCAGCTGGGCCCGGACTACACCCCCTTCGGTACGGTCACCAAGGGCATGGACATCCTCGACAAGGTCTCCAAGGGCGGGTGGATCACCAACCCCGACGACATCACCGGTGACGGCGGCTCCAACGCCCCCAAGATCCCGGTGATCATCAAGGACGTGCAGCTCACCTAGCGGAGCGCCTGTTGGACGCCCCGGCGGTCGGTCGACCGCCGGGGCGTCCGGCTTTCCGGCGTGGAAGCCGTCCCCCTCGGGCCGGGAGGCCGCCGCGCGGACTGTGATCCCGATCACAGTCGGGTGATCCCCGGAGCCCCGGAGAGACACTTGGAGCAGAGGCAGTGTGATCCATCTCACCGAGGGGGACCGGATGTCGCAGAAGCTACCCGTCGAGTTCGTGGTGAATCCCGAGTTCGGCAGGGACCCCTACGCCGCCTACGCCGCGCTCCGGGAGAAGGGGCCGGTCCACCCGATCGAGTTCCCGCCCGGCGTCGACGGCTTCCTGGTGGTCGACTACGAGCACGGCCGCCGGGCCCTCAACGACCCGCGCCTGAGCAAGAACCCGTTCGAGGGGCCCGAGGCGTTCCGCGCGATCCTGGGCCAGGGCAACCCGGTCCTGGCCCACAACATGCTCAACAGCGACCCGCCGGACCACACCCGGCTGCGCCGCCTGGTCTCCAAGGCCTTCACCCCGCGGCGGACCGAGAGCCTGCGTCCCCGGGTCCAGGAGATCACCGACCGTCTCATCGACGCGATGGCCGTCAAGGGCCACGCCGACCTGCTCGACGACTTCGCCTTCCCGCTGCCGATCACGGTGATCTGCGAGCTTCTGGGCGTCCCCGTCGAGGACCGCGACGACTTCCGGCAGTGGTCGACCACCCTGATCACCCCGCAGTTCGACGACGAGCAGGCCCTGCGCCGCGTCGAGGCGAACACCGCCATCCGCGCCTACTTCGTCCAGACCGTCGCCGAGCGCCGGGCCGAGCCGCGCGAGGACATGATCAGCGCGCTGGTCGCCGCCCGCGACGAGGAGGAACTGCTCAGCGAGAACGAGCTGGTCTCCACGCTCACGCTGCTGCTCATCGCCGGACACGAGACCACGGTCAACCTGATCGGCAACGGCATGCTGGCCCTGCTCGCCAACCCCGGCCAGCTCCGGCTGCTGCGGGAGCGGCCCGAGCTGCTGCCCTCGGCGATCGAGGAGTTCCTGCGCTACGAGGGCCCGGTGGAGCGGGCCACCTTCCGCTTCTCCACCGACGACCTGGAGATCGCGGGCGTCCACATCCCCAAGTGCAGCCTGGTCCACGTCTCCCTCGGCGCCGCGGACCGCGACCCCGGGGCGTTCGAGGATCCGGACACCCTCGACATCACCCGGGCCGACAACCGGCACGTGGCGTTCGGCCACGGCGTCCACTTCTGCCTGGGGGCTCCGCTGGCCCGCCTGGAGGCCCAGATCGCCTTCGGGACGCTCCTGCGGCGCCTGCCGGACATCGCCCTCGGCTGCCCGCCGGACGAGCTCTCCTGGCGCCAGGACGGCTCGCTGATCCGCGGGCTGCGGGCGCTGCCGGTCCGCTTCTAGCCGCCGGTACGGCGCGGGCCCCCGGAACGGGTCGTTCCGGGGGCCCGCGCCGCGCTCGGGCCTAGACCTCCGCCTTCGGCTTGGCGTCCACGCCCGCCTCCTTGCGCTGCTCACCCGTGATGGGGGTGGGCGCGCCGGTCAGCGGGTCGAAGCCGGACGCCGTCTTCGGGAAGGCGATGACGTCGCGGATGGAGTCGCCGCCCGCCAGGAGCATGCAGATCCGGTCCCAGCCGTAGGCGATGCCCCCGTGCGGCGGCGGGCCGTACTTGAACGCCTCCAGCAGGAAGCCGAACTTGTTCTCCGCCTCCTCCTTGGAGATGCCGAGCACGTCGAAGACCCGCTGCTGCATCTCGGCCCGGTGGATACGGATCGAGCCGCCGCCGATCTCCATGCCGTTGCAGACCATGTCGTAGGCGTAGGCCAGGGCCTCGCCGGGGTGGTCCTGGAAGTTGTCGGCCCACTCGGGCTTGGGCCCGGTGAACGGGTGGTGGACCGCGGTCCAGCCGCCCTCGCCGTCCTCCTCGAACATGGGGGCGTCGACGATCCAGAGGAAGTTCCACGCCGACTCGTCGATCAGGCCGCAGCGGCGGCCGATCTCCAGGCGTGCCGCGCCGAGCAGGTCGCGCGAGGCGGCGGCCGTACCGGCCGCGAAGAAGATCGCGTCGCCGGACTTGGCGCCCGTCTTGGCGGCCAGGCCCGCGGCCTCGGTCTCGGAGAGGTTCTTGGCGACCGGGCCGCCGAGCGTGCCGTCCTCGCCGACGAGCACGTAGGCCAGGCCCCTGGCGCCGCGCGACTTGGCCCAGTCCTGCCAGCCGTCCAGCTCCTTGCGGCTCTGGGAGGCGCCGCCCGGCATGACCACGGCGCCCACGTACGGCGCCTGGAACACGCGGAAGGTGGTGCCGGCGAAGTACTCGGTCATCTCGACGAGTTCCTGGCCGAAACGGAGGTCCGGCTTGTCGGAGCCGTAGCGGGACATCGCGTCCCAGTAGGTCATCCGGGGCAGCGGCGTCGGCAGCTCGTAGCCGAGCGTCTCCTTCCAGATGCGGCTGACCAGAGCCTCACCCAGGGCGATGACGTCGTCCTGGTCCACGAAGGACATCTCGACGTCGATCTGGGTGAACTCCGGCTGCCGGTCGGCGCGCAGGTCCTCGTCGCGGAAGCAGCGGGCGAGCTGGTAGTAGCGCTCCATGCCGGCGACCATGAGCAGCTGCTTGAACAGCTGCGGCGACTGCGGCAGCGCGTACCAGCTGCCGGGCTGCAGCCGGACCGGGACCAGGAAGTCACGGGCGCCCTCGGGGGTGGAACGGGTCAGCGTCGGGGTCTCGATGTAGTTGAACCCGTGCTCGTTCATCACCTCGTGGGCCAGGTAGGTGGCCTTGGAGCGGATCCGCATGGCGTTGGCGACCTGCTGGCGGCGGATGTCGAGGTAGCGGTACTTGAGCCGGGCCTCCTCCGACACCCCCGTGCCGCCCTCGATCGGGAACGGCAGCGGCGCGGACTCGCTGAGCACCTCGACCTCGGAGGCGACGACCTCGATCGCGCCGGTCGGCAGCTCGGGGTTCTCGTTGCCCTCCGGACGGACCCGCACCTCTCCGACGACCTTGACGCAGTACTCCGCGCGCAGGCCGTGCGCGTCGTCCTCCTCGCGGAAGACCACCTGGGAGGAGCCGGAGGCGTCACGCAGGTCGATGAAGACCACACCGCCGTGGTCGCGGCGGCGCGCCACCCAACCGGCCAGCGTCACCTGCTGTCCGGCGTGCTCCTTGCGCAGTGATCCCGCTTCGTGCGTGCGGATCATTTCTTCAGTCTCTCCTTCAAGGTCGTGACGATCTCAGCGAGCGGCACGGCGGCCTGGTCGCCGCTGGCCAGGTCCTTGACCTGCGCGGATCCGGCGGCGATATCTCGCTCGCCGAGGATCACCGCATAGCTCGCACCCGACCGGTCGGCACCCTTCATGGCGCCCTTGACGCCCTTGCCGCCGAACGACATGTCGGCGTCGAGACCGGCCCGGCGCAGCTCGGTCATGAGCAGGAACATCCGGCGGCGCGCCTCCTCACCCAGCGGCACACCGTACACCTGCACGCGCGACTCGACGGTCTCGGCGCCCAGCAGCCCCTCGGCCTCCATCGCCAGGAGCGTCCGGTCGACGCCGAGCGCCCAGCCGACGCTGGGCAGGGCCGGGCCGCCGAGCATCTCGCTCAGCCCGTCGTAGCGGCCGCCGCCGCCGACCGCCGACTGCGAGCCCAGCCCGTCGTGGACGAACTCGAAGGTGGTGCGCGTGTAGTAGTCGAGACCGCGGACCAGCCGGGGGTCGTCGGTGTAGGCCAGGCCGGCGGCGGTCAGCAGCGAGCGGACCTCCTCGTGGTAGGCCTTGCACGCCTCGCACAGGTGGTCGACGACCAGCGGGGCGCCGGCGAGCTGGGCCTGCACCTCGGGGCGCTTGTCGTCGAGGACGCGCAACGGATTGATCTCGATCCGCTGCCGGGTGGGCTCGTCGAGGTCGAGGGCGCGCAGGAAGTCCTGCAGCGCCGTCCGGTAGACGGGACGGCACTCCTTGTCGCCGAGCGTGTTGAGCAGCAGCCGCACGCCGGTGAGGCCCAGCCCGGCGAAGCCGTCGGCGGCCAGCACGATCAGTTCGGCGTCCAGCGCGGGGTCCTCGGCCCCCAGGGCCTCGGCGCCGACCTGCCAGAAGTGGCGGTAGCGGCCCTTCTGCGCGCGCTCGTAGCGGAACTGGCTGCCGGAGTACCAGAGCTTCACCGGGAGCTGGCCGTTCTGCAGGCCGTGCTGGAGGACCGAGCGCACGACCGACGCGGTGCCCTCGGGTCGCAGCGTGAGCGAACGCCCGCCCTTGTCCTCGAAGGTGTACATCTCCTTGGAGACGATGTCGGTCGACTCGCCGACACCGCGGACGAACAGCGCGGTGTCCTCGAAGACCGGCGTCTCGATGTAGCCGTAGCCCGCGCGGCGGGCCGGGGCGGTCAGCGCCTCCCGCACGGCGAGCGCCTGCTCCGCACGGGGCGGGAGCCAGTCGAAGGTGCCCTTGGGCGCCTGCAAAGTCATCTTCAGATTCCCCTGGTGGGACCGGCGTACGGGGCGGCTTCCGCGAGATACGGGTTGGTCGCGCGCTCGTGGCCGATCGTGGTCTGTGGTCCGTGGCCGGGCAGGACCATCGTGTCCTCCGGCAGCGGCAGGCATTTGGTCGCCAGGCTGCGCAGGATGGTCGGGTAGTCGCCGCCCGGGAGGTCTGTGCGTCCGATGGAGCCGGCGAACAACAGGTCGCCCGAGAACAGCACGTCCGGAATCTCCTCGGTGCTGGGCAGCCTGAACGTCACCGACCCCCTGGTATGGCCCGGGGTGTGGTCGACCGTGAGCTCCATGCCCGCCAGACACAGCACCTCGCCGTCGGCCAGCTCCCGCACGTCGTCGGGCTCGGTGAAGGCCAGCCCGCCGAACAGCTGCTGCCTGGTCGCCAGCGACAGTCCCTTACCCGGATCGGAGAGCAGATCACGGTCCTCCGGGTGGATCCACGCGGGAACGTCACGCGCGCCGCAGACCGGGGCGACCGACCACATGTGGTCGATGTGACCATGGGTGACCAGCACCGCGACCGGCTTCAGCCGATGCTCGCGCAGCACGTCGTCCAGGTCGCCGACGGCGTTCTGCCCCGGGTCGACGATGACGCACTCCTCGCCCGCGGCGGGCGCGACGACGTAGCAGTTGGTCTGGAACGACCCTGCGGGAAAGCCGGCGATGAGCATCTGCCTCAGCTGATCTCGTCAAGAATACGGATGGGAATGTAACCGAAGGGTACCGGTGCGGGTCGGCGGGCTGCGAACCATTACCCTTTGGCCGATACGATTCGCCCACCTCATTAAGTAATACTCCGGCACTCGGGAGGGCGAAGCGGTGAGCGGCAAGGACCGCCAGAAGCAGCTGGCGCGCGAGCACTACGAGCGGCAGAATCAGCGGCGCATCGAGCGGGAGGCCCGGGCCAAGCGCAACGCGATCATCGGTACCAGCGTAGGCGTCGTAGTCGTCATCGGCGGCGTCATCGCCGCGACGACCCTGCTCGGGGGCAGTGACTCACCGGCCACGGCCAGCCCGGAGGCCTCGGCGAGCTCCGAGGCGTCGGCGAACCCGTCGCCGACGGACACCGCCGCCAAGCCGACGGCCTTCGATCCCGCCAGCGGCACCTGCGGCTACGTCGCCGACGCCGACGGCAGCCCCGCCAAGAACGTGGGCACCCCTCCGGCCAAGGTGGACACCAAGCCCAAGACGATGACCCTGAAGACCAACCAGGGCGACATCGTGATCGCGGTGGACGCCGGGAAGACGCCCTGCACGGTCAACTCCTTCGCCTTCCTGGCGGAGAAGAAGTTCTTCGACGGCTCCAAGTGTCACCGCCTGGGCTCCGACCAGTTCCCGGTGCTGCAGTGCGGCGACCCGCTGGCCAAGGCCGACGGCAAGAACCCCACCGACGGCCAGGGCGGCCCCGGCTACCGTTTCGTCAACGAGAACCTCGAGGGCGCGAAGTACACCCGGGGCGTCGTGGCCATGGCCAACAGCGGCCCCGACACCAACGGCAGCCAGTTCTTCATCGTCTACGGTGACGCCCCGCTGAGCCCGGACTACACCCCGTTCGGTACGGTCACCAAGGGGATGGAGATCATCGACAAGGTGAACAAGGGTGGTGTCATCACCCCCGGTGGGGACGGGACCGGAGCTCCGAAGGAAACCGTCGAAATCAAAAACGTGACAATGTCCAACAAGAGCTGACGTAATACAACCAAGGGGCGGTTAGCCTCGAAAGGCTGATGAAAGTGCGGGAGGACACGGTGAGCACCGACCCGTGGGGCCGGGTAGACGACGACGGCACCGTCTACGTGCGTACGGCTGAGGGAGAGCGGGCCGTCGGGTCCTGGCAGGCCGGCGAGCCGGAGGAGGCACTTGCCTACTTCCATCGCAAGTTCGACGAGCTGGCCGGGCAGGTGACGCTGCTGGAACAGCGGGTCCGCGGCACCGACCTGCCACCCGCCCAGGCCGAGGCGACCATCGTCAAGCTCCGCGAAGCGATCACCGGCGCGCATGCGGTCGGCGACCTCGACGCGCTGCTGAACCGGCTGAACGTCCTCACGGAGCTGGTCGCCCAGCGCCGCGAGGAGGTCAAGGCCGCTCGTGACGTGGCCCGCGCGGAGGCCAAGGGCATCAAGGAGCGGATCGTCGCCGAGGCCGAGCGCATCGCCGACGACACCACCCACTGGAAGACCGGCGGCGAGCGGCTGCGCCAGCTCGTCGAGGAGTGGAAGGCGGCCGAGCGCATCGACCGCGTCACCGAGGCGGCGCTCTGGAAGCGGCTGTCCGCGGCCCGTACGGCCTTCGCCAAGCGGCGCAAGGCCTACTTCGCCGGGCTGGACGAGCAGCGTGAGGGCGTGCGCTCCTCCAAGGAGCGGATCGTCGCCGAGGCCGAGGCACTGGCCTCCTCCACCGACTGGGGCGCCACGGCCTCCGCCTACCGCGAGCTGATGCAGCAGTGGAAGACGGCGGGCCGGGCCTCCCGTGAGGTGGAGGACGAGCTCTGGGGCCGTTTCAAGGGCGCCCAGGACCAGTTCTTCCAGGCCCGTTCCGCGGTCTTCGCCGAGCGCGACGCCTCGCTGGCGGCCAACGCCGAGGTCAAGGAGCAGCTCCTCGCCGAGGCCGAGAAGATCGTCCCGGTCTCCGACGCCCGCTCCGCCAGGGCCGCGCTGCGCGGCATCCTGGAGCGGTGGGAGGCCGCCGGTCAGGTCCCGCGCGAGCAGCGCGACCGCCTTGAGGGCGGGCTGCGCAAGATCGACGAAGCGGTCCGCAAGGCCGAGGAGGCGGAGTGGAAGCGCTCCAACCCCGAGGCCCGCGCGCGTGCCCAGAACACGGTCGACCAGCTCCACAAGTCGATCGAGCAGTTGGAGACCCGCCTGGCCAAGGCGCAGGCGGCCGGCAAGGACAAGGACGTGAAGGACGCCCAGGAGGCCCTGATCGCCCGCCGTTCCTGGCTGGAGGAGGCCGAGCGCACGCTCGCCGAGTTCTCCTGACGCGCTGAGAGACCCTGGAGGGCGTGTCCCCGCTTGCGGGGGCGCGCCCTCCGGCATTCCCCCGTACGGCGCAGCCGGCGGCCCCTGGGCGGCCTCGCGGCGGCACGGTGCCGGCCGCCCCACCCGCTCGCACGCGCGCCGAGGCCCCGGCCGTCCGGGAGACGGGGAGCGGCACCCGCGGCGGGTACGGGGACCTCGCCCCGCCCGGTGGCGGGGCGGCGGGGTCAGGCTCCGGCGCCGCTGACCCGGTAGACGTCGTAGACACCCGGGATGTTGCGCACGGCCTTCAGGACGTGCCCCAGGTGCTTGGGGTCGCCCATCTCGAAGGTGAACTTGCTGATCGCCACCCGGTCCCTGGACGTCGTCACCGACGCCGACAGGATGTTCACGTGCTGGTCCGAAAGGGTCCGGGTCACATCCGACAGCAGGCGCGGCCGGTCGAGCGCCTCGACCTGCAGGGCGACCAGGAACACCGAGTCGTCCGCGGCCGACCAGGCCACCTCGACCAGCCGGTCCGGCTGGGACTTCAGCTGCTCCACGTTGGGACAGTTGGTGCGGTGCACCGACACGCCGTGCCCACGGGTGACGAAGCCGATGATCTCGTCACCGGGCACGGGAGTGCAGCAGCGCGACAGCCGTACCCACACGTCCGAGTCGCCCGCCACCACCACGCCCGCGCCACCGCTGCCGCGGGGCCGGCCACGCACCTTCGTGGGCACCGCGGCCTCGGCGATGTCCTCCTCCGCGCCGTCCACCCCTCCGAGGGAGTGCACCAGCTTCTGCACGACCGCCTGGGCGGCGATGTGGCCCTCTCCGACGGCCGCGTAGAGCGCGGAGACGTCGGGATAGCGCAGGTCCCTGGCGAGGGTCAGGAGGGACTCTCCGGACATCATGCGCTGCAACGGCAGGCCCTGCTTGCGCATGGCCCGGCCGATGGCCTCCTTGCCCGCCTCGATCGCGGTCTCGCGGCGCTCCTTGGAGAACCACTGACGGATCTTGTTACGGGCCCGGCCGGACTTGACGAACTTGAGCCAGTCGCGCGACGGGCCCGCGTCGGGCGACTTGGAGGTGAAGATCTCGACGGTGTCGCCGTTGCCCAGCCGCGACTCCAGCGGCACCAGGCGGCCGTTGACCCGGGCCCCGATGCAGCGGTGTCCGACCTCGGTGTGCACGGCGTAGGCGAAGTCGACCGACGTCCCGCCCTCGGGGAGGGCGATCACCTGACCCCGCGGGGTGAAGACGTACACCTCCGAGACCGACAGGTCGAACCTGAGCGACTCCAGGAACTCCCCCGGGTCGGCGGTCTCCTTCTGCCAGTCCAGGAGCTGGCGGAGCCACGCCATGTCGTTGCCGGGCTTCAGCTTCGCTCCGGGAGGAGCGGAGGCCGTCATGTCCTCCTTGTACTTCCAGTGCGCGGCCACGCCGTACTCGGACCTGTGGTGCATGGCGTGGGTGCGGATCTGCAGCTCCACCGGCTTGCCCTCGGGGCCGATCACCGTGGTGTGCAGCGACTGGTACATGTTGAACTTGGGCATCGCGATGTAGTCCTTGAACCGGCCGGGCACCGGGTTCCATCGCGCGTGGATCGTTCCGAGGGCGGCATAGCAGTCGCGGACCGTGTCGACCAGCACCCGGATGCCGACCAGGTCGTAGATGTCGTCGAAGGCGACGTCCCTGGCGATCATCTTCTGGTAGACCGAGTAGTAGTGCTTGGGACGCCCCTTGACCACCGCGCGGATCTTGGCCTCGCGCAGGTCGCCGGAGACCTTCTCGATGACCTCCTGCAGGAACAGGTCCCTGCGCGGGGCCCGCTCCGACACCATCCTGGCGATCTCGTCGTAGCGCTTGGGGTAGAGCATGGCGAACGCGAGGTCCTCCAGCTCCCACTTGATGGTGTTCATGCCCAGCCGGTGGGCGAGCGGCGCGAAGATCTCCAGCGTCTCGCGGGACTTCTGCTGCCGCTTGTGCTCGGGGAGGTAGCGCATGGTGCGCATGTTGTGCAGCCGGTCGGCGAGCTTGATCACCAGCACCCGGATGTCGCGGGACATCGCCACGACCATCTTGCGCACGGTCTCGGCCTGCGCGGCGTCACCGAACTTGACCTTGTCGAGCTTGGTGACGCCGTCGACCAGCAGCGCGATGTTGTCGCCGAAGTCCGAGCGCAGCTCGTCCAGACCGTAGGCGGTGTCCTCGACGGTGTCGTGCAGCAGCGCGGCGCACAGCGTCTCGTCGTCGGTGCCGAGCTCGGCCAGGATCGTCGCCACCGCCAGGGGGTGGGTGATGTAGGGGTCGCCGCTCTTGCGCTTCTGATCGCGATGGTGGTAGGCGGCCACATCATAGGCACGCTCGATCAGCCGCAGGTCTGCCTTCGGATGGGTCGCACGGACCGTCCGGAACAGCGGCTCCAGCACCGGATTCATGGCGCCACCCCATTGCCCCCCAAAGCGCGCGAGCCTGCGCCTTACCGCAGGCTTCTCTTCGGTGGCTCCGGACATGGCGGAACCGGCATCGCCGGCCGGGACGGCCGTCACGGGACCGCCGCCGTCGGCGGTCACGTCGGGGACGACCACATCACGGGGCACTCAGACTCCTCACATTCGAGTCCAGATCTCCCAAGTGTATCCAGACCGGCTTCAATGCTTACCCCGGTGGGGTGGAATCAGACGATCACGAGGGAGTGCAGCTCGACGCCGTCCAGCCGCTCGCGTCCCCTGAGGGAGGCCAATTCCATGAGCACGGCGATGGCGACGACGTCGGCGCCCGCCCTGCGGACCAGTTCCACCGCCGCGCACGCCGTACCTCCGGTGGCGAGCACGTCATCGACGATCAGAACGCGATCTCCTGGGGCGAAGGCGTCCCGATGGACCTCGATGGTGGCGGAACCGTACTCCAGATCGTAGGACGCCTCAAGCGTCTCGGAGGGCAGTTTGCCTTTCTTGCGTACCGGGACGAACCCGGCACCCGCCTTGTAGGCGGCCGGGGCGGCCAGGATGAAGCCCCGCGCCTCGATGCCGACGATCTTGTCGACCCGGTGGAGCCCGGCGAGCTCGTTCACCACCTCCGCGAAGGCCGGCGGGTCCGCGAGCAGTGGGGTGATGTCCTTGAACAGCACTCCCGTCTGGGGGTAGTCGGGTATGTCGCGGATCCTGTCGAGGATCAGCCGCTGCAGCTCACTCATGGTCACATCCTTACGAAAACGCCTCCGCCCCCTGGCGGGAGCGGAGGCGTGATCTTGTTCCGCCTATTTCTTCTTGCGCTTCTCGGCGTCCGGCACGGAGCCGTTGGCGGCCCCCGCCGTGACCGGCTGGCGGGCGCTCTTGGCCGCCGTCCCGGCCGCACCGCCGTGGGCGGCGAGCCTACGGGCGATCGCCTGGTAACGCGACTCCCGCTCCTTCAATGTGACCAGCATCGGCGTCGCCACGCACAGCGAGGAGTACGTGCCGACGATCATGCCGACGAACAGGGCCAGCGACAGGTCCTTCAGCGTGCCGGCGCCGAACAGCGTGGTGCCGATGAACAGGATCGCGGCCACCGGCAGGATCGCCACCAGGGTGGTGTTCAGCGACCGGATCAGCGTGTGGTTCAGCGCGTTGTTGGCGGCCTGCGTGTAGGTCATCTTGGAGGTCGTGCCGAGCTTGGCGGTGACCTCCTTGATCATGTCGAACACGACGACCGCGTCGTACAGCGAGTATCCGAGGATCGTCAGGAAGCCCAGCAGGGTCGCCGGGGTGACCTCGAATCCGGACCACGCGTAGACGCCGGCGGTGATCACCAGGTCGTGGAGCAGCGCCACGACGGCGGCCAGCGCCATCTTCCACTCGAAGGCGAGCGTGAGGTACAGGATGATCGCCAGCATGAAGACGATCAGGCCGACGACGGCCTTGTCGGCCACCTGACCGCCCCACGAGGCGCCGATCACCTGGAGGTTGACCTGGTTCTGCTGCAGGCCGAACTTCTGGGCGACCGCCTTCTGGACCGTGGTCACCTCCTCCTCGGGGAGGCTCTCGGTGGTGACCCGCCAGCCGTTGTTCGTCGTCTGCGCGATGACCTGGTGTACGCCCGCGTCGTTGAAGGTGGTGCGCACCTGCTGGATGTCGGCGGCCGGGGCCTTGAAGGAGAACACCGACCCGCCCTTGAACTCCACGCCCAGGTTCAGGCCGTTGACGAGCAGACCGGCGATGGAGATCAGCAGGAGGACGGCGGAGAGGCCGTACCAGAGCTTCTTGCGCCCGACGAAGTCGACATTGACCTCGCCTCGGTACAGCCGGCGCGCGATGCCGGACATCAGGCCTCCTGCGGGGTGGGCTTGGAGCCGACGGACGTCTGGAGGCTCATGCGCTCGGCGTCGAGGCCGGAGAGCTTGTGGCCCCTGGCGAAGAACTTCCGCTTGGCGAGCAGCGCGACGAACGGCTTGGTGAACATGAACACCACGGCGATGTCGATCAGAGTGGTCAGGCCCATCGCGAACGCGAATCCGGCCACGCCGCCGACCGCCAGGAAGTACAGGACCACGGCGGCGATGAACATGACCGCGTCCGCGATCAGGATCGTCCGCCGGGCACGGACCCAGGCGACCTCGACGGCCGTCCGCAGCGAGCGGCGGCCCTCCTTCATCTCGTCACGGATGCGTTCGAAGTAGACGATGAACGAGTCCGCGGTGATACCGATCGAGACGATCAGGCCGATGATGTGCGGCAGCGACAGGCGGAAGCCCGCGAACGCGCCGAGGATCACCACCGCCTGGTAGGTCAGGATCGAGGCGACCATGAGGCTCAGCACCGAGACGATGCCCAGCCCCCGGTAGTAGAGCATCGAGTAGACGAGCACCAGGCCGAGGCCGATCGCGCCGGCGATCAGGCCGCCGCGGAGCTGGTCGGCGCCCAGGGTGGAGGAGACCTCCTCGATCGAGCCCTTCTTGAACTTCAGCGGCAGCGCGCCGAACTTGAGCTGGCTGGCCAGCTCGTCGGCCGTCACCTGGGTGAAGCTGCCGGAGATCTGCGCCCGGCCGCCGGTGATCGGCTCCTGGATGACCGGCGCGGAGATCACCACGCCGTCCAGGACCATGGCGACCTGGTTGCGCGGCGGCTGCGAGTTGAAGGCGGTGGTGGTGACCTTCGACCACTGGGTCGGGCCGTCGCCCTTGAAGGAGAGCTGGACGAGCCACTCACCGGTGGTCTGGTCGACCCCGGCGGTCGCGGTGTCGATCGAGGTGCCGGTCACGGCCGCCTTGTCGAGCACGTATTTGGTGCCGGCGTCCTGGCTGCAGCCGACGAACTGCTTGTTGGGGTCGTCCTGGGCGCCCTGGCCGTTGTCCTTGGCGCAGTCGAGCTCCTGGAACTGCTTGAGCACCGCCGGGTCGATCCCGTTCGGGTCCACGCCCGCCATCGGGTCGTTCGGGTCCATGGCCGGGGCCGTGGGCTGCGCCGACGGAGCGGCGCTCCGACTCGGCTCCGCGGACGGAGACGCGTTCTTGGCCGGCTTCTTGTCCGAGGGGGCCTGCGTGGCGCCCGGGCTCGGGTTGGTGAGCGCCGAGGACAGGGCACGACCGGCGGGCGAGCCGGTCGGGCTCGGCGTGGCCGTCTGCTCGGACTTGGGGGCCCTGGAGTTCTGCTTGCCGGTGGCCGTGGGAGAGGCGGACGGCGCCGGTGTCGGCGCCTGGGTGGGCATCTGAGCGGGGGGCGGCGGCGACCCTGCCGCGACCGCCATCACCTGGCGGAATCGCAGCTCCGCGGTGGTGCCGACCAGCTTGACGACTTCCTCCTGCCCGGCTCCGGGGACGGAGATGACGATGTTGTCACCGGACTTGGCGACCTCGGCGTCGGAGATTCCGCTGCCGTTCACCCGGTTGCGGATGATGCCCACGGCGAGGTTGAGGCTCTCCTCGGTGGGAGGAGAGCCGTTCGGGGTGACGGGCTGCAGCGTCACTGTCGTGCCGCCGGCGAGGTCGAGGCCATATTCCGGGGTGAATGCCTTGTTGAAGAACATCACCCCGCCCATGGCGAGAATAATCGCCAGAAGCACCAGGAGCATGCGCCCCGGTCTGCTCTGGCCGCTGGTCGGTCGGGCCACTGGTCGTCAGTTCTTTCGGCTATAGGGGATGGTCGGTGAGCCTGTGCATCACTTCTTCGGCGAGTCCTGGTCGTCGTGCGGCTTCACGGTGTCCACCACATTGTCGTCCACGACGTCGACACTCTTGACATCTTCCTCGTGCTCGACGTCGTCGACCGGGGTCAGCACGCGGCCGATCGCGGCCTTGACCCAGCGGGTCTCGACACCGGGGGCGATCTCCAGGATCACGTCGTCGGCGTCGATCGCCACCACGGTCGCGAAAAGCCCCGTCGTGGTCATGATGCGGGTTCCGGAGGTCAGGGAGTTCTGCATCTGGGCCTGCTCCTGCTGCCGCTTGCGCTGCGGCCGGATAAGCAGGAAGTAGAACACCACGACCATCAGAGCGATCATGATAAGGCTTGAATAGTCGCCCATAGGGCCGCTCCTTAGGCTTAAGAATGACCGGCCTGGGGCCGGACGTCGTATGCGGCCACGCCGCTCAGCACGTCAGCCTACACAGCCAGCCAAGCCACGGAGTTTAGGCGAGCTGTTAGAGCGCGGCAACGAAGTCACGGACAGGCGCGCAGGGAAGTTCCCATTTCGATACCGTTGTCACCGATCTGTGATCAACTCTGTACGGTTTCCCCATCAAAACCCAACGTCAGGCCTGCCCCAGATCATCCTCAAGATCGACGAGCATCGAGGCGCCGAACGCGTCCGGCGGCGGCGTCAGCCCCAGGTGGACCCAGGCCGCGGCGGTGGCGACCCGGCCCCGGGGGGTGCGCGCCAGCAGGCCCTGCCGGACCAGGAACGGCTCCGCGACCACTTCGACCGTCTCGGGCTCCTCCCCCACCGCGACCGCCAGCGTGGAAAGTCCCACCGGGCCGCCCCCGAACTTCCGCAGCAGCGCCCCGAGCACCGCCCGGTCCAGCCGGTCCAGCCCCTCGGCGTCCACCTCGTAGAGGTTCAGCGCCGCCGAGGCGACGTCCCGGGTGACCACTCCGTCGGCCCGCACCTCGGCGAAGTCGCGGACCCGGCGCAGCAGCCGGTTGGCGATACGGGGCGTGCCCCGCGACCGTCCGGCGATCTCGTGCGCCGCGTCGCCGGGGAGCTGCAGGCCCAGCAGCCGTGAGGAGCGGTGCAGCACCTGCTCCAGCTCGGCCACGTCGTAGAACTCCATGTGCGCGACGAAGCCGAACCGGTCGCGCAGCGGCGCGGGCAGCAGCCCGGCCCGCGTGGTGGCCCCGACCAGGGTGAACGGCGCGACCTCCAGCGGGATCGCGGTCGCCCCGGGCCCCTTGCCCACCACGATGTCGACGCGGAAGTCCTCCATCGCGAGATAAAGCATCTCCTCCGCCGGACGGGCCATCCGGTGGATCTCGTCGATGAAGAGGACCTCTCCCTCCGAGAGGGTCGACAGGATCGCCGCGAGGTCACCCGCCCGCTCCAGCGCGGGCCCGGAGGTGATCCGGAGCGGCACGGAGAGCTCCGTGGCGATGATCATGGAGAGGGTCGTCTTGCCCAGCCCGGGCCCGCCGCTCATCAGCACATGGTCCGGCGGCCGGTTGCGCCGCAGCGCGCTCTGCAGCACCAGCGACAGCTGCTCGCGCACCCGTGCCTGGCCGATGAACTCGTCCAGGCGCTTGGGCCGCAGCGCCGCCTCGATCAGCCGCTCGTCGCCCTCGGCGTCCGGCGCCACCAGATCCCGATCGAAGCTCACGCCGGTCCACCTTCACTCACGCGGGTCCTCCCCGCCTCACCTGAGCCGTCCGGACCCGCGCGGACGACTCCCGTCTCGCCCGACCGGTCCCGGCCGTCCAGACCCGCGCGGACGACTCCCGTCTCGCCCGACCGGTCCCGGCCGTCCAGACCCGCGCGGACGGCCGCCACCTTGCCGAGCGTGCCGCGTCCCTCCGGGATCCGCATCGCAGACCCCGTCCTCACCGCACGCTCAGGGCGCGGAGCGCGGCCTTGAGCAACGTCGCCACCTGCGGGGAGCGGCCCTCCGCCACCTCGGCGTCGGCCTGGGGGGCGACGGCCGCGACGGCCTCGTCGGCGTCCCGGGCCGAGTAGCCGAGGCCGACCAGTCCGGAGTGCACCTGGTCCCGCCAGGCGGGCGCGGCCGTACCGCCGTTGAGGACGGCGTTGACGGCCTGATCGGGCGTGCCGAGCTTGTCCTTGAGATCGACGATGATCCGCTGGGCCCCCTTGGGGCCCACCCCGGGAACCCTGGTCAGCGCCTTGACGTCGGCGCTCGCCACGGCCGTCCGGAGCGCGTTGGGGGTGTGGACGGCCAGCATCGCCAGAGCGACCTTGGGGCCGACCCCGTTGGCCGTCTGCAGCATCTCGAAGACGCCGCGCTCGTCGTCGCTCCCGAAGCCGAACAGCGTCAGCGACTCCTCCCGGACCACCAGCGAGGTGGCCAGCCGGGCCTCCTCGCCCACCCTGAGCGTGGCCAGCGTGCCCGGCGTGCAGTGGACCAGCATGCCCACCCCGCCGACCTCGACCACCGCACCGTCGGGCGCGATCGCGGCCACCCGTCCCCGCACCGAGGCGATCACTGCGTGGTTCCTCTCGAATATCCGGCCCGGCCCCGCCCCCGGAAATAGGCGGCGGCGGTCGTCCCCGGCCCGGTCTTGGTCCTGGCCACGGCCTCGGCCAGCCGGTTCTGCGCCCCGCCCCGCCACACGTGGCAGATCGCGAGCGCCAGCGCGTCGGCGGCGTCGGCGGGCTTGGGCATGGCGTCCAGCCGCAGCAGCCGGGTCACCATCGTCCCCACCTGCTGCTTGTCGGCCGTGCCGCTGCCGGTGATCGCGGCCTTGACCTCGGACGGCGTGTGCAGGGCCACCGGCAGTCCCCGGCGGGAGGCGCACAGGATCGCCACGGCGGACGCCTGCGCGGTGCCCATCACGGTCCTGAGGTTGTGCTGGGCGAAGACCCGCTCCACGGCGACCGCGTCGGGCCGGATCTCGTCGAGCCACTGCTCGATGCCCGCTTCGATCGCCACCAGCCTGGCCCCGATCTCGTCGTCGGCCGGGGTCCGGACGACTCCGACCTTGACGAGGCTGAGCGGCGCTCCGGGCCGTCCCTCGACCGCCCCGAGCCCGCACCGGGTCAGCCCCGGATCGACCCCCATCACCCGCAGCTCGGGCAACCGCACCGACACGCCTCCGCTCGCCGAACACCTGTTCGGTGCCCGACTCTACCGCGTGGGAGCGCACCGCGCACGGCCACCTCACCGCCGCTCAGAAGTAGTCGAGCATGTGGGCTCTGGCCTGGAAGGCGGCGTCGAGGGCGTCGTCTCCGTCCGCCGGGCCGGTGAGGAGACCCGAGCGGCGCAGGGTGGCCGCCGGGACTCCGGCGAACAGGGCGGAGAAGCCGCCGGCGGTGAAGGCGGGAGTGGACTCCGGCAGGGTGCCCGCGGGCTCGGCCGTACCGGAGCCGCCGGAGACCGACAGGTGCCACGGACCGGAGTTCGCGGGGCGCTGGGGGTCGTCGACCCGGACGACGGCGTCGAGGGTGACGCCCGCCGGGAAGCCGCGTCCGGCGACGGCCGGGGCGAGGTCGACGACGCGGAACATCCAGCGGGTCTGGCCGACCTCGTCTCTGGGACGGTCCCCGATCAGCCAGAACACCGGGTCGTCGGGGGCGACGACCGCCCGGACCGACTTGGCGATGGAGGCCGACGAGCCGACCATCGCCCACAGCGCCCGTGCCGTGGCCTCCGAGCCCGCGACGAGGTTGGAGACCTCGATGTCGCCGCCCTGCCAGCGGTAGACCACGAAACCGTCGTCGGCCAGGTAGAGGAAGGCGTCCCGCTCCTCCAGGTGCAGGCGCCAGGTTCTCTCGTCCCAGCAGACGGGGCCGGAGGCGCGGGTGGCGGCGTGGACGCGGCCGAGGACGGCGACCACCTCGGCGGCGTCGGCGGGGCCCATCCGGCGGATCTCGACCTGCCCGGTGGTCCTGATCGCGCGCAGGGCCTCGGCCGGCAGGGTGGCCCGGTGCATGGCGCCGGCGTGCTCCCAGCCGAGCGACCGGTAGATGTGGGTGGTGGCCGGGTAGAGCGCCGAGACCGGATGGCCCAGCTCCGCGCAGCGGTCGACGGTGGCCCGCATCAGCGTCCGGCCGACGCCTCGTCCCCGCTCCTCGGGGGCGACGGTCACCGACGCGACGCCGCCCATGGAGATCGGCCTGCCGTGCCACCACTGGGTGAAGTCGTTGACCCGGCTGGTCGCGACCAGCCGGGAGCCGTCGACGATCCCGAGGTATCTCCCCTCTTCGAGCATCGGGACGACCAGCTTGCGCCAGGTCTCCAGATCCCCTCCCGAGATGGGCCCGAAGGCGCGCTTGCGGTTGTCCAGCACCGCGTCGAGGTCGTCGGCGGTCAGATCACGTAGCTCCACAAGCCCCCAACCTAGGCAGGGCGGGTCCGGAAAGGCGAATCGATCCCTACAGGTGGCGCGCGGCGGGCTCGGTCCCCGCGTCCCCCGTCCTGTCGCGCAGGCGGTCCAGCCGCGACATGATCGGCGTCGCGGTGACCCCGTGCAGGACCAGGGAGGCCAGCACGGTGAAGGCGACCACCGCCCAGAGCTCCTCGGCGGGCACGCCGAATTCGGCGTGCCCGAGGGCGTAGGCGAGGTAGAACAGCGAGCCGATGCCGCGGATGCCGAAGAAGGCCGTCACGCCGCGCTCGCGCGGCCCCGCCCGCCCGCCGAGCTGGGCGACCCAGCCGGTCAGCGGCCGGATCACCAGCAGCAGGATCAAGCCGACGGCCGCGCCCCGCCAGGTGAGCGCGGCCAGGCCGCCCACCGCCACGAAGCCGCCGAGCAGCAGGATCAGCCAGGCGGTGAACAGCCGCTCGATCTGCTCGATGAAGCCGTGCAGCACGCCGTTGTACCCGTGGGTGCGCTCGGCGGCCCTGATGGTGCACGCGGTCACGAACACCGCGATGAAGCCGTATCCGTGCACCAGCTCGGTGAGGCCGTACGCCAGGAACGTCGCGGCCAGCGCGACGAAGCCGTCCCTGTGCTCGGCGAGCCGCAGGTCGGACACCGGGGCGCGGAAGAACAGCCGGCCCAGCAGCTTTCCGGCCAGCAGGCCGCAGAGCAGTCCCGCCCCGCATCTGTAGAGCAGGTCCACCAGGACCCACTCGCCGGCCCATCCGAAGCCGCCGGCGGACGCCATCGCGATGGCGGCGAACACCAGGGGGAAGGCCAGACCGTCGTTGAGCCCCGCCTCGGAGGTGAGGGTGAAGCGGACCTCGTCGTCGGCCTTCTCGGAGTCGACGGGCTCGCCGACCTGCACGTCGGAGGCGAGCACCGGGTCGGTCGGGGCGAGCACCGCGCCCAGCAGCAGCGCCGCGGCCGGGGGCCAGTCCAGCAGAAGGCAGGCGGCGCCGGCCACTCCCATGACGGTCAGCGGGAGCGTCCATCCCAGCAGGCGCCAGGTGGAGGCCCAGGCGCGCGGCCCGAAGCGCCGGTTGATCGCGAGCCCGGCGCCCATGAGCGAGATCAGCACGCAGATCTCGGTGGCGTGCTCGACCAGGGCCCGATGGGCCACGGGGTCGGGCCTGGGCAGGTCCAGCGGCAGGAGGTAGAGCAGGATCCCGCCGATCAGGCAGGCCAGCGGCAACGAGAAGGGTCGCCGGTTGAGCAGCCGGGGCAGGACGGCCGCGAGCAGGGCTCCGGCGCCTGCCAGCGCGAAGATCAGATCAGGATTCCCCATCGTCCGCCTGGGCTGCCCTCAGCCGCGGGGACAAACCTCACAGACAACTCGAAATACTCATCAGACGGCGGAGCGCCCGCCTCCGCGAGGGAGGCGGGCGCTCCGGAGGCCGTCACGCGTCGAGCTTCTCCAGAACCTCGTCGGACACGTCGAAGTTGGCCCAGACGTTCTGGACGTCGTCGCTGTCCTCAAGGGCGTCGATCAACCTGAAGACCTTGCGGGCGCCGTCCTCGTCGAGCGGGACGTTCATCGTCGGCAGGAAGCCGGACTCGGCCGAGTCGTAGTCGATCCCGGCGTCCTGCAGGGCCTTGCGGACCGGGACGAGATCGGTGGCCTCGGAGACGACCTCGAACTGGTCGCCCAGGTCGTTGACCTCCTCGGCGCCCGCGTCGAGGACCGCGGTCAGCACGTCGTCCTCGGACAGCTCACCCTTGGGGACGAGCACGACGCCCTTGCGGTTGAACATGTAGGACACCGAGCCGGGGTCGGCCAGGGAGCCGCCGTTGCGGGTCAGCGCGACGCGCACCTCGGAGGCCGCGCGGTTGCGGTTGTCGGTGAGGCACTCGATCAGCACCGCCACACCGCCCGGGGCGTAGCCCTCGTACATGATGGTCTGCCAGTCGGCGCCGCCGGCCTCCAGACCGCCGCCGCGCTTGCGGGCGCGCTCGATGTTGTCGATCGGGACCGAGCTCTTGCGCGCCTTGGTGATGGCGTCGTACAGCGTCGGGTTACCGTCCGGGTCCGGGCCGCCGGTCCGGGCCGCGACCTCGATGTTCTTGATGAGCTTGGCGAACAGCTTGCCGCGCTTGGAGTCGAGCGCGGCCTTCTTGTGCTTCGTCGTCGCCCATTTGGAGTGGCCGGACATCGCCTAGAGCTCCCTCACCATCTCAACAAAGTATGAATGCACGCCGACATCCCCGGTAAGTTCTGGATGGAAGGACGTGGCGAGCAGCGGTCCTTGGCGGACCGCGACGATCCTATCCCCAGCTTCGGCCCGAGCCAGCACTTCGACGTCGGAACCGACGGATTCCACCCACGGGGCGCGGATGAAAACCGCGCGCAGCGGGCCGCGGCCGGCGAAGTCGACGTCGGCCTCGAAGGAGTCGACCTGGCGGCCGAAGGCGTTGCGGCGGACCACCATGTCGATGCCGCCGATCGTCTGCTGGCCGTCGATGCCGCCCTCGATCCGGTCGGCCAGCATGATCATGCCGGCGCAGGAGCCGTAGGCGGGCATGCCGTTCTTGATCCTCAGCCTGAGCGGTTCGAGCAGGTCGAAGGTCTCGGCGAGCTTCCACATCGTGGTGGACTCCCCGCCGGGGATGACCAGGGCGTCGACCGCCTCCAGCTCACCGGGCCGCCGTACGGCTACCGCCTTTGCGCCCGCCGTCTCCAGGGAGCGCGCATGCTCGCGCACGTCTCCCTGCAGAGCGAACACACCGATCGTCGGGGCGATGGTCACCAGTGGTCCTTTCAAAGTGCTCGGAATGCCCCCTCAGCGTATGGCCACTGCGCAGGTCTCCCCAAACCGGTCAGGCGACCGCGGGGGCGTCCCGGAAGGCGTGGGCGTCGACGCGCTCCAGGCTCCGCATGTGGTGGCGCCTGCCGTACAGGACGGCCATGCCCGCCAGGCAGCAGAGCGCGCCGAGGAGGTACGGCAGCGCGGGGGCGACGTCCTCCCCCAGTTTGGTGGCGATGTACGGCGCGAGGGCCCCGCCCATCCAGCGCACGAAGTTGTACCCGGCGGAGGCGACCGGCCGCGGCGCGTCGGAGACCTCCATGGCCGCCTCGGTGAACACGGTGTTGTTCAGGCCGATCGGGATGCCCGACAGGATGACGAAGACGACGATGCCGGCGTGGCCCGACAGCGCGATGCCGACCTGCAGGAGGGCCAGCACCGCCAGGGACAGGTGGAGCACCTTGACCGAGCCGAGCCGCCGTTGCAGGGCGGGGGCGCCGAAGACCGAGGCGAGCGCGACGCAGGCGCCCCAGCCGAAGAAGACCGCGCCGATGCCGTAGGGCGACATGCCGAGGATGAAGGGGGTGAAGGCCAGGATCGTGAAGAAGGCGAAGTTGTAGAAGAACGCGGTGAAGGCGGTCGTCGACAGGCCGCCGTGGGCGAGGGCGCGGAGCGGGTCGCCCAGGCGGGTCTTCACGGCCGGCGTGGGGGTGGCCCTCAGCAGGGTGGCGATGAGGACGAAGCCGACGGCCATGAGGGAGGCGGTGCCGAAGAAGGGCGCGCGCCAGTTCCAGTCGCCGAGGGCGGCGCCGACCAGCGGGCCCATGGAGATGCCCAGGCCGAGGGCCGCCTCGTAGAGGATGATGGCGGACTCGGCGCCGCCGCTGGCCGCGCCGACGATGACGGCCAGTGCGGTGGCCACGAACAGGGCGTTGCCCAGGCCCCAGCCGGCCCGGAAGCCGATCAGCTCGCCGACGCTGCCGGAGGTTCCGGCCAGGGCGGCGAAGACCACGACCAGGGCCAGGCCGAGCAGCAGGGTGCGCTTGCCGCCGATCCGGCTGGAGACCCACCCGGTGACGAGCATGGCCACGGCGGTGACCAGGAAGTAGCTGGTGAACAGCAGGGAGACCTGGCTCGGGCCGGCGTGCAGCCCCTGGGCGATGGAGGGCAGAATCGGATCGACCAGACCGATGCCCATGAAGGCGACGACCGCGGCGAACGCGGTGGCCCAGACGGACATCGGCTGGCGCAGGATGCTGCCGCCGCTCTGTGCTGACATGGGGGTGAACTCCTTCTCGGACGGAGCGGGCACGGGGACCGGGCCGTCCGATCGTGCGATTTTCTGCGGTGGTTCGCGGGGCGCGGCCGGCGGCGGGAGCGGCGGCCGCGGGTCAGACGTCGCCGAGCTTGGCGAGGGCCGGGAGCGCGGCGCCGATCGCGGCGCGCTCCTCGGCTGTCAGCGCCTCCAACTGCTCGGTCAGGTAGGCGACGCGGGCACGCCTGACGGCTACCAGGCGGGCGCGCCCCTCCTCGGTGAGCTCGACCGTGCGGACCCGGGCGTCGGACGGGTCGGTGCCGCGCGCCACCAGGCCGGGCTCCTCCAGCCGGTTGATCTGCACGGTCATGGTGGGCAGCTGGACTCCGTGCTCCTCGGCCAGCCCGGTCATCCGGCGGGGGCCGCTCTCCAGCGAGCCCAGCACGGCGTACTGCTGGCTGGTGATGGGCTGCCCGGCCGCCACGCGGCGCAGCAGCAGCACCAGGTGCCGCAGCTCCCTCGAAAGGCTCTGCGCCAGATCATCCGTCGTCATAGTTAGTCAGTCTAACTTAGCCTGGCTAACCATTATTCCGGACAGGGGGCGGCGCCCCGCGGGACGCCGCCCCGGAACGGTCAGGGACGCCTGGTCTCCCAGTCCACGGTCTCCTGGATCCGCTCGGCCGCCGGCACCTCGGGCGCCCTGCCGACCGACGGGTCGAGCGGGCGCAGGTAGGTCTGCTGGACGCCGGGGACCCCGCCCTCGATCACGAAGGTCGCCTTGGTGTGCGCCGCCGCGCCCGCCTGGGTGACCTGCGGCAGCACCTTGAAGTCCGCGGTGAGCAGCTCGCGCTCGATCCGGGTGACCACGTAGCCGCGCTGGTTGTTGTAGAACCGCAGGTGCGGGTTGATCGTCAGGTAGGGGTGGGTCTTCGGATCGGAGTCGCGTCCGTCGCCGCCCGTGGTGATGGAGGAGGCGACCAGCTCCGAGCCGACCGTGCGCGTGGTGGGGTCGTCGTAGTCGAGTTTGAGGTCGCTGGCCCAGTGGGCGTGCACGTCGCCGGTGAGCACGACGGGATTGCGCACCCCGGCGTCCAGCCAGCCCTGGGTGATCCGCTGCCGCGAGGCGACGTAGCCGTCCCAGCCGTCCTGGCTGGTGATCTTGGCCGGTCCGGCGTTGTTGTCGCGCTGGGCGAAGAAGACCTGCTGGCCGAGGATGTCCCACTGCGCCCGCGAGTGCTGGAAACCGTCCAGCAGCCAGCGCTCCTGCGCGTCCCCGGTGATCGAGCGCGCGGGGTCCACCGCGGCCGGACAGTCGCGGTAGCCGTCGCCGCAGCCCTGGTCGCTGCGGTACTGCCGGGTGTCGAGCATGTGGAAGGTGGCCAGCCTGCCCCACCGGACCCGCCGGTAGAGCTGCATGTCGACGCCCCGCGGGATGGACCCGCGGCGCAGGGGCATGTTCTCGTAGTACGCCCGGAAGGCCGCCTCGCGCCGGGCGAGGAAGTTCGGCTGGGGCACCTCCGGCTTCTCCGGCACCTCGTCGGCCCAGTTGTTGTCCAGCTCGTGGTCGTCCCAGACGACCAGCCAGGGGGCGGCGGCGTGCGCCGCCTGCAGGTCCGGGTCGGTCTTGTACTGGGCGTGCCGCTGGCGGTAGTTCGCCAGGCTCTCGGTCTCGGGCCCCTCGTGGTGGCGGATGTTGCCGCCGGGGATGGTGTAGGTGTCGCGCCGGTACTCGTACTGGTAGTCGCCCAGGTGCAGGACCAGGTCGGGGTGCTCCTCGGCCAGCCGACGGTAGGCGGTGAAGTAGCCGTGCTCGTACTGGGCGCAGGAGACGAACGCCATCGCCAGGCCGGAGCCGTAGGAGAGCACGTGGGGGGCGGTCCTGGCCCGGCCCGTCGGCGAGAGGTAGGGGCCCACCTTGAAGCGGTACCAGTACTCCCGGTCGGAGGGAAGCCCGTCCAGCTCGACGTGGACGCTGTGCCCCCACTCCGGCATCGCCAGGGCCACGCCCCGCCGCAGGACGCGGCGGCCGGCCGCGTCGCCGTAGACCTGCCACTGGACCGGGAAGGGCCGGTCGGGCATGCCGCCCAGGCCGTCCTCGGCCAGGGGCTGGGGCGCCAGCCGGGTCCAGATCACGAAGCCGTCGGAGTCGGGGTCCCCGGAGGCGACACCGAGGGTGAAGGGATCGGCGCGCAGGCCGCGGGAGGCCAGGGACGCGGCGCTCTCGGAGGCGGGCTCGGGGTCGGCGTTCGCGACGGCGGGCACGCCCGCCACCGCTCCCGCCGCGATGCCGGTGACAAGGAAGGAACGTCGGGTGAGCCGGGACATGGGGGCCTCCCAGGATGATCGGGCACGGACGCCCGTCAGCCTCGCGGAGGATCATGACGGCGGAGTGAACTCCTCCGGACACGAAAAAGACGACATCCTTCACGGATGTCGCCTTTCCCGAAAATTCCTACCAGCCGCGCTCGGCCAGGCGGTGCGGGGCCGGGATGTCGTCGACGTTGATGCCGACCATGGCCTCGCCCAGGCCGCGGGAGACCTTGGCGATGACGTCCGGGTCGTCGTAGAACGTGGTGGCCTTGACGATCGCGGCGGCACGCTGGGCCGGGTTGCCGGACTTGAAGATGCCCGACCCGACGAACACGCCCTCGGCGCCGAGCTGCATCATCATCGCGGCGTCGGCCGGGGTGGCGATGCCGCCGGCGGTGAAGAGCACGACCGGCAGCTTGCCGGTCTTGGCGACCTCGGCGACCAGCTCGTACGGCGCCTGCAGCTCCTTGGCCGCGACGAACAGCTCGTCCTCGGGCAGCGAGGACAGGCGCTTGAGCTCACCCCGGATCTTGCGCATGTGGGTGGTGGCGTTGGAGACGTCGCCGGTGCCCGCCTCACCCTTGGAGCGGATCATCGCCGCGCCCTCGGTGATGCGGCGCAGCGCCTCGCCCAGGTTGGTCGCGCCACAGACGAAGGGCACGGTGAACTGCCACTTGTCGATGTGGTTGGCGAAATCGGCGGGGGTCAGCACCTCGGACTCGTCGACGTAGTCGACGCCGAGCGACTGGAGCACCTGGGCCTCGACGAAGTGACCGATGCGGGCCTTGGCCATGACCGGGATCGAGACGGCGGCGATGATGCCGTCGATCATGTCGGGGTCGCTCATCCGGGAGACGCCACCCTGGGCGCGGATGTCGGCGGGGACCCGCTCGAGCGCCATGACGGCGACGGCTCCGGCGTCCTCGGCGATCTTGGCCTGCTCGGCGTTGACGACGTCCATGATGACGCCGCCCTTGAGCATCTCTGCCATGCCGCGCTTCACCCGGGCGGTTCCGGTGACGGCGGTCTCGGTGACTTCGGGCGTGCTGCTGGACACGGTCTCTACCTCACGACGGCTGGTTGCGGAACATGGGCCGTCCGCAGGGACGGCCACCACGTCTCCATGGTAGGCGCTGATCCGCCTGTCCCCTTACACGACAACTTGTCGCGTAAGGGCGATCTTCTTGGACATCATGTAGGGCGCGGCGCGGCCGGGAGGGCAGCCGGGCCCGGAGATCAGGGGATGACGGGCTTGCGGGCGGCCAGGACGACCCACACCTGCCCGGGGGCGAAGTTCATCGGCTCGCCCGCCTCGGTGGTGAAGACGGTGCCGTCCTCCTCCGTCTCACGTGACCACTTGGCCTTGAAGGCCTTGCCGTCGCGGAGCACGATCGCGCTGCCCTTGCCGGTGCTGTGCACCAGAGGCGTGTAGCTCTGGTTCTTGTCGTGGAACTCCGAGCGCTCGGTCTTGGTGTACTGCACGACGATCGTCGGCGCGCCGAGCTGGCCGCCCTCGGCCGCCATGTCCTTCTCGCCGTCCTGCCAGATCAGCCACTTTCCGGCGGCCTCCGACCAGCCGAAGGTGAAGCGGGCGGCGGGGTATTTCACGCTGAACATCTTCTTGGGCACGCCCCCCTCGGGGGCGTCGCCGAAGGTGAAGCCGACGTCCTTGGCCCTGGTCGCCTTGGGCGCCTGAGCCAGCAGCTCCCTGGTGTTGGCGAACAGGTTGTAGGGCGCGTAACGGCCCGGCTGGCGGAAGTAGGCGCCCGGCGCCCGGCTGTCGGAGACGTCGAACAGCGACGACTGCGCGATGATGGGAAGCATCTTGGTCTGCGCGCCCGAGTAGGCGAAGGCGGGCTTGCCGAACTGCGGCACGATGTGCAGGTCGGAGATCCGGGCGCTGCGGACCGGGCCGATCTTGGGCGGGATCTTCGAGGAGAAGATCGCCATCAGGCGCGTCAGGCCCGCCTCGACCTGCTCGACATAGACGATGTCGGCGCTTTTGAGGCCGAGCTGCGGCTTGCCGGCCGAGGTGTTCTCGATCTTCGCCGCGAGCACGGCCCTGCGGGCGGCTCCGGGGAGCCCGGTGAAGGGATGGGTCGGCTCGGGGGTCGGGGTCGCGTCCGCGGGCGGGGCGGTGGCCGCCTGCGGGTTCTTCCCCGGGGCCGGTTCATCGGAGGAACAGGCCGCGGCCGGAGCCAGGACGGCGACTCCCGCCAGCGTGACGGCGATCATCCGGGGCACCCGCACGGCTCATCTCCTCAAATCGGCCATGAAACGCCCAAGAGCTTACCTGTGCCCGACTTACCGGATTCCCCCCTTTGTGTGCGTCCTATTCACCTGACCGATATCTCGCTGCCTGCGCGCCCTATTCGGCGGCGAGGGCCTGCGGGGGCGTGTCGTCGATCTCGAAGAAATCCGGATACTCCGTGTGCCCGGCCAGTCGCAACGTGCGCGCGAGCCAGCGGCGCTGGGCCGCGCGGGTCACGCCGACCGCGTTGTTGTAGAAGCGGCGCGAGTAGAGCACCTTGGCCACCGCGGCGCCGAGTTCCTCCAGCAGGTCGGTGCCCGCCGGGGTGGCGGCCACTCGGTCGCGGAAGCGCTCCTGGTCGACCACCGCCCGCAGGGTGCGCGACAGGTCGCTCTCGGCGTGCTCGCGCTCCTCGGGCCCCGCCGTACGGGCCTCGTGGGCCGCCGCGGCCAGCACCAGGCTCGTGGCCGGGTCCAGGACGCGGGACGCCGCCAGCTCCAGGCAGACGGCGGTCCGCCGCACCAGGGCGGCGTCCAGGGACTCGCGGGCCAGCTCCAGCCGGATGTGGAGCCGGTCCAGCCGGCCCGCCCGCCAGGAGATGTAGACGGCGGTGAGCAGCACGATCGCGCCCACCACCAGGATCAGCGTGGTGGTCACGGCGTGTCGTCCTCCTCCACCCCGGCCGTGCTGGCCACGGTCTCGTAGACGCGCAGGACGTCGCGGGCGACCGTGGACCAGTCGTACTTCCGGACGGCCTGGCGGGCCTCCTGCGACAGCTTGGCCCGGCGATCGGGGTCGTCGAGCAGGGCGGCGGCCTCGCGGGCGAGCGACCCGGCGTCGCCGGTCTCGAACAGCGCCCCGGCCTGACCGTCGTCGAGCACCTTGCGGAAGGCCGGGATGTCGCTGGCCAGGATCGCGGCACCGGCCGACATCGCCTCGGTGAGCACGATGCCGAAGCTCTCGCCGCCCAGGTTGGGCGCGCAGAACACGTCCACCGAGTGGTAGGCGCGGACCTTGTCCTCCTCGCTGACCATGCCGAGCAGGCCGATCCTGTCATGGAAGCGGGCCGGGACCTTCTCCAGCACCTCACCGGCGTCGCCGGGCCCGGCGATGAGCAGGCGCAGCCCGGGCCGCTCGGCCGCCAGCAGGGTGAACGCCTCCAGCAGCACCGGCAGGCCCTTGCGGGGCTCGTCCATCCGGCCGAGGAAGCCGATCACCTCGCCCTCGTCCCAGCCCGGCAGCGGCTCGGCCTCGCTGTAGCGGCTGACCGTCACCCCGTTCGGGATGAGCACGGCGTCGCCGCCGATGAACTCGACCAGGGTCTTCCTGGCCGCGTCCGACACCGCGATCCGGGCGGTGATCTTCTCCAGCGCGCTCGTGATCACGGGCGACGCGACCGAGAACGCGCGGGAACGGCCGTAGGAGGCGTGGAAGGTGCCCACGATCGGCCCCCTGGCCACCCAGCAGGCGAGCAGGCCCACCGAGGGGATGAACGGTTCGTGCACGTGCAGCACGTCGAAGCGGCCCTCGCGCACCCAGCGGCGCACCCGGTTGGCCGACAGGAACCCGAACGACATCCTGGCCACCGACCCGTTGAAGGGGACGGGGACCGCGCGGCCGACCGAGGTCACGTACGGCGGCAGCGACGCGTCGTCGCCCGCCGGCGCGATCACCTGAACCTGGTGACCGTCCTCCATCAGCGCCTCGGCGAGGTCGCGGATGTGCACCTGCACGCCGCCCGGCACGTCCCACATGTAGGGACAGACGATGCCGATCCTCATTGCTCTCCCACCGCCCCTCGTCCGCCTCGCGGAGAGCCCGCTCCGTCGTGCTCCCCCCTCCGCTCACCATGCCGGGCCCGGCCGCGTCTCCTCATCCGCGGGGCTCCAGATCCTCGAGCCAGAGCCGCTGGAGCATGTGCCAGTCTTCCGGGTGCTCGGTGATGCCCTTCTCGAAGACCGTGGCCAGGTCCTGCATGACGGCGGCCACCTTCTCCTTCCGGGTGCCCTCGGTGGGGACCGCGATCTCCTGGTGGAACTGCAGACCCCAGTCGCGCCCCTCGAAGTAGAGGATCGCCGGGATCAGCGCGGCTCCGGTGTGCACCGCCAGCAGGCCGGGACCGGCGGGCATGCGCGTGGCCGAGCCGAAGAACTGCACCTCGACGCCCTTGGCGGTCAGGTCGCGCTCGGCGGGCAGGGCGACCGGCCGGCCGGCCCGCAGCCGCTGCGCCAGGGTGCCGAAGGTGTGGCTCTCCCCGCCGGTGAGCGGCAGCACCTCCATGCCCAGTCCCTCGCGGAAGGCGGTGTAGCGGTGGAAGAGCGACTCGGGCCTGAGCCGCTCGGCGACGGTGGTGAACGGGTGCCCCTTGGCGACGAACCAGGCGCCCGCCTGGTCCCAGTTGCCCATGTGCGGCAGGGCCAGGACCACGCCGCGGCCCTTGGCCAGGTTGTCGTAGACCTGCTCGTCGCCGACGACCTTCATCCGGGAGAGGATCTCCTCCGCGGGCATGGAGGGCAGCCGGAACACCTCGTGGAAGTAGCGGAAGTAGGAGCGCATGCCCTCGCGGCTCAGCTCCCGGATCGCCGGGTCGTCCGGTGAGGTGCCCCTGACCCGGGCGAGGTTGGCCTCCAGCCGCCGCACCGAACCGCCGCGACGCCTCCAGAGGCGGTCGGCGGCCTTGCGGAAGGCCCAGGCGGTGAGGCGTTCGGGGAGGCGGGGCACGAGCGTCCAGCCGGCGCCGAAACCGGCGGCGACGAGACGATCCTGCAAGGACGGCTTGTCGGTCATCGCTCTCCCGATCAGCGGAGGGTCCGGGGCGGGACGGAGACGGCCTGGCGGCGGACGTGCAGCAGGCGCTGGCCGACGGTGACCGCGCTGGCGGCGGCGAGCAGCCAGAGCCCGGCGGCCAGGATGTAGGGCACGCCGAGGCCGCCGAGACCGGCGGAGACCAGGCCGACGACCAGGCGCTCGGGCCGTTCCGCGAGGCCGACGTCGCACGTCATGCCCAGCCCCTCGGCCCTGGCCTTGACGTAGGACACCACCGCGCCCGCCACGAGGCAGAACAGCGCGACCCCGGCCAGCACCCGCTGGTCGCTCACCACGAACCAGATCGCCAGCCCGGAGAAGATCCCGGCGTCGCCCACCCGGTCGAGGGTGGAGTCGAGGAAGGCGCCCCAGAGGCTTCCCTGCCCGACCATCCTGGCCATGACCCCGTCGAGAAGGTCCGCCAGCACGAAAAACGTGATCACCACCGTGCCGGGGAACAACTCTCCACGGGGGTAGAAGAAGAGGGCCGCGGCGACGGTGCCGAGCGTGCCGACCGCGGTGACCACGTTGGGGCTGATCCCTCGGCGGGCGAGCGCCCTGCCCAGGGGGGTCAAGACTCGGGTTACGGCGGGGCGCAGAAGTTTCAGCATCGCGCTCTGATCGTAGGCCAATCCGCATGTGAGCGTGCATCCAACGCTCCGCAAGCGGATTGGCCCGGAGCTCTTGTGATATTCGCCACATGGGTATTTGGTGAACAGACCGCGTCCTCGCAGTGTGCGGACGCGGCAGCGGACCCGAGGGTGTGGCCGCACCTGGCCGCGCTCCGGCAACGACGCGGGAGGCGACGTGGCAGAGAAGGCAACCGGCGGGGCAGCGGGAGCCGCGGGGAGGGCGCCTGCGGCCGACCGGCCGGACATGGTGAGGAATGTCGTGCTGGTCGGCCATTCCGGTGCGGGGAAGACGACGCTCGTGGAGGCGCTCCTGGCCGCCACCCGGACCGTCCAGCGGCCCGGCCGGGTCGAGGACGGCACCACGGTCAGCGACTTCGACGAGGTCGAGGTGCGCCAGCAGCGCTCGGTGAACCTGACCGTCGCCCCCGTGGTCCACAACGACATCAAGATCAACCTGCTGGACACCCCCGGCTACGCCGACTTCGTCGGCGACCTGCGCGCCGGGCTGCGCGCGGCCGACGCGGCGCTGTTCGTGGTCTCGGCGTCCGAGGGCGTGGACGGCCTGACCCGGATGCTGTGGGAGGAGTGCGCGACGGTCGGGATGCCGCGGGCGGTCGTGATCACGAAGATCGACCACCAGCGGGCCGACTTCGAGGAGGCCCTCACCGCCTGCCAGGACCTCTTCGGCGAGGGAGTGGCCCCGCTGTACCTGCCGGTGGTCACCAACGGCCGGATGAACGGCCTGATCGGGCTGCTGACCCAGAAGTTCTACAACTACGCCACCGGCACCCGGACCGAGAACGCCCCGGGGTCCTCCTACGAGGACCAGATCGAGCAGTACCGCGGCGCCCTGATCGAGGGGATCATCCAGGAGAGCGAGGACGAGTCCCTGATGGACCGTTACCTCTCCGGGGAGGAGATCGACACCAAGGTCCTCATCGACGACCTGGAGAAGGCGGTCGCGCGCGGCGGCTTCTACCCGGTGCTCGCCACCGGGACCGGCGTGGGCGCGACGGAGGTCCTCGAACTCATCACCCAGGGCTTCCCCTCCCCCCTGGAGCACCCGATGCCGGAGATCACCGAGATCGACGGCACGCCGGTCGCCGGCATCGCCTGCGACCCCGACGGACCGCTGGTGGCCGAGGTCGTCAAGACCACCAGCGACCCCTACGTGGGCCGGATCAGCCTGGTGCGGGTGTTCTCCGGAACGCTGCGCCCGGACATGACCGTGCACGTCTCGGGACACGGCATGGCCGACCGCGGCCACGAGGACCACGACGTGGACGAGCGCATCGGCGCGCTGTCCTCGCCCCTGGGCAGGCACCAGCGCACGACCGGCAAATGCGTGGCCGGCGACATCGTCGCGGTGGCCAAGCTGTCGCGCGCGGAGACCGGCGACACCCTCTCCGACAAGGACCGGCCGCTGCTGATGACCTCCTGGACGATGCCCGAACCGCTGCTGCCGGTGGCGATCCAGGCCAGGTCCAAGGCGGACGACGACAAGCTGGGCCAGGCGCTGCAGCGGCTGGTCGCCGAGGATCCCACGCTCCGGCTGGAGAACAACGCCGAGACCCGGCAGCTCGTGCTGTGGTGCATGGGCGAGGCCCACGCCGACGTGCTGCTGGACCGGCTGAGCAAGCGGCACGGCGTCGAGGTGGAGAAGATCGAGCTGCGGGTCCCGCTCCGGGAGACCTTCGGCGGCCGGTGCCAGGCGCTGGGACGCAACGTCAAACAGACCGGCGGTCACGGGCAGTTCGCCATCTGCCACCTGGAGGTCGAGCCCCTGCCCTCCGGCGAGGGCTTCGAGTTCGTGGACAAGATCGTCGGCGGCGTGGTCCCGCGCCAGTTCATCCCCTCGGTGGAGAAGGGCGTCCGCAACCAGATGCAGCGCGGCGTGGTGGCCGGCTATCCCATGGTGGACGTGCGGGTGACGCTGTACGACGGCAAGGCCCACTCGGTCGACTCCTCCGACATGGCCTTCCAGATCGCCGGGGCGCTCGCGCTGAAGGAGGCCGCGGCCAAGGTGCCGACCCTGCTGCTGGAACCGGTCGACGAGGTGGCCGTGCTGGTCTCCGACGACCACGTCGGCGCCGTGATGTCCGACCTGTCCACCCGCCGTGGCCGGGTCCTCGGCACCGAGCAGGTCGGCATCGGCCGTACCCTCGTCCGGGCCGAGGTGCCCGAGCTGGAGATCACCCGCTACGCCATCGATCTGAGATCGATGTCACACGGCACGGGGACGTTCCAGCGCACCTTCCTGCGTTATGAACCGCTCCCGGCCCACCTGGTGGGCAAGGTCGCCGGTTGATCGCCCCGGGGAGGCGTGAACCATCCGGCTCGCGCCTCCCAAAAAGTTCCCCACGTAACGGTGACGTCACGAAACGATTTCTTTTTTCCGGCCAAAGCACGCCGGTCCCGATGCCACACTGAGGAACCATGCGAACCGGACGCCCTTTGCTCCTCGCCGCCGCCCTCGCCGTCGTCACCACCGGCGCCGCCTACGCCTTCGGCCCGGATGCCCAGGTGACCAAGCCCACGGCCCTCAAGCGCGCGCCCGGCGCCACCACCTCCGAGACGACCGCGGCCTCCCAGACGGCCTCGTGCACCACCGACGCGAGGTATCCCAAGCGGCAGCTGCGCGGCGTCTGGATCGCCACGGTGAAGAACATCGACTGGCCCTCGCGGACCGGCCTCTCCGCCGCCAAGCAGCAGGCCGAATACGTCAGGATCCTCGACAACGCGGTCAAGCGCCGGCTCAACGCGGTGTTCGTCCAGGTCCGGCCCGCCTCCGACGCCTTCTACAAGTCGTCGATGGAACCCTGGTCGAAGTTTCTGACCGGTACGGCCGGCAAGGACCCGGGCTGGGACCCGCTGCCCTTCCTGGTCGCCGAGGCCCACAAACGCGGGCTGGAGTTCCACGCCTGGTTCAACCCCTACCGCGCCGCCTACGACGGCGACGTGAGCAAGCTTCCGGCCGACCATCCGGCCCGGGTCCACCCCGAGTGGATCGTCAAGCACGAGGGCCTGGTCTACTACAACCCGGGCCTGCCCGCGGTCCGCGACCACGTCACCTCGGTCATCACGGACGTGGTCAAGCGCTACGACGTCGACGGAGTCCACTTCGACGACTACTTCTACCCCTACCCGGGCGGGGGCGCGCAGTTCGCCGACGGCGCCGCCTTCAAGAAGTACGGCAAGGGCGAGAAGCTGGCCGACTGGCGCCGCGCCAACGTCGACAAGCTGATCGCGCAGGTCGACAAGGCCGTGCACGGCACGAAGCAGCACGTGAAGTTCGGCATCAGCCCGTTCGGGATCTGGCGCAACAAGTCCGAGGACCCCACCGGCTCGGCCACCGCGGGCATGTCGGCCTACGACTCCATCTACGCCGACGCCCGCCACTGGATCCGCAAGGGCACGGTCGACTACGTCGCGCCGCAGCTCTACTGGCCGAGCGGTTTCAAGGCCGCCGACTACGACGTGCTGATGCCGTGGTGGGCGAAGGAGGTCAAGGGCACCGACGTGCACCTCTACATCGGGCAGGCCCTCTACCGGGTCGGCAGCACCGACACCCCCGCCTGGACCAGGCCCGGCGAGCTGCCCTCACACCTCACCAAGAACCGCAAGCACAAGCAGGTCAAGGGTGACGTCTACTTCAACGCCAAGCAGCTGCTGACCAACCCGCTGGGCGTGCTGGACCTGATCGTCAAGAACCACTACTCCCACCCCGCGCTGCTGCCCCTGATGAAGGACCTCGGCGGCCGGGCGCCCGCCCAGCCCGCCGAGGTGAGGATCCAGGGCACGGCGCTCAGCTGGAAGGGCTCTCCCGGCGCCGCCTCCTACGCGGTCTACCAGATCCCCTCCGGCAAGGTCGGCGAGTGCGCCACCGCCGATGCCCGCAACCTCGTCGCGGTCGTCCCCGCGGCGGGCGGCGACCGGCAGTCCTTCCCCGTCTCGGGCGGCGGCGCCTACCTCGTCAGCTCCCTGGACCGCCTGCACAACGAGAGCGCCCCCGCCAAGGCCGCGCCCTGAGCCGGCGCCTGCCCCCTTGGGCCCGCCGGGCCCGGGGGCACCGCTGACCTGAGCCGGCGCCTGTCCCCCTCCGGACCCGCCGGGTCCCGGAGGCGGCGCTGACCTGAGCCGACACCTGTATCCCCTTGGACCCGCCGGATCCCGGGGGCGGTGTGCCGCCCCACCCGACACGCAAGCCGATCAACGGATCCGCTGGACGGGGGGACAATGTTCCCCTACGGTGCCAGCATTTGGCGAGGTCGGGGAGGTCACCGGTGAGGCAGACGCTTGCCGCGTTAGCGCTGGTCCTGAGCGTTCTGTGGCCGACGGCGGCGCAGGCCGCCGCGCCCGCGGGCGGGCGGGTGGCGCTGATCGGGGTTCCCGGCCTGCAGTGGAGCGATCTCAGCCCCGAGAGCACGCCCAACCTGTGGCGGCTGGCCGGGCAGAGCGCGGTCGGCTCGCTGTCGGTGCGCGCGGTCGGCCGGGTGACGTGCCCCTACGACGGGTGGCTGACGGTCTCCGCCGGGGTCAGGTCCGCGGTCGGCTACGCCTGCGGCCTCCCGCCGGAGCCCGTCCCCGGCACGGCCGGCGCGGTCATCCCCGACTACGCCTACCTGCACCGGGTCGCCCGGCAGAAGAACGCCGGGACGCTCGGCGAGGCCGTGCACGCCGCCGGGGAGTGCACCTCCGCGGTCGGTCCCGGCGCGGCGCTGGCGCTGGCCGACCGGACGGGGAAGGTGGACCGCTACGCCCCCTCCCCCGCGCGGATCGGCCCCGGCGCGCTCACCGAGTGCCGGGTGATCGCCGTGGACGTGGACGACCTGATCAGGCCCTACGTGGCGGACGGGCGGCTGCCCGCCGTGGAGGAGAGCCTCACCCCGCCGCAGCGGGCGGCGGCGCTGCGGCGGGCCGACGCCGGGGCGGGGGCGGTGCTGGCCGCCCTGCCCCAGGACACCACCGTGCTGCTGGCCGGCCTGGCCGACCACGGGAGCGTCCCGCACCTGCGCGCGACCATGATGCGCGCCGCGGACGTCTCGGGCCGGTTCCTGGGGGCGGCCTCCACTCACCGCGAGGACGTCTCGATCCTGCCGGACATCACCGCCACGATGCTCGCGGTGACGGGCATCCCCACCCCGGCGACCGTGGTCGGGGTGCCCTGGCAGGCGGGCGGGAGCCGTACCGGCGGCACGGAGGCGGCGCGGACCGCGCTGGTGAACGCCGACGTGGCCGGGCAGACGATCAGGAACGTGGGCGGGATCTTCTTCACCACCGTCGCCGCGCTCCAGGTGCTCTTCTACCTCACCGCGTTCCTGCTGATGCGCCGCTCGCGCGGGCTCGGCGGGATCCGCGTGGCCGCGCTGGCGCTCGCGTCCGTCCCCGTGTCGACCTACCTGGTCAACCTTCTCCCCTGGCACCACAGCGCGGCACCGGTGCTCGCCCTGGTCGGCGGGATCGCCGGGGTGACGCTCCTGCTGTCCGCGGTGGCGCTGGCCGGCCCCTGGCGGCACGATCCGCTCGGGCCGCTGGCCGTCGTGACGGGGGTCACCGGGGCGGTGCTCGCCGGTGACCTGCTGACGGGCACGACCCTGCAGTTCAACAGCGTGATGGGATACACCGCCGTGGTCGGCGCCCGCTACTCCGGTCTGGGCAACATCCCGTTCGCGCTGTTCGCCACCTCGGTGCTGCTGCTGACCACCGCGATCGCGCACCGGCTGGCGGACCGGGGCCGCAGGACCGCGGGGGTCGCCGTCGTGGCGGTGCTGGGGTGCTCGGCGATGATCATGGGCGGCTGGCCGGGGGTGGGCAGCGACTTCGGCGGGGTGATCGCCTTCGTGCCGGGCATCGCGGTAACCGCCCTGCTGATCGCGGGCAGGCGGGTCTCGGTGGTCAAGCTGGGCGCGTTCTGCGTGGCGGGCGGCGTCATCGTGATGGCCATCGCCTACCTCGATTACCTGCGCCCGCCGGGCTCCCAGTCACATCTGGGCCGCTTCGTCGGCCAGGTGTTCACCGGTGAGGCGATGGAGGTGATCGGCCGCAAGCTGGGGGCGATGCTGGGCACGCTGCTCAGCCCCAACCTGATGCCGATCGTGATCGCCGCGGTCGCGTTCCTGGTCTACGCGCTGCTGCGGCCGGGGGCGGCCAGCGCCGGGGTCCTCCCGGCCGCGTTCGGCCACTCCCCCGCGCTGCGGGCCGGCCTGATCGGCACCCTGGTCAGCGGGGTCGTGGGCATGCTGGTCAACGACTCGGGCGCGGCCGTGCTGTCCATGGCGCTCGCCCTGGGGGTGCCGCTCACGCTGTCGGTGGGCGTCAAGGTCCTCCGTGACGGCGCGGGCCGCTACGGCGACGCGGGCCAGGAGCCGGCGAGCAGTTCCCTGGTGTCGCGGAGCAGCTGAGGCAGCACCCTGGTGTGGCCGACCACCGGCATGAAGTTGGTGTCGCCGCCCCAGCGGGGCACCACATGCTGGTGCAGGTGGGCGGCGATGCCCGCGCCCGCCACACCGCCGAGGTTCATTCCCACGTTGAAGCCCTGCGCGCCGCTGGCCTTGCGCAGGGCGGCCAGTGCCCGCTTGGTGAAGTCGGCGAGCTCGGCGGTCTCGCCGTCGTCGAGCTCGGCGTAGTCCGCGACGTGCCGGTAGGGGCAGACCATCAGGTGGCCGGAGTTGTACGGGTAGAGGTTGAGCACCGCGAAGACCGAGCGGCCCCGGGCGATGATCAACCCGTCCTCGTCGCTCATCGCGGGGATCTCGCAGAAGGGGCAGCCGTCGTCCGGGCCCGGCCCCGTCGGCTTGTTCGTCCCCTTGATGTAGGCCATCCGGTGAGGAGTCCAGAGTCTTTCGAACGCGTCCGGCGTCCCTGCTCCCTGCTGCGTCTCTGGCTCTTCGCTCATGGCGATCAGCATATTGCCAAGTGGATTTGTTCGGTTTGGCGACTCCCGGCGGAGTGCCCGGGATGCCCCACGGACCGCCGCGGCGAACAAATGGTGCAGATTTCCGGCAGAATCCCAGCGAGCGTGACCACCAACAGCCGAGGAGCACCCCATGACCGACGTCTCCGTCGAGGACATCACCGAGGAGACCGACTCTCCCGCTGAAACGACCACCGCCGCCCGCCCGTTCTCCCTGAGCCTGTCCACCTCCTCCATCCCCTCCACGCCTCCCATCACCATCCCCTCCGTGCCCCCGGCGCCCCCGGTGGCCCCTGTGGCCTCCATGGCCCCTGTGGCCTCCGTGGCCGACCCGGAGCCGGTCGCCGAGCCGGTCGCCGCGGCCGTGGTCAAGGGACGGATCAAGGTGGCCGACGAGGTCGTGGAGAAGGTCTCCGCCCTCGCCGCACTCGAGGTGGCCGGCGTCGCCGACCTGGGCTCGGGTCTCACGGACGCGGTGGAGTCGATCCGCGAGCGCGCCGGAGCCGGGGCCAGACGCGGCCCCCGGGGCGTGAGCGCCCACGTCCAGGAGCGTACGGTCGCGGTGGACGTGGCGATCGTGGCGGAGTACGGCCATGTGGTCATGGACGTGGCCAACGAGGTCAAGACGAACGTGGCCCGCACGGTCAGCCGGATGCTGGGCATGCGGGTCGTCGAGGTCAACGTCAACGTGGACGACGTGCGCCTGCCCGGCGAGGACCACCCGGAGGCGCCCGCCGAGCCCTGACAGAGCCCGGGCCGTCCGGCACGGCGGGCCGCCGTGCTCAGGGCCCCGGCGGGCCGGCGGCGGCCTCAGCCGGGCGTACGGCGGACCACCCCCGTGGAGCCCGCCCGCCCCGGAGCGGACCTCCGGACAGCGGTACGGCGGGCGGCCACGGCCGCCCGCCGTACTTCCCGTGACAGATCAGACTGACAGATCAGACCAGACCGGTCCGGTCCGGGTCAGACCTGGATGCGACGCTCGATCGCGTCGGCGATCTCGTTGATCGCCTCGTCGACCGGCACGCCGTTCTTCTGCTCGCCGTTGCGGAAACGGAAGGAGACAGCGCCGTTGGCGATGTCCTCGTCGCCCGCCAGGAGCATGAACGGCACCTTGGACTTCTGCGCGTTGCGGATCTTCTTCTGCATCCGGTCGTCGGAGGCGTCCACCTCGATCCGGATGCCCCGCTCGCGGGCCTTCTTGGCCAGGTCCTGCAGGTAGGGCGCGTGGGCCTCGGCGATCGGGATGCCGACGACCTGGACCGGGGCGAGCCAGGGGGGGAAGGCGCCGGCGTAGTGCTCGGTGAGGACGCCGAGGAAGCGTTCGATCGAGCCGAACAGCGCCCGGTGGATCATGACGGGCGTCTGCCGGCTGCCGTCGGCGGCCTGGTACTCGAGCTCGAACCGCTTGGGCTGGTTGAGGTCGAGCTGGATGGTGGACAGCTGCCAGGTACGGCCGATCGCGTCCTTGGCCTGCACCGAGATCTTGGGGCCGTAGAAGGCCGCGCCGCCCGGGTCGTCGACCAGTTCGAGCCCCGACTCCACGGCCGTCTGGCGCAGCGCCTCGGTGGCCTCGTCCCAGTCGGCCGGATCACCGATGAACTTGTCGGAGTCGTCGCGGGTGGACAGCTCCAGGTAGAACTCCGACAGGCCGAAGTCGCGCAGCACGCTGAGCACGAAGGTGAGCAGACTCTTGATCTCACCGACCATCTGCTCCCGGGTGCAGTAGATGTGCGAGTCGTCCTGCGTCATGCCGCGCACCCGGGTCAGGCCGTGGACGACGCCCGACTTCTCGTAGCGGTAGACGGAGCCGAACTCGCACAGCCGCAGCGGCAGCTCACGGTAGGACCGCCCGCGCGCCCGGAAGATCAGGTTGTGCATCGGGCAGTTCATCGGCTTGACGCGGTATTCGACCCCCTCCAGCTCGAAGGGGGGGAACATGTCCTCGGCGTACCACGGCAGGTGACCGGAGGTCTCGAACAGCTGCGACTTGGTGATGTGCGGGGTGTTGACGAACTCGTAACCCGCCTCGCCCTGCCGCCTGCGCATGTAGTCTTCCATCTCCTTGCGGATGATCCCGCCCTTGGGATGGAAGACCGGCAGGCCGCTGCCCAGCTCGGACGGGAAGCTGAACAGGTCCAGCTCGGCGCCCAGCCTGCGGTGGTCGCGCTTCTCGGCCTCCTCCAGCAGGTGGAGGTATTCGTCCTGCTTGTCGCGCGACTCCCAGGCGGTGCCGTAGATCCGCTGGAGCTGCGGGTTCTTCTCGCTGCCTCGCCAGTAGGCGCCGCCGGAGCGCATCAGCTTGAAGGCCGGGATGGACCGGGTGGTCGGCACGTGCGGGCCGCGGCACAGGTCCTTCCAGCACAGGTCGCCGGTCTTCGGGTCGAGGTTGTCGTAGATGGTCAGCTCGGCGCCGCCCACCTCGACGTCGGCCCCGTCCTCCTGCGCGCCGGCGCCGCCCTTGAGGCCGATGAGCTCCAGCTTGTACGGCTCGGCCGCCAACTCCTCCTGCGCCTCCTCGTCGGAGACGGGCCGGCGGGAGAAGATCTGCCCCTGCTTGACGATCTCGCGCATGCGCTTCTCGACACGCTTGAGATCCTCGGGGGTGAACGGGTTCTTGACGTCGAAGTCGTAGTAGAAGCCGTTGTCGACCGGCGGGCCGATGCCCAGCTTCGCCTCCGGGAACAGCTCCTGGACGGCCTGGGCCATGACGTGCGCGGTGGAGTGGCGCACGATCGCCCGGCCGTCGGGGCTGTCGACCGCGACCGGCTCGACCTGGTCCCCCTCGGCGACGGGGGCCGCCAGGTCCCTCAGCTCGCCGTTCGCGCGGGCGGCGACCACGGAGCGGCCGTCGGCCTGGAGCGCTTCGCCGTACGTCGTGCCCTCCGCCACCACACGCTCGGCTCCGGCGAGGGTGATACGAAGTTCTGGCACGGCGGACACGGTGACTCCCTGAGAGACGGCGATATTGAGGTCTGCCGTCGATGCTACCGGTGTCCGCTACAGGATATCTCGGACATTGCGGCGCCGGCGGTAGCCCAGCGAGGTGAGATCGGCCCGGGTGCCCCGGAAGACGTTGCGATCCACGGGGATGTGGGAGTGCTGGTGGATGGTCCACCTGTCCCACGGCCCCGGCACGTCCGGCCTGCCTCGCGGGTCGTCGGGCGCGGCGATCCAGAGAGGGTATCCCTCCAGCCCGGCGCAGTTGCCGTTCAGCGCGAACGTCAGGAAGGTGTAGATCACCGGACGCACCCCGGCCTGGTCGACGACCGCCTGGCACCATCGGCGGGCGAAGCCGGCCACCCGGCGGGCGGGCAGGTGGTCGTTGGTCTCCAGGTCGAGGGCGAGCAGGTCGCCGCGGCGCATGCCGCCCGCCCGTTGCACGGCCCGCAGGAAGTGCCCCGCCTGCGTCTCCGGGTCGCCGGCGGGGCGGGCGAAGTGGTAGGCCCCGCAGACCATCCAGCTCTCCCGCATGCCGGTCCAGTTCCTGCCGAACCACTTGTCGGTGAAGGTGCTTCCCTCGGTCGCCTTGGCGAAGGCGAAGGAGACCCCGTTGTCGGCATGGTGGTCCCAGTCGACGGCGCCCTGCCAGTTCGACACATCGATGCCACGCAACATGGCGGCCACGCTAATGACTCCGGCGACACGCGCACATGTCCAACTCTCCCTCGGCGTACTGCCATTGCAGCGGCTTTGACTAGGCTTGGTCGGCGTGAACGCAGCAGCACAGACATCAGGCGCCCACGGTGCCGGCATCGCGACCATCACCCCGGACGGGACGGTGCTCGACACCTGGTTCCCCTCCCCGCGACTGGGTGAGCCCTCCGCTCCGGGCACCAGGCGGCTGACCCCGGAGGAGGCCGTAGAGGCGCTCGGCTCCGCGGTCGCCGCGCTGCTCGGCCCGGACGAGGACCGCGGGGTGGAGGTGGTCGCGGTCCAGACCGGGATCGCCAAGCTCTCGGAGGCTCCCGCCGACGCCCACGACGCCTACCTCCGCCTCCATCTGCTGTCGGCCCGTCTCGTCCAGCCGCACGGGCAGAGCCTGGACGGCCTGTTCGGCGTGCTGAGCAACGTGGTGTGGACCAACTACGGCCCGTGCCCGGTCGAGGGCTTCGAGTCGGTACGGCTGCGCCTGCGGGCCCGCGGCCAGGTGACCGTCTACGGCGTGGACAAGTTCCCCCGGATGGTCGACTACGTGGTGCCCTCCGGCGTCCGGATCGCCGAGGCCGACCGCGTCCGCCTCGGCGCGCACCTGGCCGCCGGCACGACCGTGATGCACGAGGGCTTCGTCAACTTCAACGCCGGCACGCTCGGCGCCTCCATGGTCGAGGGGCGCATCTCGGCGGGCGTGGTGGTGGGCGACGGCTCCGACGTGGGCGGCGGCGCCTCGATCATGGGCACCCTCTCCGGCGGCGGCAAGCAGGTCATCTCCATCGGCGACCGCTGCCTGCTGGGCGCCAACAGCGGCGTCGGCATCTCCCTCGGCGACGACTGCGTCGTGGAGGCCGGCCTCTACGTCACCGCCGGGACCAAGGTGGCCCTCCCCGACGGCCGGACCGTCAAGGCAGCCGAGCTCTCCGGCACCTCCGGCCTGCTGTTCCGCCGCAACTCCACCTCCGGCGCCGTCGAGGTCGTGCCCCGCCGGGGCACCGGGGTGGAGCTCAACAGCGCCCTGCACGCCAACGACTGAGCCCGCCCGGACCGGCGCGGGCCGCCGGGAGGGGCCGTCCGGTGAACGGCCCCTCCCCGCGGCCCGGCGTCGAGGGGCAGCCGCCGCAACCCGCCGGGATCGACGGCTTCCGGAAGTTCGTCTCGGAGCCGCGCATCTGACAGGCTTGTGCCACGGACCCTGCGGCGATGGGAGTGGCTTGACCGGTCGGGACGCGGCGCGCGGCGAGAAGGGCCCGACGGCGCTCGCGCGGTGGGTCACCGGACTGTTCGCGCCCCAGGTGCTGGTCATCGTGCTTCCTCCGGCCGTGGGGCTGGTGGCGGACGGCTGGCACGGCGCCGGCTGGGGGCTGGTGGCCTCGGCGCTGTGCGGCGGGATCCCCGCCGGGGTGATCCTGGCCGGCGTGCGCTCGGGGCGGCTGGACTCCCATCACCTGGTCGACCGGGCGAGCCGGACGAGGCCGCTGCTGGTGGCGGTCATGGCGGTGCTCGTCACGCTGGTGCTGCTGGCCTCCCTGGGCGCGCCCCGGCTGCTGGTCGCCACGGTGACCGCGATGCTGGCCGCGCTCGCGCTGACGGTCCCGATCACCCTCAGGTGGAAGATCTCCTTCCACGCGGCGGTGTCGGCGGGCACCGTGGTGGTGCTGGCCGAGGTGCTGCCCGCCGCACCGACCCTCGTGGCGGGCATGCTGATCGTGGCGACGGTGTGCTGGGCCAGGGTGCGACTCAGGCACCACACTCCCGCCCAGGTCGCCGCCGGGGCCGTCGTCGGCGCCGGCTCGGCCTGGGCGGCCCTGAGCGGCTTCGGCCTCTGATCCGCCCGCGGGGGGCCGTGGAGGACCCGCCTGACCCGTCACGGGACCGCAGACCGGCTCACCCGCGGAGATAGGCGAGGACGGCGAGGACCCGGCGGTGGTCGTCCCCGGCCGGGGGGAGGTCGAGTTTGGCGAGGATGCTCGCGATGTGCTTGGCCACCGCGGCCTCGGTGACCACGAGGGTCCGGGCGATGGCGGCGTTCGAGCGGCCTTCGGCGATGAGGGCGAGCACCTCGCGTTCCCTGGGGGTGAGGCGCCGCAGCGGGTCGCGGCGGCGCGTCAGCAGCTGCCTGACCACCTCGGGGTCGACGACGGTGCCGCCGGCGGCCACCCGGTCCAGTGCGTCGGCGAAATTACCAGGGCCTCCCGCGTGAGGCGGCCGCGTATCAGGCAGCGGGCGGCCCGGCTGTGCTTCGCCACGTTGGCCAGCGCCTCGGTGACCACGAAGTAGGCGGTCACCTCGGTCGCCGTCGGCAGCCGCCGCGCAAGCACGATGTCCACCTCCACCGGGACCGGTGAGCGCCCGGCCACGTCGAGCACCGCCTCGGGCAGCCCGAGGTCGGTGAGGATCCGCGGATGCACCCCGCGGATCAGCTCCCGCAGCTCGGCCAGGGCCCGCATGGCCTCCTCGTGCGCCTCGGCGACCCGCTCCGCGGCCGGGGAACCGGGCTCCAGGTCGAGCCGGGCCATGCCGAGCTTCAGCGCCAGCGCGACCAGCCGCTGATGGGCGCCGTCGTGCAGGTCCCGCTCGATCCTGCGCCGTTCGACCTCGAACGCGTCGACCAGGCGGGCCCGTGACCGTACGACCTCGGCCAGCTCGGGGTCGGGAGAGCCGAGAAGCGCCCTGGCCGTGGTGGCGCGGGCCCCCGCCCAGGCGGTGATCGGATAGGCGGCGGTCGGCATGATCACCGCTCCGGCCAGGGCCAGGGTCAGGCTGAGGGACAGGGGCGTGTCGGGCTGGAGCGGCGCGGAGAGCAGCACGCCCGGCAGCACGCCGCTGACGGCGATCGCCCCCAGGTCGACCCACCACAGCGCGAGGATCGACAGCAGTGTGTAGCCGGCCTCGCGCCAGGTGGCCTGCTCCCGCAGCCGGGTGCGCAGCCAGGCGCGCGGACCGGGAGCGCCGGGCCGTCCGCGCGGGCGGACGCGGTGGCCGGTCAGGGCCGGTCGTCGACGAAGGCGCCGTCGGCGAGGTCCTTGAACCGTTCGAGGTCCTCGGCGACGTGGTCGATGCCGCGCAGCGGGCCGTGGTCGGCGAGGTGGGCGCGGGCGTAGAGGCGGGCGACCAGCGCCTTGCGGTCGGCGCCGAGCTCGCGGCGCTCCCATCCGGCCTGTTCCAGCAGCAGCGCGGCGGCGTAGACGTCGGCCATGAACTGCGCCAGTGGGAAGAGCCTGGCCTCGGCGGTGACCGGGTCGAGGCCACGCCACCGGTCCACGGCCTCGCGCAGCCGGTCGATCCGGTCCGACACCAGCAGGGCGGTGGAGTCGTCGCCGGGCGGCGCATGCCGTACGGCCTCCGCCAGCCGGTCGAAGAACGGCAGGTGCTGGTCCTTCTCGACGGCCCGGCGCACGTCCAGGCAGAGGATGTTGTCACCGCCCTCCCAGATCGGGTTGACCTGGGCGTCGCGCAGGATGCGGGCGACCGGCCACTGCTCGATGTAGCCGTTGCCGCCGTGCACCTCGATCGCGTCACTGGCCGCGGTGACGCCCAGGCGGGCGGCCCTGAGCTTGATCAGGGCCGGGCCCAGGCGCAGCCTGTTGTGGAACCCGTCGAACACCAGCGCCTGGGCCGCCTCGACCTCGACGATCAGCTCGGCCAGCTTGCGGCGCATGAGCGGCTGGTCGATGAGGGCGGCGCCGAAGGCCTCGCGGCTGCGGGCGTAGCAGAGCGACTCGACCAGGGCGCGCCGGGCGCAGCTCAGGCCCATCGTGGCGATCCCGAGCCGGGCGCCGTTGGTCAGCTCCATCATCCGGCCCAGGCCCTTGCCGTCGCCGGCGCCGGTGCTCGCCGGTGCCAGCAGGAACGCCTCGGCGTCGGTGAACTCGATCTCCGCCGAGGCCACCGACCTGGTGCCCAGCTTGTCCTTGAGCCTGCGGACCCGGATGCCGTTGTGCCCGCCGTCGCGGCGCTCGCGCAGCACCAGGAAGGGAGCGACGCCCCGGCTGCCGTCGGGGCCGCCCTCGGCCTTGGCCAGCACCACGAAGGCGGAGCCGTTGGCGTTGGAAGCGAACCACTTCAGGCCGTTCAGCCGCCAGGCGTCCCCCGTCGGGGTGGCAGTGGACTCCAGGGCGGCGAGGTCGGAGCCGCCGGTGCGTTCGGTGAACATCTGCGCGGCCTCGCCGGAGAACATCCCGTCCGCGAAGATCTCCCTGACCCGTTCCTTGACGTCCTGGGGGGCGAACGCCTCGGCCATGAGCACCACCATGTCGCCGCCGGTGCCGAGCGCGCAGCCCATCCCGATGTCGGCCTGGTAGAGCAGGTAGTTCCAGGCCACCCCCATGGTCACCGGGTCGGCGCCGGCGGCCTCGGCCTCCCGCGCGAACTCCGGGCGGGTGAAGGAGCCGGCGACCAGCTCGCGGCGGGCCGCCTCGAAGGAGGGCGGCATGACGATCCGGCTGACGTCGTGGCCCCACCGGTCGTACCTCTCCAGCCGGGGCGGGTTGCGGTCGGTCTCCTCGGCGTGTTCGAGGATGGGGCCGCTCATCAGCGCGCCCGCCCGTTCCAGGTGGGGGGCCGCCCATTCCAGGGCGTCGGCGCCGAGGTGGCGGCGCATCAGGAAGCGCAGCGTGGGGTCGCAGCCGTACCAGTTGAGGCCGGCCGCGCCCCGGTAGCGCTCGGTGGCGTAACGCCGGGCCTTGTCCGGGCCGCCGAAGGGCAGCCGGTCGACCGGCTCGATGAGGTAGGAAGCCATGCCTGGACATTACGCTTGTGCGACGCATGAAGAAAAGATGTAACCTCCGACGGCATGAGCAGGGTCGGGGCCCAAGTAGCCGCGCCCCGCTCCTGAGCGAAGTACCCGCACTCCCTGGACCGGACGTCTTCTTCAGGAGGGTTCCCGGAATCGGTTGAGGAAGGGCACTGCGGCCGCTGCGTGGACCCCGGTAACGGTTGGGCCGGCCCCTCACCAGCGGACGGCCGTGAAGTCGATCGGCCGGGGCCGTAGCAGTCGCGTGCGTTCGGCCAGCGCTCGCAGCCGCCGGGACATCTCGTCGGCGGCCAGGCGGTGGCGGCCACCGTGGCCTGGCAGGATCCATTCGAATCGCATCCGTACGGCCGCCCTGGCCAGGGAGGCGGCCAACTGCTCGATGGAGTACCACATCACGCTCTCCGCGACTTCCAGATCACCGGTGGTGCGTGACCAGTAGAAGCTGTCGCCGCTGAAGCAGTACCGGTCATCCGCGAGGTAGAGCACACTGCCCCGGGTGTGGCCGGGCAGTGGATGGGCGGTGACCTCCTCGCTGATCTGCAGAGGTTCCAGGCCCCGGATCACCTGGTCCGCGTCCGGCGCCGCTTCGAGGTCGCCCTCGTGGATCCACAGCTGGGCGCCGAAATAGTCCGCGTAGCGGCGGCCGTGTGCGGCGTGGTCTCGGTGTGTGAGCAGCACATCGGTAACGAGGCCCGATGCCGCGTAACGCTCGGCGAGTTCACGGCTCCAGCGCGGTGTATCGATCATCATGGCCGTGCCGGACGGCCGCAGCAGCAGGTAGGAGTTGGCCCCGGCGGTGTGCCGGGAGTTGTGCCCGCACATCAGTACGCCGTTGTCCAAGGCCATCGGAAAAGGGTCGAGCGCTTGGTCCGGCTGCCCGGAGGCCGGGCGGATCGAGCGTGTGGGGCAGGCGAAGGCGGCCGCGTGGAGACGCCGTGTCTCCGTCTCATCGTTCGGCGGACGCAGGATCTGCGACCGTCCGCCGACTTCGCCGATCAGGTCGGGCGCGAGTTGTCGGGCGGCATCGCAGTTGATGCAGCGGTCGTCCACATACCAGTCGTCCACGGCGGGGCTCCTTCCAAGGGGAACGACCTGGACCTGGGCCGCCATCAGGCCCTCCAGTTCGCAGAGGTGACGCATCGGGTACAGTAGCTTCATAGCTAAGTATCTGAACCGCGAAGTTAAATGGAAGTCGCATGTCCGTCAAGCCGCAGGACGACCAGCCGAACGAACTGGCCACCCGGATCATCGTGTCCATAACGGACCTCGCCGGAGCCCTGGGACGCCTGAACGACCTGATCGCCCAGCAACTCGGCATCGCGCAGACCGATCTGCTCTGCCTGCACGTACTCAACCGCGCCGGAGCCTCCACGGCCGGCGCGCTCAGCTCTCAGCTCGGGCGTACCACCGGCGCGGTCACGCACATGATCGACCGTCTGGAGAAGGCGGGATACGTCCGGCGTAAACCCGACCCGCACGACCGCCGCCGCGTACTCGTCGAAGCCTCGGCCCCAGGACTCGAACGGATCGCTTCGTTCTACAACGGGATCGATGCCCGCAGCCGCCGATTGATGGCCACCTTCTCCGATGACCAGCTGACGGCGATCCACACCTTCCTTGCGGGTAGTTACGAAAGTGCCGCCGAAGAGTGTGACCGCCTGATTCGGTAGCGAGGTCCCGCCTCGCACTCCATGTTCCTCGGCTGGAGGGGAGACGGAGACATCGGTGAAGCCGGACCTCGACAGCTTGGCCACTGCGCTGGACGTACGATCCGACGACCTGCTGAAGGAATCACCTCAGCCGGCACCCTGGCGCCCGTCGGTGGGCATACACCAAAGCTCAGCGACGCGGAGCCGGTCACGTCGGCGGTGCGGCAGACCCTGCTGGGCCTCACCTCGGAACGGCGGTGGATCCGTCATGCCCGCGCTCACCTACGGCATCTGCTCCTATGTCTACCTATGACACCCGGTTACAACAAGCGGCTGCGCAAGGCGGCGGGCCTGCTCCAGCAGGCCATACGGCTGTCGGCGGTAGACACTACGCTGTGGAGCGACGATGTGCGGGTGGTGGACTCCACCCCGGTGGAGTGCGGCCGCTCCCGCGAGACCGCTCTGCGTCCCGAATCGGCCGGACGGCCGGCCCGTCGAACATGCCTTGATCGCTTACGACCACCGAACCCCGTGAAAGCAACCACCTGGCGATGGCGAACGAAGACGACCCGCTCGGGCTCCGGCCGCTGACCGCGCGCTCGGTCATCCTCAGCACGCTGCTGGGCACCCACCCCCCGCGGCTGGGGGCAGGCCGCCTGGTCCGCGTGGGCGCCCTGTTCGGCATCTCCGAGGGCACGGTCCGGGTCGCGCTGTCACGCATGGTCGCCGCGGGCGACCTCGGCCAGCCGGACGGCTTCTACGAGCTCAGCGAGCGCCTCCGCCTGCGGCAGGCCCGCCAGGACGAGAGCCGCTCGCCCGGCACCCGTGCCTGGGACGGCACGTGGGAGGTCGCGATCGTGACCGCGGAGCGGCGGCCCGCCGCCGAACGCGCCGCGCTCCGGGAGGCCATGGCGGCGCTGCGCCTGGCCGAGGTCCGCGAGGGCGTGTGGATGCGGCCGGACAATCTGAGCAGGGGCCGGCCCGCCGTCGTCGCCGGCCAGTGCGCCTTCCTGCGGGCGGTCCCGGAGGAGGACCCCGCCTCGCTGGCGGGATCCCTGTGGGACCTGCCCGCCTGGGCCCGGCACGCGCGGGCGCTGCAGAGCGCCTTCGACGCGGCGACCACCGTCGCCGGCCGGTTCGCCCTGGCCGCCGCCGCGCTGCGCCATCTGCTGGCCGACCCCCTGCTGCCGGCCGGCCTGCTGCCCGGCGACTGGCCCGGCGACGGCCTCAGGCGCCGCTACGACCTGTTCGAGGCCGAGTTCGGAGCCCTCGTCCGCGACCACCTGCGGGCCACGGACCGTCCGTAGCGCACGGTTCGCCCGCAGGACGCGGACGGTCCGCGGATCACGGGCCGCCTGTAGATCACGGCCGTCCGCGGATGGAGCATGATGGCCGTCATGCCGGAAAATCAGAACTCGCTGTGGTCCATCGGCTCGAAGAACTCGATCCTGTCCGTCGGGTCGACGAACTCGATCCTATCCATCGGGTCCGCGGGCTCGATCCTGTCCGTCGGCTCCCTGGGATCCGCCGGCTCTGCGCTGTCGGTCGGGTCGATCGGCTCGGCCGCCTCGGCCTTCTCGATCGGCTCGGCACTGTCCGTCGGATCGATCGGCTCGGCCACGTCGGCCTTCTCGATCGGCTCGGCACTGTCGGTCGGCTCGACCCTGTCGGCGCTCACCCGCTGGGCCGTCACGTCCTGGTGGTCCGGGAGGCGGGCCCCGCGGGCCCGCGCGGCCGGGGCGGGGCCCTCCGGGGCGAGCTCCTAGAGCAGGGTTCTGAGGAACTCCCGGGTCCGGCGGTCCGAGGTGTATTCGGCGGCCACGAAGTCGGTGACCCCCGCCTGGGCGAGCGACTCGATCTGGGCGGCCACCGCGTCCTCGTCGCCGACGATCGCCACGTCGGCCGGGCCGGCGGCCCCCTCCCTGTCGAGCATCGCCCGGTAGGACGGCAGCTGGCCGTAGATCTCGAACACCTCGCCCGCGCGCGCCCTGGCGGCCTCCACGTCGCCGGTGACGCAGATCGGGAGCGTGCAGACGATCCTCGGCGCGGGCCGTCCGGCGGCGCGGGCGGCCTCGGTGACGGCGGGCACCACGTGTTCGGCCACGGTCTTGGGGCCGGTCATCCACAGCACGGTGCCGTCGGCCAGCTCGCCGGCCAGTTTGAGCATGCGCGGGGCCAGCGCGGCGATGAGCACGGGCATGTCCCCGGCGCCCGGCGTCGTCAGCCCGAGCCGCGCCTTGAGGGTCTCCCCCTCGAACGCCACCTGCTCCCCGCGCACGAGCGGCACCAGGACCGACAGGTATTCGCGCATGTGCCGGGCGGGCCGGTCGAAGCTGTAGCCGTACACGCCCTCGACGACGATCTGGTGCGACAGGCCGATGCCGAGCGCGAGCCGCCCGTCCAGGGCGGCGTTGGCCGTGAGCGCCTGCTGGGCGAGCACCGCCGGGTGGCGCGGGTAGGTGGGGACGACGCCGGTGCCGAGTTCGATCCCCGGCACCTGGCTGCCGGCCACGGCCAGCGCGGTCAGCGCGTCGAGGCCGAAGATGTTGGACATCCATGCCGAGGAGAAGCCGTCGTCGGCGGCGCGGGCGATCCGCCCCCGGAGCCTGCCCAGTACGTCCTGCCCCTGGGGCTCGTCGATCAACAGTCCGATCCGCATCGCTACCGAACTCCATTCTAGTGGTTGCGCCCAGTCTAGGGCGCGGACCGGCGGCGCCGGCTGTTCAGCGGGTCAGCGTTCCGCTGAGGGGCAGATCCCGCGAGGAGGCGCCCACCTCGACGGTGTGATCGCCGCGCACGGTGCTCCACCCCTGGGGCGTCCAGACCTGGAAGGCCCGCTCCGGGAGCCGGAAGGCGACGGTCGCCGACTCCCCCGGCGCGAGCCGGAGCCTGGCGAACCCGCGGAGCTGCCGGGGCGGCTCTCCCGCCTCCGCCGGGAACCCGAGATACAGCTGCGGTACGGCGACGCCCGCGCGTGAGCCCGTGTTGGTCATCCTGGCGCGCACCGTGGCCCCGGAGATCGACAGGGAGTCGTAGGAGAAGCTCGTGTAGGACAGGCCGTGCCCGAAGGGGAACAGCGGCGTCAGAGCGGTCGCGTCGAAGTGCCGGTAGCCGACCAGCAGCCGCTCGCTGTAGACCTGCCGGTGGCCGACCCCGGGAAACTGCTCAGGAGTGCTCGCCGGGTAGTCGGCGGCCCGGGCGGCGAACGTCATCGGCAGGCGCCCGCCGGGGTCGGCGTCGCCGTACAGCACGGAGGCGAGCGCGTTGCCGAGCTCCTGCCCCCCGACGAAGGCCGAGACCACGCCCTTGACCCGGTCGGCCCAGGGCATGAGGACCTGCGCGGGGGCGGTCAGCACGACGACCGTGCGCGGATTGGCCGCGGCGACGGTCTCGATCAGCGTCTCCATGTTGCCCGGCAGCCCGAGGTCCGGCCTGTCCTCTCCCTCCTGGGAGGACAGGCCCACCACGACCACGGCGACGTCGGCCTGCCGGGCCGCGTCGGCGGCCTCGCGCAGCCGCTTGTCGACGTCCCACGGCAGCGCCCCCTCCGCGTCCCCCGGCGAGTAGGTCGCGCTGCCTCCGGCCCTGGCGTTGAGGCCCTGGTACGGCGTGACCACATAGGGCGGCAGCACCCGGCCGGAGCCGGCGGAGGTGATCTCGACGTTGTCGTGCGCGGCGGTCCCGATGACGGCGATCCGGCCGCCGGTGAGCGGCAGGATCCCGTCGCGGTTCTTGAGCAGGACGGTGCCGGAGACCGCGATGTCGCGGGCCAGCGCGGTGTGCTCGGGGGTGCGGACGTCCCGGTCCGGCGCGCCGTACCCGGTCTCGAAGAGCCCGTCGGCGAACATCGGCGTGAGCACGCGCCGGACCATGTCGTCGAGCCGCGCCGCGGGGAACGTCCCCAGGGCGATCCCCGCCTTGAGGTTCGCGGCGAACAGCGGGTCGTCCGGCATCGCCTGGTCCAGGCCGGCCAGGGCGGCCTTCTGCCCGCTCCGGGTGGCCAGCCAGTCGGACATGACCCAGCCCTCGAAGCCCATGGAGTCCTTCAGGCCGGCGGTGAGCGTCTGGGGGTTCTCACAGGCGAACGGGCCGTTGACCTTGTTGTAGGCGCACATGACCGCGCCGGCCCCGGCGTCGACGGCGGCCTCGAAGGGCGGGTAGTAGATCTCCCGCAGCGTCCGCTCGTCGATCACGGCGTCGACCCGCATGCGGTCGGTCTCCTGGTTGTTGCCGATGTAGTGCTTGACGGTGGCGATGACGTTCTGCCCCCGGATCCCGGCGACCTCCTCCCCCGCCATCGCGGAGGCGAGATAGGGGTCCTCTCCGAAACTCTCCCAGGCCCTTCCCGACTGCGGCACCCGCAGGATGTCCACGGCGGGGGCGAGGTAGACGTTGACGCCCTTGCCCCTCGCCTCGGCGCCGAGGGCGGCCCCGAACCGGCGGGCGAGAGCGGTGTCCCAGGTGGCGGCCAGGGTGACGGGCGCGGGGAAGGCGGTCACACCGCGCACGTCGCTCACGCCGTGCGGGCCGTCGTGCATGCGGAGCTCGGGGATCCCCAGGCGGGGAACGGGCGCCACCCGTCCCCGGGGGATCAGCGCGAGGCCGTGCCCGCGGATCATGTTCAGCTTCTCGTCCTGCGTCATCGCGCCGAGCAGGCGATCCACCCGCTCGGCGACGGGCCTGGCGGGGTCCAGCCAGGGGTGGCCGGGGTCGTCGCCGGCGGCCGTCGCGGGAGGACGCAGCAGCGCGGCCGCCAGGACCGCGGCCACCGCGAGCGCTCGGGGAACATGACGGAGGTCGGGCATGGTCCCTCCCGGCGGGCCGGTGTCACAGCGGTCAGGAGGCGATTGTGATCGCGTTCACCGGCCCCGTTCTATGCCTTCCCGCCAAAAACGGGGAGAGTGCGATGTGACATGGAGACAGAGTCGCCCTGCCCGCCGCGGCCGGAGGCGTCCGCTCACGGCAGCTCGGTGAACCGCTCCACCTGCTCGACCGTGCCCGCGATGATGATCACGTCCCCGTAGCTCAGCACGGTGTCCGCCGCGGCGTAGGTGAACTCGTCGTGCTGGCCCTTGACGCAGACCACGGTCACTCCGTACTTGCGGCGCAGGCCGGACCGGGCGAGGGGGACGCCGACGAACTCCCGGGGAGGCCTGGTCTTGACCAGCGCGTAGTTGCCGTCCACCCCCATGTAGTCGAGCATCCGCCCGTTCAGCAGACGGGCCAGGCGTTCCCCCATGTCGTGCTCGGGAAGGATCACATGGTGGGCGCCGACGCGCTCCAGGATGCGTCCGTGATCACGGCTGACCGCCTTGGCCCAGACGTCCTCGATCTCCAGCTCGACCAGCAGGGACGTGGTGAGAATGCTGGACTCGATGTCGGTGCCGATGGCGACCACCGCCCGGTAGTAGTCGGGCACGCCGAGCTGGCGCAGGGCCTCCAGGTCGGTGGAGTCGGCGGCGACGACATGGGTGAGCTTGCCCGCCAGGCTCTGCACCACCTTGGGGCGGCTGTCGATGGCCAGCACCTCGGTGCCCCTGCGGGCGAGCTCCACGGCGAGCGAGCTGCCGAACCTGCCGAGCCCGATCACTACGACGGGATCGTTTCCTCTGCCAGCCAACGGTCGTCTTCTCCCCGTGAGTCCCCCAGCTGAAGGAGGACACGCTAACGCAAAAGCATGCAAGCCGACGGCGTCCGGCGGACGGAGTCCACCTCCCCGGGCGGCCGGGCGCCGCGGATCCGCCGACCGGACAATCTCCTGCGGCGCGCCGGACGACCGGAGTTCGCTTGCGGCGGAAGCACGGGCATGACCGAGACGAGACGAGCCGTACCACTGAGGGCGGGTTTTCGAGATCTACCCTCACGGCGCCCTCAAAATCGGGCATCGATCGGTCCCGGAAAGCAAAAAGCCCGGAGATTGTTGGCAACCTCCGGGCCTCTACCTGCGTCTACTACGTGTGGGCGATACTGGGATCGAACCAGTGACCTCTTCGGTGTGAACGAAGCGCTCTCCCGCTGAGCTAATCGCCCGCCCCGTCTGGCTCCTCGCGGTGCCGACGTGGAAAACCATACCGCAATCCGGGACCGCTGGCGAAGCGACACCGGGACCAGAGATGATCTTGAGGGGCGACACGGCCATGAACCAAAGGTCTGGGGATGCGTCCGGCGGGGGGCTACGGTGTCATAGCATCGTCCTGATCCGCAGAAGCACCGAACGACCCGAGCTGGACCTCTATCGCCCGAGACGCCCCTACAGGGGAGTCGACGGTGACCAAAACGATACGCAAAACCCTTGCAAATAAGGCCCTGTTGGCGATGTTTAGCCAGGTAGATGCCCAAATGTCGCGCTGTGATGTGTGTTACAGAAGGGCCTGGAGGCGGAATCTTTCCTACAGGTTTCTTTGTTCCGCGTCATAGCTCGGGACATAGTCCGTCAGAGCAGTGAAAGCCCCGAAGAGGGGACCGACGACGAAAAAGGTTTGGCTGACGATGAACAGCGCCACCGTCTCTGCCGAGCTTGGCCTTCGGCTTGTGGTCCCCGACCGTACCACCGTCCCCCTGCTCGCCGGACTCAGCTACACGGCCGATGATCCTTACGCGATCAGAATGGCCTTCCATGTGGGGAACGACGAACCGGTCGAGTGGATCTTTGCCCGCGAACTGCTGACCGTCGGCATCGTGCGACGGGTCGGCGACGGAGACGTCCAGGTGTGGCCCGCGCGCGCCGACGGCGAACGCACCCTGCACATCAGTCTCACGTCACCGTTCGGACAGGCCCTGTTCGAGGTGCCTCTGGCTCCGCTCACGGAGTTCCTGCACCGCACTTACGAGCTGGTCCCCGCCGGTCGCGAGACCGACTTCATGGACCTCGACGCCGAGCTCAGCAACATGCTCTGGAGCTCCTGACCCCACGCACGCGGCCCGCAGGGCGGCCGGCCCGCGCCGGCGCCCCGGCGCCCGTCCCCTCCGACTCCGGGACCTAGCCCCGGAGCAGCCTCCTCATCCGGGCGATCTCGACCCCCTGCCCGGACAGGACGTCCTTGGCCGTGGACAGCATGGCCCGGTCCGTGCCGTCCTGGAGCTGCCGCCTGGCCATGGTCATCGCCTCCTCGTGGTGGGCGATCATCAGGGTCAGGAAGAGCTCGTCGAAGGCCGCGCCCCTGGCCGCCCTGAGCCGGTTCATCTGCTCCAGGGTGACCGTGTGGCCGGCGTGCCCCTCCGGGGGCCTGCCGACAGCCCTCAGCCATGCGGACATGGCCGCGATCTCGGGCCGCTGCGCGGCGGTGATCCTGCCGGCGAGTGTCCGCAGGGCCGCCGACGCCGACCGGGGCGCGGCCAGCGCCGCCATCTCCAGCGCCTGCCGGTGGTGCGGGATCATGCCCTCGGCGAACCGCACGTCGGCCACTGACACGCGGGCCTCCGACACCCCGAGCCGCTCGCCCGGCTCCGCCGTACGGCCCGCGTCGCCCGGCCCTCCCGGGATGATCACCGGAGCTCCGGTGCCCGCCACCAGCGGGGCCCGTTCGCCGTTCCCGCCCGCCGCGCAGCCGGCAAGGACCGATGTCACCGAGATCGCCACGATAACCCCATACGACCAACGCATTCCCCGCATACCTTCAATAATGGGGCAAGGTAATCGGCGCAATGGGGGCACTATGCGATCAAGCGTGGCATTCGGGTTGGCGGCGTTGCTTGTTGTGACCGGATGCGGCGTGGACGCCGAGCCCGCCGCCCCCCGGGCGGCCTCCACCACGGCCACCGGGTCAGCCACCGCCTCGGCGGGCGCGACGGCCTCCGGAGACGTCACACACAGCGCCAACGTCACGCACGTGGCCAACGTGCCGCCACAGGCGCCGCTCGATGGCCCCCAGGCATGGGGCACCGACCTGGCCTTCCAGGGCGACCACGCGTTCGTCGGCAACTACGACGGCTTCAGCGTGTTCGACGTGTCCGACCCCGCCAAGCCCACCGCGGTCAGCCGGGTGCTCTGCCCCGGCGAGCAGAACGACATCTCGGTGAGCGGGAACCTGCTGTTCCTGTCGGTCGACTCGCCGCGCAGCGGCCCCGACTGCGCGGCCGAATCGGGCAGCAACGGCGGCAGGGGCGGCTGGGAGGGCATCCGGATCTTCGACGTCGCCGACAAGGCCCATCCCCGGTTCGTGTCGGCGGTCCGCACCGACTGCGGCTCCCACACCCACACCCTCGTCCCGGGCAAGGACGACAAGAAGGTCTACCTCTACGTCTCCTCCCCCGGCCCGGAGCCCGAGTCGACGACCTGCCCGGCCCCGCACAACAAGATCTCCATCGTCGAGGTGCCGACCGCCGATCCGGCCGGGGCCAAGGTGGTCTCGGAGCCGGTGCTCTCCGAAGGCGGCGGCGAGGACGGCCTGGGCGGCTGCCACGACATCACGGCCTACCCGGAGAAGGACCTGGCCGCCGCCGCGTGCTTCGGTGACGGGATCCTGATGGACATCTCCGACAGGGTGCACCCCAAGGTGCTCCAGCACGTGCGCGACGAGGAGAACTTCTCGATCTGGCATTCGGCCACGTTCAACAACGACGCCACCAAGGTGGTCTTCGGCGACGAGCTTGGCGGCGGCGTCAGCGCCACCTGTGACTCCGGCACGCCGAAGAACCACGGGGCGGACGCCGTGTACGACCTCAGCGAGGGCCGCGCCCTCCGGCTCCGCGGCTACTTCAAGATCCCCAGGGAGCAGCAGCCCGACGAGAACTGCGTCGCGCACAACGGATCACTGCTGCCGGTTCCCGGCAAGGACATCATGGTCCAGTCGTGGTACCAGGGCGGGGTGTCCATCCTGGACTTCACCGACGCGGACAACCTCCGGGAGATCGGCTTCTTCGAGCGCGGCCCCGTCGACGGGGTCGGCGGCTCGTGGTCGGCCTACTACTACAACGGCCACATCTACTCCAGCGACATCACCAAGGGCCTGGACGTGCTCCGGATCGACGACCCGCTGACCGATCCGGCCAAGAAGGTCACGATCAAGGAGCTGAACGCCCAGACCCAGGTGTCCTACCCGCAGTGACCCGTCACGGGTCGAGGTCGGCGGCGCCGCGCTCGGCGAAGACCCGCATCGCCTTGGCGGTGATCGGGCCGGGCGCGGCCGGCAGCACGGTCTGGTCGACCGCGCGGATCGGCTGGATGTCGCGGGTGGTGGAGGTCAGGAACGCCTCCTCGGCCTCGTAGAGGGCCGACAGCGGGACGTCCTCCTCGGAGCCGCCGCACCACTCCAGCGTGAGCGCCCGGGTGACCCCGGCCAGGCAGCCGGAGGACAGCGTGGGGGTGAGCAGGCGGCCGTCGCGCACGATGAAGATGTTGCTGCCGGTGCCCTCGCAGAGGTCGCCCGCCAGATTCTCGAAGATCGCCTCGCCGCCGCCCCTGGCCTTGGCGTGGAACAGGGCCTTGGCGTTGTCCCCGTAGGAGGTGCTCTTCACCCCGGCGAGCGCGCCGCGCTCGTTGCGCGGCCAGGGCACGACGGTGACGTCGGCGGTGGCCGGGAACGGCTTCTGCTCGTCGACGATCACCACCGTGGTGCAGCCCTTGTCCCCGCGGTCGGACCCGAGCGGGCCGGGGCCGCTGGTGTAGGTGACCCGGATCCGGCCGAGCTGCCACGGGGGCGCCTCGGCCAGGCAGGCGCGGATGCCCTCGGCGATCGCGTCGGCGTCGGGCTCGGGCAGGTCCATCCGCTGGGCGGAGAGCCGGAGCCGGTCAAGGTGACGGGTGAGGGCGAAGGAGGCGCCGTTGACGCATTTGATGGTCTCGAAGACGCCGTCCCCGACCATCAGGCCGTGGTCGAACACCGAGACGGTGGCCTGCTCCGGATCGATAAGTTCCCCGTTGACCCATACGGGCACGTTCATACGACTCCTCCTGAACCTGCTGAACCTGACGTGGAAGCGAGCGCGATGAGCCGGGAGGCCTTCAACTCGGTCTCGCGCCACTCGCGCTCGGGATCACTGCCCCAGGTTATGCCCGCGCCCGTGCCGAAGTGGATCTCGCCGGACGAGAGCCAGAAGGTGCGGATGCCCACGGCCAGCGACGCTCGGCGCCGGTCCGCGTCGACCCAGCCCACAGTCCCACAGTACGGCCCGCGTGGCCCGGGTTCGAGTTCATTGATGATGCTCAGGGCAGAAGATTTCGGGGCACCGGTCACCGAGCCGGGAGGAAAGGTCGCGGAGAACAGCTCCGGCCAGCCGAATTCCGGCGCGAGCCGGGCCCGGACGGTCGAGACCAGGTGCACCAGGCCGGGATGCTCCTCGATCTCGCACAGCGCCGGCACGCTCACCGAGCCGACCGTGGCGACCCGGCCCAGGTCGTTGCGGACCAGGTCGACGATCATCACGTTCTCCGCGTAGTCCTTCTCCAGCAGGTCCTCGGCGGTGACCCCGGTCCCCTTGATCGGCCTGGACTCGATCGCGTCACCGTCCCTGGCCAGGTAGAGCTCGGGTGAGGCCGACACCACGCCCAGGCCGGGCAGGCTCACCGTGGCGGCGTGGGGGGCGGGGTTGCCCTCGGCCAGCCGTACGGCCAGCGCGGGCAGGTCCGGGTCCCCGGGCAGCGGCGCGGTCAGCACCCGGCACAGGTTGGCCTGGTAGACCTCGCCCCGCTCGATGTAGGCGCGGATGCGGCGCACGCCGTCCTCGTAGGCGGCCCGGTCCAGCGAGCTCCGCCACGACGACGGGTGCGGCCCGCGCCAGGGGCTCCGGGGCACGGGCAGCGGGGCGGGCCGGACGTCGTCGAACCTGGCGCACGTGACCTTGCCCTCGTAGTCGACCACGACGGCCCACCAGCCCTCGCCGTCGAGTGCGGCCAGGTCGGTGGTGACGTCGCGGAGCCGGGTGGCCAAACGGCCCCCTACATGCGCAAATGAGTCATGCACTCCGCTATTGTCCCGCCGCCTCGGACAGCAGGCGTACCAGCGTGCGGGCCGCGGGCAGCGGCGCGCCCGGCAGGGCGGCGTAGACGGTCCGGTGCGGGGCGAGGTCGCCCAGGGAGCGGAGCACGAGCTCGGGCGGCACGGCCGGCGCGGCGATGGCGGGCACCAGCGTGATCCCGAGCCCGGCCGCGACGAACCCGAACTTGCCGGTCCACTCGGCGATCCTGACCGTGGCGCGGGGCGTGAACCCGGCGCGGGCGCACGCCTCCTCGAGCATGGTCGTCCGGCCGGGCGGGGGCGCCTCGATCCAGGTCTCCTCCCGCAGCTCGCGCAGGTCGACGCGCTCCCGCCCCGCCAGCCGATGGTCGCCGGGCAGCGCGACCATCAGCTCGTCCTCCACCAGCGGGATGATCTCCACCTCGTCGTCGTACGGCAGGCCGGACGGATAGTCGCTGACCACGGCGACGTCCAGCTCGCCCTCGCGCATCCGGCGCAGCAGGCCGCCGCTGGGCCCCTCGACCGGGGCGAGGCCGACCTCGGGGAACCGCCGCCGGAAGTCCCGCAGGGCGCCTGGGACCAGCGCGACGTTGGCGGTGGCGAACGCCCCGACGCGCAGCCGCCCGCTGTAGCCGCCGTGGATGCCCGCCAGCTCGTCGGCGGCTCGGGCCAGCCGGTTCAGCACCGCCCGCGCGTGCTGGTGGAGCGTCTCACCGGCGGGCGTCAGCCGTACCCCGCGTGCGAGCCGGTCGAACAGCGGGCCGCCCGCCTGCTGTTCGAGGGAGGCGATGCGCCGGGAGACCGCGGACTGGGTGTAGTTGAGCTTGGCCGCCGCCCCGGTGAAGGACCCGGTGCGGGCCACCGCGTCCAGCAGGCGCAGCGCGTCGGTGTCGAACACATTCCTCCTTCGCATGGCTCACATGTAATCTAGTCGCTGGTGGAATACCTTGGCCGTCCCTACCGTGGATCCATGATTTCTTTTCTTGGTCTGGGACATATGGGTGCCCCCATGGCACGGCGGCTCGTGGCGGCCGGGCACAAGGTGACGGTGTGGAACCGCACCCCGCGCACGGTCGAGGGGGCTTTCGGCGCGGCGTCGCCCGCCGAGGCCGTGGCGGAGGCGGAGCTGGTCGTCACCATGCTCAGCGACCCCGCCGCGGTCAGGCGGGTGCTCGCCGACGCGGCCCCCGGCCTGCGTCCGGGGACGCTGGTGGTGGAGATGTCGACGATCGGGCCCGAGGCGGTGGCCGAGCTCCGCGACAGGCTCCCCTCGCAGGTGGGACTGGTCGACGCGCCGGTGCTGGGCAGCGTGCAGCCCGCGCGGGACGGCACGCTGACCGTGCTGGCCGGCGGGCTGCCGGAGGACCTGGCGCGCTGCCGGGAGGTGCTCGGGGTGTTCGGCCACGTCCGGGAGGCCGGAGGGCCCGGCGCGGGCGCCGCGATGAAGCTGGCGGTGATGAGCGCGCTGGTGCCCGCCCAGGTGCTGCTCGCCGAGACCCTCGCCTACGGCGAGGCGACCGGCGTGGACACGGCGGCGCTGCTGGACGTGCTCGGTGAGACCCCGCTGGGAACGCTCGTCGAGCGGATCCGGCCGGCCGTCGAGAACGGCCCGCCCGAGACGCGCTACGCCCTCGGACTGGCGGCCAAGGACCTGGTGCTGGCCTCGCACGCGACGCAGACGCTCGCGGCGGCGGCCAGGGACAGGCTGCTGGGCGCGGCGGCCGCCGGGCTGGGCGACAGGGACCTGACGGCCGTCTTCGGGCACGTCGGCACGGCCCGCCGTACGGGCGTGGAGAAGCTGAACCCGGCGTCGGTCCCGGCGACCAACGGCCTCTACTCCCACGCCACCAGGACCGGAGACCTGCTGTTCGTCTCCGGTCAGGTGGCACTGGACGAGGCCGGCCAGGTCGTCGGCGAGGGCGACATGACGCGCCAGTCGGAGCACGTGATGGAGGCGCTGGCGCTCATCCTCGCCGACCAGGGGTGCACGTTCGACGACGTGACCCACATCCGGACGCACCTCACCGACATGTCGCTGCTGCCGGAGTACGCGGCCGTCCGGCGCCGTCACATCACCGGCGAGCCCCCGGCCAGCACGACCGTGGAGGTGTCACGGCTGTTCCGGCCGGGGCTGCTGATCGAGGTGGAGGTGATCGCCGCTATCCCAGCGGGCCGGTGACCGACTCCGCCGCGGCGACGACGGTGTTGTCGGCGACGAGCCGGACCACCGTCTCGATCTCCGGGGCGAGGAAGCGGTCCGGGCCGGGGCCGGGGACCGACTGGCGCAGGGAGGCGACCACGGCGCCGGTCGCGGGGGCGGGCCGGTGCGGCGCCCGCAGGTCGAGTGCCCGGGCCGCGGTGAGGATCTCCACCGCGAGCACCCGGGTCAGGCCGTCCACCGAGCGGCGCAGCTTGCGGGCCGCCGACCAGCCCATGGAGACGTGGTCCTCCTGCATGGCGGAGCTCGGGATGGAGTCCACGCTGGCGGGCACGGCCAGGCGCTTGAGCTCGGAGACGATCGCGGCCTGGGTGTACTGGGCGATCATGTGCCCGGAGTCCACGCCGGGGTCGTCGGCGAGGAAGGCGGGCAGGCCGTGGTTGCGGGCCACGTCGAGCATGCGGTCGGTACGGCGCTCGGAGATGCTCGCCATGTCGGCGACCGCGATGGCGAGGAAGTCGAGCACGTAGCCCACGGGGGCTCCGTGGAAGTTGCCGTTGGACTCCACCCGGCCGTCGGCGAGGACCACCGGGTTGTCGATCGCGGAGGCGAGCTCCCGCGCGGCGACCGCGGTGGCGTGCGCGAGGGTGTCGCGGGCGGCTCCGGCCACCTGCGGGGCGCAGCGAAGCGAATAGGCGTCCTGGACGCGGGTGCAGGTGCCGTCCCGGTGCGAGTCCATGATCCCGGAGTCGGCCAGCAGAGCCCGGAGGTTGGCGGCGCTGGCCGCCTGTCCCGGATGCGGGCGCAGGGCCTGCAGGTCGGCGGCGAAGACGCGGTCGGTGCCGAGCAGCGCCTCCACACTCATGGCCGCGCTGATGTCGGCGGTCTTGAACAGGCGGCCGAGGTCGTCCATGGCCAGGATCAGCATGCCGAGCATGCCGTCGGTGCCGTTGATGAGCGCGAGGCCCTCCTTGGCGGCGAGCTCGACGGGCTCGACGCCCGCCTGCTTCAGCGCCTCGGCGGCGTCCACGCGCTCTCCGGACGCGTCGCGGACGACGCCCTCGCCCATGATCGTGAGTGCGACGTGGGAGAGCGGCGCGAGGTCGCCGGAGCAGCCGAGGCTGCCGTATTCGTGCACCACGGGGGTGATCCGGGCGTTGAGCAGGTCCTGGAGCACCTTGGCGGTCTTCGGGCGCACTCCGGTGTGGCCGGTGGCCAGGGTGTGCAGGCGCAGCAGCATCAGCGCCCGGGTGACCTCGGTCTCCACCTCGGGGCCGGAGCCCGCCGCGTGCGATCGGACCAGGGAGCGCTGCAGCTGGGCACGGAGCGAGGGGTCGATGTGCCGGGTGGCCAGGGCCCCGAACCCGGTCGACACCCCGTAGGCGGGGGTGGGGCTCTCGGCGAGCTCGTCCACGCGGGTGCGGGCCGCGGCCATCGCCGCCACGGCGTCGTCGCTGAGACGTACCGCGGCGCCGTGCCGGGCCACCCTGACGACCTCGTCGAAGCTCAGCGGCTCCGGACCGATGTTCACGACCTCGTTGTCGCGCATGGTGTCACTCTCTCGCACTAGGTAACTGGCGTATGCGATGTTAGCCCCTTACAGGTGGGGATCACCGCTATGCCCTCCCTGCCGGATTCCGTGACCTCCATCATCCGCCGCGCCGCGTTGCGGCGACACCCGCGCGGGCCGGGAAAAGCGCTGGTCGGCGCCCGGCCCCGGAGCCACTCCCGATCCGGCTCGCACAGGGGTGACACCGGTCCGGCCTCGACGTGTACCTCGGCCACGCTTCGACGCCGGCCGAAGCGTGCTCCGGTCACGATCGGAGCATGCCGAACAATCCCGCACAGCTCGTCGCCGACGCCGTCGACCGCTGCCTCACCCTCGCCGAGACGTGGCTCGCCTGGGACGGCCGGCCGATCGTGACGGACGGAGCCAACCTCTGGACGCCGGCGAAGGCCGCACGCCGGATCCAGGACCATCTGGTCGACCACCTCGCCGAGGTGGAGGCGCTGCTGGCCGGGGCCGCCCCCCTGCCCGACGCCTGGCACGGCCGGACGGTGACCCTCGACTCCGACTGGTCCCGCTTCGCGGAACTCGACCTCTCCGAGGCCCGATCCCGCTGGACCCGCCTCGGCGCGTCCTATGTGCACCGTTACTCGGCGGCCGGCCCCGAGGCATGGGATCTCCCCCGCGACCCCAACTGGACCCTGCGGCTGATCGCCGAGCACGTGGCCGGGATCACCTGGTACGCCGAGCAGGTCGGCGTGCTCCGGTTTGGGGAGTCGGCGAGTATTCGCTAGAGTTCTATGCGTGAGGCCGGGCCGAGCCCGGAAACACGCGCGGAAGTGGCTCAGTGGTAGAGCATCACCTTGCCAAGGTGAGGGTCGCGGGTTCGAATCCCGTCTTCCGCTCGAAGGGCTTTAGGGCTCTCACTCCGGTGGAGTGGCCGAGAGGCGAGGCAACGGCCTGCAAAGCCGTGTACACGGGTTCAAATCCCGTCTCCACCTCTGGCTTCGACGAGGACGATTAGCTCAGCGGGAGAGCGCTTCCCTGACACGGAAGAGGTCACAGGTTCAATCCCTGTATCGTCCACCACCGCCTATGGCGTCCATGGGCTCAGGAAGGCCGCCGAAACCCCGGCTCGGGGCGTCGGCGGCCTTCCGGCTTTCCCGGCGGGTTCGACGGCGTCGGCATCGGCGGCTGAGCCTTCGCGGCCGGGCACGGAGTGATCACCCGGTCCGCAGGGTACGGAGGTCTGCAGGAGCCTGACCGGACTCGCCGTCGTGCGTGCGCCTGCCTGGCCGTGCCCCGGAAACGAGGGCCGCAGTTCCAGCCGTCACAGGGCGTCCGGGAGGGCGCCACCGCCGAGGACTCCACCGGGTGCCGCGGGCGTCGCGCCGGGTCTCCCGCGCGGCCGCCACCCCGGGTCCGCGAGCAAGGGAATTCCATGACCGAACACATCTCGGCCCCGGGGGATCTGGGCCGCCGGATCGCGCACCGCCGCAAGTCCCTCGGTATGACCCGTGAGCAGCTGGCCGAGCGGGCCAGGATCGATCCCGGCTATCTCGGCTACCTGGAGGAGAACGCCGCCTCCCCCGGCACGAGCACCGTCAACCAGCTCGCCGCGGCCCTGGGCACCAGCAGCGACGAGCTGCTCGGCGGCGGCGTGGACCTGCCGCCGGGGCGCGGCCCCGCGGGCGCGCGGCCCCACTTGGAGAAGCTGGACCCCGACGAGTGCATGCGGTTGATCTCCCCGGGCGGCGTGGGGCGGGTGGCCTTCGACGCCTCCAGCGGGCCAATGATCCTGCCGGTCAACTACGTGGTCCACGACGGGGCCCTGCTGCTGCGCACCGCGTTCGGAGGCCCGCTGGACGAGGATCTGCGCACCGGCGTCGAGGGGGTCGAGTTCAAGGTCGCCTTCGAGATCGACCGCATCGACGACCCCAACAGGCAGGGCTGGAGCGTGCTCGTCCGGGGCCCCGCCCATCACGTCTCCTCCGAGGAGGAGCGGGCGGCCGTGACGGGCGTGGACGTCGAACCGTGGGCGGGCGGCGAGCGCAGGCTCTACATCCGCATCACCCCCGTCGAGATCACCGGCCGCCGTATCCGGCACGACCCGGCGTAGTCCACAGCCCGGGGTAGTCCAAGCCCTGGGTAGTCCACAGCCCAGCGCGCTCCACAGCCCGGGGTAGTTCACAGCCCGGGGCGCTTCACAACACGGCGTGCTCCACGGTGAGGTTCGGTGAGCGCGGCGGCGACAGGCGCGGGACGCCGCCCGTGCCGGCCGCGAAACCGGGGATGCCCTGACCACCTCACCCCCGCCGCCCTACCCCGGCCGTCTCGCCACCCCGGTGAGCCCGGCCTCGGAGGCGAGGAGCCCCGCCTGGGTGCGGTTGGACAGGCCCAGCTTGACCAGCATGCGCGAGACGTAACTCTTGATCGTGGCCTCGGACAGGTAGAGCCTGCGGGCGATCTTGGCGTTGGACAGGCCCTCGCCGAGGCAGGTGAGCACCTCCACCTCCCGGTCGGTGAGATCCGCGATCCGGGCCAGGGCCCGTTCCCTGGCCGCGCCGTGCCCGGCGGAGGCGGTGAGCAGCCGCCGGGTGGCCGCCGGGGACAGCACGGTGTGCCCGTCGGCGGCCACCCGCACCAGCCCGATCAGGTCCTCCGGCGGGGTGTCCTTGAGCAGGAACCCGGCGGCACCCAGGCTCATGGCCCGCAACACGTAGCCGTCACGGTCGAAGGTGGTCAGCACCACCACCTTCGGCGGCGCGGGGAAACGGGCGATGTGCTCGATCGCGGCCAGTCCGTCGACCCCGGGCATGTGCAGGTCCATCAGGACCACGTGCGGCCGGTGCCGCACGACGGCCTCCACGGCCTCGGCCCCGTCGTAGGCCTCGGCGACCACCACCAGGTCCTCGGCCACCGACAGGATGGTCCGTAGCTGGGCGCAGACCATGCGCTCGTCGTCGACGATCAGCACCCGGATCACGGGGACACCCGGATCACGCCGGCGGACTCCGCCGCGGGGTACGGCACGGCGGCGCCGGGCCCGTGCCCGGCCGTCCTCGGCGTCGATCCGCCCTCGGCACCGTGCCCGGCCGTACGGCCCGCCCATTCCCCCTCGGGCCCGTGGCCGGCCGTACGGCCCGCCGAGCCCGCGCCTGGGGCGACCGGCAGCGCGGCCCGCACCTCGAAGCCCCCCTCCTCGGACGGCCCCGCCCACAGCGAACCGTGGACGAGCTCGACGCGCTGGCGCAGGCCGCTCAGGCCGGTGCCGCCCTCCCCGAGCATGACCGTGGTGCCCCCCTCCGCCTCGGTGTTGCACACCGAGACGCGGAGCAGATCGCCCGCGTAGCCGACCCGGACGGTCACCCGCGCCCCGGGCGCGTGCTTGTGCACGTTGGTCAGCGCCTCCTGGACGACCCGGTAGGCGGTGCGGTCCACGACGGGCGGCGTGGGGAGCGGCTCGCCCTCGGTGACGAGGCCGACCTCGATGCCCGCCGCCCTGGACTCCGCGACCAGGCCCGTCAGGTCGAGCATGACGGGCTCGGCGGTACGCGCGGAGCCGAAGGTCTCCTCCGAACGGAGCACGCCGACCAGGTCGCGCAGCTCCTCCAGGGCCTGGCAGCCGACCTGGCGCAACTCCTCGGCCGCCTCGCGGACCACCTCGTCGCGGGCGATGGTCCGCAGCGCGCCGGCGCGCAGGACCATGAGGCTGACCCGGTGGGTGACGACGTCGTGCATCTCACCGGCGAGCCGGGCCCGCTCCTCCGACCTGGCCTTCTCGGCCATCAGCTCCTGCTCGCGCTCGGCCCGGTCGGCCCGGTCGGCCAGCGCCTGGAACAGCCGCCGCCGGGAGGCCCGCCACATGCCGAGCAGCGCGGGGGCGATCCCCAGGAGGGAGTTGGTCGCGGTGTTCAACAGGATCTCGAGCACCGGCCCGGAGTCGCTCCAGGGCCGGCCCAGCGTCATCGACAGAACGATGACGGCGCTCCAGTCACGGGGACGGCCCCTGCCGTGGACCGCGATCGCATAGGTGGCGAACGGCCCCGCCAGTGGAGCGGCGAAGGCGCACAGCACTGCGCACAGCATCACCACGGCGAGCGGCGCCCGCCTCCTGGCGATCAGGGCCAGCCCGCCGATGAGGTGCGCCCCGGCCGCGGCCCACACGCTCCACGACAGCGGCGACTGCTGGGTGACCGCGTTGGTGACCGTCAACGACGCGCCCAGCGCGCCGACGGCGATCGCCAGGGTCACATCGCCCACGACCACACGGGATGGCTTCCAACTCACCCGGTCACGCTATCCAGTGGCCTGTGCCTGTGCCACCGCACGGCGGGCACAGACAACCAAAGAGTACGGCCGTGCAACTTTCGTTGATTCGGCTCGCAACCTTGGCCGCTACCGCGGGCCGTCCCGAAACCAGAACTCTGGATGGGACGACCATTTCCAAGGGGGACCCCTGTTGAACGCTCTTACCCGGATAAGCCTCGCCAACAGGGCTCTGGTGGCACTCCTGGCGATCGCGGTGCTGATATTCGGAGCGATCGCCGCCATGTCGCTGAAACAGGAGCTGCTCCCGTCGTTCTCCGTGCCCACGGTGAGCGTGACCGCGATCTATCCCGGGGCCGCGCCGCAGATCGTCGAGCGCAACGTCACCGAGAAGATCGAGGAGGCCGTCGAGGGAGGCGTCGGCCAGCAGAGGATCACCTCGTTCTCCCGCGACGGCCTGGCGGGAGTCTCCGTCGAATACGCCCACGGCACCGATCTCGACGGGGCGATCCAGGATCTGCAGCAGCGGATCGGCCGGATCCAGCCGGAGCTCCCGTCCCAGGTGACCCCGCGGGTCGCAGCGGGGATGTCGACCGAGTTCCCGGTCCTGAACCTGGCGGCCACCGGCGACGACGAGCGCCGGCTGGCCCGGCTGCTGAAGGAACGCGTCCCCGGCGAGCTGGGCGGCATCGACGGCGTGAGCCGGGTGCTGGTCAGCGGCGAGCGGGCCGAGACCGTGGAGATCCGCCTCGACCAGGACAGGCTCCGCAAGCGGGGCCTCACCGCCGACGCGGTCGCCGCCACGCTGGGCTCCAGCGGGTCGGTCGTGCCCGCCGGCAGCATCACCGCCGGCGGCGAGTCGCTCGCCCTGCAGGTCGGCGAGAGCTTCGACTCCCTCGCGGACGTGCGCGGCATCCACCTGGCGCCGAAGGTCACGCTGGAAGACGTCGCCGACGTGCGCCTCGTCGAGGAGCGTCCGGAGACGCTGACCCGCACCGACGGCAGGCCCAGCCTGAGCGTCTCGGTCATGGCCAAGCCGACGGGCAACACGGTGGCGATCGCCCAGGAGGTGAAGCGGAGGCTGCCGGAGCTCACCCGGTCCCTGGGCGGCGCGGCCACCCTGACCGTCGCGTTCGACCAGTCGGAGTTCATCGAGAAGTCCATCGGCGACCTGACCACCGAGGGCCTGCTGGGACTGGGCTTCGCCGCCCTGATCATCCTGGTCTTCCTCTTCTCCTTCCGATCCACCGTCGTGACGGTGATCTCGATCCCTCTCTCGCTGGTGGTCGCGCTCATCGGCCTGTGGGTCAACGGCTTCACGCTCAACATGCTGACGCTCGGCGCGCTGACCATCGCCATCGGCCGGGTCGTGGACGACTCCATCGTGGTCATCGAGAACATCAAACGTCATCTGGACCACGGCGAGGCCAAGCTCCACGCGGTCCGGGCGGGCACCCGCGAGGTCGCCGGGGCGGTCACCGCCTCCACGCTGACCACGGTCGCCGTCTTCCTGCCCATCGCGTTCACGGGCGGGATCACCGGAAGCCTGTTCTCGGCGTTCGCGCTGACCGTCACCATCGCCCTGCTGGCCTCGCTGCTGGTGTCGCTGACGGTCATCCCCGTGCTCGCCTACTGGTTCCTCAAGACGCCCAAGGCCGGGGTGGCCCGCGAGGTCGTGGAGGCCAGGGAGCACAGCGGCGTGCTCCAGCGCGTCTACGTCCCGGTCATCGGGTTCGCGGTGCGGCGGCGCGGGGTGACGCTCCTGGCCGCCCTCGGGATCCTCGTGGCCACCGGGGGCATGGCGGGCCGGCTCACGACCGACTTCCTGGGCAGCTCCGGGCAGGACACCTTCCAGGTGCGGCAGGAGCCGGCCGCCGGCACAAGCCTGGCGGCGGCGGACCAGGCGGCCCGCTCGGTGGAGAGGACGATCAAGGACGTTCCGGGCCTGAAGTCCTACCAAGTCACCATCGGGCCGGACAACAGCGAGGAGGGCGGGGCGCGCAACGTGGCGACGTTCTCCGTCACCGCCGAGAAGGACGCGGACGTGGCGGCCCTCCGGGAGGCCGTCCGGACCCGGGTCACCGAGCTGGCCGCGTCCGACTCGAAGGTCGGCAAGGTGACCGTCCAGGGCGACCAGGGCGGCCTGACCTCCAACGACCTCGCGGTCACCGTGTCGGCGGGCGACGACGCCTCGCTGGCACGCGCGGCGGAGCTGGTCGGCGGGGCCATGCGGCAGACGCCCGGCACCTCGGAGGTCAGGTCAGGCCTGGCGGGCACGGCCCGGCAGATCGCGGTGCGGGTCGACGGCGAGGCGGCCGTCGCACGCGGGCTCACCGAGGGCCAGATCACGCAGGCGGTGGCCCGGGTGACCCAGGGACAGCGGGTCTCCAGGGTCACCCTGGACGGCGCCGAGCGTGAGATGTCCCTCCGGGTCGGCGTCCCGGCGGACGACCTGACCGCGCTGCGGAACCTGAGGATCCCCACACCGCTCGGCCGTACCGTCAGGCTCGACGACGTGGCCACGGTCGAGACCGTGACGGCGCCCACCCGGCTGACACGGATCGACGGGGAGCGCGCGACCACGGTGAGCGCGAAGTTCTCCGGCAAGGACCTCGGCGCGGCGAGTTCCGCGCTCACCAGGCGGCTGGGAGAGCTGAAGCTGCCCGCCGGCGCCTCCGCCGAGATCGGCGGGGTCAGCGAGCAGCAGGCCAGCTCGTTCAACAGCCTGTTCGTGGCCCTCGCCGCGGCGATCCTGATCGTCTACCTGATCATGGTGGCCACGTTCCGGAGCCTGGCGCACCCGCTCATGCTGCTGGTCTCGATCCCGTTCGCGGCGACCGGCGCCCTCGGCCTGCTGGTGGTCACCGGCACCCCGCTCGGCCTGCCCAGCCTGATCGGCATGCTGATGCTGGTCGGCATCGTGGTCACCAACGCGATCGTGCTGCTCGACCTGGTCCGCCAGTATCGCGACGGCGGCATGAGCGCCCGTGAGGCGGTCATCGAGGGCGGCAGGCACCGGGTCCGCCCGGTCGTCATGACCGCCCTGGCGACCATCTGCGCACTGACGCCGATGGCCACCGGCCTGACCGGGGAGGGCGGTTTCCTGTCCAAGCCCCTGGCCGTGGTCGTCATCGGGGGCCTGACCAGCTCCACGCTGCTGACCCTGATCCTGCTGCCGACCCTCTACACGATCGTCGAGGACGTCAAGGACCGGTTCCGGGGCTCCCGACGCCCGGCTCCCGCCCCGCTTCCCGAGCGGGAGCCGGCTCACGCCGGCTGATCTCCGGCGGGCCGGGGACCGGGTGCGGCGCCTGTGCGCCGCGCCCGGTGCCCGGCCACGCGTGCCCGGGTCGCGCACCGGGGGGAGCAGAAACGCTGCGGGCTGCCGCCGGAGGAGTCGACGAACGGGTGGGCGCAGCCGGCGGCGGCGCAGATGCCCCCGGGGACCCGCTGGTGATCGGCGAGCAGCACGGCCAGCGCCATGGCCGAGGAGGCCAGGAACCACTCCGCCCAGGGCGCGTCGTCATGGCCGTCCACGTGCAGGTGCCAGGTGCTCCGGCCGTCGTGGGTGGTCAGCCGGGGCGGCCGGGCCACCTCCGCGAGCAGCCGGTTGAGCAGCGTGGCCGCCTCGCCGACGTCCGCCGCCGCGAACACCTCGTGCAGCCGGCCCGCCGCGACCCGCATGGCCGCGACGTCATCCGGGGTGAGTCCGAGATCGCCGGACGGGCCCGGTCCCCGCTCGCCGTACGCGTGGAGCACCTCGCTCACGCTCTCGACGGCCGGATCGGCCAGCAGGACGGCGGTCAGGTCGGCCGCGCGGTCGGCCATGGCTCTCGTGGAGTGCTGCACACGCATACTGTAACGTCTCCTCGATGAAGAGGCGTTACAGATTCGGCGGTTATCTGGCGGGTGCCGTCGCGGCCCGCACCGGCGACGAGATGTCCGGCCCGGCGCTGCTGCTGCTCGGGCTCTCCCTCACCGGGTCGCCGGCCACCGGAGCGTCGCTGCTCGCGGGGTTGACGGTCTCCTCGGCCCTGGGGGGTCCGATCTTCGGCGTACTGCTGGACCGCAGCTCCCGGCCGGGACGCCTGCTGGCGGCCGCGCTGGCCGCGTACGCCTGCGGGCTCCTGCTGATCCTGCTCACCCTGGGGCACGTGCCCGTCGCGCCGCTCGTCGGCGTGGCCGTGCTCGCCGGCCTGCTGGGCCCGGCGCTGGCGGGCGGCTGGACGGCGCAGCTGCCGCTGGTCGTCGGGGAGGCGGGCATAGAGCGGGGCAGCATGCTGGACGGGCTGACGTACAACCTGGCGAGCCTGACCGGGCCCGCCCTGACCGGGGTGCTGGCCGCGGCGGCCGGGGCCCCGGTCCCGGTCGCCGTCTCGATCGCGCTGGTGCTGCTCGCGTTCCCGGCTGCCTGGTCGCTCCCCGCCAGGCCCGCACGGCCCGCACGGCCCACCGGAGACGGCGGCGGGTCCCTGTGGCGGGAGGTGGCCGCCGGGTTCTCCTCGATCGCGCGGGTCGCCGGCCTGCGCCGGGCCACGGTCACCACGATGGTGTCCTTCGCCGGGGTGGGCATGCTGGTCGTCTGCTCACCCCTGCTGGGCGCCGAGCTGACCGGGGAGGCGGGGCACGGCGCCGTGCTGCTGTCCGCGCTGGCCGCGAGCGCGCTGGCCGCGAACGCGCTCCTGGCCAGACGGCCGCCCGCCACACCCGACAGGATCATCCTGATCAGCACGCTGCTGCTCGCCGCGGGCTCCGCGCTCGCCGCGGTGGCGGGCTCCCCCGCGGTGGCCGTGGCGGCGGTGGTCGTCGCCGGCGCCGGAGAGGGCCCCCAGCTCACCGCGGTGCTGGCGGTACGGCACCGCGACGCGCCCGAACGGCTCCGCGGCCAGATCTTCACCACCGCGGCGAGCCTGAAGATCACCTCTTTCGCGGTCGGCTCCGCGATCGCCGGGCCACTGGCCGCCCGGTCGCTGACCGGCGCGCTGTCCGCGGCGGCCGGGCTCCAGCTCCTGGCCGCCCTCGCCTACCTGCTGACCGGCGGCCGGCGGTCAGGGCAGGATCTCCCGCCAGATCGCCCGCATGGCCTGCGCGTGGGCCCATCCGGGGCCCCGGCCGGGCAGCCCGAGTAGCACGTCGCTCGCGAGGCTGTCCATGATCCGGCACATCCGCGTGGCGTACTCTTCCGCGTCGTCCACCGGCCGGAACAGCCCCTCCCCCACGCCCCGGACGACGATGGCGGCCAGCTCCCCCACCCAGGTGCCGGTGAATCCGGCGATCCTGAGGAGCGTCTCCTCGTCCTGCGGCGGGCGGGCGATGACCTGGGCCCACAACCGCCAGCGGACGTCCCTCGGACCGCCGGGCAGATAGAGCTCCACCAGGCGGCCGACCGCCTCGCGCGGGTCGGCGACGGCCGCGAGCTCGGCCGTCCGGCGCTCGGCCAGCTCGTCCTCGCTGAGCAGCAGCGTCGAGACGAGGATCCGGTCCCGCTTGCCGAAGTAGTACATGACGTGACCGCTGCTCATGCCCGCCCGTTCGGCGATGTCGCGCACCCGCAGCCGCTCGGGCCCCACCTCGTCGATCGCCAGCAGCGCCGCACGCAGCACGTGCGCCCGCACGTCGGGGCGCTCCAGCTTCGCAGTCATGGGATCTACCGTACAGGTTTAGAATGCTGCTCTAAGTTTGAAGGCAGTTCTAAAAGGGAGAGGGCTGTGCGGCTGACACCTGCGGAACGCGACCGGCTGCTGCTGTTCACCGCGGCCGGACTGGCGCGTGCCAGGAAGGCGAGAGGTCTGCGGCTGAACGTGCCGGAGGCCACCGCGCTGATCGCGGACACGGTCTGCGAGGCCGCGCGCGACGGGGCGCGGCTGGCCGAGGCGGTCGAGGCCGGCCGCGGGGTGCTCGGCCCGGACGACGTGCTGCCCGGCGTGGCCGACGTCGTCACCGAGGTCATGGTCGAGGCGGTCTTCGACGACGGCACCCGGCTGGCCGTGGTGACCGACCCGTTCGGCGGCGGCTCGCTCGGCGCCGAGGCCCCCGGCGCGGTGACCGCCGCGTCCCCGCCCTCCGGGGAGAGGGACGCCGCCGAGGAGGACGCCGTGGAGGTCGAGGTGCTCAACACGGCGACCGTCCCGATCAGCGTCACCTCGCACTTCCACTTCTTCGAGGCCAACCCCCGGCTCCGGTTCGACCGGGCCGCCGGCTACGGGCGCCGGCTGGCCGTTCCCGCGGGCTCCACCGTCCGCTTCGATCCGGGCGAGCGCCGTACCGCCAGGCTGGTCCCGATCGGCGGTGCGCGGGTGGCGATCGGGTTCGCCGGGCTGGTGGACGGGCCGCTGGACGCGCCGGGCGCGTTCGAGCGGGCCATGGAGAAGGCGCGGGCCTGCGGATATCTGGGCAGCGAGCCGGCGGGGGCGGGTGAGCGATGAGCGTGTACGGCCCGCGCAAGGGAGATCGGGTCAGGCTCGGCGACTCCGGCCTGGTGGTCGAGGTCGAGCACGACTCGCAGAAGGCCGGGGAGGAGTTCCTGGCCGGGTTCGGCAAGACCGCCCGGGACGGCCTGCACCTGAAGGCCGCCTCGATCCGGGACACCTGCGACCTGGTGATCAGCAACGTGCTGATCCTCGACCCGGTCCTGGGCGTGCGGACCGCGTCGATCGGCGTCCGCGAGGGACGCGTCCACGCCGTCGGCCGGGCCGGCAACCCCGACACCCTGGACGGGGTGGACGTGGTGGTCGGCACCGGGACCACGATCGTGTCCGGCGAGGGGCTCATCGCGACGGCGGGGGCGATCGACACCCACGTCCACCTGCTCAGCCCGCGCATCATGGAGGCCTCCCTGGCCTCCGGCGTCACCACGATCATCGGCCAGGAGTTCGGGCCGGTCTGGGGCGTGGGGGTGAACTCGCCGTGGGCGCTGCGGCACGCGTTCAACGCCTTCGACGCCTGGCCGGTGAACATCGGCTTCCTGGCGCGCGGCTCGTCCTCGCACGAGGCTCCGCTGGTCGAGGCGCTGGTCGAGGGCGGTGCGAGCGGCTTCAAGGTGCACGAGGACATGGGGGCCCACACCCGCGCGCTGGACACCGCGCTGCGGGTCGCCGAGGAGCACGACGTGCAGGTGGCCCTGCACACCGACGGCCTCAACGAGTGCCTGTCGGTGGAGGACACCCTCGCCGTGCTCGGCGGCCGGACGATCCACGCCTTCCACATCGAGGGCTGCGGCGGCGGTCACGTGCCGAACGTGCTCAAGCTGGCCGGGGTGGCCAACGTCATCGGCTCCTCCACCAATCCGACGCTGCCCTTCGGCCGGGACGCCGTCGCCGAGCACCACGCGATGATCGTCTCGGTGCACGGGCTCCGGCCCGAGCTGCCGGGGGACGCCGCGCTGGCCAGGGACCGGATCCGGGCCGGCACCATGGGCGCCGAGGACGTGCTGCACGACCTCGGGGTCATCGGCATCACCTCCTCCGACGCGCAGGGCATGGGCCGGGCGGGCGAGACGGTCCGCCGGACGTTCGCCATGGCCGGGAAGATGAAGGGGGAACTGGGCGCGCCGGCGCGCAACGACAACGAACGGGTGCTGCGCTACCTGGCCAAACTGACGATCAATCCGGCCATCGCGCACGGCCTGGCCCACGAGGTCGGCTCGCTGGAGCCGGGCAAGCTGGCCGACATCGTGCTGTGGCGGCCCGACCACTTCGGCGCCAAGCCGCAGCTCGTGCTGAAGGCGGGCTTCCCCGCCTACGGCGTGACCGGAGACCCGAACGCCTCCACCGACACCTGCGAGCCGCTGGTGCTGGGCCCGCAGTTCGGCGCGTACGGCGCGACCGCCGCGGACCTGTCGGTGGCCTTCGTCAGCGGGGCGGCCGCGGACGCGGCCGACGACCACATGACGACCCGCCGCCGCCGGGTCGGAGTGCGCGGCACCCGCGGCATCGGCCCCGGCGACCTGGTCCTCAACTCCCGGCTCGGGTCCGTCCAGGTCGACGCCCTCGGTCAGGTCACCCTCGACGGCGACCCGATCCGGTCGGTCCCGGCCGACTCGGTCTCGCTCAGCCGGCTGTACTTCCTGTGACGTCCCGCCCCGCGCGGGCGCTCCCGCCCCCCGCGCCTTCCCCGTCCTCTCCGCCCTCTCCGCCCTCTCCGCCCTCTCCGCCCTCTCCGACAAGGAGTCCCACCGTGTTCCGCATGCCGCCGGAGTGGCATCCGCACACCCGCACCTGGATGTCCTGGCCGGTCGCCGGGTACGCGCTGAGCGACCCCGAGGCCTCCTACCGCGCCTGGTCGAGCGTGGCCAACGCCATCGTCCGCTACGAGCCGGTCACCATGGTGGTCGACCCGAGCGAGCGCGAGTCGGCCGCCCGGTGGCTCGCCCCCGAGGTCGAGGTGATGGAGCAGCCGCTGGACGACTGCTGGATGCGCGACAACGGCCCGACCTTCCTGCTGGACGGCCGGGGCGGCCTGGCGGGGGTGGACTGGACCTTCAACGGGTGGGGCTGGCATGCCCACGCCAAGGACGACCTGGTCGCCGGGGCCGTCCTGGAGCGGGCGGGGGCCGTCAGGTTCCGTTCGGAGATGGTCAACGAGGGCGGCGGCATCCATGTGGACGGCGAGGGGACGGTCATCGTCACCGAGACCGTCCAGCTCGGTGACAGGCGCAACCCCGGCTGGACCAAAGAACGGGTGGAGGCCGAGCTCGGCGCCCGGATCGGCGTGGATAAGGTGATCTGGCTGCCGCGCGGTCTCACCGCCGACTACGGCAGGTACGGCACCAGCGGCCATGTGGACCTGCTCGCCTCCTTCGCCCGTCCCGGGCTGGTGCTCTGCCACGTCCAGCCCGACCCGGACCATCCCGACCACGAGGTCACCCGGGAGAACCTGGCGATCCTGCGCTCCTCGACCGACGCCAGGGGCCGCCGGCTGGAGGTCGTCGAGCTGGTCGCCCCGGAGACCCGCGAAGCGGACGGGGAGCTGGTCGACTACTCCTACGTCAACCACTACCTGGCCAACGGCCTGGCCCTGCTCTGCTCCTTCGACGATCCGCGCGACGCCGCGGCGGCCGACATCTTCGTCAAGCTCTTCCCGGAGCGGGCCGTCGAGCTGGTGGACGCCCGCGCCGTATTCGCCCTCGGCGGGGGGATCCACTGCATCACCCAGCAGCAACCGCGCCCCTGACTGGCCCGGAAACTGGTATGGATTGTGACGTTTTGTCTAGTGACTTGTCCGGATTCGGCCACCATGAGAAATAGATCTTGTCAATAAGGGTGATTAATGCGAATACTTGCGATTTGTTCTTATTACCAAGAGAGGCATCGCAATGAAGCGCGTTATCGTTCACAAGCCTGGCACCGTCACGCTCCGCGGGACCGCCAGCCCCAAGCACGTCGGCTGACACCGAAATCACGGAACCGGCGCCCAGCGATGGGCGCCGGCCCCCCAGAATCACATAGACCTCAGAGCCATATAAAGGAGACTGGTGAGTCGGGGACCGCTCCCACCAGAAAACCCGCCCCTCCCCCCTCTGCTCCTGCCCCCGGTCGACGCGGACCGGCGCCTGCGGGGGCCGTACACCGCCGGCGGCGCGATCGCCTCGGCTCTGGCGTCCGTCGCCCGGCCGGAGCTGGTCGCCCGCTATGACATAGAGCTGCGGGCCATGTCGCCCGACCTGGACGGGCTGGTCCCCGCCAGACGGCGGTCGATGGCCGATCACCTGCCCCGGGCGGAACGGATCCTGGTCCACGCGCCCCGCCGCACGCTCCGCCTGTCCAACGGGCTCGCCGAGTTCGTCCGCGAGCACCTGGCCGAGACCGGGCCGCGGACACTCGTCGTGGAGAACGTCCACCAGGCCGACCCCACCGACCACGAGCTGCTGGCGGTGCTGCGGCGGCGGATCTCCCCCGACCTGCTGACCGTCGTGATCGGCGAGCAGGCCGTACCGGAGGAGCCCCTCAGTCCGGAGGAGCATGACGTCCGGGCCGACGAGCTGGAACGGGAGGGGACGGTCGGCGCACGGCTCGGCGCGATCCCCTACCACCGCGAGCACGGCACCGATCCGCGCCGCGCGGTGGAGGCCTTCCGGGTCGCGGTCGAACGGTGCCTGGACGCGGGCTGTCACGACGCGGTGGCGGAGCTGGGGCTGCGCGCGCTGCCGCTGACCGACCCGGCCACCGAGCCGGAGACCTGGTGGCGGCTCCTGCACAGCACCGCCACCGCGCTGGGCTCGCTGAACCGCGAGGACGAGGCCGAGGCACTGTTCGACCTGGCCAGAAGGACAAGCGTCTCCCCCGTCACGCATGCGGCGGCCGCCTACTCCACCGGGATGCTCAAGGTCCGCCACCACGACCCGGCCCGGCGCGACCTGGACGCCGCGCTGGCCTGGGTGAACCAGGCGATCGCCATCTCCACACTGCTGCCCGACCCGCGCGAGCGCGCCTTCAAGCTGGGATTCGACCTCAACGGCCGGGCCCTGGTGGAGGTGCGGCTCGGCAACCCCGCCAAGGCCCTGGAGCTGGTCCAGGAGGCGGTGGAGCTGGCCGAGCACGGCCTGGGACCGGGCGAGCACCCGATCCACCGGCTGGTGCTGCTGGCCAACCGGGCGCAGCTCGCCGTCATGCTTGGCCGTCCCGAGGACGCGCTGGAGGATCTGGACGCGGTGATCGCGGCCGACCCCGGCTACCCCGACTACTACATCGACCGGGGCAACCTGCTGCACCGGCTGGGCAGGCGGGACGCGGCGATCGCCGACTACGAGACGGCGATGCGGGTCGGCCCGCCCTTCCCCGAGCCGTACTACAACCGGGCCGAGATCCGCTTCTCCACCGGCGACCACCGGGGCGCGCTCGCCGACCTGGACCACGCCCTGGACCTGGACCCGGAGTTCGTGGACGGGCTCGCCAACCGGGCCGGGCTGCTGGCCGCGCTCGGCGAGTACGGCAGGGCCCGGGCCGACGCGGAGAGCGGGCTCGCGCTGGATCCGGTCAACCCGTATCTGCTGTGCGCGCTGGGCCAGGTCGAGATGGCCGAGGGCCGCCACAAGGAGGCGCGGGCCGCGTTCGACCAGGCGCTGGAGCGTTCCCCCTCACTCGCCGCGGCCTGGGCCAGCCGGGGGATGCTGGCGTTCGAGACCGGCGACCCGGAGGGCGCGGTCGCCGACTTCACCCGCGCCCTGGAACCCGGCGCGGACCCCGCGCTGCTGTTCAACCGGGCGGTGGCGCTGCGCGCCGCCGGACGGGAGGAGGAGGCGGTGGCCGATCTCACCCGCGCGCTGGAGCTGGCGCCGGACGACGACGACATCAAGCGGGAGCTGGCGGGTTAGAGGGCGTCCTGGCGTGCCGCGCCGGGTGCGGCACGCGAGGCGGACCATCCGGGGCCGGGGAGCGTGATGCGGATCTTGGACTGCTTGGAGGGCAGCCGCTCCCAGTCGTCCATGAAGGTCGCGCGCAGGCCGTGCTTCCCGGCCAGGGCGGTCAGGGTCGCCGTGCGGTAGTAGAAGTCCTCGCGCAGCACCTGGTGCTCCTGGCCCTCGGTGCGGTCGAAGGTGAAGTCGAACCAGCCGTCCGGTTTCATGATCCGGCCGACGTGCCGGAAGCACTCCTCGATCACGTGCAGCGGGGAGTGGGAGAAGACGCTGTGGGCGTGGACCACGTCGAACGTCTCGTCGGGCAGGGCGGCGAAACGCAGGTCCCCGACCGGCATGAGGTGGGGGAGCTTGTCGCGCAGGTCGTGATCGGAGACGGTGCCCTGGGCGGCGATCAGGATGTCGGGCGAGATGTCGACGCCGTAGTAGTTGCCCGTGTCCAGGTAGTCGATGAACAGGCGTCCGGCCCGCAGGTTGCCGCAGCCGATCTCCAGCAGGCGGTGGTCCGGCTTCAGGCCGTGCCGTACCAGGTAGTCGAACTGCAGGCGGCCCATGGCGAGCCAGCGTGCGTGCGACCTGCTGCCCACGGCCGCCTCCGAACCGCGGGCGACGTCGGACCTCATGACGGCCCGGTAGTAGTCGACGTGGTCGCGGGTGCGCAGGCGCAGCCAGGCGTTCCTGGTCAGCCTCCGCAGATGGGGCGAGATCCGGCCGGGATGGCGGATGGCGTATCCGAGCTGGTGGACGATGCTGGCGCGGTTGTTGTCGTGCATGCCTCTCCCGAGGTCAGAGCGCTGTTCCCGGCGGTCCCTCCGGAGATGAGATGATATCCGAGAGTGATCGAACCGGCACTCATCGTGATCATTTCGGGAGTGGCGTCCCCCGCCGTCCCCTCGCACCCGACAGGAACCGCTCGGCCAGCTCACAGGTGCCCTCGGTGTAGCCGGCGCCGAGCTCGGCGGCGATGTCCACGCCGGTGTGCGTGCCGATCCAGGCGACCAGCAGCAGGCGGCGGAACATGATGAAGGTCCAGATCTCGGCCTCGTCCCCGACCGGCAGGTCGAGGACGGTCCGGTAGCCGCGCACCCAGGCGTCGACCATCTCGGGGACCCGCGGATGGTGCTCGATGAAGCTGAGCGCGGCGGCCAGGTCGTAGAGGTACCAGCCGAAGCCGCAGTCGTCGAAGTCGATGACGCTGGGCGTCCCGTCGCCCACCACCAGCAGGTTGGCCAGGCGCAGGTCGGCGTGGATCAGGCCGTAGCGGCCGGCGTCCCGGCCGAACCGGTCCAGCCGCTCGCGCAGCTCCCCGTCGAGCCGGTCCAGCACGGCCCGCGCCTCCGGGCCCATCCCCGCACCGTCCTGCCAGCGGCCCCACCGCGACTCGGCGCCGAGGGCGGCGTCGTAGTCCCAGTGGAATCGGGTGAACCCCGCCGGACGCGGCCAGCTCCGCGCGTGCCGGTGCATCCGCGCGGTGATCGCGCCGAGCCGTTCGAAGTCGGGCACCAGCCGCTCCCGCGGCGGCTCGGCCCCGGGCAGGAACTCGAACATCACGCAGTCACGGGGCTGCGCGCCGGGGACGGTCACCACCCGGGAGCCGTCCGGCGCCGGGAGCACGCGCGGCGTCCTGACCCCGGCCTCCTCCCGGAGCGCCTCCAGCCAGGCGAGCTCGGACAGGATCGCCGGGGTGGCGTGGTAGCCGAGGCGGTGCACCCGCAGGATGGACCGCGCCCCGGTGGCCGGGTCGTCCACCCGGTAGGTGGCGTTCTCCGACACGTTGACCAGCGTGACCTCGGCGTCCGGCAGGCCGTGGATCCGCACCGCCTCGCGGGCGGCGTCGTGCACGCGGGCCAGCACGCCGCCTCCGGCGGACAGGTCGTGGGCCTGCACGGATTCTCCCTTCACGTACGCAGATCTTCGGATCCCGTATGAGATCTTGCACCGCCCGGCGGCGACGGATACAAACCGAATTGTCCACTGCTAACCCTTGGCGGGTTAAGGAGCCTATTGAACCTCGAACTCGCGCTGCGCATGTGTGAGGCCTCGGTGAAACAGGCCTGGCGGGAAGGGGCCCTCGTCTCGGTGGCGGTGGTCGACGCGGGCGGCCATCTGGTCGCCTTCCAGCGGATGGACGGCTCGGAGATCGCCGGCCCGGCCCTGGCCTCCGGCAAGGCCTACACCGCGGTGGCCCACCGGATGTCCACCGCCGACCTCGCGCCGCTGGTCGTGCCGGGCGGAGAGCTGTACGGCCTCGCCGGAGACCGGTACGTGTGCTTCGGCGGAGGCATCCCGCTCCGGGACTCCGGCGAGGGCCGGCGGGTGGTGGGCGCGGTCGGCGTCAGCGGCGGCACCGTCGCCCAGGACGTGGCCTGCGCCGAGGCCGCCGCCGCGCTCTGGGACGGAGGGTAGGCGAACCGGGGGCGAGGCTCTGCGGGACGGGGAGTAGGCGGACGTGCTGCGAGGCTCTGGGACGGAGGGTGGGCGAACGGAGTGCCAGAAGGACGCGGGCGGCCCGGACGGAGCCGGAAGACCCGGCGCCCGGGACGGATCCACCACCGGGTGGCGTGTTACTCCCGGTACCGCTGGGGCAGAGGCGGCCTTGCCCCAGGCGGTGATCGCCTGACCGGTCTCACTCCGTGGAGGATCTCGTGAACGTTCTCGTGCTGCTCGCCCTGGTCTGCTTCCTGGCCGCCACGATCTGGGCCGCCATCGGCCGGTCCTGGCCGGTGGCGCTGCTCTCGGCCGGCGCGTTCCTGATCACGCTGTCCGGCACGTCGCTGATCGACGGTTAGACGACTCCCTTGTCCCGCAGGGCGGCGAGGTCCTCGGAGGTCAGACCGAGTGCGCCGAGGACCTCGCCGGTGTCGGCGCCGTGCGGGCGGCCGGTCCAGCGGATCTCGCCGGGGGTGCCGGTGAGGCGGAACATGACGTTCTGCATCCGTAGCGGACCGAGCTCGGGGTCCTCGACGGTGGTGATCGCGTCCAGGGCCGCCAGCTGCGGGTCGGCCATGATGTCGCGCACGTCGTAGACGGGGGCGACCGCCGCCTGGGCCCCCTCGAAGGCGGCCATGACCTCCTCGCGGGTGTGCTCGGCCACCCAGGCCGCGACGGCGCCGTCCAGCTCGTCGGCGTGCGCGACCCGGCCCGACCCGCTGGCGAACCACGGCTCGCCGATCACCTCGGGGCGGCCGACCAGGATCATCACCCGCTCGGCGATGCTCTGCGCCGAGGTGGAGACCGCGACCCAGGAGCCGTCCTTGCAGCGGTAGGTGTTGCGGGGGGCGTTGTTGACCGAGCGGTTGCCGGTGCGCGGCGGGACGACGCCGAGCTGGTCGTAGATGGTGGGCTGGGCGCCGAGCACGGTCAGGATCGGCTCGATGATCGACAGGTCGACCACCTGCCCCCTGCCCGAGCGCAGCGCGGTCATCACCGCGAAGGCCGTGGCGAGGGCGCAGATTCCGTCGGCCAGGCCGAACGGCGGCAGCGTCGGCGGGCCGTCCGGCTCCCCGGTCATCGCCGCGAACCCGCTCATCGCCTCGGCGAGCGTGCCGAAGCCGGGCCGCTTCGCGTAGGGGCCGAACTGCCCGAACCCGGTCACCCTGGCCAGCACCAGGTCGGGGTTGGCCTCGCTGAGGCGCTCGTAGGAGAGGTTCCAGCGCTCCAGCGTCCCCGGCCGGAAGTTCTCGATCACCACGTCGGCCTCGCGCACCAGCTCCACCAGCAGGTCCTGGCCCTCGACGGTGGAGAGGTTGAGCGTGATCGCGCGCTTGTTGCGGCCGAGCATCTTCCACCACAGCCCCTCCGGGCCGTGGCCGCGCGAGGGGTCGGGCTTGGCCGGGTGCTCGACCTTGATCACCTCGGCTCCGTAGTCGCCGAGCAGCATCGCCGCCATCGGTCCGGCGAACAGGGTCGCCAGGTCCAGCACGCGGACACCTTCCAGGGCCTTCACATGTCCTCCAGGCAGCGCAAGCCGATCATCGGCGATGATCCGGGACGGGGGTGGGGGCGACGCGGGGGGCACGGACCCGGCTCTCCCCCGCGACGCCGGTACGGCGGGCCGTGAGCCGGCCGTCAGCCATCGGAACGGGCGAGGCTCTGGTCGATCTCGGCGCGGTCCGGCATCGAGGTGCTGGCCCCCTCCCGCTGGACGGACAGGGCCGCGGCCGCGCCGGCGAACCGGACGGCCCGGTCGGGGGACTGCCGCTCGACGTGGGCGGCGGCGAGCGCCCCCACGAACGTGTCGCCCGCCGCGGTGGTGTCCACCGCCCGCACCTCGGGCGCCCGGACGTGCACGGCCGGGCCGGCGCCGGGCGCGGCGGTCAGCGCGCCGCGTGACCCCAGGGTGATGATGACCCAGCCGACCCGGGTCCTCAGCTCCCGCACCGCCTCCTCGTGGTCGGCCAGCCCGGTGATCGCCGCGGCCTCGTGCTCGTTGGCGACGAGGATGTCCACGGCGTCCAGCAGCTCGTCGGGGAGCGGCTGGACCGGGGCGGGGGTGAGGATCACCGTGGTCCCCGCCGCGCGGGCGGCGCGGGCGGCGGCGGTGACCGCCTCGATGGGGAGTTCGAGCTGCAGCAGGAGGACGTCGGAGCGGGCGATGACCTCCAGCTCCGCCTCGGAGGGCGCGGTCACCGCGCCGTTGGCGCCGGGGACCACGATGATGGAGTTGCCCCCCTGGCCGTCGACCACGATCTGGGCGATGCCCGAGGGGCCCGGGACGGTGCGCAGACCGCTGACGTCGACCCCGGCCCCGGCCAGCGTCCGGCGCAGCTCGGGCCCGAAGGCGTCGTCGCCCACGGCGCCGAGGAAGACGACCTCGGCTCCGGCGCGCGCGGCGGCGATGGCCTGGTTGGCGCCCTTGCCGCCGGGGACCGTGCGGAACTCCCGGCCGGTCACGGTCTCGCCGAGCCCGGGAGCGGCCTCGACGTAGGCCACCAGGTCCATGTTGGCACTGCCGAATACCGAGATCATGATTCCTCCGTCGCCAGAGCCAGCGTACGGCCCGCCAGCTCGTCCAGGCCGATGCCGTCGAACCCGGTGACGCTGCTGGACAGCCGGTTCTTCAACGACCACTCCGGCGGGATCGCGGACGCGCCGCGCAGCGCGCCGGCGATCGAGCCCACGGTCGCCCCGGCCGAGTCGGTGTCCCAGCCACCCGCCACCGCCCCGGCGATCGAGGCGGTGAAGTCGCCCCGGCCGTGCACCAGCGCGGCCGTGATCAGCGCGGCGTTGTTGATCGTGTGAACCCAGTGCAGGGCTCCGTGACGCTCGTGGAGCCGGTCGACGACCCGCTCGAAGTCCGCTTCCCCGCGCGCGTCCTCGGCGGCCTGCCGTACGGCGACGGCCAGCCGGGACTCCGGCGGGATCACGGCGAGACCGGCGGCGACCACCTCCTCGACGGAGGAGGCCACCAGCGCCGCGGCGCACATCGCGGCCACGAACATGGAGCCGTAGATCCCGTTGGCGGTGTGGCTGAGCCGGGCGTCGCGCCAGGCGAACTCCGCGGCCGTCGCCGGATCGCCCGGGTTGACCCAGCCGTAGACGTCGGCTCTGATCAGCGCGCCGATCCACTCCCTGAACGGGTTGCGGAAGGTCGCCGTGGAGGCGGGGACGGCTCCGCCCCGCCGATCCCCGGCGTCCCCGCCGGCCGGCGGATCGCGGAAGGCGGGATGCCCGCCCTCCGCGGCGGGCGGTTCCAGGCCCGTCAGCAGGTTGCGGTAGGCGGCGCGCTCGGCGGTGAACACCCGCCCGCCGGGCAGCTCGTCCAGCCAGAGCTGGGCGACGTTCTCGGTGGTGAAGGCGCGGCCGTGCCGTTCCAGCAGGGCCAGCGCGAGCAGTGCGAAGTTGAGGTCGTCGTCCTCGGGGACGCCGTCGATGTTCTCGGCGAGGCTGTTGACCGCGCTGCGCCGGTTCCACGGCCACCGGGCGCCGATCTCGGCGGGCAGGCCCTCGGCGGTGAACCAGCCGCGGATGGGCCAGTTCCCCGTCGCCTCGGCGATCGCCCTGATCCCCTCCCGGGGGATCTTCTCCACCGGCTTGCCCAGCACGCATCCCGCCGCCCGGCCGAGCCACGCCCCCAGCATCCGGTCCAGGACCCGCGGGTCCGGGGAGCCGGCCGCCGGCCCGCCGCCGAGCACGGCGCCGGCCGCCCCCGGTGAGCGCCGCGGACCGGACGGCCAGGCCGGGCAGGCCGCGACGATCCCGGCCAGGGTCGAGGGCTCGGGGAGCGGGGAGGGGAGCGCGGCCAGCTCGTCGAGCAGGTCCTCGGCCAGGCGGCGCAGCCGTACCGGGGGGACCTCGGGCGAGGCCCCCGCCCGGGGCGGTGCGTCGTGCCCGCCCGCGGCGTGCCAGCGCGCGGCGATCTCCGTCACCTCGCGGCCGTCCTCGGCGGCCTGCCGCAGCTCGTGCCCGACCAGGTCCTCCGGCTGCACCCAGGTCAGCCTGATCATCCGGCGTCTCCGAGGAGGGCGGCGAAGGCGGACTCGTGGGCGCGGCGGCGCTCCAGGTCGGCGGTGTGGATGCGGCGGGCGACCCGGGCCAGGGCCAGGCCGGGGGTGACCAGGTCGGTGCGGCTGGCGGTGGCGATCTGGTCGAGCCAGTCGGCGGGGACCGCCTCGCGCCCGCCGAGGGCGCCGGCGATGGCGCCGCCCATGGAGGCGATGGAGTCGGCGTCGCGGCCGTAGTTGACGCCGCCGAGGACGGTGTCGCGGTAGCCGCCCTTGGCGATCAGCAGGAACGCCAGGGCGAGCGGGAGCTCCTCGATGCTGTGCTGGCGGCTCGGGCGACGAGCTCCGAGCCCCTGGTCGCGGTAGGTGTCGGCGACGGTGTCGTAGGGCTTCATGGCCGCGCGCAGCGTCTCGAAGGAGCCGTCCCAGTGTCCGAGGCCGCGGGCCGCCGAGCAGACCGCGTCGATGGCCGCCGCCGTGCCGTCCCGGGCGAGCCGCAGGCAGGTGGCGACCACCGAGTCGGCCGTCGCGCCCGGCCGCATGGCCTCGGCCACCGCGGCGGCGAGCACCCCGGCCGCCTCCCGGCCGTAACTGGACTGGTGGGCGCCGGCCAGCTCGATCGCCTCGGCGTAGGCGGCGTCGGGGTCGGCGGCGTTCACCACGCCGACCGGCGCCATGTACATCGCCGCGCCGCAGTTCACGATGTTGCCGACCCCGGCCTCACGCGGGTCCACGTGGCCGTAGTGCAGCCGCAGCACCAGCCACTTCTCCGCCAGGAAGACCCGGTGCAGTGGGAGCGCCTCGGTCTCCAGCTCGGGGATCCAGCGCTTCTCGCCCATCATCTCCGGCACCAGGTGATCGGCCGCCGCGTAGGCGTCCAGGTGGCCGCCGACCCGCTCGTAGACCCGGATCAGCGCGTGCGTCATCAAGGTGTCGTCGGTGATGTGGCCGTCGCCCTTGTGGTAGGGCGCGATGGGCCGGGCGTTCCGCCAGTCCTCGAAGAACGGCGGGACCAGGCCCTCGACGTGCCCGCCGTAGCGCTCGCTGATCTGCTCGGGCGTCCACCCCTCGGTGGCGCCGCCGAGCGCGTCGCCCACCGCGGCGCCCGCCACGCATCCGACGGCCCTGTCCTCAAGCCCGCCCGCGGTCACACTCACCGGCGTACCCTCCTCACCTGCAGCACTCATCTACATCCTTCCAGCGTGGAGACCCCAGGCTTCAGCTCTGGGGCGGAAACGCGGCGCGGTGCCACGTGGTTCGGTCAGGAGACCCGGCGGGTGAAGGCCGCAATCCCCCGGCTCAGCCGTGGGGAGGATGTCAAGCGATCCATCCCCTCGCGATGTCCAGTAGATCGACGCCCGCCAGCTCGGGCAGGCAGCAGCCGGTCAGGGTGGTGCTCCACCCTGGCGGCAGCGCGCCGTGGCCGGTGAACGCGCCGGTCAGCGCGCCGGTCAGCGCGGGCGCGGAGTCCGCCGCGGCGGCCAGGCAGGCGGCGGCCGGCACGGCGGTGCCCGGCGAGCCGCCGGAGACCTCCGCCAGCGCGAGAGCCACCGGGAACGTCTCGGCGGCGGCGACCCCGTAGCTGTAGACGTGGTCGAACAGCGCCGCGTCCAGGGCGGGCACCGCCCCGAACGGGTCGCCCGCGCGGCGCGCGACCGCGAGCGCGGTGCGGGTCGCGCGGCCGATGACGGTGTCGTCGGGGAGCGCGTCCAGCGCGGCCTCCACGGCGTCGCCCATCTGCCCGCCGTCGACCAGGACGCCGATCGCGCGGGCCATCGCGACGGCGCCGAGTACGCCGTCGCCGGCGTTGGTGACCTGGGCGTCGGCCGTCGGGTCCAGCCCTCTGGCCCCGAAGGCGACCGCCCGCACGACCGCGGCGTCGTCGAAGAAGTGCGGGTTGTCGTGGCCGCTGGCGGGAGGGCCGAGGCCGCGCGCGAGGTTGTCCAGCGCGGTCCGCACCGAGATCCGCGCCCTGAGGTCGTCCCGGCCGGCGAGGCCGGTGAACGCCTCCGCCCGGTCCTGGTCGATGGTGAGCGCGGTCCAGGCGAGCCACTCGGCGTCGTCGGACGGCCCGATCACCAGCGGCGCGACCGGCTGGTTGAGTGCGAACGGCACCGGCAGCGCGGTCACCCGGTGCTCCTCGGCGAAGGCGTCGAGCTCGCGGTGGAGCCGCCTGCTCCACGGCGCGTGCACCCCGGCCCGGTGCCGCGACGACGGCCACCCCGCCGCGTCGCCGATCGCCACCCCGGCGAACGCCCCCAGGATCCTGTCCCCCGGCATCATCGCCCTACGTCCCTTCCACGAGCTGATCGGCCACGTCGAGCACGTGCCGTCCTGCGGTCACCGGCAGGCATCGTCCCTCGACCGGGCCGATCTGCCGTGCCCACCGTTCCGGCACCGCCGCCTCACCGCGTCCCGCGCCGGCCAGGGCGCCCGCGATGGCGGCGGTGGTGTCGGCGTCCCGTCCCAGGTTCGCCGCGACCACCACGGACTCCTCCACCTCTCCCCCGCCCAGCAGGTAGGCGGCGAAGGCCAGGGCGACGGCTTCGGGGGCCAGGTCCGTCCACGGGTAGTGCCGGACCACGACCGCCTCGTGCAGCCGCGCGGCGACCCCGCCGGATCCGGCGGGGTCCAGGACGATCTCCCGGGCCCGGTTGACGTTGCGGGCGGTCCACGAGTCCTCGGGGATCACGGCGAGTCCGGCCGCGACCACCTCCTGCGGGGAGGCGCCCGTCATCGCGGCGGCCACCGCCCCGGCGACCGCGCGGCCGCCGAGAATGCCCTCGCCCGCGTTGCTCACGCTGCCGTCGATCTCCACCAGGCGGGCGGCCTCGCCGGGGTCTCCGGCGGCGAAGATCCCGTACGGCGCCGCGCGCATGGCCAGGCCGTCCGACCAGCCGTGCCGGTGCCACTGGCCGGTCAGCGGCGGTTCGAGGCCCCGGCGGAGCGCCTGGACGGCGCCGAGCTCGGAGAAGCCCGCCCCCTTCATGGGGCCGTCGATCAGCGGGATGATCTCCTGGCGGTAGGCCAGCGCGACGTCCTGCGGGGTCAGCGCGTGCCCGTGCCGCGCGAGCAGGGAGGCCGCGAAGATGGTGTATTCGGTGTCGTCGGTGCCCCCGCCGTCGATCTCGGTCAGCCTGCCCCAGCGGGCGGCGATCTGCTCAGGAGAGAGGTTCTCCGCCGGGCGCCCGAGGGCGTCGCCGGCCGCGAGGCCGAGCAGACACCCCCGGGCGCGCCCCCGATGTGTCAAGGTCACTTGTTGTACCGCTCCAGCACCTTGTTGCCCTCGTCGACCAGCTTCTTCGCCGTCTCGTCAAGGGTGATCTTGTTGGCGAAGTACTGCTGCAGCGCCGGCGTGGCCACCTTGCTCTTCCACTCGTCGAAGCCGTTGACCTTCAGGAACGGCGCGACCACGAGGTTCTTGACCGATGCGGTCGCCACGTTCCAGCCGTTCTCCTCGGTCGTCATGGCCGGGTCGCCCGCGGCCTTGACCGAGGTCGGCAGCAGCCAGTCGCCCTTGGCGAGCTTGACCTGGTTCGGGCCGTTCAGGAAGAAGGAGATGAACTTCAGCGACTGCTCGGGATACTTGCTGTCGGTGGCGACCGACAGCGTCTGCGAGACGGCGCCCTGCTCGGCGGTGGCGCCCTTCAGCGGCGGGAGGGTGATCCACTCGAAGCCGTCCGGCGCCTGCTCCACGACCTGCTGGCGCAGGTAGACGCCGACGGGCAGCATCGCGTACTTGCCGGCGTAGAAGCCGGGCAGCGGGTCGGCGGAGCCCATGCCGAGCGCGGACGGGTCGGCGGACTTGTCCTTGTGGAGCTGGTCGTGGATGCGCTGGAGCACCTCGCGCTCCTCGGCGCCCACCTTGACCGTCGTCTTGCCGGCGGCGTCGGTCTGGAAGAACGTGCCACCGAAGTTCAGGCCCAGGTTGAGCACCTTGTTGACCGGCGACTTCATCGGCCAGGCGACGCCGTAGGAGTCACCCTTGGTGAGCTTCTTGGAGATCTCGGCGAACTCGTCCCACGTCCACGGGCTGTCCGGGGTCGGGACGCGCACGCCCGCCTTGTCGAGCAGCTTCTTGTTGCCGATGATGACCTGCGACTCCTGCAGGAACGGCACGCCGTACACGCCCTGCCCGCCCTTGCCGTCGCCGAAGGTGACGGTGTCCCAGGCGGCCTGCGGGATGTCGCTCTTCAGCTCGGCCGGAACCTTGTCCGTGAGGTCCAGCAGGTAGCCGCGGTTGGCGAAGCCGGACAGCGCCGGGGAGTCGTCGTGGATGACGTCCGGGGGGTCGCCCGCCTCGAAGGAGGTGACGAGCTGGTCGTTGACGTTGTCCCAGCTCCCCTGGATGTACTCGACCTGGATCTTGGGGTTGGCCTTGTTCCACTCCTCGACGAGCTGCTTGTTGGCGGCGATCGACTCCTTCTGCCAGGCGAGGCTCTGGAATTTGATCTTCACCGGCTCGTCGGGGGCGGCCGCGGGCGATTCCGAACCGCATCCGGCGGCCAGAACGAGGAGGCCTGCGGCCAGCACGACCCTCTTGCGCATATGACTTCTCCTATCGGGGGGTGGGCTGTCTATCCCTTGACGGCCCCGGCCATCAGGCCGGACCTCAGCCGTCGCTGGATGAACGCGAAGAACACCAGGCTCGGGATCGTCGCCAGAAGCGAGGCTGCGGCGAGCGGCCCGAGGCGCACGACCCCTTCCGCGCCGGTGAACTTCACCAGCGTCAGCGGCAGGGTCGCCACATCCGGGTCCTTGAGGACGATCAAGGCGAACAGGAACTCGTTCCAGGAGGAGATGAACGAGAACAGCAGGGTCGCGACCACGCCGGGCGCCAGCAGCGGGGCCACGACGCTCAGCAGCGACCGCACCCGCCCGGCCCCGTCCACCGCGGCGGCCTCCTCCAGCTCACGCGGTACGGCGCGCACGTATCCCTGGAGCATCCACAGCGCGAACGGCAGCGTGAAGGTGATGTGCACGACGGTCAGGCCGGCCAGCGTGTTCACCAGGTCCAGCCTGCGCAGCACCATGAACAGCGGGATGATGATCAGGATGAACGGGAAGACCTGGCTGACCAGCACCCACCCGATCGCGATCCGGTTGACCATCGACCGGTGCCGGGCCAGCGCGTAGGCGGCGGGCAGCGCCAGGATCACGGTGAGCACCGCGCTGACCACCGCGACGACGAGACTGCGCACCCCGCTGCCGACCAGGTCCTGCTCCGCGAAGGCGTCGGTGAAGTTGGTCAGCGTCGGTGAGCGCGGGATCCATGTCGGGTCCAGGCTCGCCATCTCCTGCGGCGTCTTCAGCGCCGTGGACAGCAGCCAGACCAGCGGGAACGCCAGGAAGACGATGTAGCCGGCCAGGGCCAGATAGCGCAATGCCTTGCCCATGTCAGCTCGCCTCCCGCATCTGCCGCCAGAGGTAGACGCCCAGCACGGCCAGCACGACGATCACGATCGCCACGCCCAGAGTGGCCGCGTAGCCGAAGAAGCCGTAGCGGAAGGCCTCCTCGTAGGCGAACAGCATCGGCAGGCGGGTCTGGCCTCCCGGGCCGCCCTGCGTGAGAACGTAGACCAGCCCGAACTGGTTGATGTTCCAGACGAAGTCCAGGGAGGTGATGGCCACGATGACCGGGCGGAGCTGGGGCAGCGTGATGTTCCAGAACCTGCGCCAGACGCCCGCGCCGTCCACCTCGACCGCCTCGTACAGCTCCTTGGGGACGCCCTGCAGCCCGGCCAGCAGCACCACCGTGGTCTGCGGCATGCCGGTCCAGATCCCGACGACGATCACCGCGGGCAGCGCGATGGAGAAGTCGTTGAGCCAGTCGATCTCGGTGCCCAGCATGCTGTTGAGGATTCCGGCGTCCGGATGGTAGACCAGCCGCCACATCAGCCCGATGACCACCGGCGGCATCGCCCACGGCACCATGGCCAGCACCCGGGCGAACCCCCGGAACCGCATCTCCTGGTTGAGCAGCAGCGCCAGCCCCAGCGACGCCAGGAACTGCAGCACGGTCACCGAGACCGCCCAGATCATCCCGATCCGGAACGACGCCCAGAAGTCACCGTCGCTCAGCAGGTCCCCGAAGTTCGACAGGCCGACGAAGGAGGTGACCGCGTTGCGCCCGGAGCGCGCGTCGGTGAAGGCCAGGAAGATTCCGTAGAGCAGCGGCCCCACGCTGAACACCAGCACGGGCACCAGGGCGGGCAGCATCAGCAGCAGCGCCTCGCGCCCCTGCCGGCCGCCCTTGCGGGGCTTCTTCGGGGGCGCCGTCCTGACCGGCCGGTCGGCGGTGAGGGTCACGTGGTCTCCTCTCCCACAGTCGAGGCCCGGACCATGAGGCGGGGCGGCACCGTGACCACCTTGGGGTCGCGGTCGCCGTTGCCCAGCCGGTCCAGGAGCAGTTCGGCCGCCAGCCGGCCACGCTCGGCCGAGCCGAGGGAGATGCTGGTCAGTGAGGGCCAGGCGACGGCGGCCAGGTCGATGTCGTCCATGCCGGCCACCGCCACGTCCTCCGGCACCCGGCGGCCCGCCCGGCGCAGGACGTCCAGCGCGCCGAGCGCGATCAGGTCGTTGGCGCACAGGACGGCGTCCAGGTCGGGCGCCCTGGCCAGCAGCCGGCTCACCGCCTGCGCCCCCTCGGCGCGGTAGAAGTCGCCGATCTCCACCAGGTTCTCGTCGTACGGCAGGCCGAGCTCCCTGATCCCCTCGGCGTAGGCCGTGGACCGGGCCGAGCCGGGGACCGTGTCCAGCGGGCCGTTGACGAATCCGATACGGCGGCGCCCCAGGGAGCGGAGGTGCTCCAGCGCCAGCCGTACGCCGGTGCGCGAGTCGGTGCGGACGTTGTCCACCCGCGTGCCGTCCGGCACCGAGCCGATGATGACGACGGGGGCGCGGGCCGCCTCGACGGCCTTCAGGTGGGCCTCGCCGATCCGCAGCGGGATCATGATGAGGCCGTCCACGTAGCGCTCTCCGAGGCTGCGGAGAACGTCGATCTCCTCGGCCACGTCCGCGTCCGTGGAGTGCAGCACGAGGCGGTATCCCGCCGCCTTCAGCACCGGCTGGATCTCGCGGACCATCGTCAGGTAGACCGGGTTGCCGATGTCGGCCATGGCGAAGGCCACCTGGTTGGTCCGGCGCGACTTCAGCGACCGGGCCACCGAGTTGGGGACGTATCCCAGCTCGTCGGCCGCGCTGAGCACCCGGCGCACGGTGTCCTCCCGGGTCGGCAGCCCGTTGAGCACGCGGGAGACAGAGGCGATCGAGACGCCCGCCCGCTCCGCGATCGTGGTGATCGTCGGCCCGTCGCTCACAGAGACCACACCTTTCTGTAAACGTTTACTGCGATCTCTGATGATGGGCTGAAAACGTTTACGGGGTTAGGAACATGTAACTCGCCCGTAACGGACGACGTCAAGTCACGATCAAATAACAGCACGTCAGGGGGGCCTCACCGCTCAGGGACCTCCGATCGAACCACGTCTTGAGCGCCCCCGGAGGCGGACCGGCACTCCGCACCCACAGCGAGATCAACCCCCGCCCGCCGGCCCCCTCCTCGGCCGCCGGCCGCCGCGTCCGCCGGACCGCCCCGCACCCGCCGGATAAATGACGAATACGCGCAATGAAGAGTAGTCAATCCGATTTATCCATGTAATCGACAACAGACGCTGCCACACCTTTTGTCTCTTCGCTTTTGTCATTCGATTAACCTGTCCGCGGTGCCGCAGATGAACGGCAGGGTAGGCACGGATCGGCCGTTTCATTCAGAACGGGCGGAGACGCAGCTCAATCACTCCGGCCCCTGACGGAACGGCTCGGGGAGAAATGCCATGAACGGCGGAGGATACACCCGCCCCCGGCACCTTCTCCGCTGATTTGCAGATTAAAGCCATATGTCCGATTCAGCTCCGCGTGAAGTTCATCAGGGGGATCCGTGCGGCATTTTCGACGACGCGCACCGCTGGCCGCCGCCATCGGCCTCGTCACCGCTGCTTTCACCGGTGTCGCGGCCCAGGCCGCCACCGGCACCTATCCGACCTCCGGTCCGCCCGGCGCCTACTGCCCGTCCGCCTCGGCCGCCGGGGTGCCGGTCGCGGCGGGCCTCCCGTGTGCGGCCCCGATCGCGCGGCCACGCCCCACGCCGGCCGCGGACGCCGTGCCCGCCGCCCATCCGGAGACCTCCGGCCAGACGGCCCCCACGGCGGACGGCAAACCCGCCAAGCAGGTCTGCGGGCCGCCGTACCTGGACGACGACCCGATCCTCGGGCCGAAGTACCTTCCGGAGGACGGGCCGCTCGGCAAGATCCTGCGTGACTACAAGCCGCTGAACGGGGTCTCCCCGCAGGAGTTCATCGACCGCTACTGGGACCAGGGCGCCAACTGGTGGCGCTACCCGCAGGACTACGGCTTCGCCCACTCCGGCGGCTACGCCAACGGCAAGCTGCTGGTGCGGACGGTGACGCTGCCGGTCGGCACGGACCTCGACCGTTTCGGCGGCGAGCAGGGCTCCTTCGTCTCTCCGCTCGGCGCGTCCTACGCCGGGCGCGCGCTGCCGCCGAACAATCTCAACACCTTTCAGGCGGCCCCGAAATACCTCTGCAACTATCACACTTACAAAGTGACAAAGGAATTCAAAGTGGATGGCGGTCCGGCCGCCCCGGCATTCCAGCAGGAAGGCGCCGGGCGGCAGTACCACTTGGTGAGCAAATACATTCCCGAAGCGCCCCAGGCGACCGGGGAGGTGTCCGTGGCCTGGCTGCTCGACAACGGATATCTGAAATCGTCGAACTGAGCGTCTCCGCCGGAAAGGGGGCCGCCGGATCCCGCGGTCCCCTTCACCTTCACCGGGGCTCTCCAGCCCTCCCGGCCGTCGTGCGCGGGTCGGCCGGGCTCGCGGCCCGCTGTTCCCGCCGGGGTCACGCCGCGCTCATGGCCGGCCGATCACGTTGTGGACCTGGTCGAATGGTGCTGGGCCGAAAATTCACCGAACGGCGGGTACCACTGTTCAGGAGGAGCCGACCAGGTCGTGAGCGGCCTGGGCGAAGGCGCGGACCCGAGCGGTGGCGCCGTCGGTCCGCCACAGCAGGCCCCATCGCAGTGGTGGGGCGTCGCCGATGGGGATGTAGGCGACGTCGGGGCGCGCGTAGTAGCGCCTGGCCTGGGCGCCGACGGGAAAGGCTCCGTGGCCGGCGCCGATGAGTGTGAGCATCTCGTTGAACGTCGAGGCGGAGGGGCCGGGCTCGATCGGCCGGCCCGCAGGAGTGGCGCGCGGAGTGCGGTCCTCGCGCAGCGAGACGGGCAGGGTGTCGGGTAGCTGGAGGAGCCTCACCCCGGCCAGATCGTCGAGCGAGACCGACGTACGGCGGGCGAACGGATGCTGGGACGGCACCGCGAGCATGCGCGTTTCGGACACCAGCACCGGACCGGTGGCGATATCCGGCTCGTCGATGGGGAACGTGCCCAGCGCGAGATCGACCTGGCCGTCGCGCAGCCAGGGCATCAGATCGACCATCTGCGCTTCGCGGAGCCGGACATCGCAGTCCGGCAGGCGCCGGCGGAACACCTCGGCGGCCCCGGCGAGCAGTTGCCCGCCCGCAGCGCCGACGAAGGCCACCCGCAGGGTGCCGGTCAGGCCGCGGCCGGTGTCGACAGCCCGCGCGAACGCCGCGGCGATCTGGTCCCAGGCGGGTCGTACCTCCTCGTACAGCTGCCGGCCCGCTGCGGTCAACTCCACCCGGCGGCTGGTACGGGTGAACAACGGCACGCCGGTCCGGCGCTCCAGCTTGGCGATCGTTTGGCTGATCCGGGCGGTGGACACGCGCAGGCGCTCGGCGGTGCGGCCGAAATGCAACTCCTCAGCCAGGGCCAGGAACGCCTCCAGCTCATGGCGTTCCAGCATGAAACCCCCAGATCGTTAACTCCAGCTTCACGATTCTTACACAGGGCCGCATTGATCGGCTCTTCGTCCCAGACGAAGGTGGTACTCACCGATCATCACTGCGACCTGCGCGGGAGCAAGCAATGCACGTCACCGCGGAGCACGCCCTGTCCGCTCCGGCCACCGACGCGGACGCGGTCGTCCGGGACCTACGGGACCCCACCACGATCTTCGGCAGCCGACGATCCTCCTCCCGCCACTCAAGATTGGAAGAAAGATGATCAACAAGGTCAAGGACCTGCGCACCTTCGTCCGCGGACGGGTCCTGCTCCCCGGAGACGACGGTTTCGACCAGGCCCGGCGCCCCTGGAACCTCGCCGTCGAACAGACTGTTCCCGCCGTGGTCGAAGCGGCCGACGCCGCCGACGTCGCGGCCGTGGTCCGCTTCGCCCGCGTCCGCGAAATGGCCGTCTCGGCCCAGCCCAACGGCCATGGCGCCACCACGGACCTGGACGGCGCCATTCTGCTGCGGACCCGCCGTCTGGATTCCCTCCGGATCGATCCGGCCGCCCGGCGCGCCAGTGTCGGCGCGGGCGTGTCCTCGGGCAGCCTCCAGGCCGCCGCAGCACCGCACGGCCTGACCGGCCTGCCCGGCAGCTCCCCGGTCGTCAGCGTCACCGGTGTCGCCCTCGGCGGCGGGCTCAGCTGGTTCGGCCGCAAGTACGGCTGGGTCGCCGACAGCGTCACCGCCTTCGACATCGTGGACGCCGAAGGGCGGCAGCGGCGCCTCACCGCCGACACCGACCCCGACCTTTTCTGGGCCATGCGCGGTGGCGGCGGCTCCTTCGCGATCGTCACCGCCCTGGAACTCTCCCTCCACCGCGCGCCGCACCTGTACGGCGGCCGGATACTGTGGCCCGCCAAGCACGCCCCGGACGTGATGGACGCCTACCGCCAGATCACCGCCACCGCCCCCGACGACCTGACCCTCTGGCTGGACCTGCTGCACTTCCCCGGCTCCGACCCCATGATCGCCGTTGATGCCGCCTACCTCGGTCAGGCCGCTACGGCCCGCGGCCTGCTCAGCCCCCTGGACCGCCTGCCCCATCCCCTCGCCGACAGCAGGCGGACCATGACGGTCGCCGAGCTCGGCACCATCACCGCCGAACCCACCGACCCCGGCGCGGGCTCCTCACGCGCCGAACTGCTCACCGAACTGGACGACACAGCGGCCAAGACCCTGCTGGCCGACCCGATCGCCCCGCTGATGAGTGTGCAGGTACGCCACCTGGGCGGCGCGTTCACCCGCCCGTCCGACAGCCCCCACGGCCCACTGACCGAGCCCTACGCGCTCTACCTGTTCGGCGTGCCGGCCGACCCGGCGACGGCCGAGGCCGTCATCGCCAGACAACGCGCGCTCGCCGACGCTCTCCCGGTGAGCGGACGCAAACCCTTCACCTTTCTCAGCCCCGGCGAGACACCCGCCGACGCCTTCCCTCCCGCCGCGCTCCATCGCCTCCGCGACCTCGAACGCCGCCACAACCCGCGCATCACCTTCCGCGCCAACTTCCCCATCCGCGGCTGAACGCATCCTTCTCAGGAGCGCAGGTAGGCGAGGACGGCCAGGACGCGGCGGTGCTGGTCGCCGTCCTCGGCGTACAGGCCGAGCTTGGCGAAGATGCTCCGGATGTGCTTCTCCACCGCGCCGTCGCTGATCACGAGCTGGCGGCCGATGGCGGGGTTGGACCTGCCCTCCGCCATCAGGCCGAGCACCTCCCGCTCCCGCGGGGTGAGCAGCGCGAGCGGGTCGTCGCGGCGTCGCCGTACCATCAGCTGGGCCACCACCTGCGGGTCGAAGATCGTCCCGCCGGCCGCGACGGTGCGCAGGCCTCCCATGAAGTCGTCCACGTCCACGACCCGGTCCTTGAGCAGGTATCCCACCGCGCCCCTGGCGTCGGCCAGCAGGTCGTCGGCATAGGACACCTCCACGTACTGGGACAGGATCAGCATCGGCGCGCCCGGCACCCGCCGGCGCGCCTCGACCGCCGCCCGCAGCCCCTCGTCGGTGAAGCCGGGCGGCATTCTGACGTCGACCACCGAGACGTCCGGCCGGTGCGCGGCGACGGCCTCCACCAGGCCGTCGCCGTCCCCCACCGCCGCGACCACCTCGCAGCCGAACTCCTCGAGCAGCCTGATCAGGCCCTCTCTGATCAGCACTGCGTCGTCGGCCACGACTACCCGCACGGCACCTCCGCCACGATCACTGTCGGCCCGCCCACCGGTGAGTCCACCGCGAGCTCCCCGTCGACCGCCTTGAGGCGGTCGCCGAGCCCGGACAGGCCGTGTCCCTTGGCGACGTGTGCGCCGCCGACCCCATCATCCCCGATCGTCAGCATCAGGACGCCCCCGGTCTTGGTCAGCGACACCGTGCAGACGGTGGCGTGGCTGTGCTTGGCGACGTTGGTCAGGCTCTCGGCGACCACGAAGTAGACGGTGTTCTCCACCGCCGCCGCGAAGCGGCCGGTGACCTGCACGTCCAGCTCGACGGGGATGGTGCAGCGGCTGGCCAGCGCCGCGAGCGCCGGGGCCAGGCCGCGGTCGGTCAGGATCGGCGGCGCGATGCCGCGGGAGAGCGCGCGCAGCTCGTCCAGGGTGTCCCGGGTGGAGGTGATGGCCTGGCTGAGCATCTCCTCGACCGCCTGCGGGTCGCGCTTGAGCTGGCGCTGGGCCCGGGACAGGTCCATGGCCAGGGAGACCAGGCGCTGCTGCGGCCCGTCGTGGATGTCGCGCTCCAGCCGCCGCAGCGCGTTGGCCTCGGCCGACACCGCCGCGGCCCGGCCCTCGGCGAGGTCGTCGATGCGCTCGTGCAGCTCGGCGACGCCGGTCAGCAGGGCGCGGCCGAGCCCGGCCCGGATGAGCGCGGCGCCGCGCACGACCAGCGGCAGGGTGAGCGCGAACAGCACGCCGATGGAGGTGTTGATAGCCACGTCGATCCAGACGCTGTCCCCGAACCCGAGCAGGTAGGCCAGCCCCTCGTTGCCCGGGATGGCGGCGGTGATCCATCCGTAGAGGGGGGTGGCCAGGCCCAGGATCGTCCCGGCCCACCAGGTCACCGTGAAGACGAACGTCACGATGGAGATCGGGAAGGCCACGATCCCGTAGAGCAGGTCGAGCCACGACTGGCCGCTGGTCAGGGGGTTCACCATGCGGCGGAACCATCCGGCCGTCTCCGGCGCCGGCCGGTAGCGGGGCCGGGGCACCGCGCGGCCGAGCACCTCGGGCAGCATCCGCCGTTCCACATCGGCCATGCCCCGTGCCACCAGCAGCGTCGTCGCCAGGACCGGCAGCCCCACCCACACGACCACTGTGCCGATCCCGGCGGCGAAGCCCGCCACCATCAGGACGAAGAAGACGATGGAGAGGGGGAAGCCGGCGATCAGATACCGGCTGTCCGTGCCGATACGGCGCAGGAGGGTTCTCATGGCGTCAACGCTACGAGTCCGGGAGTGAGGCTTCGACCCTGCGCACCGCCGTCCGGGGGTAGGGCCAGCCCTACCCCCGTCATGGGTGCGGCCTTGAGGCGGAAACTCCTGCGGGCGTGACTGCGCGGGCCGGGGGCCGCACGGGAGGGTTGGACCACCGCTCCCCGATGAATCGAGACCCCCATGACCGCCGTCATCTCCCGTTCAGCAGTCCGCGCGGCGCCCGCGCCGCCGGGTCGTGACGTGTTCATCGACGTGCTGCGCCTGTTCGGCATGGCCCTGGTGGTGCTGCAGCACTGGAGCATGCCGGTGCTGTCCTTCGCCGATGGGCGGATCTCCACCGGCAACGCGCTGTCGGCGGGCGGCGCGTGGGTGGTGACCTGGATCAGCCAGGTGATGCCGCTGGTCTTCTTCGCGGGGGGCGCCGCCAACGCGATCAGCTGGCGGGGCTCGGTACGGCGTGGCGGCACGGTCCCCGCCTGGCTGGCGGTGCGGCTGCGCCGCCTGGTCTGGCCGGTGCTGCCGCTGGCGGCGGTGTGGCTGCCCCTGCCCCACCTGCTGCAGGCCCTCGGCGTACCGGAGCAGCCGGTGGTCACGGCCTCGCGCCTGGCCGGGCAGCTCCTGTGGTTCCTGGCCGTCTACCTGGTCGCGGTGGCGGTGACCCCGTCGATGCTCCGGCTCAACATGGTGTACGGCTGGCGGGTGCCCGTGGCGCTGACGGCGGGGGCCGTCGCGGTGGACGTGGCCCGTTTCACCACCGGCCTCGAGGTCGTCGGCTTCCTCAACATCGCCCTGGTCTGGCTGGCGGTGCACCAGCTCGGCTTCCTCTACGCCGACGGCCGCCTGGGCCGCCCCTGGGTCATGGCCCTCACCGGGTACGGCCTGGCCGCGGCGCTGGTGGCGTTCGGCCCCTACCCGGGCAGCATGATCGGGATGCCGGGCGCGGCCGTCTCCAACATGGCGCCGCCCACGATCGCGCTGCTCGCGGTGGCGTTCGGCCAGATCGGGCTGGCGCTGGCGCTGCGCCGGTGGATCGTCGCGCTCGCGGCGTGGCCGGGGGTGGCGCGGGTGATCGCCTGGGCGGCGCCCCGGATGATGACCGTCTACCTGTGGCACATGAGCGCGCTGGCGGTCGTCACCGGGGTGGTCGTGGTGGGCCTGGGCGTCTCCACCCCGGAGCCGGGGACCTCGGCCTGGCTGTCGGGCTGGCCGCACTGGCTGCTCATGCTCGCCCTGGCCATGTCCCCGCTGCTGCGCTGCTTCGCCCGGTTCGAGACGCCGCCGCAGGCGTCGCCGTACGCCGGGGGCACGGCCCGGATCGTGGTGGCTCTGGCGCTGGCCGGGGCGGGCCTGCTCGTTCTCACCGCGATCGGTTTCGTCCCGGGGACGGCTCCGGTGCTCGGCGCGGGGATGCTCGTGGCGGGCCTGGCGCTCACCTGGTCGGCTCCCCGGCTCCAGCCGGCGGCCTGACCGTCCACCGAGTCCCCTTAATCATAATTTGATGAGATTTGGGCGGGTATAGCCGCCCGGTGTCATCCATCCTGCGCAAGATATGATCACTTCTATTGCCCGAGCCGGTCCGACCACCGTCAGTTCTTCGGCAGTATTGAACTGTGAGCCTTGTAGATCGCCTGCCAGAAGAGATCGACGCCGACCCCGATGCCATCTTCGACGCGTTCGTCGAATGGAATTCCGAGCGCGGGCTCACCCTCTATCCCGCCCAGGAGGAGGCGCTGATCGAGGTCGTCTCCGGCAACAACCTGATCCTGGCCACCCCGACCGGGTCGGGCAAGAGCCTGGTCGCGGCCGGAGCGCACTTCACCGCGCTGACCCGGGACGTGCGCACCTTCTACACCGCGCCGATCAAGGCGCTGGTGTCGGAGAAGTTCTTCGACCTGTGCGCGCTGTTCGGCACCGAGAACGTCGGCATGATGACCGGCGACGCGAGCGTGAACCCCGGCGCGCCGATCATCTGCTGCACGGCCGAGATCCTCGCCAACGTCGCGCTGCGCGACGGCGCCAAGGCCGACATCGGCCAGGTCGTGATGGACGAGTTCCACTTCTACGCCGAGCCCGACCGGGGATGGGCCTGGCAGGTGCCGCTGCTGGAGCTGCCGGATGTGCAGTTCATCCTGATGTCGGCCACGCTCGGCGACGTGAGCCGGTTCGAGGAGGATCTGACCCGGCGCACCGGCAGGCCCACCGCCGTGGTCAAGAACGCCGAGCGCCCGGTCCCGCTGGTCTACTCCTACCGGATGACCCCCCTCCACGAGACCCTGGAGGAGATGCTCACCACCAACCAGGCGCCCGTCTACGTCGTCCACTTCACCCAGGCCGCGGCCATGGAGCGGGCGCAGGCGCTGATGAGCATCAACATGTCCACCAAGACCGAGAAGGAGGCCATCGCCGCCCTCATCGGCAACTTCCGGTTCACCACCAGGTTCGGCCGGGCGCTGTCGCGTCTCGTACGGCACGGCATCGGCGTGCACCACGCGGGGATGCTCCCCAAATACCGCCGCCTGGTGGAGCGGCTCGCCCAGGCCGGCCTGCTGAAGGTCATCTGCGGCACCGACACCCTCGGCGTCGGCGTCAACGTGCCGATCAGGACCGTGCTGTTCACCGCGCTGTCGAAGTACGACGGCACCAAGGTGCGGCGGCTGCGCGCCCGCGAGTTCCACCAGATCGCCGGCCGGGCCGGGCGGGCGGGCTTCGACACCATCGGCTACGTCGTCTGCCAGGCCCCCGACCACGTCGTCGAGAACGAGAAGGCGCTGGCCAAGATCGGCGACGACCCCAAGCGACGGCGCGGCTACGCCCGCAAGAAGCCCCCGGAGGGCTTCGTCGGCTGGAGCGAGGAGACCTTCGAGAAGCTGCAGAGCGCCGAACCCGAGCCGCTCAACTCCCGGTTCAAGGTCAGCAACGCGATGCTGCTCGCGGTGATCAACCGTCCCGGCGACTGCTACTCCGCGATGAAGCACCTGCTCACCGACAACCACGAGGACCGCAAGTGGCAGCGGCGGCACATCAGCCAGGCCATCGCGATCTACCGTTCGCTGCTGGCCGGCGGCGTGGTGGAGAAGCTCGCCGAGCCCGACGACCAGGGCCGGATGGCCCGCCTGACCGTCGACCTCCAGGAGGACTTCGCGCTCAACCAGGCGCTGTCCACCTTCGCGCTGGCCACCCTCGAACTGCTGGACATGGAGTCGCCCAACTACGCCCTGGACATGGTCTCCATCATCGAGTCCATCCTCGACGACCCCCGCCAGATCCTGTCCGCGCAGCTCAACAAGGCCCGGGGCGAGGCCGTGGCGCAGATGAAGGCCGACGGCATCGAATACGAGGAGCGGATGGAGCTCCTCAACGACGTCACCTACCCGATGCCGCTGGCCGACCTGCTGCTGGGCGCCTACGAGACCTACCGGCGGGGCCACCCCTGGGTCGGCGACTACACCGTCAGCCCCAAGACCGTCGTGCGGGACATGTACGAACGGGCGATGACCTTCGCCGACTACATCCAGTTCTACGAGCTGGCCCGGTCCGAGGGCACCGTCCTGCGCTACCTCGCCGACGCCTACCGCACCCTGTCGCGGACCATCCCCGAGCACCTCAAGACCGAGGACCTCATCGACCTCATCGAGTGGCTCGGCGAGCTGGTCCGCCAGGTCGACTCCAGCCTCCTGGACGAGTGGGAGCAGTTGCAGAACCCGACCGGCGAGCTGGAGGCGCCCTCCCTGGAGGAGAAGACCCGGCCGGTCACCGCCAACACCCGCGCGTTCCGCGTGCTGGTCCGCAACGCGATGTTCCGCCTGGTCGAGCTGGCCTCCCTGGAGAGGGAGCAGGAGCTGGCCGAGCTGGCGCCGGACGTGGACTGGGGCGCCGCCCTCGACGCCTACTACGACGACCACGAGGAGATCGGCACCGGCCCGGACGCCCGCGGGCCGGGCCTGCTCCGCATCCAGGAGGAGAAGGAGTTCTGGCGGGTCCGCCAGGTCATCGCCGACCCGGCGGGCGACGGCGACTGGGGCATCGACGCCCAGGTGGACCTGGGCGCCTCCGACGAGGAGGGCCGCGCCGTGGTCCACGTCATCGGCCTGAACCGCCTCTGACCCCGCGGGACCGGCCCGGAGGAGGGCCGCGGTGAAAATGATCTTTCGCAATATGCGCTACATGACGCCAGGAGAGTCGGGTCCGCCGTCCATGGCGCGGAGGTGGCTGACGGGGCCGACAGAATGGGGGGCATGACTGACGACGCGATCAGGCAGGTACTGGGCCTGCTCTATCAGAACGACACGTTGCGGGTGCTGGCGGCGCTGGCGCTGGACGGCACGCCCGAGGAGGCCGGGCTGGACAGGGATCCGACACGGCAGGCGCTGGACCGGCTGGAACGCGGCGGGCTGGCCGTACGGGACGGCGACGGCCGCTGGCAGGCGCGCCGGGAGCGGTTCCGCGAGCTGCTGCACGCCACGGCCAAGCCCGCCGTCCAACTCTCCCCCGAGGAGAAGGTGCTGCAGTCCTTCCTGGTCGAGGGACGGCTCCGGGCGATCCCCACCAAACGCGACAAGCAGCTCATCGTGCTGAACTACATCGCCCAGGTCTTCGAGCCAGGGGTCCGCTACCCGGAGAAGGAGGTCAACACCGCGCTGCGCGCCTTCCACGACGACTACGCGGCGCTACGCCGCTACCTGGTCGAGGACGGGCTGCTGAGCCGGGAGGACAACGTCTACTGGCGCAGCGGAGGCGCGGTCGACGCCTGAAGCCGGGCGGCGAGCAGCCCGAGGTAGCCGGCCAGCTCGGGCGGGTCGTGGACGGTGAAGTCCAGGCCCAGCATGCCGATGGTGAGCGCGAGCCACTCCAGCGAGTCCCCGCCGGTGCGCAGCAGGCAACTGCGCTCGTCCAGAGCCTCGATCGTCGCCCCCGGACCGGGGAAACGGTCGGCCACCACCTCCAGGGGCGCGTGCAGGGTCACCACGGCCCGATAGCGGCTGATGGGGGCGACCACCGACTCCTCCACGTAGCCGGGCGGCGGCTGGCGCGGGCTGAATCGGGCACCGGTGGCCAGCGGCGAGGTGAGCCGGTCCACCCGGAAGGTCCGCCAGTCCCGCCGGTCGGTGTCCCAGCCGACGAGATACCAGCGTCGCCCGGTGGAGGCCAGCCGGTAGGGCTCGACCAGGCGGGCGCTCTCCGTGCCGTCGCGCCGGCGGTAGCCGAAGCGCAGCCGCTCGTGGTCCCGGCTCGCCTGGGCCAGGAGCGCCAGGGTGTCGGGGTCCACGGTCGGCCACCAGCCGCGCACCGCCACGGTCTGGGTCTGCAGGGTGTTGACCCTGCGGCGCAGCCGGGAGGGCAGAACCTGCTCCAGCTTGGCCAGAGCCCGCAGGGAGGTCTCCTCGATCCCGGTCACCCCGCCGCTCGCCGCCGTGCGCAGGCCCACCGCGATGGCCACGGCCTCCTCGTCGTCGAGCAGCAGCGGCGGCATCGCGGTCCCCGCCTCCAGCCGGTAGCCCCCGGCCGGGCCGGTCGTCGCGTGGACCGGGTAGCCCAGCTCGCGCAGCCGGTCGATGTCGCGGCGCAGCGTGCGCGGGCTGACCTCCAGCCGCTCGGCCAGCTCGGGCCCCGGCCACTCGCGGTGTGCCTGGAGCAGCGACAGCAGCCGGAGCACCCGTGCGGTGGTATCTGCCATGGGTGCCACGATGCCACCGATTGCGGCCGGGAACTGGCCTAAACCGTGGCTAGCGTCGGCCTCATGAGCCATATCGAGATAACGGGCGCCCGTGAGAACAACCTCAAGAACATCTCACTGAAGATCCCGAAGAAGCAGATCACGGTGTTCACCGGCGTCTCGGGGTCCGGCAAGTCGTCCATCGTCTTCGACACGATCGCCGCGGAGTCGCAGCGGCAGCTCAACGAGACCTTCAGCACGTTCATCCGCAACCGCCTGCCCAAGTACGGCCAGCCGGACGCCGACGGCATCGAGAACCTCTCCACCGCGGTCGTCATCGGCCAGCAGCGCATCGGCGGCAACTCCCGCTCCACCGTCGGCACGATCACCGACATCCTCTCCCTGATGCGGCTGCTCTACTCCCGGATCGGCACGCCGCCCGCGGGCTACTCCAACGCGTTCTCCTTCAACGACCCCGCCGGGATGTGCCCGGAGTGCCAGGGCGTGGGCCGGAAGGTGCTCCTGGACGTCGACCTGGCCTTCGACCGGTCGAAGTCGCTGAACGGGGGCGCGATCCTGCTGCCCGGCTTCCGGGTCGGCACGTGGTACTGGAAGACCTACACCCACTCCGGGCTGTTCGACAACGACAAGCCGCTGGAGGACTACACCGAGGCCGAGTGGCAGACGCTGCTGGGCGGATCCGGGCCGGATGTCATGTTCGAGACGCAGGGCGGGACGGTCCCGCAGAAGTACGAAGGGGTGGTCGACAAGTTCTACCGGCTCCAGATCAACCGGGACACCGAGGGCAAGCCCGGCCGCGACTCGGCGATGGAGTTCGTCTCCGCGCGCCGCTGCCCGCTGTGCGGGGGCGCCAGGCTCAACCAGGCGGCGCTGGCCTGCCGCGTCAACGGACGCAACATCGCCGAGCTGGCCTCGATGGAGGCCCGCCATCTGGTGGACGTGGTCGCCGGGATCACCGTCCCGGTCGCGGCGACGATGGTCGCGGCGATCCTGGAGCGGCTGCGGCACCTGGTCTCCATCGGCCTCGGCTACCTCAGCCTGGACCGGGCGACGAGCACGCTCTCCGGCGGGGAGTCGCAGCGGATCAAGATGGTCCGGCACCTGGGCAGCAGCCTCACCGACATGACCTACATCTTCGACGAGCCCACCGTCGGCCTGCACCCGCGCGACGTGACCCGGATGAACGACCTGCTGCGCGAGCTGCGCGACAAGGGCAACACCGTGCTCGTGGTCGAGCACGACCGCGACGTCATCGAGATCGCCGACCACGTGGTGGACGTCGGGCCGCACGCGGGCGCGCACGGCGGTGAGATCGTCTACGAGGGCGGCGTCGCCGGCCTGCACCAGGCGGCCACCCTCACCGGCCGGCACATGCGCCACAACCAGCCGCTCAAGGCGGAGTTCCGCGAGCCGACCGGTGCGCTGACCGTCGCCGGCGCCACCGCGCACAACCTGAAGGACGTCACGGTCGCCTTCCCCACCGGCGTGCTCACCGTGGTCACGGGGGTGGCCGGGTCGGGCAAGAGCACGCTCGTCAACAAGGTGTTCCTGGCGCGGCACCCCGACGCGGTGGTCATCGACCAGTCGGCGGTCAGCCGGTCGATCCGGTCGAACCCGGCCACCTACACCGGGCTGATGGACGAGGTCCGCAAGCTGTTCGCCAGAGCGGGAGGCGTCAGCCCGGCCCTGTTCAGCTTCAACTCCAAGGGAGCCTGCCCGCAGTGCCAGGGGCTGGGGATCATCTACACCGACCTGGCGTTCATGGACGGCATCACGTCGACGTGCGAGGTCTGCCAGGGGCGGCGGTTCCGGGAGGAGGTGCTCCGGCACACCCTGCGCGGCAGGTCCATCCTCGACGTGCTGGAGATGACGGCGGGCGAGGCGGCGGAGTTCTTCACCGAGCCGAAGCCGCTGCGCGTCCTGCGCGCGGTCAACGAGGTGGGGCTGGGCTACCTCAAGCTCGGCCAGCCGCTCAACAGCCTGTCCGGCGGCGAGTGCCAGCGGATCAAGCTCGCCGGCGAGCTCCACAAGACCGGCAGCGTCTACGTGATGGACGAGCCGACCACGGGACTGCACATGTCCGACGTCAAGCACCTGCTCGCCATCATGGACAGCCTGGTGGACGCCGGCAACTCCGTCATCGTCATCGAGCACAACCTCGACGTCGTCAAGAACGCCGACTGGATCATCGACCTCGGACCCGACGGCGGGGACCGGGGCGGCACGGTCGTGTTCGAGGGCACGCCCCGGCAGCTCCTCGACGTGACCGGCTCCTTCACCGCCGAGTATCTCCGCCGCGACCTGGGCCGGCCGTGACGCTCCCCGGTCCGTCCTGTCCGGAAGAGGGGCCGGTCACGGTCGCGGAGAGGGGCGAGGCCGATCGTTCTCATGGTCCCGGGGAGTCGTTCTCACGGTCCCGGAGAAGGGTGGGGCCGGTCGCCGAGAGAGGCGGGCCGGTCGTCCTCACGGTCGCGGCGCCTCAGCCGCCCGAGGTGTCGAGCTCGGCGTCCGCGCCGGGGACGGCCAGGTCGTAGGGGTCGTCCAGCCAGCCGGCGGGCAGGTGGACCCGGTCACGCGGGTTGCTCTTGCCGCGCGGCCCGTCGGCGCCCTCGGGCCAGGGCTGGGCCGGATCGAGCTCGGCCAGGCCCTGCCTCAGGTCGGCGAGGGTGACGGAGGTGGCCAGGCGGCGGCGGAGGTCGGATCCGACGGTGAAGCCCTTGAGATACCAGCCGACGTGCTTGCGGAAGTCGGCCACGGCGTGCGGCTCGCTGCCGAAGCACTCGGCCAGCAGCGTGGCGTGCCGGTCCATGGTCGCGGCGACCTCCCCCAGCGCCGGCCGGACGCGCTCCCGGCCGCCCTCGCACGCGGCCGCCAGGTCCCTGAACAGCCACGGGCGGCCGAGGCAGCCCCGGCCCACGACGACGCCGTCGCATCCGGTCTCGTCCATCATCCGCATCGCGTCGGCGGCGCTCCAGACGTCGCCGTTGCCGAGCACCGGGATCTCCGTCACCGCCTCCTTCAGCCGCGCGACGGCCTCCCAGTCGGCGCTCCCGCCGTAGTGCTGGACGGCGGTACGGCCGTGCAGGGCGATCGCGGAGACGCCCTCCTCCACCGCGATCCGTCCCGCGTCCAGGTAGGTCAGGTGGTCGTCGTCGATGCCCTTGCGCATCTTCATGGTCACCGGCAGCGCCCCGGCGTTGCGCACGGCCTCACGGAGGATGGCCCGCAGCAGGTTCCGCTTGTACGGCAGGGCGGAGCCGCCGCCGCGCCGGGTCACCTTGGGCACCGGGCAGCCGAAGTTGAGGTCGACGTGGTCGGCCAGATCCTCGTCGGCGATCATCCGGACGGCCTTGCCGACGGTCACCGGGTCGACCCCGTAGAGCTGGATGCTGCGGGGCTGCTCCGCCGGGTCGAACCGGATCATCTTGAACGTCTTGGCGTTGCGCTCCACCAGCGCCCGGGTCGTGATCATCTCGCAGACGAACAGCCCGCCGCCCTGCTCGCGGCAGAGGGTCCGGAAGGGCGCGTTGGTGATCCCGGCCATGGGCGCGAGGACGATGGGCGGCCAGACCTCAAGCGATCCGAGTTTCAACGACTCCACCCGGTTGTTTCTACCGCACCGGGCCCGGTGGGACGAATCATTCCCGCACGGGCGTCCCTGGAGTGGTGGAGGTGACCCGCGAGGCGGCGGTTGTGCCCGCGCCCTCCGAGATTGCCGCCCGGTTGACGCGCGGTTACGCAACCACCCGGAAAACCCGCTAGAGTTCTCTCGTCGCCGCAGGGAGAAAAACCCGGCGGAAACATGCGGAAGTGGCTCAGTGGTAGAGCATCACCTTGCCAAGGTGAGGGTCGCGGGTTCGAATCCCGTCTTCCGCTCGAAGGGTCTTCGGACCCTCACTCCGGTGGAGTGGCCGAGAGGCGAGGCAACGGCCTGCAAAGCCGTGTACACGGGTTCAAATCCCGTCTCCACCTCTGGCTTCGACGAGGACGATTAGCTCAGCGGGAGAGCGCTTCCCTGACACGGAAGAGGTCACAGGTTCAATCCCTGTATCGTCCACCAGCGAAATCCCAGGCCGTCGGCCTGGGATTTCCTGTTTTCACGACCGTTGACCGTGGAACCGGGAGCTCGGTTCCGGCGCCCGCCGGACCACCGGTCCACTCCGGCGCTTCCCGGTGCACGCCACGGCGATGAGCGTGATCCCTCGGAGCCGGTTTCCGGCCCCGTCCTCCGCAGCCCGGCCGCCGGGCCCGGCTCAGCCACCGGCGCCCACGTCGTTGTTCGGCGCGCCGTCGCCGTTGGTGGGCAGGTCGCCGCGCTGCACCGGGGTGCGCGGCGGCATGGGTGTCCCGGAGCCTTCCCCGGTCACGGGCCGCGCTCCGGCCACGGCCGCCTTCAACGCGGCCCGGTCCGCCCCTCCGACGCGGCCGTTCAGCCGGATGTAGTGGTCGCCGCTGACCGCCGTGTACTCGTGGCGGCCTCCCGCCACGCGGTACCAGCCGACCTCGTCACGCTCGCACCGCACCGCCGCCGTCGGCTCGGCGTCCTTGACGGGCGTGTCGGCGCACAGGGCGTCGCTGAACGTGCCGCGGTCGATCCGGAGCTCCACCTGCCCGCCCTCCGGCGAGACGTAGAAGGCTCCGAAGCCCTCGTCTCCGACCCCGCCGATCGACTGCTCGGCCAGCTCGTAGCCCGGCAGGTCGACCACGTAGATCAGATCCGGAGCCACGCCCTGGGCACGCGCCTGATCCAGCGCCGCCTGGCTGAGCGTGCCCTCCGTCCCACAGCCGGACAGGACGGCCAGACCGAGGAGTATCGGGAGAGCGCGACGTATCATGCGACCACTCTGCCGCATGCCGGATCCGGTCGCGACCGGCTCGGCCCGGCGGCTCAACCGAAGGAGAAGATCCTTCTCATCCCCGCCGGACACCGTTCAGGATCCAGCGGCCCAGCACGGCCCATCCGAGCCTCAGGGGTACGGTGCCCGCGCCGAGACCCACGTCGACCAGCAGGTCGAACACCTCCTGACGCCGGCCCGCGGTGCCGATCGCGGCGTCGATGAAACCGGGCGACTGGGCGGCGCGGGCGAGCACGTCAGTGGTGCGCAGGTGGCGTCCGAGGGCTTTCCGCAGGGCGTGCCGGTAGGCGGGCAGCGGGTCTCCGGCCGCCTGGACGGCGGCCTCGCCGGCGAGCCTGCCGGAGACCAGCGCGTAGTAGATGCCCTCGCCCGTGAGCGGGTTGACCAGACCGGCGGCGTCACCGGCGAGCATCACCCGCCCGGCGCCGGGCCTCGGCCGTCCGGGTGACAGGGGCAGGTGGTGGGCGCGCAGGTCGCGGGCCGGGAGGTGCGGAAGCAGTTCGGCGAGCCGTCCGTGGAGCACCTCGCGGCCGGGCAGGCCGGTGGCGTGCAGCCGGGGCAGGAGCATCCCGAAGCCGACGTTGGCGGTGCCGTCACCGATCGGGAACGACCACGCGTACGCGGGCCAGCCGTCCTTCTGCATGGCGATGAACTGGACGTCGTCGTCGGCGGGCACGTCGGCGTAGCCGCGGACGGCGATCGCGGTGTGCCCGGCCGGAGAGGCCGGGATGCCGATGAGGCGCCGCACGGTCGAGTTGGCCCCGTCGGCGGCGACGACCGCGCGGGCGGCGACGTCGCCGTCGACGACGACGACGTGACCGCCGTGGGCGGTGAGGGCGCGGACGCGATGGCGGCGGACCTCGACGCCGCGCGCCCGGGCGGCGTCGACGAGGCGGGCGTCGAAGACCGTGCGGGGGACGACATGGTTGGGCCGGGCGACGGTGGCGCGGACGCGCGCGCCGCCCGGGGAGACCACCTCCAGGCGCCGCGTCGGCCGGTAGTCGGCGATGAGGTCGGGGACGCCGAGCAGGGCGAGCTCGTCGCGGCCGTGGGCTGCGACGCCGTCGCCACAGGCCTTGTCACGGGGGAAGTCGGCCCTGTCGAGCAGGAGCACCCGCGCGGCCGGCCGGAGCTGCTTGGCGCGGAGGGCCGCCGCCGAGCCCGCGGGGCCGCCACCGACGATCACCAGATCCCACACGTCATCCACCCCGGTGAGCCTTCCACGGTACGGCCCGGCGAAACCGCTCCGCTTCGGCCCTGAGGGAGGGCGCCGACGTCAGAATCCCTGGGCGAGACGGTAGTAGGCCTGGTTCCAGCGCAGTTCCCTGGCGAACCCGCGTGGCGTGGTGTCGGCGTCGATGACGAGCAGTTCGACACCGAGCATGTCGGCGAAGTCGGTGAGCTCCTCGACGCCGACCGCGGCCGACAGGACGGTGTGGTGCGGGGCGCCGGCGGTGAGCCACGCCTCGGCCGAGGTGCGCAGGTCGGGCCGGGGCCTCCAGACCGCCCTGGCCACGGGCAGGTTCGGCAGCGGCTCGGCCGGGGCGACCACGTCGATCTCGTTGGCGACCAGCCGGAACCGCTCCCCCATGTCGGCCAGGCCGACGACGACGGCGGGGCCGGGCTCGGCGTCGAACACCAGCCGGACCGGATCCTCCCGGCCGCCGATGCCGAGCGGGTGGATCTCGCACGACGGGACGCCCGAGGCGATCGTCGGGCAGACCTCCAGCATGTGCGCGCCGAGGATGAGCTGCTGTCCCGGCGTCAGGTGGTAGGTGTAGTCCTCCATGAACGAGGTGCCGCCCGGCAGTCCGGCCGACATCACCTTCAGCGTGCGCAGCAGCACAGAGGTCTTCCAGTCGCCCTCGCCGCCGAAGCCGTAGCCGTCGGCCATCAGGCGCTGCACCGCCAGGCCCGGTAGCTGCCGCAGCCCGCCGAGGTCCTCGAAGTTGGTGGTGAACGCCTTGAACCCGCCCGCCTCCAGGAAGTGGCGCAGGCCCAGCTCGATCCGGGCCGCGTAGCGCAGGGAGTCGTGCCGCTCGCCGCCGGCACGCAGCTCGGGGGCGACCCGGAACAGGTCCTCGTACTCCTTGACCAGCGTGGCGACCTCGGTTTCGGAGGAGGCGTCGACCGCGGCCACCAGGTCGTTGACGCCGTAGGTGTTGACCGACACGCCGAAACGGAGCTGGGCCTCGACCTTGTCGCCCTCGGTCACCGCCACGTCGCGCATGTTGTCGCCGAACCTGGCCAGCCTGAGCGAGCCCACCTCGGCCCGGCCTGCCGCCGCTCTGGCCCACGCCTCGATCCGCGCCGCCACGGAGGGGTCGCTCACATGGCCGGCCACGGTCTTGCGGGGCACTCCGAGCCTGGCCTGGATGTAGCCGAACTCGCGGTCACCGTGCGCCGCCTGGTTGAGGTTCATGAAGTCCATGTCGATGGAGCTCCACGGCAGTTCCAGGTCGGCCTGGGTGTGCAGGTGCAGCAGCGGCTTGCGCAGGGCGTCCAGGCCGGCGATCCACATCTTGGCCGGGGAGAAGGTGTGCATCCACGCGATCAGCCCGACGCACTCGTCGGAGGAGTTCGCCTCCAGGCACATCCTGCGGATCGCCGCGGCGTCGGTGAGCACCGGCTCCCACTCGACCTCGAAGGGGAGCGCCTCGTCCAGGGCCGCGGCGATCCGCCGGGACTGCTCGGCCACCTGGCGCAGCGTGTCGTCACCGTAAAGTCCCTGACTGCCGGTGAGAAACCAGACCTTCAACGCTGACTCCTTTGCCCATAAACGTGCTGGTAGCGGCCGTACAAGCGGTCGATGTCGCCCTGCGGGATCGGCAGCGGTTCGCCGAGCTGCCGGGACAGGTGCACGGTGCGGGCGACGTCCTCGCACATGACGGCCGCCTTCACCGCCGCCTTCGGGGAGTCGCCGATGGTGAAGACCCCGTGGTTGCGCATGAGGACCGCCGGGGAGCGGTGGCCCTCCAGGACGGCGACGATCCCCTTGCCGATGTCGTCGTCGCCGATCAGGGCGAAGGGGCCCACGGGGATCTCGCCGCCGAACTCGTCGGCCATCGCGGTCAGCACGCACGGGATCGGCTCGCCGCGTGCCGCCCAGGCCGAGGCGTAGGTCGAGTGGGTGTGCGCCACGCCGTTCACCTCGGGCATGTGCCGGTAGACGTAGGCGTGCGCGGCCGTGTCGCTGGACGGGGAGAACGCGCCCTCGACGAGGTTGCCCTCCAGGTCGCACACGACCATCGCCTCGGGGGTCAGGTCGTCGTAGGGGACACCGCTCGGCTTGATGACGAACAGGTCCTCCCCGGGCACCCTCCCCGAGACGTTCCCCGCGGTCCAGGCGACCAGGTTGTTGCGCACCAGCTCCTGGTGGAGTGCGCAGACGGTCTCTCTCATGCGGCCCCCTCGTTCCGGATGGCGCGGAGCCGGTGCAGCAGCGCACCGTCCGCGAAGTGGTCGTGCAGGTCGCGGTATTCGGCGTACAGCCGGTCGTAGGCGTCCGCCCGCCCGGCGTCGGGTACGTAGGCCGCCTCGGTGCGCTTGCCCATGGCGGCGGCTGCCGCGGTGACGTCCCGGTAGGCCCCTGCGGCGACCGCCGCGTGGATCGCCGAACCGAGCGCCGGGCCCTGGCCGGAGCCGATCACCGACAGCGGGCGGCGCAGCACGTCGGCGTAGACCTGCATGAGGAACCGGTTCCTCAGCAGCCCGCCGGCGACGACGAACTCCTCCACCGGCACCCCTGCGGCCTCGAACGCCTCCACGATCACGCGGGCGCCGAACGCGGTGGCCTCGATGAGCGCCCGGTAGGTGTCCTCGGGTCTGGTCGCGAGCGTCTGGCCGACGACCATCCCGGAGAGGTCGTGGTCGACCAGCACCGAGCGGTTGCCGTTGTGCCAGTCCAGCGCGACCAGCCCGTGCGCGCCGACCTTCTGGGCGGCGGCCAGCTCGGTGAGGTACTCGTGCACGGTGATGCCGCGGCTGCCGGCCTCCCGCGAGTAGGAGGCGGGCACCGAGGTCTCGACGAACCAGGCGAAGATGTCGCCGACGCCCGACTGGCCCGCCTCGTAGCCCCACAGCCCCGGCACGATGCCGTCACGGACCACGCCGCACATGCCCGGCACCTCGGCGAGCCGGTCGGACGGCATGACGTGGCAGGTCGAGGTGCCCATGATGGCGACCATCTGGCCGGACCGCACCGCGTCCGCGGCGACGGCCGTGACGTGCGCGTCGACGTTGCCGACGGCGACCGCGAGGCCCTCGGGGAGCCCCGTCCATCCGGCGGCCCGCGCGGTCAGCCGGCCGGCCAGACCGCCGAGGGGGGACAGCTCCCGGCCGAGCTTGCCGGCGAAACCGGCGAAGGCGGGATTGAGCTCGGCCAGGAAGTCATCGCCGGGATAGGCGCCGTCCTGGTGGATGCCCTTGTAGCCGGCGGTGCAGACGTTGCGGCTCTCCACGCCGGTCAGTTCCCAGACGATCCAGTCGGCGGCCTCGATCCAGCGCTCGGCCCTGCCATACACCTCGGGGTCCTCCTCCAGGACCTGGAGGCCCTTGGCGAACTCCCATTCGGAGGAGATCCGGCCGCCGTAGCGGGGCAGCCAGCTCTCGCCCCGCCGCTCGGCGAGGGCGTTGATCCGGTCGGCGTACGGCTGCGCCGAATGGTGCTTCCACAGCTTCGGCCAGGCGTGCGGCCGGCCCCTCAGCTCCGGCAGCTCGCACAGCGGAAGGCCCTGCGCGGTGGCGGGCAGCACGGTGCAGGCGGTGAAGTCGGTGCCGATGCCGATGACCTGCGACGCGGAGACCCCCGAGACGGCCAGCGCCTGCGGCACCGCGTTGCGCAGCACCTCACGCCAGTCCTGCGGCGACTGCAGCGCCCAGTCCGCCCCGAGGCGCGCACCGGTGCCGGGGAGGCGGTCCTCGATCACGCGGTGGGCGTACTCGTGCACGGCGCTGCCGGCCTCGGCGCCGTCGGCCACCCGCACCACGACGGCGCGGCCCGACAGCGTGCCGAAGTCGACACCGACCACGTAGCGTTCGTTGTCAACGTTCACACAATCTCCACTGATCAGGTGCGGCTCCGCCGTACCACTGAACGGTCTAGGTACGGCGGCGCACCGAGATGAGGCGCTGCAGCAGGATGAAGACCAGCAGGAGCAGACCGATGAAGATCTTGGTCCACCAGGAGCTGAGCGTGCCCTCGAAGCTGATGATCGTCTGGATCAGCCCCAGGACGAGCACGCCGAGCACGGTGCCGAGCAGGTAGCCCGAGCCGCCGGTCAGGAGCGTGCCGCCGATGACGACCGCCGCGATCGCGTCCAGCTCCATGCCGACCGCGTGCAGGCCGTACCCCGACAGCATGTAGAGGGAGAGCAGCACGCCGCCGAGCGCCGAGCAGAAGCCGCTGATCGTGTAGACCGCGATCTTCGTCCTGGCCACCGGCAGGCCCATGAGCAGTGCCGACTGCTCGCTCCCGCCGGTCGCGTAGACATTGCGGCCCAGACGGGTGTAGTGCAGCACGTAGGCCGCGACGAGGACGACCACCAGCGCGATGACCACGCTCGGCGAGACGGACATGCCGCCCGGCAGGTCGACGCGGGCCTGGGCGAGGGCGGTGTAGGTCTCGTCGGTGATGGAGATCGAGTCGGTGCCGATCGTGTAGCACAGGCCCCTGGCCAGGAACATCCCGGCCAGCGTCACGATGAACGGCTGGATCTCGAAGTAGTGGATGATGCAGCCCATCGCCCAGCCGAGCGCCGCGCCGATGGCCAGCACCAGCGGGATCACCGCCGGCGACGGCCAGCCCTGGTCCGTGACGAGGCTCGCCGAGATCATCGTCGAGAGCGCGACCACCGCGCCGACCGACAGGTCGATGCCGCCGGTGAGGATCACGAACGTCATGCCGACCGCGACGACGAGCAGGAAGGCGTTGTCGATGAAGACGTTGAGGACGACCTGACCGGTGGCGAAACTGTCGTAGCGGAGGCCGCCGGCGGCGAACATCGCGGCGAACAGGCAGGCGGTCACCAGGACCGGGACGTACTTCCTCGGGACCGCGCGGCGGCCGGCGACAAGGACGCTCACGCCGGGACCCTCACCTTCTCCTCGGCCGCGGGGGGCGCCGTCACCGGGCGCCTGCGGCGGTGGAATGCCTTCTCGCGGAAGGCCGGGGACTGGAGCAGGCACACCACGGTGACCACGAGCGCCTTGAACAGCAGCGTCGTCTCCGGAGGCACGCCGATCGAGTAGATCGTGGTGGTCAGCGTCTGGATGATGAGCGCGCCCAGCACGGTGCCGCCGAGCGAGAACCGGCCCCCCGCCAGCGAGGTGCCGCCGATGACGACGGCGAGGATGGCGTCCAGTTCGATCCAGAGACCGGCGTTGTTGCCGTCGGCGCTGGAGACGTTCGAACTGATCATGAGCCCGGCGACGCCCGCGCACAGCGCGGCGAACGTGTAGACCGCGATGATCACGCCACGCGAGCGGATGCCCGCCAGACGGCTGGCCTCCGCGTTCCCGCCGACCGACTCGATGAGCAGGCCCAGGGCCAGGCGCCGGGTGAGCACCGCGGTCAGCGCGAGGACCGCCAGCACGATGATGATGCCGAACGGCAGCGTGAGCCAGTAGCCGCCGCCGATGAGCTTGTACGGACCGCTGTTGACGGTGATGATCTGGCCGTCGGTGATGAGCTGGGCCAGGCCGCGTCCCGCGACCATGAGGATCAGTGTCGCGATGATCGGCTGGATGCCGACGCCCGCGACGAGGAGGCCGTTCCACACCCCGAGGGCCAGGGAGAGCACGAGGCCGAGGCCGGCGGCCGCGACCACGCCGGAGACGGTGTTCTGGTCGTCCATGCCGCTGATCCGCAGACAGGCCAGGGCGCCGGAGATCGACACGACCGAGCCGACCGACAGGTCGATGCCACCGGTGGCGATGACCAGCGTCATGCCGAGCGCGACGAGGATCAGCGGCGCGCCGAACCTGACGATGTCGATCAGGCTGCCGTAGAGGTGGCCGTCGCGCATCTGGACGGCGAAGAAGGTGCCGGTGAACAGCAGGTTGGTCAGCAGCAGCGCGGCCAGGACGACGGCGGGCCACAGAAGCCGGTGCCTGAGGACGGCGTTCATGCGCGGGCTCCGCTCGCGATCGTCTCCATGAGGACGTCGGTCGTGAGGTCGTCGTCGTTGTCCAGCTCGGCGACCAGCCTGCGGTCGCGCAGCACACCGATCTTGTGGCTGAGCCGCAGCACCTCCTCCAGCTCGGCGGAGATGAACAGCACGGCCATGCCGCCGTCGGACAGGGAGGCGACCAGGCGCTGGATCTCGGCCTTGGCGCCGACGTCGATGCCCCGGGTGGGCTCGTCGAGGATGAGCAGGCGGGGTTCGAGAATGAGCCAGCGGGCCAGCATCACCTTCTGCTGGTTGCCGCCGCTGAGGTTCCTGATCAGCTGCTCGGGGTCGGCCGGGTTGATCTTCAGCGCGGAGATGTACTTATCGACCAGCTCGTCCTGCTTGCGGCGCGGGATCGGTCTGCTCCAGCCGCGTGCCGCCTGCAGGGCCAGGATGAGGTTCTCCCGCACGGTGAGGTCGGGGATGAGCCCCTCGGCGCGGCGGTTCTCCGAGCAGAAGGCGATCCGGTGGTTCATGGCCGCCCGCGGGGTGCGCAGGCTCACCGGCCGGCCGTCGATCTTGAGAGAGCCGGTGCCCGCGTGGTCGGCGCCGAACAGCAGACGGGCGATCTCGGTGCGCCCGGAGCCGAGCAGCCCGGCCAGGCCGACGACCTCGCCCTCGTGGATGGTGAGGGTGAACGGTTCGACGGCCCCGGCCCTGCCCAGATCCTCGGCCTCCACCAGCGCTTCCGTCTCCCGGGCGAGCGGCTTGCCCTCCAGCTTCTCCAGGTCGGCGAGCTCGCGGCCGATCATCTTGCCGACCAGCTCGACCTGGCCGAGCTCGCCGGTGAGGTGCTCGCTCACGAGCCGGCCGTTGCGCAGGATCGTCATGCGGTCGGAGATCTCGTAGACCTGGTCGAGGAAGTGCGAGACGAACAGGATCGCGATGCCCTCCTCCTTGAGCTTGCGCATCACCCGGAAGAGCTGGGCGACCTCCCCGGTGTCCAGGCTGGAGGTGGGCTCGTCCAGGATCAGCACCCGGGCCGAGACGTCCACGGCCCTGGCGATCGCGACCATCTGCTGCATGGCCGGCGAGTAGGCCGACAGCGGCGCCGACACGTCGATGTCGAGCTCCAGCCGGGCGAGCAGCTCGGCGGCCCGGCGGCGCGTCCGGCCCCACTGGATCCGGCCCAGGCGGCGCGGCTCGCGGCCGATGAGGATGTTCTCCGCGACCGAGAGGTTCGTGCAGAGGTTGACCTCCTGGTAGACGGTGCTGATCCCGGCCTGCTGGGCGGCCGACGGGCCGGCGAAGACGACCTTCCGGCCGCCCAGTTCGATCTCTCCGGCGTCGATGTCGTGGACACCGGTGAGGACCTTGATGAGGGTCGACTTCCCGGCGCCGTTCTCCCCCATGAGCGCGTGCACCTCTCCCGGCAGCAGCCGGAAGTCGACGCCGGACAGTGCCTTCACGCCGGGGAACTCTTTGCTGATCCCGCGCATCCGCAGGATCGGGACGGGTGCGGTCATGCGGCGTCCGCCTTCCTCGATGGGAGACGGGCCGCTCCGGGAAGCGGCCCGTCGTCGATCAGTACTGGCGGCTCGGCAGGGCTTCCTTGGCCTGCTCCTGCGTGAAGGTGGTCTCCTCCGTCACGACGCGGGCCGGGATGCTCTCCCCCTTGACGGCCTTCGCGGCCAGGTCCATCAGCTGGGGGCCGAGCAGCGGGCTGCACTCGACGATGTAGCTGATCTTGCCGTCGGCGAGGGCCTGCATGCCGTCCTTGACGGCGTCGATCGTGATGATCTTGATGTCCTTGCCGGGCACCTTGCCCGCGCCCTCGATCGCCTCGATCGCGCCGAGACCCATGTCGTCGTTGTGCGCGTAGAGCACGTCGATGTCCGGGTTGGCCTTCAGGAAGGCCTCCATGACCTCCTTGCCCTTGGCGCGGGTGAAGTCGCCGGTCTGCGAGGCGATCACCTTGAACTTGGGGTCGGCCCCGATGACCTCGGCGAAGCCCGCCTTGCGGTCGTTGGCCGGCGCCGAGCCGGTGGTGCCCTGCAGCTCGACGATGTTCACCGGATCCTTGGAGTCCTTGAACTCCTCGGTCAGCCACGTGCCGGCCTTACGGCCCTCCTCGACGAAGTCCGAGCCGAGGAAGGTCTTGTAGAGGCTGGTGTCCGCGGAGTCGACGGCCCGGTCGGTGAGGATGACCGGGATGGAGGCGTTCTTGGCCTCCTTGAGCACGGTGTCCCAGCCGGACTCCACGACCGGCGAGAAGGCGATGACGTCCACCTTCTGCTGGATGTAGGAGCGGATGGCCTTGATCTGGTTCTCCTGCTTCTGCTGCGCGTCGGAGAACTTCAGCGTGACTCCGGCGGCCGCCGCGGCCCCCTGGACGGACTTGGTGTTGGCGGTGCGCCAGCCGCTCTCGGCGCCGACCTGGGAGAATCCCATCGTGATCTTGCCGTCGTCGGCGGAGCCGCCCGAACCGCCGTCGCCGCCGCATCCTGCCATCGTCATCGTGACAGCGCCGGCCAGCAGCAGCGCCGAGATCCTCTTGAACATGGTGGGGGGTCCTTTCTTGCTGTGAGCGCTAACATCACCGCGGCGAATCCGGCGCTCTCCCGCTTTCCTTCTCTGCACCGCTCCGCCCGTGCGCGCGCTCTCCGCCTGCGCACGGGCTCCGCTTCCGTTCCGGTACGAATCTGTACGGCTAGTCCTGCACGGCTGTTTCTGTACGGCTGATTTTCTGTACGGCTGGTCCTGTACGGCTGATTTCGGTATGGCTAGTTCCGCACGGCTCCGTCCGGCCGGCGCGAGGCACTGGCCCTGGCGACGAACTCGGCCGGCACGACGTGACGTTCACGCGCGAGCGGCCCGTCCGCCTCGATCTGCCGCAGGAGCACCTCGATGCTGCACCTGCCCACGGCCCCGAAGTCCTGCCTGACGGTGGTGAGCGGGGGGGAGAAGAACTCCGACTCCGGGATGTCGTCGAAACCCACGACGCTCATCTGCTCGGGAACCCGTATCCCCTCCTCGGTCAGCGCCCGCAGGACTCCGAGCGCCATCTGGTCGTTGGCCACGAAGACCGCGGTGACGTCGCCCGCCATCGCGGCCAGCCGCCGGCCCGCCACGTAGCCGGAACGCGGGCTCCAGTCGCCGTCCAGCGGTTCGGGGACCGGACGTCCGGCGGCGGTCAGGACGTCGCGCCAGCCGGCGATCCGCCCCTCGGCCTCCAGCCAGTCCGAAGGGCCGCTGACATGCCAGACCGTGTCGTGGCCCAGGTCCAGGAGATGCTCGGTGGCCAGCCTGGCGCCCGCGACCTGGTCGACGCTGACCACGGAGACGTCCCCCGCGTGCCCGCCCTCCACGGCCACGACGGGCATACCCGCGGGCAGGTCGTCGAGGGCCTGGGCGGCCGAGCGCTGCGGCGCGACCACGACGATGCCGTCCACGCCCTGGTCTGCGAGGTAGTCGAGCGCGTCGCGCACCCCCGCCCTGTCGATGGTCCGCAGGCTGACGATGCTCACGAAGTAACCCGCCGCCCTCGCCGCCTGCTCGATGCTGTAGACCGTGCTGGCCGGGCCGTAGAGCGTGGTGTCGAAACTGACCACACCCAGCCTGCGCGAATGCCTGGTCACCAGGGCGCGGGCGACGAAGTTGCGGCGGTAGCCCAACTGGTCGATCGCCGCCAGGACCCGGATGCGGGTCTCGGCGCGGACGTTCAGGTGGTCGTTGAGCACCCGGGAGACCGTCTGGTGTGACACACCCGCCACCCTGGCGACATCGGCCATCACGGGAGGGCGACGCTCCGAGGTCGATCCCACAGGTTGCCCCTTTCCCAGTTCGTTTCCCTGCTCCGGCTTTCCCTGTTCCGACATCCCCGGCTCTGACTTTCCCGGCTCGTTTCCCTGCTCCGGCTTCCCGGCCGAGCTCCCCCGGCCGGGCCTTCGCGGTCGAGCTTCCCGGCCAGGGGTTCCCTGCCGAGGGTCTCCTGCCGGGGATTCCCGGCTGGTTTTTCTCGGCTTGGGCAAGACTGTGAACGTTAACAATGCCCTCCGTCAAGGACTCGCCCGGTCACGGTCCGGTCACACGAAACGCCCTTTTAACGCCCTGTTGACAGGGCGGTGCATCAGGTTCTTAACTGTTGACCGTTCTCCGTTGTTAGCGCTCACTTCTCACCCTGCCGCTTTGTTAACGTTAACAAAATGCCGAGGATCCTCCGCGCGAAGAGAGACCGGTCACTGGCCTCCGCGCGGCACCGGCCGCCGGCCTGCTCGCGAGCCAGACCGCATCGCGCGTGCGCGGGAGAGGCTGACTTGGGGACACGAGCGAACTCAATCCCGCAGACCGCATCGCGCGTGCGCGGGAGAGGCGGGCGCTTCTCCCGTTCCCTGGCCGGATCTCGCCAGGAGCACGGAGGCGGCTCGCCCCTTCCGCGACAGGGATGGACCGCCCGTTGCGAAGAGACGACTTCCGGCACAGGGGACCGACGGCCTCGGGAAAGAACCGAATGAAACGTTATCCCCGGTGGGGAGATGTACCAACAGGACACACCAAGCGGAGGCGTCGCCATCGGACGGAGGCCGACGATGGTAGAGAGCTCAGTCGAAGTCGCTTTCCCCCTGTTCAAGGCCGTGACTCTGTTCGAGGCCGTGACTGCGGACAGGCGGATGAGGATGCCCGGCCCTGAGCGGCCGGAACCGCTGACCGGCCGCGTGAATCCGAGATCCGGCCGGCCCTCTCCGGCGTCGACGGCCCAGGCGTCCAGGACACCGGAACGGCGGATGCCGCATGAGTGAACAGCCGCCTCCGAGGGCCGGCGCCGTCCCGGAGGACTCGGGCGCGATTCCGGCGGACCCGGACGGGGAGGGCCTCTCCTACGACGCGTTCATCTCCTACAGCACCGCCTCCGACGCGGTTCTCGCGCCCGGACTGCGCCTGGCCCTGCACCGGCTGGCCCGGCCCTGGTATCGCCGCCGCGCCTTACGGGTGTTCTGCGCCCCCTCGGACCTGGCCGCCGATCCGCAGCTCTGGGTCAAGCTGGAAGACGCCCTCACGAAGTCCCGGTATCTGATCCTGCTCGCCTCGCCCGATGCCGCCGCCTCGATATGGGTCGCCCGGGAAGTGGCCTGGTGGCGCGAGCACCGCAGCCCGCAGACGCTGCTGATGGCGATCACCGACGGCACGGTGCTGTGGCGCGAGGAAGACGGCGACTTCGACTGGAACGTGACAAACGCCGTACCGGCACAGCTCGCCGGGTATTTCACCGAGACACCGCTCTGGGCCGACCTGCGCGGCATTCCCGCGAACGAGCCGCGGGCCATGAACCGGGATGACGAGGCCCGGTTCCAGGACGGCGTCGCCACTCTTGGCGCGGCCGTCCACGGCCGTCCCAAAAGCGACCTGGTCGGGGAGGACATCCGCCAGCATCGGCGTGCTCTGCGCACGGCGTGGTCGGCCGCGGCCGTACTGCTCGTGCTGGCCCTCGTGGCCGGCGGCCTGGGTCTGATCGCCCGTCAGCAGACCGGGGTCGCCCGCACCCAGCAGACACGCGCCGAGCACGAGGCGGCTGTGGCGCTCTCGCGCTATCTCGCCACCCGGGCCGAAGGGCAGGCACGCGCGAACCCGCAGCTGTCGATGTTGCTGAGCGCGGCGGCGTGGAGAACCGAACCGACCGAGGAGGCCAGGGCGGCCCTGCTCGCCAAGGCCGGGCAGTGGCGGTCCATCCGGGCGTTCCTCTCCGACCCGGACGGCACGAAGATCAACGACATGAAGGTCAGCCCGGACGGCGAGGTGCTGGCCACCGCGAGGAGCGACGGCCGGGTCGTGCTGTGGGATCCCGCCGGCCGTACCCGGCTCCGCACGCTGGAGACCGGCGTCAAGACGCCCCATGCCCTCGCCTTCACCGCCGACAGCCGGCGGCTGGCGGTCGGCGGCGCGGACGGCGCGCTGTCCGTATGGGACGTGCGCGACGGCCGCCGCGTCGCGACACTCAGCGTCGACGGGTACCGATCGAACGTCTTCTCACTGGCGGCCAGCGGGAACTTCCTGCTGGCGGCCGGTGACGACGAGGGCCGGATCGTGGTGTGGGATCTGGAGGGCAGCCGGCCGTTCGCCCTGATCAAGGGGCACCGGGGGACCGTGACCGGCCTGGCGTTCAACGGGAAGGCCGACATGCTCGCCTCGGCGGCCGCCGACGGCACGGTCAAACTGTGGCGGCCGGGCGAGACGGCCGTGCAGAGCAAGGCGACGACCACGCTGACGGTCCCCGGCCAGCCCGGAAGATTCACACCGGTCGCCTTCAGCCCGGACGGCCGGTTCGTCGCCGCCGGCACCTACCGGGACACGATCGGGGGCGCGGTCGTGTGGGATGTGCGGACCCGCCGGGTGGTCCATCGCCTCAACGGCCACTACACCCCCGTCCACGCGCTTGCCTTCCTCGGCCACAGCGGGGGTCTGCTGGCCACCGGCGGAGCCGACACCCGGGTGCTGCTGTGGGACCTCGCCGACGAGGACATCCTCGGCCGCTACGAGGCACACACCGGCCCGGTGACGGCGATAGCGCCCAGCAAGGACTCCCGGACCCTCTACACCGCGGCGTGGGACGGCAACGTCATCCTGTGGGACCCGCTCGGCGCCCCGATGAGCGCCCCCGGCGGCGCCGCCCGGGCCGTGGCCATCAATCCGGACGGGAAGAAGCTGATCAGCGGCGGCAGCGAGGGCGTGCTCACCGTCGTCTCGCTCACCGACCCCGAGGACACCGAGGAGCTTCGCATCCCGGGCGGGGCTCCGGTCACCCGCGTCGTCACCAGCCGGGAGAGAAACCAGATCGCGATCGCCACCCGCAACGAGGTGTGGCTCAACGATCCGACGGAGTCCACGGCCACCCGGCTGCCGAAGGCGCCGGTGCGCGTGGCGGGTCTCGCGTTCAGTCCCGACGGCCGGAGCCTGGCCGCCGGGGGCGCCGACGGAGTCGTACTGTGGGACACCACCACCCGCAAGGCGACCAGCGTCGGCTCCGGCCGGGACCTTTACGACTCCGTCGCGTTCAGCCCGGACGGGCGGATCCTCGCCGCGGGCGCCGGCGACCTCGACATCTGGCTCTGGGACACGGCCACCGGCAAGCTGATCGGCAAGCTCAGCGGACACTTCAACACCGCGTCCGGCCTGGCGTTCTCGCCGCACGGCGACATCCTGGCCTCGGCCGGGCTGGACGGCCGGATCATCCTGTGGGACGTGAAAACCCGGAAGGCCGTCCACGTCCTCACCGGACATCCGATCGGAGCGAGCCGGGTCCTCTTCACATCCGACGGCCGCACCCTCGTCTCCAGCGACGTCAACGGCAACATCATCCTGTGGGACGTGAACCGCGGACTCCAGCTCGCCCTGCTCCCCATGCCGGGCGACCAGGTGCTCGACATCACCCTGACCCCGGCAGGCGACAAGGTCCTCGCCGCCTATATGAACGGCCGCGTGCTCGCATGGACGACGGACGTGTCGACCGCCCTCACCCAGATCTGCGAAATCGTCGGCCGCGACCTCACCGCCCCCGAGGCCAGGCGATTCCTCCTCGACGGCGTGTCACGGACACCGTGCCCGTGACGGGAACCAGGAGGCGGAAGCGGGCCGCCCGGCTCTGGAGGCGAGAAGGCGAGAGGGGCGGCCTGGCCCAGGGCCGGTGAGCGGTCAGCGGTCAGCGGTCAGCGGTCAGCGGTCAGCGGTCAGCGGTCAGCGGAAACACGGTATTGCATAGGAAGGTTTCCTATTTAATACTGCGAGAAGCAGGTCCAGCCCCCTTGTTTTCCCTGGCCGACGCGGCGTGGCACGCACCCATCCGAAGCAGTTCCAACTCAAGGCCATTCATTCGTGCCGCCTTGAGGCCGCCGCCACACCGGACAGGCCGTAAGCACTCCCCTGCCATCAAGGAGGTTTCCCATGCTTCGTCGCATTCTCGCCCTGGGCGCCGGCGCACTGCTGGCCGGCGCGCTCACGGCGACTCCGACGCAGGCCGCCACAGTGACCATCAGGACGGCACCGGCCAGCACAGTCGACATCGTCTACGGGCCGGTATCGGGAGCCGGCTACTGCATAACGCATATCGATCCGCAGACGATCGTGGCTCTCTACAGGACCACAGGCTACGTCTGCCTGCGGAACTCGGGAACGGCCACCCCGGCGAACCCGCTCTCCGCGTGCGCCTACCACGAGCCGGCACGGGTGGTGGTAGGCGCCTTCCGCCATCCCACCGAGGCGCTGATCTGCCGTTACGTCGCCTGACCCGAGGCACGGTGCGGACCCGCCGCCGAGGGCCACCCCGTATGGCGGGCCCCGGTCCGGGTTCCGCGACCTCACCCGGACTGCCGGATCGGGGCGGGCCGGCCCACTCGCCCCGGACCGGCCCCGCCAGGTCGCCTTCGCCAAATTAGGACACACTATTATTCATCGCAATATTTCAACTAAATAATACTTTCTTGCGATTTAAATTTGTAAATGATAGAGAGGGATTGATGCTCTTGAATCGGGAGTGAGGGCCAGATGAAGGCTGTTCGGCGGCTGGGCAAGACTCCGCAAGAGCGTGGCGACACGACCGCCGCGACGGGGTCGCCGGATATCATCGAGTTGGATGACGGAGACTTCGCCGTCATCGGGACCGATATCACCGATCAGATCGGCATAAATCCGTTGCCTGACGCAAGGTGCGCCACGGATGAGCGGATCGTGAAAATCTCACGCGCCACGCTGATCTCGGCGAAGAGCGACATTCCGGAGCAGTAGATGCGTCCCCCACAATGGGCAACGAAATCAGGCAGAAGGCTGAACCTCGACGAGTTCGGAGCATGCTTCCTGGAAGCCTGGTCGCGGACGGAGTCGCGGTTCCTCAAGCTTGAGTGCTGGCAGAGCTACCGGGAGCGCGAGGTCACCACGTCCCAGGCCGCGCACGAGCGGGGCGACGTCCAGGAGGCCCGGAGGCTGCTGCGGCAGGAGTCGGAGACCGAGAGGTCGCTCTACGAGGACGTCGAGAGGAAAGGGATCGACTACGCGCGGATCCGCCTGATCCAGGAACCGCTGACGCCCTATCTCGACTACGAGCTGATCGCCTATCGGATCCGGGCCGAGATGGGCGAGGCCATTGAAATAGTGCGCTGCGCCCCGAGCATGCGACTTCCCGACGAGGAGCACTTTGATTTTCTGCTCTTCGACCGGCACACGGCATTGATCCATGACTACGGAGATATCGGCCTCCAATCCGGTGGATGGATGACGCAGGATCCCGCCGTCATAACCTCACTGGAGAATAAGGCGATCGCGCTCCGGCGGCGGGCCGTACCGTTCGAGGAGTTCCTGGCGGCCGTGTGACGCGAGGTGTGGACGAGGACGCGCCCCCCGGATACGTTCCGATAATGGATCGCCGCCAGTGGTTGAGAACATTCGCCGTTTTCTCCGCTCCGACAATCGGCATCGCGCTGGTGACGGCGGGGCTCGCCGTACCCACGGTTCTGCTGTTCCGCACCGACGCGACGACGCTTGACCGCTGGTCCAAGATCGGTGAGGCGCTGTCACCGATCGGGGTCTTCTTCTCGGGTGTCGCGTTCATCGGCATCGCCCTCACCCTTTTCCTCCAGGGGCGCGAACTGCGGAACCAGCGTGAGGAGCTGACCATCGCGAGGGAGGAGCAGCAGCGGAGCAGCGAGATCGCGCTACGCGAGCTGCACACCGGCCTGATCCGGATGGCGATCGACGACCCCGAGCTGCGGCAGGTCTGGCCGCAGATGTCATCGGGGGCCGGGGTGACGAAGAAGGACCACTACTGCAACCTGATCCTCAACCTGCAGAAGGTGGCCTACGAGACCCGGACCATCGAGCTGGCCGAGCTGCGCGGCGCGCTCAGCCATCTGATGGAGAGCCGGGACATCTACCTGTTCTGGCAGAAGGTCCGGTCGGTGCGCGTCCAGGTGACCCAGGGCGACGAAGGCGAGGACTTCTTCACCGCCGAGGTCGACAGAGCTTTCGCCCAGGCCGCCCCGCCCGCCCCCAGAGGCCTTCTCTCCCGGCTCCGCGACGCCGTCGGGCGGTAACACCAGCGGAGGTCTTCTCTCCCGATTCCGCGACGCCGTCAGGCGGCAGCAGAGACGGTCGGCGGCTTCTTCACCGAGGCCGGTGCTCCGCCTTCTCCCGCGGCGGGTGCCGTATGTCCGAGGGCGCCCGGGAGCGATTCCGCGCGGCGGCCTACGATGGTCGGCATTTGAATCTTCCCCCCTCCAGGAGCACACCCTTGCCAGGGCGAGCACGCGTCCGTTCCTTCCTCGAAACCCGGCTTTTCCAGCGGGCCGTCATAGCCGTTATCGTGATCAACGCGATCACGATCGGCTGCGAGACCTCGTCCTACCTGACGGACCGGATAGGCGGGTTCCTGCACGTCGTCGACCGGGTCGCCCTGGCGGTCTTCACCGTCGAGCTCGTCGCCCGGCTGTACGCCTATCGGGGCAAATTCTTCAAGGACCCGTGGAACTGGTTCGACGCGATCATCGTGGTCATCGCGCTGATCCCGGCGTCCGGCCCGACCTCGGTGCTGCGGACACTGCGGATCATGCGGGCCCTGCGCCTGGTCGCGGCGGTTCCCAGCATGCGCAAGGTCGTCGGCGCGCTGTTCGCGGCCATGCCCGGGATGGGGGCGATCATCGGCCTGCTGGTCCTGGTCATGTACGTCTCGGCGGTCATGGCGACCCAGCTGTTCGGTGAGCTCGTCCCCAAGTACTTCGACGAACTGCCCACGTCGCTGTTCACGCTGTTCCAGATCATGACCGGCGAGGCCTGGCCGGACATCGCCGAGGAGGTCATGGCCGAGAAGCCCTGGGCGTGGCTCTTCTTCGTGGGTTACATCCTGATGGCCTCCTATGTGGTGCTCAACCTGTTCATCGCCGTCGTGGTCAACGCCATGGACGACCAGAACACCTCCGCCGAGGAGCAACGGACCGAGGACCAGCTCACCACCGTCCTGAACGAGCTCGCCCGCCTGCACGCCAGAATCGACGCGATGCAGAGCGTCCCGCGAGCGGCCCCCCAGCCGGTCAAGACCCCGCGCGGAAACGGCACCCGCCGCTCCCGCTGACCGGCCCGTACGCGAGAGACGCCCCCTTTTGACGTCTGTCACCGAGCCGCCCGCACGCGATCACGGAACGCGACAGATCGATCACGCAATTCACTCAAAGGCCTGCGGGGCCTCTCGTCGTACAGTGAAGATATGGGCGTGCTGACTGTTGAAATCGACTCTGACACCGAGAGAGTTCTCTCCGAGCTGACCTCCGACGGCAGGTCCACCACCGATGTGATCCGCGAAGCGATCCACATCGCAGGACGACTCCGCTGGATGGATCAGGCACGCACCGACGCGGAGAGGTTGGGCAACGACCCGGACGACCTTGCCGAGATCCGTGCCATCCGGAGGGAGCTCGGTGACGCCGATGCGTGGTGACGTATATCGCCTGCGTGCACCGCGCGACGCGGTCGGTCACGAACAGCGCGGCGAACGATTCGCAGTGCTGTTACAGTCTGACTTCCTCTCCATGCTGTCCACACTGATCGTTGCTCCGACCTCGGCCAGCGCGGGACCTGCGATCTTCCGCCCCGAGATCGATCAGCTCCGAAGCTGAACGCCGTCGTTGCATAGAAGTCAACAGAGAGGTCTGCTTCAAAGATCCGTCTCATCGCGTCCCGGCCGCGCATTCGATACAGGTGCGCGCGGCCGGGCGGGCCCGGAGGCGCTCGACGGCGACGGGCCGCCCGCAGCTCTCGCACACGCCGTAGGCCTCCTGGCGGAGCCGTTCGAACGTCTGGTCCAGTTCGTCCAGGCGGCCCGGCCCGGTGCCGCAGGCGCAGCCGTACGCTCTGCCGTCTCCACTCCCGGTGAGGACATCCGTTCCTCGCGGTGGGCCTTCACTCCAGGAAGCGGTCGAGGTTCTCCAGGAGATCACGGACATGCCGCGTCTCGGGATGGTCGGCACCGTAAACGGTCACCATGTCGGGGAGCAGGGAACGGAACTCCGGACGTGCCCGCTCATGGTCGCCGAGCTGGGCGAGAAGTTTGCCGAACTCCCGCCGTAGCTCCAGTGTGAACGGGTCACGGTCGCCCAGCGCCGGTCGCGCGTCATCGAGCAGCTCGCTCATCCGCGAGAGCGCGATCTCGTGCTGCCTGAGCGCCGCCGAGCAGAGTGCCTGGTTGAGGCGGCAACCCAGCACCGCGGGGTGCACGGCTCCGAGCATCCCCGCCAGCTGGGGAAGGAGCTTGTCATACTCCGCCGCCGCCTGCCGGTAGTCCCTGGCGGCGAAGCGCGAGTCGGCCAGCCGCATACGGAGGGCGAAGATCACCGGGTGTTCCCGGGGCAGCACGTCCCGTGCCCCGATGATCGCGCCTTCCAGTAGTTCGATCGCCTGGCTGAAACGCCCTTGGACGGCGAGTTCCTCCGCGCGGTCGTTCGCCGCGAGGAGTTCCGCCTCCGAAAGCCTCCGCGTGGCTTCCGGGCGCTGCGCCGGAACGCGAGGACCGACGAGAGCGGTCTCCGCGATCCGCTCCACGACGGTGGCATACATCCGCAGCGGATCGGGGAAGGGGGCCGCGGCGGTCGTTCCCGGCAGCGGCGGGAGGGCGACCACGAACGGCAGCAGCCGCTCGTACACCTCCGCCGCGCCCGAGGGCCGGTCGGCGACGTTCTTGGCCAGCAGATCCAGGACGAGTCGCTCGATCTCGCCGGGCACGTCGCGGCGGAGCGACCTCAACGGCGCCGGCACCTCCGAATAGTGCCGGCTGATCTCGGCGACGGTGTGCGCGGATTGGAAGACCCGCGAACCGGCCAGCAGCTCGTGCAGCACGCAGCCGAGCGCGTAGAGGTCACTCTGCGGGCTGGCCGCCCCGGTGACCGCCAGCTCGGGCGACATGTAGTACGGCGTGCCGACCCCCTCGCCGACCCGCGTGATCTGGGTGATGTCCGCCGAACCCAGCACGGCCACGATGCCGAAGTCGAGGACCTTGACCGTGCCGTCGGGGCAGAGAACCAGGTTGGTCGGCTTGAGGTCGCGGTGGATGAGCGATTCGGCGTGCGCGACCGTCAGCACCGCGCAGATCTGGGCGGCGATCGCCGCCGCCCAGGCGACCGGGAGGGGCCGGTGGTGTGCGATCAGGTCGTCGATCCGGAAGCCCTCGACGAGCTGCATCACCAGGTAGAGATCGCCGTCGTGGGTGCCGATGTCATGGATGATCGGCACCCCGGGATGCTGGATCCGCGCGGTGACGCGGGCCTCGCGCCGGAAGCGCTGCTCAGCCTCCTCACGCAGCTCGGGGGTGGGAAACCTGTCGGAACGGATGAACTTGGCGGCGACATGCCGGTCCAGCGACTGATCGAAGCCCTTCCAGACCTCGCCGTAGCCGCCCCGGCCGAGATAGTCGACCAGCTCGTACCGGCCGCCGATGACGTCGCCTTGTTTCACCCTGGCCTACCCCAGAAAGATCGCGAGGACCCAGTGTCCTCTATGAAGGGTGATCACTCCAGCCCCTCACTGTCGCGGATCATCTTGTAGACCTGCCTGCGCCCGATCTCGGTGATCCGCGACCGGAACAACGAGTCGTCGTAGAACCGCTGCACGAGGCCGGTGTTGCCGGTGTGCCGGTCGACGACGACCTTCTCCAGGTGGTCGGCGAAGACCTCGCCGAAGTTGGCCTCGTCGTTGACCAGGGCGGCGGCCTTGAGCGAGTCGTTGCGCGCCGCCTCCTGGAGCTGCTGCTCCACCCAGATCTGGTCGGCCTCCGACAGCCCCAGGCCGTACTTGTCGTTGAGCGCGGCGATCAGATCGCGCAGCGACGTCAGTTCCGGCTCGGGTGCCGCGCCACCACCGCCGGTCGGGCCGGGGATCGTCACCTCCCCCTCGCCACGCAGGCTGAGGTCGTGCTCACCGGTCCGGCTGATCTTCAGGTGGGTGAGGTCGACCTCACCGACGTCCACGGCCGGGTCCTCCCGGCGCGGCAGCCGGTTCAGCAGGAACCGGCCGAACAGGTACAGCCGCTCCAGCTCGGGATCCACATAGGGCACGATCTGCGACAGGAAGCCGTACAGGCGCACGTATCCACGCAGGTCACCACGGAACTCCTCGGCCGCGTCCCCGTTGTTCTCCAGGTCCTCCCTCTGCCGCTCGGCGAAGCGCGCCACCGCCGGCCCGGTCAACCGGTAGAGCTCCGCGTGGGCCTTCTCCAGGTCACGCTGCGTCACCGACGTCCGCTCGGCCCGCAGGTATCCCTCGGCGAGGGCCTGCATCTCCGACTCCACCAGGAGGGCGTGCCCGAGCACGGCCGACGCCCGCGTGTACAGCAGGTTCGGGTCGATCTGCTCGGTGGCCGTGGCTTCGTAGTACGGCTTGAACGCCGCCTGAATGTCCTCGGCCTCGTTGGCGAAGTCGAGCACGAACACGTCGCCCTGCGACTTGAGCCGGTGCGTACGGTTCAACCGGGACAGCGTCTGCACGGCGGCCACACCGGCCAGCGGCTTGTCCACATACATCGTGGTCAGCAGCGGCTGGTCGAACCCCGTCTGATACTTGTCGGCGACGACCAGGATCCGATATTCCGCCTTCTCCGCGGCGTTCGGCGAGGAGTCGTCGGCACGGCAGTAGCCGTACCGTTCCGGCAACTCCCTCTCGCTGAACCCGTTGAGCCTGGACTCGGTGTATTCCGTCCCGTCGACCTCAAGGGTCTGCGAGAAGGCGATCAGCGTGCCGCAGTCGGCGTAGCCGCAGACCTCGACGTAGTCGCGGATCGCCTGACCGAGCCGTACGGCGTGCTCACGTCTGCGCGTGACGACCATCGCCTTGGCCCGCCCGCCCAGCTGCGGGGCGGTATGCCGTCGGAAGTGCTCAACGATGATCTGCGCCCGCTGCTTCATGCTGGTGGGGTGCAGCGCGGCGAACTGGGCGAGCAGTGCCTGCCCCTTGCGCTTGTCGACCTCGCGGTCGTCGGGCTCGGTGCTGATCAGCCGCCAGAACGTCTTGTAGGTGACGTAGTTCTTCAGCACGTCGAGGATGAAGCCCTCCTCGATCGCCTGCCGCATCGAGTAGACATGGAAGGCGCGCGGCTTGCCGTCCTCGCCGGGCACACCGAACAGGTTGAGTGTCTTGCTCTTCGGCGTCGCGGTGAACGCGAAGTAGGAGAGGTTGTCGTGCCTGCCCCGGGCGAGCGCGCTCGCGGTCAGCAGGTCCCCGTCCTCGTCGATGTCGTCACTGCCGAGCTTGAGCAGCACCCGCTTCAGCGCCGCCGACCCCTCCCCCGACTGCGACGAGTGCGCCTCGTCCACGACCACCGCGAACCGCTTGCCGCGCAGACCCTCGACCTTCTGCAGGACGTAGGGGAACTTCTGCAGCGTGGTGATGACGACCTTGGCGGTCTCGCCCCGCAGCGCGTCGGCGAGCTGGTCGGAGTGCTGGTCGATCCGCTGGACCACACCCGGCGTGTGCTCGAACTGGTAGATCGTCTCCTGGAGCTGCCGGTCCAGGACCACCCGGTCGGTGATCACGATGACCTTGTCGAAGACCGGCTGGTTCGGCTGATACCCCCTGGCCAGCGCCGCCTCGTCGATCTCCGCGAATCCGTCCGGGGTGTGCAGGTTGGACAGCGCGTGCGCCAGCCAGGCGATCGTGTTCGACTTGCCCGACCCGGCCGAGTGCTGGATGAGGTAGTTGTGGCCGGCACCGTGCCGCTTGGCGTGCGCGGTCATGGCCTGTACGGCGTGCCACTGATGGAACCGGGGAAAGATCAGCGGCAGCCGGTGGGCCTTGCCGGGGGACGGCTTGCGTCCCTTGCCCTTCTTCACGTCCTCGTCGTCGACGTGCAGGAACCGCTTGAGCAGGTCCAGCCAGGTGTCCGGGTGCCAGATCCGCTCCCACAGATAGGCGGTCGGATAGGCGCCGCCGGACGGGGTGCCGGGGTTGCCCGCGCCGCCCGCGTTTCCCGCGCCCGCCGTGCCCATGTTGAACGGCAGGAAGCGCGTGCTCTTCCCCGACAGCCGGGTGGTGACGGACACCAGGTCCGGGTCCACGGCGAAGTGGACGAGCGCGCGCCTGGCGAAGACCAGTTCCTTCGGGTCGCGGTCCTCGCGGTACTGCCGCTTGGCGTCCTCGACGGTCTGGCCGGTGAGCGGGTTCTTCAACTCGGCCGTGGCGACCGGAATCCCGTTGACGAACAGCGCCAGGTCCAAGGCGTCGGCCGTCTTCGCCGAGTAGCGGAACTGGCGGACGACGCTGAGGACATTCTTGCCGTACGGCTCCAGCGCGTCGGCGGCGATGGTGTGCGCGGGCCGGAAGTAAGCCAGCCTGAAGGTGATCCCCCGGTCCTTCACCCCGTGCCGGAGCACCTCCAGGGCACCCTCGTTGTCGATCGCCTTCGCCACCCGGTCCGCCAGCCGCCGCGCGGCCCCCGCCTCGTCCCCGGCCTGCGCGGTGACCAGCCGCTGCCACTCCTTCGGCTGCGTCGCCCGCACGAAGCCGAGCAGCTCGTCGGGGTTCAGCCCGAGGGCGTAGTCGTAGAGGCTGTTCGCGCCCTTGAGCCAGCCCGCTCTGAGCAGAGCCGACTCGATGGCGTCCTCGAAGACCTTCTCGTGATGCACGGGGGACACGATCACCGGTCCTTCGGTTCTGGGGATTCTCGGGTTTCTCGGACGGGAAACTTCAGAGCCCCCAATTGAAACAGAAGCCACCGGACGATGGGGGGTATTTATGGAACGTTCCGAACATTTTTCCCCAAGCGGGCACTTCGAGGGCGATTGGTCGGAGAGGAGCGCCCAAAGGACGGAAGGTGTTCGAAGGACAGAGGTAGAGGACGGCGGGGTAAGGGTCAGCCGCTGGATGAGGGCTCAGGGGTGCCGTCGGGCCAGATGCAAGGCGACGAAGCCCCCATGCTGAGCACTACGTCGTCACCGTCATAGGCGGACAGCAGCGAGAGCAGGAAGTCGTCAGGCCGAGAGCGCCCTGTCATGTTTCGGCCGTTGGCGGAAACTCCCGAGATGTAGTACCCCTGCTGCTCCCAGTGCTTTTTAATCTGACCGACGACTTCGGAAATCTTGCCCTGAGGGATGCCCCGGAGATAGTAGGAGCGATTCACCACGATCCGATCTTCCGATCCGCCGTCGGTTGGATCCAGGCACATGTTGGAGTTGAGGCTGGGAGCATAAAGGTCAAGGCGAGGCTCCGGCCGGACAACGGCAACCGTTTCCTTGATGATCTGTTCCACCCGAGCCAGCGCCTGGGCCTCGGTCATCGTTCGCCCGTCCACAGCGCTTCCTCCAGTACAACCGGTCACGATGACGACAACAACGACAAGAATCACGGCGAGGCGGGACATCTATTCACCTGTCGGCGTAGGCGAGGGGTGCGGGGTAGGCGATGGCCCACCGGCTGACATCGCAGCTGGCAGGTGCGGCGAGGGGGCGGGGTGGCTCGAAGAAGACGGAGATACGGGTGGCTCCGGGAAAGGCACAAGGTCACCATATTTACCATCGATCAGGTAGCCGATGTTGGCGAGCGAGTCAGATTCATCGTCCCAGTAGCTGGAGTGAGCCTTGAAGTTGCCTGCGAAATCTCCGGTGTCCGGAACATAAAACTGTCTAGCGCCGAACCTCGGTTCACTCGGGTCGGCCCCAAGAAACGGAACCAAGGTGCCCACATCCCCTACTAGATCGTTAGGAGCCTCCCCCACCCATACCGAGCCGACTCCCAACTCTTTCGCCTTCCTCGCACTTCCACCTGGGCTACCCGCGAAGATCAATTGATCCGCGAAGGAATGGGGACGTAGTTGCGCGGCGTCGCCGACCGTTGTCGAGCCATAGCTGTGCCCCAGGATGGTGAGCCGGGCTTCGCGGGTCGGCCTGTGTGCGGCATGCAAACCATCTGCGAAGCCGGCCAGCAACGGACCGCCTTTCCAGGCCGCAAAAGGAAGTAAGGGCGTCTCGTCATAAACTAAAAGCTTTTCCCCCCACTGCGGAGCCTCGTAGCCGAGCCAGGCGATGGAGGCGACCTTCTTGGTCAGCGCGAACCTGTTCGCCTGATCCCAGGTGACAGCGGCTCGTTCAGAGTCGGCACCCCCAAACCCCTCCAGGTTGGTGCCGGTGCCGGGAACATAGACGGCCACGTTGTCGGCCTCATCAGGGTTTCCGAACGAGACGATGGTCTTGCCCAGGCCACCCAGCTCCAACTGCAGTAGAAGCGCCGAGGGGCGGCCGTTCTGCCCACCCCGTGCCATCCCCTTCTCCACGGCGACGAGCTGGCGCATCTTCAGCTCCTGCTCCTTGATGGCCTCCTCCAGCCTCGCCGAGGACTCGCGCAGTCGTTCCAGCCTCTGGCTGAGACCGTACTTCTGATAGGGGTCGCGGATTCCCGCCATCTGGTCGCTCAGCTTCTTCGTCTCCGCCCCCAGCCCGACCGAGGAGGCACGAAGCCGCTGTATCTCCAACGGAATCGCGGCCTTCTGCGCGGCGAGATACGCCCGGTTGGCCCGGTCCCTGTCCACGGCCGGAAGACCGTTCAGGCTGCCGACCAGGCTCGGGGAGGCGTTCATCAGCTGCCCTTGGGCCAGCGGGCCGAGCTGCCGCCACCACACGCTGAGCCGCCCCGCCAGGGTCGTGTCCCTGCCGGTCCGCTGCAGGTCCACCAGCGCCTTCAACGCCGCGACGTCCCCACCGGCCGCGGCGACCGTCAGCTTCCCGACCCCGTTAGCGTCCGGTGCGTGGCCGCCGAACAGCCCGAAGGCGGCCGTCGCCTGTGAGGCCGTACCGATGTCGTGGGTCTGCTGGATCACGGCCAGCCGTTGCCGCAGGTCGCCCACCTGCTCCTCCGCCCAGACCCCGGCGTCGCCGACCTGCCGCGCGGAAGGCGAGGAGATGCACAGGGCCGACAGCTCGGCGGCGAGCCGCTGCCCAGCCTGGGGTAACTCCTGGCCCGCCCGCTGGAGATCGGCGACCAGGCGGCCCATGGCGGTGACGTCCATCCCGGAGAAGGATGACGGCTGCGCCGCCGCCACGCTCACCGACGTCGAGAACGTCGGCACCCGCGCCTGACCACCGAGCTGCCTGATCCGCCGCGCGATCTGCTCGGCCGCCGACTGGAAGGCCAGTTGAAGGCTCGCACGGCGAGCCGCGAGCGCCTGGGCGAAGGCCGGGGCTCCCCCACCGACCCACGCGTTCGCCGCCATATAACGCATACATGAATCCAGGGCCGACGCATGGCTCTGACCGAGCTGCGTAAGGCGCGACAACGCCGCTTCCAACTCCACAGTCGCATTCGCCGCCACAATGCGTCAGAGTCTCATGCAAGGCCCTACAGGATCAAGATCTGGCGTTGAAGTTTCTCCAATCAGACATTCGGGTTATGCGATCCTCGCAAAAATGATTTCATGCCGGAAATAACGAAAATTTCAGCTTCTCCCGAACCTCAGTCGGTCCGGTCAGCCAGGCCGCGAAAAACCGCCGGCCCGGCCCGCCAACGGCGGGCCGGGCCGACTTTGCGCCTCCTACCGCTCGAACCAGCGGAACGTATCACTACGAAACAGGAGGAAAAGCACGAGAACGGCCAGCCCGAGGCCGATCGCCATGATGCTGAACACGCCGAACATCATGAACGTGGCGTAGCCGTACTCCAGGACCGAGATCCCCTCGACCACGGCGGCCGCTTTCCAGGCCCACCGCCACCGCAGGCCGAAGAGGGCAGACAGCGGGCCCATCAGCACCAGGGACGCGAAGAACAGGTAGAAGAACCAGGGCATGGCATCCAGGCTGGGCAGCCCTCCCATCACGAGGAGGGCAAGGGTGAAGCAGACCATCGCGACTCCAAGGGCCGTCTGAAGCCACATGAGCAGCATGGCGGCCTTCACCTCGGCGGGCATACGCGTCTTCACCGGCGGGGGCGACGGGTCTGACGGAGTGTGCGGATCGGGCATCGGCTCTCCGGATGTCGTAGCGAACACCGAATGGTTCGCAGGCGTTTTTAAAGGAAGAAGCACGACAAGAAGAAGCCGCCGGGGAAACGTATCAACGGAGACCCGAACGATCCGCCATTACGTCCTTATCGCCGGACTTCAACAACGGAGAAATGAACCTCAACGCACGGCGCCTGTGACCGTACTTCCTCACCGGCTGGTGGCGCATCGCCACCAGAGCGGCACAGGACAGCGAAGACTGGCAGCGTATGCACACGCCGAGGCCGAACAGATCCGATCAGACCGATGCCCGCCGGGAACCCCGCTGGCCGAGATCCTCGCCCGGCGAGGAGGCCGAATGCAGGCGTATGACGTCAAGGTCCCCGACGGGATCACGATGCCCTCGATGCGAACATCCGTACTCGATGAAGATCTCGTCGTCGAGTTCGCGGATCATGCGTGACACGTGCTTCTCCACGTGACAAGCAGGGGGACGAATCAGCTGTTACGGAGCATTTTGTCGCCCCCGAGAGCAAGAAGTAGGAACATGTCAAACTGGTGCAGATTCGCCTTGTCCATGCGCCGAATCGCGTCGATCCCCGCTCGGGCGGTGTTGACATGACCAAGTGCTCCGGAGCGAGTCGCGTCAAACGCGGGGTCATAGTCAGCCCCGTGCCGGGCCTCCTGAAGCTCGCTGAACGCGCTGGCCAACACCTCGAGATCCAGAGGCACTGCTCCAGTGGCGGGGTCGACCAGGAGGAGTCTCACCACGGCTGGAGGCGTACGACCAGATGTGGCATCCTCCACCCAGCGAGCCGCCTTCTTGAAGTTGCCGTGGGCGTACCACCGGCCGATAGCCTGCTGATGCTCCACCGGACCGGTTCGAGCCGCCCTCCGGGCACCATGTTGCACAAGCTCGTAGAAGAGCGCGTAGTACGCGGTAGACGTCGCACGCCTGAGGTAAGCGGTACGAGGACGGCCACGACCTGCCGTACGACCGGCAAGCGTGTCGGCGAGGTGGAGGTGGTCTTCTGCCTTGAAGTCTCGCCTCACTGCCCGTCCTGCTGGTCTTCGCTTAGAGCGCGATCGATGACGGTCGTGCTGTCGTACTCCGCCATGTCGTCCACACGCTCCCGATCCTGGAACTCCTGCTCGGTGAAGAGCGTCACATATACGTATTCGTCGAGATTCTTTTCGGCCGCGAGCCGATTCGCCTGCCGGCGAAGCGCGTGCGTCAATTCGGCCGGCCAGCCGCCTTCGCCCGCGCCCTCCACAACGATCAGGGCTCTGAGTGCCTGCTCCCCGTCCGCGTCCAGGTACGGCTCAACCGATGTCTCCCTGATCGACAACGAGTCAGGGACTTCCAACTCTTGGATCGCCTGCGCCAGCTCTTTCAGCACTTCATCCTGGCGGTTGATGCTCATAACGCCCATCCTTGCACCCCCAGACATGATCGACGCGGAGGCTCCGGGCGCCCATGGTGCCAGTTCCGCATGATCACCTGCTGACGTTTCCGTCGAAGGTACGCGAGACACCCCTGGTGCGGTGAGGATGTGGGCGTGCTGACTGTTGAGAGCGACTCGGAGATCGAGAGAATCCTCTCCGAGCTGACCGCCTGCGGCAGGTCTGCCGCCGATGTGATCCACGAGGCGATTCACCTCACGGTACGGCTCTGCCGGATATGACAGATCCGCGTTCACCGGAGCGTTTCGCCGTGATCCCCCGGCCGGGCTTCCTGTCGAACTCGTCAGCCTTCACGGGTGGAAGGCCGACGGCCGCCCACGACGGTTGTCGGGGCGGCCGGGGGTTGTCTTAGCCGAGGTCGAACTCGCTGGCCTTCACGCCGTTGACGAAGGCGTCCCACTCGGCCGGGGTGAAGAACAGCTTGGGGCCGTCGGGGTCCTTGGAGTCGCGTACGGCGATCAGATCGGTGTGCTCGACCTTGTGACCGGGGCCATCGGGGACGTCTTTGAGCTCCGCGACCTCAACGCAGTCACCACCGTTGTTGCCGCTAAAACTCGACTTACGCCACTCCGCCCTACTCAGGTCCATCGTTCCTCCGCCGTTCTCTTGATGAGGTCTATCGACATGCTCAGTGGTAGTGCTTCTATGCGAACGGCCTCGAACTGCGTTACGGCTGCTGCGACATCTTCCTGATCGCTGGTCGTCATTCCGCGAATGGCCGTGTCCAAATACGCTATCTCGCTCCCGCCCTCCAAGGTAGCGATCACGAACCCCGCCATGAGACCGGAACGGACGCGGCCAGGGGGAACGACTTGCACACTGACTTGGGAACTGGCAATCGACACGAGATGTTCTAGCTGGTCACGCATGATCTCGTGACTTCCTACCAGACGATGCAGGACCGATTCGTCGATCACACACCGCAGGAGAGGAGGCCGAGGTTCCTCGCGGGTCAGGATGGCCTGACGCTCCAGACGTGCCGCGATCGCTTCGTCTCTGTCCCCCAGGAGACCACGGATGTAGCCCTCAGTCTGGAGCAGACCCGGCAGAACCAGTGGTTGATAGGTCCGGAGAGTGACGGCAGATTGCTCTTTGTCTCGCCACTTTCCGAACCACGACGGGATTTGCTGACCACGCCTCCAGTCGAGGAGTCGATGAAGAGCACCACCCGTGCCAAGGGCTTCGTCGCAGGTTTCAGCGAACTCCGGGCTGGCCGGAAGCTGACCGGTCTCCACACCGCTGATCAGCGACTCGCTGAAATGGATCTTCTCGGAGAGCTGACCCTGGGTGAAGCCCGCCTTCTTCCGGTAGTGACGCAACTCTCTGCCCCATATTGCCTGAGGCGTGTAGAGGTTTACCACCATGCCCTCCTTGCCGGAATTCAACAACGGATATGTGAATCCCAACGCTCGACGCTGGTAACCGTTTCACTACCAAGCGTAGCCATGTCTCGGCACCCTGAACATAGGAAATCCGAGACAGAGAGAGAATCCATGGAAGAGGCCCTCAAGGCGATCGCGGTACTGACCGAATATCGCTACACGATGGATCCAGGCTTTTGCGTGCTGGGCGAGAAGTGGATACCACGAGCGACAAAGAACGTGGCATCCGCCCGCCGGTTCGTGCGCGACCTGGCGGCCGACTGGAACACGGCGGAAGACACCCAGGAAATCGCCGAACTCCTGACCTCGGAACTCGTCACCAACGCGATCGCGTACGGCGCGGCGGACATTCCCGCCACGAGCACCATCCGCATCACGGTAGGCAGGGACGGCGAGATGATGACCGTGGACGTCTACGACTCATGCACCGCGATTCCTCGGCTGAGACGGGCCACCCACATGGAGATATCCGGAAGAGGGCTCCCCATCGTCAAAGACCTCTCCCACAACTGGGGCTGGACTCTCAACCCGTACGGCAAGTCCGTGTGGTTCCAGCTCGTGGCCTGGCCTTGAAAATCAAGAGGATCGAAAGCGGTGACCCTAACCGGCTGGGTCACCGCTCAGTTTTCAAATCCTCGCGCCGTTGCCGAATCAATCTGCCCGGTAACCGCCGCCGTGATCAGCGTCTGCCGCCGTTCTGCGAGCAGTTCAAGCTGACGATCAAGCGTGTCCATGGCCGCGTCGATCCTGTTGTTGCTATCCCGGATACTCTCGACGATCTCATGCTGCTCCTGGATCAGTGGCACAGGAATTTTGAGCATCTGAAGATCGGGCACGTAAATTGTCTTATGAGTGGAACCCATGGCAAGTCGACCAAGAAGATCTGAACGCATCGCACGCAGGCACCAAAGAAGGTAAAATGGATCGAGTCGCGGACCACACGTCCAGGTCACTAAATCCTGACTTGTGGCCATATCGGCCCCCAAGACAGCTGAATAACCAGCCGAATTCGCCGTACGGCAAAGAACAACCGTATTCTTGGGGTGAAGCTCGGCGGCACTGTTGGCAAGGCCTAGCTTGCTAATTTTTTCGCGAGTTACAGTCAGTGTTTCACGACGATCATCGCGAACTTGATGGACCTCCCCTGTTGTGACCCATGGAATTGTGCAGTCAACCCACCATTCGGGATGGGAACGACTTGGGGTGTGACCACTGCCCATGCGACTGACATAACTAAGCTTGATCACCGACCAATCTTCCGGGACCGAATCGGCCCAAGCAAGTCCTGAAGGCTTTCGCTGATGGCGGTCCTTCCCAAGTACCAGCTCGTAGACACTATTAGCTCTACGTTCGAGAAGCCGACTCTTTACCAGGCGTTGCGCCTGCGCAACCTTGTCGGTTCGAGCAGTCTCGGCATCGAGGAAGTCGGCGATGCGCCGCTGCTCTTCGAGCGATGGCAAGGGAATTCTTAGCTGCTCGATATCCGGCATATAAATCGTCTTATGTGTGGACCCCGCCGCAACCCTACGGAGATCAGGCGCCATCGCTCGCAATGCATGGAGCAGATAGCGGGGCTCAACCTTCGGACCGCAGGTCCATGTGGCGAAATCCTGGCTGGTCGCCATGTCATGGCCCATGATCGCCGAAAAGCCAACCGATGCCGTGCGGGAAAGGATGACCGTTCCCGCCGGATGCAGGACCGCTGCCGAGTTGGCGAGACCAAGATGACTGACCTTCTCTTTGGTCTCCAGCACTGTGTCACGCGTCCCATCCCGGAGCTGCCAGACATCGGCAAGCGTGATCCAGGGAAGAGTGCAGTTCTCCCAATACTCCGGATGTTGACGGCTCGGAGTATGACCTGTGCCCAACTTGGCGACGTATCTGATCGGGACAGTAGGCCACTGCGACTGGGCGAGCCATGGAGCCAAATCCGTCCCGCTCATCGAGTCACCTCACCCAGGAGCTTCTGGATCTCGGCCTCCAGCGCCTTCAGCTCCGCGTCGATCTCCTCCAGCGGCCGGGGCGGCGTATACACGTAGAAATGCCTCGTGAATGGGATCTCGAAGCCGATCTTGGTTTTGGAGTGATCCACCCAGGCATCTGGGACGTGCGGCAGGACCTCGCGCTTCAAGTATTCCTCGATCTCGGCCTCCCGCTCGGCCGGAGTCGAGTTCATCGACGTCAGCGGCACGTTCTCGTTATCGCGCAGGTCCGCATCGGGCAGTGGGTTGTTCTTCCGGTCGGTCTGGAGCTGGCCTTCGGGGTCGCTGACCGCGACCTCGTTCCAGATCGCGGCCTCGACCGGCTTCGGAAGCTTGCTCAGCCCGTTCTCCGCCAGAGCAGCATCCAGCTTCCCAGCGAACTCCAGCTTCGTGGCGCACGCCGTACCAACCAGGGAGGCGAGAGCGGCGAGCAGCGCGTCCCGCTGCTCGAACTTAGCGACCGCCTTGGCCTCGGCCACCGCCTCGGCGGTCTGCTCGGTGGCCTCGAAGCGCTGGCGGAGCGGGCGCTCGACGGTGATGCGCTGGTAGCCGAAGGCGTGGCGGGGGAAGATCTTCACCTTGGCATGGTGCTCGTGCTCCGCATCATCCGCGATCGCCAGGGCGTCCTTGTAGATCGCGGTCAGGTCGGTGATCTGGTCGTCGGGGATGAGCTTGCGCTTGTCGCCGAGGGACTTGCGCATCTTCGTCCAGCATCCCCGTGCGTCCAGCAGGATCACCTTGTCCTTCAAGACAGCGGCCTTGCGGTTGGACAGGATCCAGAAGTAGGTGGAGATGCCGGTGTTGTAGAAGAGCTGGTCGGGCAGCGCGACGATCGCCTCCAGCCAGTCGTTCTCCAGGATCCAGCGGCGGATGTTCGACTCGCCCGACTCGGCCGCGCCGGTGAACAGCGGGGAGCCGTTGAAGACGATGGCGATGCGGGAGCCGCCCTGCTCGACCGGCTTCATGTGGGAGATCATGTGCTGCAGGAAGAGGAACGAGCCGTCGTTGATCCGGGGCGTGCCCGCGCCGAAGCGCCCGGCCCAGCCGAGGTTGTCGGCCTCGTCCTGGACCTGCCGCTGGACCTTCTTCCACTCCACGCCGAACGGCGGGTTGGCCAGCAGGTAGTCGAACTTCCTGTCCTCGTGGCCCCGGAGGACGAAGGAGTTGCCGAGAACGATCTGGGAGGGGTCCTGGCCCTTGAGCATCATGTCCGAGCGGCAGATCGCCCAGGACTCGGGGTTGAGCTCCTGGCCGGCGACCTTGACCGTGGCCTTCTTGTTGTAGCGGGTGATGTGCTCCTCGGCGGCCGACAGGATGCCGCCGGTGCCGCAGGCCGGGTCGTAGATGGTCCGGACGATGCCGGGCGTCATCACGTCCTCGTCGTCGGGGGCCATCAGCAGGTTGACCATCAGCCGGATGACCTCGCGCGGGGTGAAGTGCTCACCGGCGGTCTCGTTGGAGATCTCGGAGAACTTCCGGATCAGCTCCTCGAAGACGTAACCCATCTGGTGGTTGTCGACGACGTCGGGGTGCAGGTCGATGTCGGCGAACTTCGCGGTCACCAGGTAGAGCAGCCCGGCCTCCTCCAGCCGGGTGATCTGATCGTCGAAACGGTATTTCTCCAGCACCTCGACCGCACCCGGCGAGAAGCCCCCGATGTAGGCGCGCAGGTTCTTGGCCACGTTGTCGGAGTCGCCGAGCAGCTTCCCGAAGTCGAGCGGGCTGACGTTGTAGAAGCTCGCGTCCGCGACACCCCGCAGCAGCCGGTCCTTCGCCCCGTCCGGCAGAGCGCCGCCCGCGAGCTCCCCGGCCTTGGCGAGAACGGCGGCCTTGGTCGGCTCCAGCACGCAGTCGAGGCGGCGCAGCACAGTGAAGGGCAGGATGACCTTGCCGTACTCCGACTGCCGGTAGTCACCGCGCAGCAGGTCGGCCACCGACCAGATGAAGTCCGCGTACTTCTGGTGGTTACCGCTCACGGGTTTCCCTTCACATCGTTGTCGTTACACGGCCGGACGCTGCCGTGGGTCAGGCCGTCGGCTGTCAGCTGAATCAGGTTCTCACCCAGCTCGGCCGCCTGGCGCAGCGCGGACTCGAACGCCGCCAGGCGCCGGAACGCCTCGCCGTACGCCCGCTGCTCCTCGATCGGCAGCAACGGCACCTCCGCACGCCGTACGTCTACCCGAATATTGGTGGACATGGAGCTGTAATGCCGCAGATTGCTGGAACTGCAGAGGAAACCCGCGAGGAAGTCGGGGTCGAGCGTCTCCGGGTCGGGCCGCAGGAGGTGGAGGTGGGTGCCGAGTACGGCGCCGCCCTGGGTGAGCACTCTCGCGACGGGTGAGCGCACGATCTGGGGCACCGCGACGTCGCCCGGCCGGGTGAGGATCTCCCGCTGCACCGCGCGCTCGGGTGTCTTCCCCGAGGCCGGTCTGCCCGCGATGACGTCTTCGGCGGTGAGGACGGCTGAGTCGTCGGGGACCTCCGAGGTCTCACCCGGACGGGTCGGGGCCTGCTGCTGGACGGTGAGCATGCCGCGCCGCAGGAGCTCCGAGAGTGGCACCAGGGCGAGATCCCGAGGCTCGGTGGTGGTGACGGGGACCAGCTCGGCCAGGACGCGGAGCAGGTCCACCACGCGGTTGCGAGCCCCGGTGACCCGTTCGGGCGAGAGGTCCTCGGAGGCCGTGGACAGGTATCTGGCGGGGGTCAGGTCGACCTCGTCGTCCAGCAGGTCGACGAGCGGGACCGAACGGCTCACCCCGGGCTCGTCCAGCTCGCGCCCCTCGGCGAACTCCCGCCAGGCCACGACGGCCACCTCGGCGTAGTCGTCCGGATGTGCTGAGGTGTCGACCATCAGGACGTGGCTGGGGGTGCGGGCCTCGGCGGGTCTGCGCAGGACCCAGAGGGTCAGGGCGACCGCGACGTTGGGGACGCTGCCCGCGGGGAGTGCGACGACGGCGCGCAGTGCGCCGCGGCGCAGGAGCTGGGCGCGGATCCGGCGGCCTGACCTGCGGTTGCCGACGGCGGGCGGCATCAGCAGGACGGCGATGCCGTCGGCTTTGAGATGGGCGAGCGCGTGCTGGACCCAGGCGAGCTCCGACTCCATCCGGGGCGGCAGGCCGTACTCCCAGCGGGGGTCGGCGGTCAGTTCCTCGTAGCCCCAGCCCCGGTCGTTGAACGGCGGGTTGCTCACCACCACGTCGGCCGTTTCGCCGGGGAAGGCGTCGGCGCGCAGGGAGTCACCGGTGCGGATGTCGGCGTTCTCGGTGCGCAGCGCGAGCCGTACGGCGGTGAGCCGGGCGGTGGTCCGGTCGGCGTCCTGGCCGGTGACCCTGGCCCCGGGCAGACGATCCAGCGCGCCGACGAGGAAGCCGCCGGCCCCGCAGGCGGGGTCGAAGACGGTCCAGGCGTCGGAGCCCGCGTCGCTCCGGATGTCGCTCCCGGTGTCGTGGACGGCCCGAGCACCGGTCCGGGCGTCGATCCCGGCCAGGTCCAGGCTGAGCGCGACGATCTCGGGTGGGGTGAGGTAGACCCGCCGGGAGTGCACCTCGAAGTAGCGTTCACACAGGAACTCGAAGGCGTCCGGGGCGCCGCGCTCCGTGGCGAGTGCGGCGACGGAACGGATCAGGGGCACCGCGTCGGCGGCCAGGGACGCGGGGAAGGCTCCGATGACCTCGCGCACCCTTCCGGGAAGCTCGGCCGCGACGGTCGCGTCGTCGCCGGCCGCGAGGTCCGTCCAGTCACCGCCCCTGCGGTGCGTGTAGACGAGGAACGCGCCGAGGTCGGCGATCAGGCCGGCGAGCTCGTCGTCGTCCGCGACGGCCCGCAGGTCCTGCCAGAGCCATTCGTCGGGCGGGAGCTCCCTGTTGTCGCCATGGGAGAGCAGCCAGGTCCGGATCTCCCCCAGGGCGAAGGCCGGGCTGGTGGCCGTGCCGCCGACCGGCTCGGGGAAGTCGTCGTGGCGGCGTCTCCAGTTGCTCACCGCCGCCCGGCCCACTCCGGCCAGCCGCGCGATGTCGGCAGCGGTCACCTGGACGTCTCGCCGCATGTCGGCCGCCTTCCAAAGAACCCCGATGTAAACCGGACCCTATCGCGAGGAGTCTTCTCTGAGCAATGTCGCGGAAATAGTTGGTTGATTCCATCAACACGTGCTCTACTGAATGGCGTCGGCCACGTTGCACCATCAGCGGAAGGAACGATGGCTCGTGATCACCTCCCCCATGCGCATCGACGAGTTCCGAGCAGGCATCGCGCTGCTCCCTGGCGACCTGGTGACCCGCGCCGAGGCGCTCAAGCTCTACGCGACACGCCGCCCCGGCTGCCCAGACTGCGAGAGCGCCTGCGACTCCGTCCGCCTCGCCTTCAGTGCCGCGTCCTTCGGAGACCTCCCGGCGGCCGGGCGGCTGCTCACCGCCGCGGAACGGAGTGCCCGGCTGACCTCGCACGCGGCCGGATGCGGGCGCGGAGGCCTGCGGTCGGTCAGAGGCGTGCCCGGAAACCACGGCCGGGTGGCGGGACACTGGGCCACGGCGGGACCGCTGACAGCCGCCACCGACGCCAGCTGGAAGAGCAGGATCTGCGGGATCGGCTACGTCACGAGTGAGGGCTGCTGGGGCCTGCGCGGCTGGAGCGTGGACCGGCACGACCCCACCGGCCCCTCCAAGGTCCTGGTCAACGAGCTTCGGGCGGTCGACCTGTTGCTCCGGGCCGTGGGCAGGCCCGACGTCCTGCTGGTGGACAGTCTCCGGGCCCTGAGCTTCCTGCACGCCTGGCAGCGCGGTGACACCGAGCACCTGCCCGAGGGCTACGACCTGCGGCCCCGGCGGAACGGGCCGCCGGCCCTGGTCCGGCTCGCCGAGCACGTCGCCGAGCTGGACGGGCTCACCGTCCAGCACGTCAAGGGGCATTCGGGGCACCTGCTCAACGAGGCGGCCGACTCGCTGGCCTCCATCGCCCGCCGAGCGGTCACCGAGAGGTTCGACGCCACCGGCCGGGCCGGCGGTCTCGTCTCCTCCTTCCTGTCCTCCTGGCACCAGCGCCCTGCGGCCGCCTGACTTTTCCCGGTTCCACAGTCCTGTCGGAGCTTCCTCCGCAGGCCCCGGCCGTACGGCCCGCCGACCGTGTGCGGCCGGCCGGGGCCGGATGTCCCCTGCCCCACCCCGATAAAGGAGTCCCTCATGTTCAAGCGTGTCCTGGCCGTGTTCACCCTGGCCGCCGCGACCCTCACGACCGGTGCCGTCGCCTCCACCGCCACCGCCACCGCCACCGCCACCGCCACCGCCGGCAAGACCTACCGCGGCGAGGGCGACCAGGTCATCCGCGTCTCCGTCACCAAGGCCCCCGGCCTGCTGGAGTTCAGCCACGACGGCGAGGCCAACTTCATCGTTCACACGATCAATCCGGCGGGGAAGAAGGCGGAGCTCCTGGTCAACACCATCGGTTCCTACGACGGCACCGTGCTGTACAACACCTACGGCGGCAAGGGCACCGCGGCGCTGGAGATCAAGGCCGACGGTGCCTGGACCGCCCGGTTCAAGCCGGTGACCACGGCCCGCTGCTGGTGTGCCGGGACCATCCGCGGCGACGGCGACCAGGTGCTCAAGCTCTCCCCCACCCGGGGCCTGCGCACCGTCCGCGCCACCCACAACGGTGAGGCCAACTTCATCGTCTTCGGCTACACCCGCGTCGGCTTCTACGGCGACCTGCTGTTCAACAAGATCGGCGGCTACAAGGGCAATGCCCTGCTGCCCACCGGCACTCGCCTGGTCACCGTCAAGGCCGACGGCCCCTGGACCCTCACCCGCCGCTGACCCGAGGCCGCACCCAGGGGAGGCGTGGTTCAGCAGGGCGGATCGCACCTCGGCCCACGGCGGACCGGCGGCGACAGCAGAGGCATTCGAAAACGGCATCGTGACACCTCTTTCTGTCACTCTGACAAAAAGCTAGTCTCGTCGTATGACCGACGACCGCTGGGTGCCGCCCCCCGTTCTTCTCACCGTCGACCTTGTGATCTTGACGTTGCGTGAGTCGCGCTTACAGGTGCTGCTCGTCGAGCGCGGCGTCGAGCCGTACAAGGGCGATCTGGCGCTACCCGGCGGCTTTCTTCAGCACGCCGAGGAGGACCTCATCACCGCGGCTCACCGGGAGCTGTCAGAGGAGGCCGACCTGGACGTCGAGACCCTGCGTCTGGAGCAGTCCGGCGTGTACGGCGCGCCCGGCCGTGACCCGCGCGGCCGGGTGGTGTCGGTGGCCTATCTGGCGATCGCACCGCGCCTGCCGGAGCCGACCGCCGGAACGGACGCGGCCGACGCCAGATGGCAACCGGTCGATCACGTGCTTTCCGGAGACCTGGAGCTCGCCTTCGACCATCGGCGGATCGTCGAGGACGGTGTCGAACGCGCTCGAGTCAAGCTTGAGCACTCCGCGCTCGCGACGGCGTTCTGCGGGCCGATCTTCACGATCACCGAGCTTCAGGAGGTGTACGAGGCGGTGTGGGGGATCCCGCTCGATCCCCGCAACTTCTATCGCAAGGTCCAGAAGACCGATGGATTCATCATCCCGGCCGGTTCGGCGCGGAAGTCCGCGACCGGGCGGCCGGCCCGGCTGTTCAAAGCGGGCCGGCGCGAGGTCTTGTACCCACCGATGGTCCGGCCGTCCGAGTCGTCGAACGCGAAGGAGCAATGACGTGAACCGCCCCCCGATCGTGATCCTCACAGCATTGGACCTGGAGTATCAGGCGGTCCTCGAGAAGCTGGTCGACCCACGTCCACACTGGCATCCGCAGGGCACCCGCTTCGAGGTCGGCCGGCTCGCGGACGGCCACTGCCGGGTGGCCCTGGCCCACGTGGGCACGGGCAACCAGGCCGCGGCGGTGCTGGCCGAACGCGCCATCAACGCGTTCAAGCCGGCCGCCCTGCTCTTCGTGGGTGTGGCGGGTGCCCTGTACTCCCACATCGCCCTCGGAGACGTGGTGGTGGCGACGCGCGTCTACGCCTACCACGGCGGAACGAGCGAGGATGACGGGCTCAAGAGCCGCCCCCGCGGCTGGGAGATCTCGCACAGCGCCGACCAGATCGCCCGGCACATCGCCCGTAGCGGCTCCTGGAAACGCGCTCTTCCCACCGGCAACCGGGACTGCGAGGTGCGCTTCGGGCCGATCGCCGCCGGCGAGGTGGTGCTGAACTCCAGGGTTTCCGCGCACGCTCGCTGGATCCGGGAGCACTACAACGACGCACAGGCGATCGAGATGGAGGGCGCCGGTGTGGCACATGCCGGGCACCTGAACCGGTCGCTGCCGGTGGTCGTGGTCCGGGGCATCAGCGACTGGGCCGACGGCACCAAGGAGACCACCGATCGAGAGCGGTGGCAGCAACGAGCGGTGGCCAACGCGGCGGCGTTCGCCGTGTCCCTGGCCGAGGAACTGACCGCCGAGGCGCGAGACAGCGCTCAGCGCACGACAACGGAGACGAGGGAGCTGGCGATGCCCGAGACGACCAGGAACGTCGCAAAGGGGAACGCGCGGGTGGGAGTACAGGCCGGCACCGTGTACGGCGGAATCCGGATCGCCCCGGAGCCCTCCCCGCCGGTCGATCTGGCGGAGGCGCTCGCCGGTTTCCACACCCGGCTCCAGCGGGCGCGGGCCGCCGGCCACCTGGACGAAGACACCTACGCGGCGGCGGAAGTGGAGCTCGCCGTGGCCGACAAGGCGCTGGAGACGGACACGCCACAGAGCAGGGGCACGCTGACGCTGGCGCTCAAGAAGCTGCGCGGGCTCATCGGCGACGTGGCGGAGCTGGCCGCGGAGCTGGCGATCATCATCGGCCTGGCCCAGGGCTTGTCATGACGGAACCGGATGCCTCCGCGACGAACATCGCCGATGGTTCCGCGTACGTCGGATCGCAGGCAGGAACGGTCCATGGTGATGTCAACACTTACATGACGTTCGCGGACACCTCGCCCAAGGAGAAGTTCGAGACCGGTGTCCGGTGCCTCGACGGCGACATGACCGGTCGGGCGTGGCGGCTCATCAATGAGGCCTTCATGGCCGACTACCAAACCGACAGGGTCCGTTTCTACCGCCTGCTCGCCCTGGTGAGCGGCAGGACGCGGCGCGAACTGTCCAAGGAAGAGGCCGCGGCGCTGCGGAACGCGCAGAGCAGACGGCACATCACCGGTGACGACGAGTGGGCGGAGGGACTGAAGGTCCTTCACCGTCTCCTGGACTCCACGGGAAAATCCGAGGCGGACAGCCGTATCCTCCTGAAGGAGGTCGACGCGCTCGGAGCCCGTCGGCGTGCCTTGATCCTGCGCCATCTGGAGTCCTTCCTTGAAGGATCACTCAAGGACCAGGTCTGGCACCAGGCATGGAAGCTGGCCAAAGAGAACCGCATGGCCGGTGACCGGGTAGACCGGGTCCGGAAGTTCTTTCAGCCGAATCCGGCCAGGCCTCAGCGCCGTGAGTCGCAGCCACCCGCGATCCCCCCGTCCACCTGGATCCAGGCGGTGGCGGCGACGGCCATCTTCGCCGTGGCGACGGTTCACATCGGCTACCTACTGGCCCAGGGAGGCCAGATCTCCGCACTCCCCGCCTACCTGCTGAGCATCGTCGGCGGCTTCTTCGGTGCGCGCGACGGCGTGGAGTGGCGCTTTCGCGTCGTACGGCGCCGTGCGAAGGACAGGGAGTACGGGACACCCCGGCAGCGCGTAACCAACGCGTCGCCCGGCGGCTTCACGCGGCAGGTGGACCATCGCTTCGATTACTACTTCGCCAAATACGTTCCACGCGGTGTCGAGCGCGATATCTGGTTGGCCGCGACGGCGGGGATCCGCAGGAGCATGCGTGACGAGGTGGTCGATGTTTATCGGGAGAGGAGGATCGGCGTCGAGAAGATCGCTTGGCTGATCCGATATCGGGCCGGCGAAGTCAAGGACCGCTGGGAGAGGGGCGCGCTCTGGAGCTACCGCGAGGAGCTCGCCACGCCTCCGTCGATAAAAGCAGTGACGGTCCTCGGGTTGACCGCTCTCGTCGTCGGGGGGTTCTGGGCGGTAGGGGGCGCGGTAGCGGCCGATCCACTGAGCGCGGCTCGCTCGGCACTCCTCGTACTGGCGTGTGGATGGATCGCTTTCCGTGCCTGGCTGCGCATCATCCTGGAACACCGCCGGCACGCCGCCGACGAAGCGGAGAGCAAACAGGCGAAGGAGGGAGACGATGCGGCCTTCGCCCGGTGGCGGGCGAAGCTGGCCGACAAGCCCAAGGACCGGGAAATGGCCGACTGGCTGGACTACGACCGGAAAGTGCTGCTGAACGAGGCGTTGCGGCACTACGAGCTGAAGATGAGTGATGTAATCACCCACGCCTTCATCGAGACGCCCGCCTCCTCAAGCGCACGCGCACGAGTGCTGCGTGGCCCCTGGCGTTACAAGAAATACCGGCTCCTCATGTTCCTCCTCACCGCGGACGGAGTGCGCGAGCTCACTATCACGCTCGATTTCGAGCAGGGCTCGTTTCACGTCCAGCGACGGGCCAACTATCGCTTCGACATGATCGCGGCCGTACGGGTGAGCCAGTCGGACAACGGGGAGCAGACATTCGAGCTTGCGCTCGTCAACGGTCAGAAAGTTCACGTCGAGGGGACCGATCCGGGGCCGGAGGAGCTTCAGCAAGGAGAAGAGCCCGGAACGGTGTCCGAGGCGACGCAGGACGCTTCGGGCCTCCGCCGTACCTTGCACGTCCTGGAGGGAATCGCCGCGGAAGGGAAGGGATGGATCACGCAGGAACACCATCGCGAGGGGAAGGAGCAAGGAGCGGCATGAGGCCACAGGGTTTTCCTGGATTCTGGTACTGCGGCCGGGCCGGGGCGTCGGTCCAGCCGAGCAGGACCCTCCCGGCGTCGGAACCCGACAGCTCGGCCACCCCATACGGGTCGCCGTAGGTGGAGGATCGTCGGTATCCGGACGAGGAGGAACCGATGTCCCAGGAGCGTGCCGCCGTCATGGTCGAGCACCAGGCGCGTGGCTGCGCCGAACTCGGCTCGCCGTTGTACGCGTTCCTGCTGGAGCGGGCGGCCCGGGACGTCCGCGAGGGAGGTCCCTGCGCGCAGGCGCTCGCCGGGTACGGGGACGCACCTGGACCCGACGCCGTGGCGCTGCGGCTGCTGGGCGGCGTGCACGCCCTCGCCCTCACCGGCCGCGCGCCCGACCTGGCCTCCTGCTACCCGAGCACGGGCGGCGTCTTCGACCCGGACCGGCCGGAGCCCTGCTGGCAGGCCTTCCGGGCCGCCGTCGCCACCGGGATGGAGTGGGTCCGTGACTGGATGACCCGGCCGCCGCAGACCAACGAGACCGGCCGGGCCAACCTCCTGATCGCCGGGCTGCTGAGAGCCACGCGCACGAACCCGCTGCCGGTCAGGCTGTTCGAGCTGGGCTCCAGCGCCGGGCTCAACCTGCGCGCCGACCGGTTCCGCTACGTCTCCGAGGACTTCGCCTGGGGTCCGGCCGACTCGCCGGTCCTGCTGGAGGACGCCTGGCGGGGCGCTCCGCCCACCTGGCTGCTGGAGGCGGCCGCCCGGCGGCCGGCCCTGACCGTCGTCGAACGGCGCGGCTGTGATCTGACGCCCATCGACCCGCTGTCCCCGGACGGCGCGCTTGCCCTGCGAGCCTATGTCTGGCCGGACCAGACCGCCCGCGCCGCGCGGCTGGAGGGTGCCCTGCGGGTGGCCGCCGAGGTGCCTGCCGGGGTCGAGGCCGTCGGCGCCGCCGATTTCCTCGCGGGCATCCACCTGGAGCCGGGCACGCTCACCGTGGTGTGGCACTCGATCATGCGCCAGTACGTCCCGGCCGCCGAGTGGGCGCGGGTGGAGCGCGAACTGGACCGGCTGGCGGAGGCCGCCACGGCGGAGGCGGGCTTCGCCCATGTCTCCTTCGAACCGCGCAGGGTCGGCGAGCGGCACCGCTTCCGGCTGGCCGTACGGCTCGGCGGAGCGGCCGAGGAGGTCCTGGCGGAGGCGCCCCCACACGGCCTCCCGGCCCACGAGGTCACCACCGCCTGACAGCCCAATGCCGTTTAGATAGGGGTTTGGGCTGATAGTTTCCCCTGATCGCGGAGTGGATCAAGGTCGGTGGGCCATCCCGGTTGACGGATCTGGTGGCGCTCGGCGCGTTGACGTCATTGCTGCCGCGGGAGGTCCTGGACGGGGCGATCGGGAAGTACGGGTGCCGTGAACAGCGGGTGCGGAAGCTTCCTGCGCACGTGGTCGTCCAATCCAATTCATGGGCCCACAACTCCTTCCATCGTGAGATGCAGAGCGTCGAGCTGGCCGAGATGTACGCCGGCGTGCGCCACGTCTCCGTCGGTTCTCAGACGCACACCACCGCGGTGTGAGCGTGCCCGCGGCTGCCACCGACCTCCACCTTGACGGCGCTCTTGGCCTTGCGCACGCTGCGATCGTTCTCCTTGACCGATTTCACCGGCCAGGGCAGCGTGATCTTGACCTCGTCGGCGGCCCTGGAGGGGTCGGAGACCGCGAGCCGTACTCGCCTGTTGTCGCGGCGGATCAGCAGCGTGCATGGGCCGTCGGCGGCGAGCGGCCCGTCCCCGGTCTCGACGGTTCCCGCGCGCCAGAAGACGGCGGCGAGCACGTTGTCGCGGGTGATGGCCTGCACCGCTCCGGAGTTGGCGAGGATCTCGGTCCTGTGCCGGTAAGCAGCGGTCTGCGTGATGGAGGCGTCGGGCAGTACGGCATAGGCGTAGCGTGCCTTATGCGGATCAATGCCATGGTCGATGAGGATCGTCGTGTAGTGCCGGGTGACAGGGGTTCTGTCGCCTCCGGTGGTGGCGCCCTTGTCGATGTCGCGCCAGCGGCCGGTGCGCTTCTTGCGGATCACCTTCGCGTCGCCGCCGTCGAGTAGCACGTAGCCGGCCGTGCCGGACAGGTGGACCCAGCCGTCGCCCCGGGTCAGCGGCGGATGCCCGTCGTGGGTGTTGCGGTTCTCCATGATGGTCTCGATGCGGCGGCCATCGGAGGCGGTGATGCCGGTGCCGAGGGCGATCACCGCGTCATCGAGGAGGAACCACGCCTTCTTGGCCCGCAGTGAGGAGCCGCCGGCGATCAGCTTCATGGCCGCCACGCCGTACTCGCCGTCGAGTGCCACGCCGCCCGCCCAAGGGGTGGGTGGCAGGCGGCGCTTGCCGTGCGGGAGATCGGCGCGTCTGCGGGTGTCGACCGTTGTGCCCGGCAGCCGGTACGGGTCGATCGTGGGCCACAGGTCGTCGTTCCAGTGGGTGAGGTCGCCGGTGTAGAGGTAGGTCATGCCGTCGCCGGTGTGCCAGCCGTGCAGGTTCTCCTGGTTCATGGCCTCGGCCGCGCCGATGCGCTCCGAGCTCATCGCGATCGCGTAGGCCCAGGTGGGACGGCGGTGCACGACCCGGTCCATGTCGGCGAAGACGTACGTGCCCGTCGTGCGCGGGCCGACCGGCACCGACGGGTCCTCCAGCAGGGCCCTGGCCCGTGCGATGCTCGCCAGCGGTGCGCGCGTGTCGTAGGGGATGGCCTGGTTGCGAGTGAGCCAGCCCTTCACCAGCGGTCGCCACTGCTGGGCATGGCGTTCGGGCGCCGACTCCAGCAACGTGAGAATGGCCTCGACCGCCTTCTGCCCCGAGTGGTAGTCGCGGTGACCCTGCACCGAAATCTGCCGGCCGCGTACGCAGTCCATCATGAGCCCGTCGAAGATGAACGGCGTGAACGAACGATCCACGAGGTCGTAGACGTTCCCGATTCCGGAGATCTCCCACGGTGACCGCGCGAGCATGGCGATCAGCTTGGCCACGCTCTCCAAGTAGTCCACGCCGTAGCTGCCGGTATAGGGGTACACGTCGTGCTGGATGAACGACCCGTCACGGTAGAAGCCGTCGCCTGGACCCCCGGTCGGCCGCAGCAGGTCGGAGACCGCGTTCCTGGCTCGCCTGATCAGGCGTGCGTCGTGGGTGAGCAGTCCGCGCATCGCCACCGCCATGGCCTTGCCCGCGCGGTTGGCTCCGGTCTCGACGACACCGGGGTGGCTGACGCGGTGCTCCGGGTCGGGGCACCAGCGGCGCAACGGCCGCAGCCAGCGCTCCAGGCGGTCCTTGGGCAGGCCGTCGTAGAGCAGGGCGCAGGTGTCGGTCAGTGAGCGGGGGACGCCGATCTCCCACCAGTACCAGTTACTGCCGCGCCGGTCGAGCCCCTCGTGGTAGGCGTGCTCGTACAGGAAGTCCAGCGCCCTGACCGCGGTCTCGGCGACCTGGCTGTCCCGGTGCATGGCGGTGCCCGGCGTGGCCCAGCCCAGCGCCAGCGTGCGCATGCGGTTGTAGGCACGGTTGAAGTTGCCCGTCCCCGGCTCCGCGAGCGGCAGGTCGGGCCAGAGGCTCGGGCGATCAGGAACGGGCTTCAGCTTGCGCAGCACCGCGTTGGCCGAGCCCTCGACCGCCTGCGTCCTGTCGGTGTAGGCGGGGTTGTACGACCCGCCGGCCAGTAGGCTCACCCACCGCTCACGCGTGGCGTCGAACGCGGCCGTGGCGACCGCCTCGGCCGGTCTGTCCCACAGAGCGAGGCCGGCCACGGCCGCTGCGCCCAGCAGGGTGGATCGCCGGCTGAGGGGGTTGGTCATGGCGGCCTTTCCGACAAGCAGGCAGGTATCAGATGAAAGATCATATGTTGAACAGGCGCTTGAGTTCGGCGATGGTCAGCGGGATCATGCCCAGGTCGGCAGGTGGTGGCTGATCGGGCCGGTGGGCTGGTGGCGCCTGGGTTCCGGTGAGCCGCCGGGCATCTGCGGCACCGGCCGCGCAGATCGCCAGGGCGGCCATGACCAGCATGAGGTGCCGCAGAGCGGTGTCCCGGCGGGCGCGGTTCGGCAGCCGCTGAGTGGCGTAGGAGGAAGGGTCCCCGGCCCACTCGGTGACCGTCCATCCGTTGCGTTTGGGCAGATCGGACATGACGGCACGTACAGTACGTGGCTTCCGGTATGGCCGGAATGGTCGAGACTGAGGTGAAGCTTCCGTCTGGCTGTGGAAAGGATCCAGCAACGTGACCGATGAGGCTGTGCTGAACGCGCTGCGCGAGGCGGCTCGTCTCTCCCCGGAGAACCTCCCGCTGCGGCGACACCTGGCTGACCAACTGCTGGCCTCGGGGAATCTCAGCCAGGCCGAGACCGAATACCGGGCGGCACTCGCGCTCTCCCCCGGAGATCACGGCATCGCGATCGGGCTGGCGGAGGCCTTGGTCCGGCAGGGCGAGAACGAGGCGGCGCTGACGGCGCTCGACCCGCTCCTGGCCATGCCCGAGCACCCGGTGCGCGCGGGCGTGCTCGCGGCCCAGGCGATGCTCCCGGTCAACCGGATGGCCGCCGCCCATTGGTACCGCTACTCCGTCGCCCGCGACCCGTCGCAGGCGGACCCGGAGCTGGCCCACCGGCTCGGCATAGGGCAGTCCTCGCCCCCTCCGCCCTCGTCCGCGTCGCCCTCGCCCTCTCCGTCTCCGGTCCCCTCCGGTCCGGCCGGCCCGCCCGCAGGATCGGCCACCCCCGACACGCGGCCGCCCGCGCAGTCACCGGCCCCGCAATCCCAGCCACCCGTCCCGCACGCACAGCCACAGACCTCGCCGACCGTTTCACCCGCACAACCGTCTTCCCCGGCGACCGTTTCACCCGCGCAGCCGCCCTCCCCGGCGCCCGCCGCGCCCGCACAACAGCCCTCCCCCGCACCCGCGCAACCGCCCTCCCTGATCCCCACCGCGCACTCGCCTTCCGTGGTCCCCGCTCCGCACGCGCAGCCGCAGGCCGCGGGCGGGCCGTACGGTTCGGCGGATGTGGAGCCGACCGCCGAGGTCGAGCACTCCCCGGTGACCTTCACCGACGTGGCCGGGATGGACACGGTCAAGGAGGCGCTGCGGATGAAGCTGCTGCTGCCGACCCAGCAGCCGGAGCTGTTCGCGGCGTACGGCAAGCGGGCCGGCGGCGGGGTGCTGCTGTACGGCCCGCCCGGAGCCGGGAAGACGCATCTCGCACGGGCCGCCGCGGGCGAGCTGGGTGCGGCGTTCGTCAACGTCGGGCTGGCCGACATCCTCGACATGTGGACCGGGTCGAGCGAACGCAACCTGCGCGCGACGTTCGCCATGGCCCGCCGGAACCGTCCCTGCGTGTTGTTCTTCGACGAGGTGGACGCGCTCGCGGCCCGCCGCTCCGACATGCGCCAGGCCCACAGCCGGCAGATCGTCAACCAGTTCCTCGCCGAGCTGGACGGAGTGGACGAGCACGCCAACGAGGGAGTGCTCGTACTGGCGGCGACCAACGCGCCCTGGTACATCGACGCGGCCTTCCGCCGCCCCGGCAGGTTCGACCAGATGGTGTTCGTGCCGCCGCCCGACACCGTCGCTCGGGCGGCGATGCTCTCCCTGATGTGCCGGGACAAGCCCCAGGCGAAGATGGACTTCGACAAGGTGGCGCGGGCCACGGAGGGGTTCGTCGGCGCCGACCTCAAGGGCCTGGTGGACCGGGCGGTCGAGGCCAAGCTGCACGAGTCGATCCGGGCCGGCCGGCCGATCCCGCTGTCCACCGGCGACCTGATGGCCGCCGTCAAGGCGATGCGGCCCACGGCCGTCCGGGAGTGGCTGGGCACCGCGCGGAACTACGTGCTGCACGCCAACGAGAGCGGAGCCTGGGACGAGCTGCTGCCCTGGCTGCGTGACCTGCGGTGAGCACGACCGACTTCCACGGGCCCAACCCCGGCGCGGTCGCCGAGCGGGCGAGGACGCTGCTGCGGATGGGCCGGGCGGAGGCCGCCGAACGGGAGTTGCGCGGCGCCCTGGCCGCCGACCCCCTGCATGTCGTCTCGCACTCCCTGCTCGCCCTCACCCTGGTCACCCGCGGCGCGGTGGACGAGGCGATCGCCGAGGCCGGCGAGGCGGTGCGGCTCGCCCCGGAGCACTGGTTCCCGCACTACATGGCGGGTCAGGTCCTCTACTACGCGGACCGTCCGGAGGAGGCGCTGCGCGCCGCGCGGGCGGCGCTGGCGATCGATCTCGACCAGGCGCAGATCTGGGAGCTGCTGGCGCGGGTGCACGGGGGCCGCGAGGAGTGGCCGCTGATGGCGGAGGCCGCCCGGCGGGGACTGGCCCTCGACCCGCACGACAGCAAGCTCGTGAGCTTCCTCGCCGTGGCCCTCGGCGAGCTGGGCGACCGGGAGCAGGCCCTGGCCGTGGCGGGCGACGCCGTACGGCTCGACCCCGAGGCCCCGCTGGCGCACCTGGTGTACGGCCGCGTCCTGCTGGCCTTCGGCAGCGCCCGGGACGCGGCGCGGGCGTTCCGGGAGGTCCTGCGGCTCGACCCCGGCATGGACCGGGCACGCGAGCTGCTCGTGGTGGCGCTCAAGCGGCGCAACCCGCTGTACCGGGCGGTGTCCCGGTTGCCGGGCAGCCTGGGTAGCTGGCGGGTGCTCGCCCTGCTTCCTCTGATTTCCCCGCTCATCGCCATCTTCGTCGTCATCGCGGTGGCCCACTGGGCGATGTGGGTGGCCGAGTCGCTGGTCACCCTGCGGCTGGCCCGCGGCGCGTACAACCGGCTGCTGTTCCGGCGCGGCGAGCTGCGTTCCGCCGTCCTGTGCTGTGCCGTCCTCGCCGGGGGTACGGCGCTTCTGGTCCTGGGTGTGACCCTGTCCCATCCGGTGACGGGGGTCGCGGGCGCCGCGCTGCTGGCGCTCGTCACCCCCATCCAGGAGGCGGCGTACACCGCCTCCCCGCTTGCTCGGAAGATCCTCACTGGGTGGGCGGGAGCTCTGGCACTGGTGATCGCGGTGTCCCTGGCCCTCTCGGTGCTGTGGCCCGCCCGCATACCGACGGGCGTCCCGTTGCTGGCCATGTGGGCCGGGCTGGGCACGATCTGGGTGGCCGCGGCGGTCCGGCGCCTCTTCGGACGGGTGACCCCTGACCTGTGACGGCGCCGCCAGGGGCGGCGTCCGGCGTCCGGTGAGCGATCTCACCCCGCGACCGGCCGGCCGCGATCGAGGATCTCCCCATGGGCCCCGGCCTGCCGTCGCTTGAAGAACGACAGCGCCTTTTCACCGGCCGTACACGCATTTGTCACAAAGAGTGTTCATACGGGAACCATAGGCTGTCAGTGAGGCCAGGGTGGCCTGACAGGTGGGGGAAATCGTGAGCGCGTTACCGGCGGACATCGGCTTACCGGCACGGGCGGTCCTTCCGGGCGGCGCCGCGCCGCAGGTCCGCACGCTGCTGGACATCCTCGACCGGACGACCCTGCTGCACCCGCACGCCGCCGCGCTCGACGACGGACGGACCCGTCTCGACTACGCCGCGCTGCGGGCCGAGGTCGTACGGCTGGCCGCCGAACTGCGGCAGGCCGGGGTCGGGCGGGGCGACCGGGTCGGCGTGCGGGTTCCCTCAGGCACCGTCGACCTGTATGTCGCGATCCTGGCCGTGCTCACCGCGGGTGCGGCCTATGTCCCGGTGGACGCCGACGATCCCGACGAGCGGGCCGAGCTGGTCTTCACCGAGGCGGGGGTAGGCGTCGTCGTCGGCGAGGGCGGGAAGCTCACCGTCTTCGACGACTGGGACGGGCCGCCGGAGAGCGACGGTCCGTCCCCGTCGGAAGTGGATGCCCCCGGGCCGGAGAGGCCCGGGGATCGGACACCGTCCGCGCATGCGGGATCGGGACCGGAGAGGCCCGGGGATCGGACGCCGTCCGCGCATGCGGGATCGGGACCGGCGGGACAGGCGCGGACCGGGAACGGGCGTCCGGGGCCGGACGACGACGCGTGGATCATCTTCACCTCCGGTTCCACCGGCAGGCCCAAGGGCGTCGCGGTGACCCACCGCAGCGCGGCGGCGTTCGTGGACGCCGAGGCGGGGCTGTTCCTGGCCCGCGAGCCGATCGGCCCCGGCGACCGGGTGCTGGCCGGCCTCTCGGTGGCCTTCGACGCCTCCTGCGAGGAGATGTGGCTGGCCTGGCGGCACGGCGCCTGCCTGGTCGCCGCGCCCCGGGCGCTGGTGCGCACCGGCATGGACCTCGGGCCGTGGCTGGTCGAGATGGGCATCACGGTCGTGTCCACGGTGCCGACACTGGCGGCGCTCTGGCCGGTGGAGACGCTCGACGACGTACGACTGCTGATCTTCGGCGGCGAGGCGTGCCCGCCCGAGCTGGCCGAGCGGCTGGCCGTACCGGGGCGGGAGGTGTGGAACACCTACGGCCCGACCGAGGCGACGGTGGTCGCGTGCGCGGCGCCGCTGACCGGGGACGGGCCGGTGCGGATCGGGCTGCCGCTGGCCGGCTGGGATCTGGCCGTGGTGGACGCGGGCGGCGAGCCGGTCGCGATGGGCGAGATCGGTGAGCTGGTCATCGGCGGGGTCGGCCTCGCCCGGTACCTCGACCCGGTCAAGGACGCCGAGAAGTACGCCCCCCTCGGCCCACTCGGCTGGGAGCGGGCCTACCGCAGCGGCGATCTGGTGCGGGCCGAGCCGGAGGGGCTGCTCTTCGTCGGGCGGGCCGACGAGCAGATCAAGCTCGGCGGACGCCGGATCGAGCTGGGCGAGGTGGACGCGGCCCTGCAGGCCCTGCCCGGGGTCGCCGGGGCCGCGGCCGCGGTGCGTACGACCGGCGGAGGGCACCAGCTGCTCGTCGGCTACGTCGTGGCCGGCGAGGGGTTCGACCGGGAGGAGGCCAAGGACCGGCTGCGGTACGCGCTGCCCGCCGCGCTGGTGCCGCGGATCGCCGTGGTGGACGGGCTGCCCACCCGCACGTCCGGGAAGATCGACAGGGACGCCCTGCCGTGGCCGCTGCCCAAGCGGGACAAGGCCGAGCGTCCCGGCGTCGACCCGTGGGTGACCGAGTGCTGGCAGGACGTCCTCGGCGACACCGAGGGCGACTTCTTCGCCGAGGGCGGCACCAGCCTCGCGGCGGCCCGGCTGGTGTCGGCGCTGCGGGTCCGCTATCCGGCGGTCACCGTCGGGGACGTCTACGACCACCCGACGCTGCGCGGGCTCGCCGGGCACCTGTCCGCGCTGGACACGCCCGAGGTCGTGACCACCGACCGGATCGTCACGCCGATGCCGCGCCGCGCCGCGATCGCGCAGGCACTCCTCACGGTGCCGCTGCTCACCGCCGGCGCGCTGCGCTGGGTGGTCGCCCTGGCCGCGCTGAACAACCTGATCGGCATGGCGTGGGCGCCGGCCGTCTCGTGGTGGTGGGTGCTGCTGGGCGCCGTCCTCTTCGTCTCCCCCGCCGGGCGGATCGCGCTGACCGCGGGCGCGGCACGGCTGCTGCTGCGGGGGCTGAGGCCGGGCACCTATCCCCGGGGCGGGGGCACGCACCTGAGGCTCTGGTTCGCCGGGCAACTCGCCGAACGGCTCGGCGTGGCCGAGCTGTCCAGCGCCCCGTGGCTGACGCACTACGCCCGGGCGCTCGGCGCCCAGGTCGGCCACGACGCGGACCTGCACTCGGCGCCGCCGATCACCGGGATGCTCAAACTGGGCAGGAACGCGGCGGTCGAGCCCGAGGTCGACCTGAGCGGCTACTGGATCGACGGCGACCAGGTGCACGTCGGCGAGATCAAGATCGGTGCCGCAGCCACGGTCGGCGCCCGCAGCACTCTCTTCCCGGGCGCACGGATAGGCAAGAACGCCCAGGTGGCGCCGGGCTCGGCGGTGGCGGGCGCGGTGCCGTCCGGGGAGCGCTGGGCGGGGGTGCCCGCCGTCAGGACGGGTAAGGCCCGCTCGCCCGCCGCCGACCGGCCGCCGCGCTCGCGGCGCTGGGTGGCCGTCTACGGGATGTCCGCGCTGGCGCTCAGCCTCGTCCCGCTGATCGCCGCAGCCCCCGGCCTCGCCCTGCTCCTGCGCGGGGACGCGACCTCCCTGACCGGCGTCCTGTACGGCGTGCCGCTCGCCACCGTCACCTCGATGGCCGTCCTCGCCCTGGTGATCCTGGCCCTGGTGCGACTGCTGGCGGTCGGCCTGCACGCCGGCCACCACCCGGTGCACAGCCGCCAGGCCTGGCAGGCGTGGGCCACCGGGCGCCTGATGTCGATGGCGCGGGTCTGGCTGTTCCCGCTGTACGCGAGCATGGCCACCCCCGTGTGGCTGCGCGCCCTGGGCATGAAGGTCGGCCGGGACGTGGAGCTGTCCACGGTGCTGGCACTGCCGTCGATGACCTCCGTCGGGGACGGCGCGTTCCTCGCCGACGACACGATGGTCGCGCCGTACGAGCTGGACGGCGGGCGGTTCCGGGTGGACCACGTGCGGATCGGCAAGCGCGCCTTCCTCGGCAACTCCGGGATGACCGCGCCCGGCCGCAAGGTGCCCAAGGACGGCCTGGTCGCGGTGCTGTCGGCCGCGCCGAAGAAGGCCAGGGCGGGGTCGTCCTACCTCGGCATGCCGCCGGTGGAGCTGCGCCGTACGGCCGAGGACGGCGACCGCAGCCGCACCTACGACCCGCCGCGGCGGCTGAAGGCCGCCCGCGCCGCCGTCGAGGTGTGCCGGCTCGTCCCCGCGATGTGCACGGTGACGGTCGCCGTGCTGGTCGCGGCCGCCCTGGAGTGGCTGGCCGGATCGTACGGTTTCGCGGTCGCGGCGCTGCTGAGCGGCGTGGTGCTGCTCGGCGCCGGAGTGCTCGCCGCGGCGGTCACCACCGTGGCCAAGTGGGCTCTGCTGGGCCGGATCGCGGTCGGCGACCGGCCGCTGTGGAGCTCGTTCGTGTGGCGCAACGAGCTGGCGGACAACTTCGTGGAGGTGCTGGCCGCCCCCTGGTTCGCCCAGTCCTGGCTGGGCACGGCGCCGCTGAACCTGTGGCTGCGCTCGCTGGGCGCGCGGATCGGCCGCGGCGTGTGGTGCGAGACCTACTGGCTGCCGGAGGTCGACCTGGTCACCCTCGGCGCCGGGGTGACGGTGAACCGGGGCTGCGTGCTGCAGACGCACCTGTTCCACGACCGGGTCATGAGCATCGATACTGTCGTCCTGCGGGGCGGATCGACGCTCGGCCCGCACGGGGTCGTCCTGCCCGCGGCGACGATCGGGGAGAACACCACGGTCGGACCGGCGTCCCTGGTCATGCGCGGCGAGTCGGTGCCGCCGGGCACGCGCTGGTTCGGCAATCCGATCGCGGCGTGGACCCGCGGGACGTAGCGGTCGCGGCACGCGCTCGCAGGACATGGCAGCTCGCAGGACGTAGCAGAGGAAACAAGTGTGGTTGTGAGCACGACCCCCGGCAATCTGTACTTCCCCACGCACGGCGACGACGGCTACCGGGTGGAGCACTACGACCTGTCCCTCGACTACCGGGTCGCCGCCAACCGGCTCGGCGGGGTCGCCCGCCTGTCGGCGGTGGCGCTCGGGCCGCTCGACCGCCTCGTCCTCGACCTCGGCCCCTTCCGCGTGGGCGGGGTCCTGGTCAACGGCGAGATGACGCGTTTCACCCATCGCGGAGGCAGGCTCCACCTCGCGCCGGGGCGGCTGGGCCCCGGGCCGTTCAGCGTCGAGGTCCGCTACTCGGGCAATCCGCGGCCGGTGTCCAGCCACTGGGGCGGCCTCGGCTGGGAGCAGCTCACCGACGGCGTCATCGTGGCCGGCCAGCCGATCGGGGCCCCGTCGTGGTTCCCGTGCAACGACCGGCCGGACGACAAGGCCGCCTACCGGATCTCGGTGACCACCGCCTCGCCGTACACGGTGATCGCCAACGGGGAGCTGGTCTCCACGCGGCGGGCGGCGTCGGCGACCACGTGGGTCTACGAGCAGGCCGAGCCGATGGCCTCCTACCTGGCGAGCGTCCAGATCGGCCGCTACCAGCAGGCCGGCCTCGGCGCGGGGACGCGGCTGGTCTTCCCCGCCGGGCTCGCCGCCCGGGTCCGGCACGACTTCGGGCGCCAGGACCGGATGATGGAGGTCTTCGGCGAGCGCTTCGGCCCCTACCCGTTCGGCTCCTACACCGCGGTGGTGGTGGACGACGAGCTGGAGATCCCGGTCGAGGCGCAGGGCATGTCGATCTTCGGGACGAACCATGTGGACGGCCGGCGCGGCGAGGAGCGGCTGGTCGCCCACGAGCTGGCGCACCAGTGGTTCGGCAACAGCCTGACGATCGCCGGCTGGCACGACATCTGGCTGCACGAGGGGTTCGCCTCCTACGCGGAGTGGATCTGGTCGGAGGCCTCGGGCGGCGTGCCCGCCGGCGACCTGGCGGCCCGCTGGCACCGCAGGCTCGCGGCCCTGCCCCAGGACTTCGTCCTCGCCGACCCCGGCGCCCGGCTCCTGTTCGACGACCGCGTCTACAAACGCGGCGCGCTCACCCTGCACGCGCTCCGGCGCGCCATGGGCGACGCGCCGTTCTTCGCGCTGCTGCGCGAGTGGACGGCCGGCCACCGGCACGGGTCGGTCACCACGGAGCAGTTCACCGACCTGGCCTCGCGCCGCACGACCGCGCCGCTGGAGCGGCTGTTCGCCGGCTGGCTGTACGGCTCCCGCCTCCCCGCACTGCCCTGACGGGGACACGGAAAGGATCCGCCCCACCCCCGGACGCCGCACGCGCAGCCCAGCCGGCGCGGAACGCTCCTCGTCCGTCCCGACGGCACTCCCTGCGGCTCGCACCCCACGCGCCGTGCCATGCCGGTGAACTCCGCTGACGTAGCCAGCTACATTCGCCTACGCTGTAGTCATGTCGCCGACACCACGGTCCGTTCGGTTCGAGGATGCCGTCCTGGACAAACTCGCCAAGTTCGTCATGGAGCACCCGGGGCTTTCGGTCTCCGCCGCGGTCAACCTCCTCATCACCGAGGCGCTCCGGATGGAGGAGCACCCGGGCGTGCTGTTCCGGACCGGGCCATCGGGCCGCCGGGCGGTGGTCACCGGCGGTCCCGATGTCTGGGAGGTCATCCGGGCGATCAGGGCGACCCGTGCCGCCGAGCCTGACGCGACAGCCGACGAGATCGTGACCATGACCGCCGAATACTCCGGACTCCCATCGCACCAGGTCAGAGCGGCGATCCGATACTGGTCGGACTATCCGGACGAGATCGATACGCAGATCGCCGCAGCCGAAGGCGCCGCACAAAAGGCGGAGGAGCGCTGGAGGCGGGAGCAAGGGCTACTGGCATCGTGAACGGCAGGCTTCTGCTGGACGAGATGTTCCCGCCGCTGCTCGCCGAGAGTCTCCGCGAGCGGGGGCATGACGTCGTCGCACTCGTCGAACGCCCCGGGGGCCCGGGGCTTCCCGATTCCCAGGTGCTGGAGCCGGCGGTGGCGGAACGCCGCTGCCTGCTCACCGAGAACGTCCGTGATTTCGAAATCCTCCGGGCACGGCGGCTCCACGACGGACAACCCTGCGCGGGGCTGCTCTACAGCGGTCCGCACCGCTTTCCGAGAACCAAGACCGCGATCGGCCGGCTGATCGCGGTCCTGGACGGGCTCCTCTCCGAGGAGAGGCTGCCCGCTCCCGGGCAGGTGGACTGGCTGGTTTAGGCAGCGGATCAGCGACCGATCATGGACTTTCGAGCTCGGTTCCGGATCTTCCCGCACCATTGCCACGCCCGGACCCGCCACCAGGTATTCCCCTGCCCGAGCCGGTCGGCGGAGCGGTTGACCGTACGGTGCAGGCCTTGCCGCACGGCTCCCGAACACCTCATTTCATCGGATCTTTCCACTCGAACCGGAGCCACTTCATTCCCCTGACCAGACATTTCCCCAAATAGGTCGGATCGCTGCTATAACGGGCTACGAACTTACGGAGGAACCGCATGCGTGTCGCGTTGCACACCCGGATCAGGCCGGGCAGGGAGTCGGAGTACGAGCAGGCGCACCGGGAGGTGCCCGCCGAGCTGGTGGAGGCGATCAAGAAGGGCGGCGCGCACGAGTGGACGATCTGGCGCAGCGGCCTGGAGCTCTTCCACGTGATCGACTGTGACGACTACGAGGCGCTGCTCGCCTCGCTGGCCGACCTGCCGGTGAACATCGCCTGGCAGGCCCGGATGGACGAGCTGCTGGAGGTCGCCCACGACTACTCCGCCGACGGCGGCGGCAAGGGACTCCCGGCGGTCTGGCGGCTCCCCTGAGCCGTCCCCCCCGGACGGCCATCCCTGCCCCCCGCACGGCGCCGTTGTCTCCCGGCCCGGACGGTGTTCACCCTGGTCGGCCGTACGGTGCCGTCTGACGGCCGGGACGGTGTCACCGTGTCCCCGGCCGCGCGGTGTGCTCGTTATCGTGAGCGGGTGCCCCCCGCCCTCCGGACCCGCCTGTCCCCCGCCCTCCGCAGCCGCCTGCTCCCGGCCCTGGCGGCCGTCGCGACCGTCGCCGCCGGGCTCACGGTCCGCGCGGTCACCGGCGGCTGGTTCGCCAAATACGCCGGTGACGCCCTCTACACCGTGCTCGTCCACGCGCTGATCGTGCTGGTGCTGCCCCGGGTCCCGCCGGTCCGCGCCGCGATCGGCGCGCTGGCGTTCAGCTGGGCGGTCGAGTTCGCCCAGCTCACTCCCGTCCCGGCCGCTCTCTCGGAGGCCAGCGTGCTGGCCAGGCTGGTGCTCGGCAGCACCTTCGGCGCCGCCGACCTGGCCGCCTACGCCGCCGGAGCCACTCTCGCCGCGACGGCGCACGCCCTCGTCCGCCGCGCCCCGTAGTGGTCGGCAACCGGCCGTATCATTTGGGCACCATGCCTGAAGGACACACCATTCATCACCTGGCCGGGCGGTACCGGCAGGCGTTCGGCGGCGGAGTGGTGCGCGCCGAGAGCCCGCAGGGGCGGTTCGCCGCCGGGGCCCGCCAGATCGACGGGCGGGTGCTCCAGGAGACGGACGCGCACGGCAAGCACCTGCTGCTCGGATTCGACGACGACCGCTGGCTCCACGTGCACCTGGGCATCTACGGCAAATGCGCCTTCGGCCCGGCTCCGGCGCCCGCGCCGACGGGTGCGGTACGGCTGCGCCTGAGCAACGCCGAGGAATACGCCGACCTGCGCGGGCCCAACACCTGCGAGCTGCTGGATCCGGCCGAGAAGAAGGCGCTGCACGCCAGGCTCGGGCCGGATCCGCTGCGCGCCGACGCCGATCCGGAGCTCGCCTGGCGGCGGATCGGCCGCAGCCGCACCTCCATCGGCGTCCTGCTGATGGACCAGTCGGTCGTCGCGGGGGTGGGCAACATCTACCGCGCCGAGGCGCTGTTCCGGGAGGGCGTCGACCCGGCCCGCCCCGGCCGCGACCTCACCCGCGGGCAGTGGACGGCCATCTGGGCGGACCTGGTGGCGCTGATGGCCGACGGGGTGCGGGTGGGCCGGATCGACACGGTCAGGCCCGAGCACACCCCGGAGGCGATGGGGCGCCCGCCCCGCGTCGACGACCACGGCGGCGAGGTCTACGTCTACCGGCGCGCGGGCATGCCCTGCTTCCTGTGCGGCGGCGAGGTCCGCACCGGGGTGCTCGCCGGCCGCAACCTCTTCTGGTGTCCGGGCTGCCAGACCGCCTGATCACACCAGGCGCGAGGCCGCCTCGATCGAGGCCTGGCCGGCGGGGACCAGCGGGAGGCGGACCGAGGCGGTGGGGATCAGCCCCCGGGCATGCAGCACTCCCTTGAGCACCGTGGGGTTGGGTTCGGCGAACATGCTCGCCGACATGGCGGAGAGCCGATGGCCCAGCGCACGGGCGTGGGCGACGTCGCCGGAGCGCCAGGCCTCCACCAGCTCGACGAAGCGGCCGGTGTGCAGGTGGGCCGAGGCGAGGATGCCGCCGGAGGCGCCCAGCGCGAGCAGGGCCGAGAAGAAGGGGTCGTCCCCGGCGAGCACCGCGAAGTCCTCCGGCAGATCGGCCAGCAGGGTGACGGTGTCCTGGTCGACGCCGCCGACCGCGTGCTTGACCCCGGTCACCATGGGCAGCTCTCCCAGCCGGCGCAGGGTGGCCGCGCCCACCGACTGCCCCGTCCGGTAGGGGATGTTGTAGACGATGAGCGGCACCGGGCTCTGCTCGGCCAGCACGGTGAAGTGGGCGAGCACCCCGGCCTCGGACGGGCGGACGAAGGACGGCACGGTGACCAGGGCGGCGTCCGCCCGGTCCTTGAGCTCCCGCAGGGCCTCCACAGAGCTCCGGGTGTCACTGCCCCCGGCCCCGACGACCAGCGTCACCCCCCGCTCCCGGCACACCTTGGCGCACACCTCGACGACCGCGCGCCGCTCCTCGTCGGCGAGCATGGCGACCTCGGCGGTGGTGCCTAGCGCGACCAGCCCGGCCGCCCCCTCGTCGAGCACCGCGCGTGCCAGGCCCTCGAGCGCCTCCACGGCGATCTCGCCGTCCTCGGCGAACGGGGTGATCAGGGGAACGTAAACGCCGTGAAGTGTCATGTCCCCAGCCTCGCGGCCACCGACCGTGCAGGTCCAGTTCCCGTTTCTTCCGAGACCGTTAAGCTGAGCTGATGCTCGATGTGCGACGTCTTCGGCTGCTCCGCGAACTGTCCTACCGGGGCACGATCGCCGCGGTCGCCGAGGCCATGACGTTCACCCCCTCCGCGGTCTCCCAGCAGCTCGCCGCGCTGGAGCGGGAGGCCGGGGTGGCGCTGCTGGAGCGGACCGGCCGCCGGGTGGCGCTCACCCCCGCCGGGGTCGCGCTGGTCGGGCACGCGGAGGCCGTGCTCGAACGGCTGGAGCTGGCCGCGGCGGAGCTGGCGGCCGCGCACACGGGTCTGGTCGGCGCCATCAGGGTCGGCGCCTTCCCGACCGCGACCCGCACCATCCTGCCCGCCGCCCTGGCCGCCCTGGGCCGTGACCATCCCGGGCTGGAGCCGATGGTGGACGAGATCGACCCCGCCGAGGTGGCCCCCCGGCTCCGGACCGGCGATCTGGACGTCGCCCTCGTCCACGAGTACGACTTCGTCCCCGCCATCCCCGACCTCGCCCTGGACACCGAACCCCTGCTGGAGGAGCCCATGTATCTCGCCTCCGGTGACGGCGGCGACTCCCCTGTACGGCGGCGCGACACGCCCGGAGAGGCCCCGGCAGGGCACGGCGGCATGCCCGGCGAGGCCCCGGTACGGCACGGCGGCGACGTCCCCGCCCGGCACGGCGACGGCGACGGCGACGTCCTGGCGCGGTGGCGCGACGCCTCCTGGATCGTTTCCAAGCCCGGCACGCTCTGCCACACGATGACCGTGCGGGCCTGCCAGGCCGCCGGGTTCGCCCCCAGGATCCGCCACCACATCGACGACTTCGCCACCGTGCTGGCGATGGTCGCGGTCGGTCAGGGCGTGGCGCTGGTGCCGGAGCTGGGCGCGGCCGACCCGCCCGGCGGCGTCCGGCTCACCGGACTGCCGATGCGCCGCCGCACCCAGATCGCCTTCCGCCGGGGGGCCTCGGCCCACCCGGCCGTCGCCGCCTTCACCGCCGCGCTGCACTCCTCGCTCCCTGGCGGCCGTCGTACGGGGCACGCCCGGTAGGCGCGGGCGAGATCCCCCGCCGCCCGGCGGCGGTGGACGTCACATCAGCGTGCGCGCGGTCCAGAGTTCGGGGAAGATCTCACGTCGCATGCTCCGCTCCAGCCAGCTCAGGCCGCTCGACCCGCCGGATCCCGGCTTGGCCCCCATCGAGCGGCGTACCGCCATCAGGTGCCGGTAGCGCCAGTCGGAGAACTGCTCGGCCAGGTCGGTCAGCGCGTCGGCCAGTGGCGCGAGCGGCCCGCCGTACACCTCGACCCAGACCGCCTCGACGTCGGAGCGGGGCTCGTATTCGGCGGCGTAGTCGCGCTCCACCGCCGCGCGCGGGATCGCGTGGCCCTGCCGGGCGAGGAAGGCGAGCACCGAGTCGTACAGGCTCGGCCGGGCCAGCGCCTCGGCGAGCTCACGGTAGGCCTCGGGGTTGCGGCGGTGCGGGCGGATGAGCGCCTCGGACTTGTTGCCGAGCAGGAACTCCACGTGCCGGTAGAGAGCCGACTGGAAGCCCGACGCCTCACCGAGCGCGTCGCGGAACTGGTTGAACTGCGCGGGGGTGAGCCAGCTGAGCGACGCCCACGCGGCGTTGAGCGCCTCGAAGTGCCGGACCGACCGCTTGATCGTCACGGTCGCGGCGGCGGCGTCGTCATCGTCGAGCTGCCGCTGGGCGAGCTGCCACTCCGAGCGGAGCAGGCCGAAGTAGAGCTCCATCACCTGGGTGGTGACCAGGAACGCGAGCTCCTCCGGGGCGTCGGTGACGGTGCGCTGGAGCCGGTGCAGGGTGGCGGTGCCGACGTAGTCGTCGTACGGCGTGGCCGCGTCGAACCCGAGCGTGGGCAGTCCCTCGTTGGCCGCGGCCCGTGTCTCCCGCTCTCGCTCGCTGAGCTGCCTGGTGCTGGTCATCAGTGACTCCTTGAGGTTGTTCACCTCCATGGTGGCCCGTAATGTCAGGTCCGGAAATAATACGAATAAGGCGATTTCGAGCTTCCGCCTTCCGAACGGAAGGCATTGGAGTCGATCAGGCTACGAGGTGACGGAGCGTGACGGTGGATGCGATGGACTGGGCACTGCTGGCCGAGTTGCAGGACGACGCGCGGCTGTCCTACAGCGAGCTCGCGCGGCGGGTCCACATGTCGGCTCCGGCGGTCGCCGAGCGGGTGCGGCGGCTGGAGGAGTCGGGAGTGATCACCGGCTATCACGCGCGGGTCGATCCGGCGCTGGCCGGGCGCGGAGTGGCCGCGCTGATCAGGATGTCGTGCTACGGGCCGCGCTGCGTGCTCCGCGACGAGCAGGCGCTGGCCTGGCCGGAGATCCTGGAGGTCCACCGGGTGACCGGCGACACCTGCTGCCTGCTGCGGGTGGCCGCCTCCTCGATGACGGCCTTCGAGGAGCTGATCGACCGGCTCGCGCCGTACGGCCACCCGTCGAGCATGATGGTGCTCTCCAGCCCGGTCCCCTGGCGCCCGCTCTCCCCCACCTGAGGCCGCCCCGGAAGCCGATCGGCGGCCCGGTCATCCTCTGACGGCCACCATCCCGCCGTCGACGGGCAGGGCGGTCCCGGTGACGTAGGAGGCGCGGTCGCCGAGCAGCCAGGCCGCGGGATCCCGGACATCATGGGCTACCTGCGGCTCGAAGGACGCCCGGTCCCCGATCACATCCACGCCGCCGCGCAGAGGTTCCGCTACCACCGGCGCGTGCTCATCGCGCCGCCGTGGCCGGAGATCTACGAGCAGGACGACGAGCGCAGGCAGTCGTTCGAAACGGCCCGGCAGACCTACGAGTCCATGGTCGCGGCCTACACGGAGTACGGCTACGAGCTGGTGACGCTCCCGTGCGTACCCGTCGAGGAGCGGCTCCGGTTCGTGGCCGGCTGGATCGGCTGACCGGTCCGCCGCGCCGGCCCGGCCCGTGGGCCGCGTCCGACAAGCAACTACATAAAGCCGCCTTTCAGCCGCTTCGCGGGTGAAATATCCCAGATGGCCGCCCGAACATGCTTCAATGACCAGCCATGATCGCAAGGAAGCTGATGGCGGCGGCCGTTCTGGCGGTCGTGACGGTCCCCGCCTCCGCGGGACAGGCCCAGGCTCGGACGTCGTCCTCCGCCATCTCGGTGATGAGCTGGAACGTCTGCGCGGGCACCAACCCCGGCTGCTTCTTCTACGGCAGGGACATGCGGGAGGTGGCCGTGAAGGTCGCCTGGTACGCGGCCACCCAGCCGATCAGGCCGGATGTGATCTTCCTGCAGGAGTTCTGCTCGGACGGGACGGCCACGCTGGAGAGCCTGCTGGAGCAGAAGACCGGGCGGGCCTGGACCGTGCGGTCGTCGATCCTCACGGTGAAGGGCGGCTCGCCGAAGGTCTGCGCGCCCGACCGGCAGGGGCGGCCGCGGGGCCATACGGCCGTCACCGTCGCGGTCGCCGACAACGCGGCGACCTTCCAGGCGCACGGACTGACCTCCCCGCCGTGGTACGTCAAGCGCATGGCGCTCTGCGCCGCGATCCCGGCCAGGAGGGTCAACGTCTGCGGCACCCACCTCAGCGCCGGCCTGTCCTATGACGACAGGGAACCCGGCGCGCCCTTCCGGAGGAAGCAGGTCGGGGAACTGCTGGCGGCGGCGGCCAAGCCCGGCTACCGCGCCGTCTTCGGCGGGGACCTCAACCTGGCCCCGCCGGACAGCGGGCAGAGCACCGCCACGAAAAGACGCATCCTGGCGCCCGTCTACGCGGCCTACGCCGAGTGCGACCAGAACGGCCGCCGAGACGGACGGTGGACCGAGAAGCACGTCCGCGAGGACGGCAGCGTCTCGAAGCGCAAGCTCGACTACCTCTTCGCCCCCAGGGGAAGCGTGACGCGGTGCCACGTGGCGCAGGATGTCGTCCCCTCCGACCACAGGCCCATCTACGTCAGGGTCGGCCTCGGCTGACACCGGCGCCCCGGGGCAGGTCCCCCGGACGGACGGCGAGGCCCCGGACACCCTCCGACGACCGCTGGATCCGCACACTCCGGCCATGCCGCCGCATCACCACAGGCCGGACATATTCGACAAACCGACCAGTCCCCGCCTCGCGGGCGTCACCATCGGCCGCCTGACGCTCCGGCTCCGCCGGTCCGGATCGCCGGACGCGCTTCTAGGAAGGCCGTGAGCCCGCCGACTGCACGCCCCGCATGGCGATCTCGATGGCCCTGCGCACCGCCTCCCATATCCGCTCCGGCGGGTCGCCCCGGTTCAGGCAGGCCATCGTGGCGAGTTTGGCCGCTCCGGCGAGGGCGCCGACGGCGGCGGCGGCCTCGACGAGGTCGATCTCCTCGGAGTAGGCCCGGTGGAGCGCCTCGGCCAGCTGCAGTTGGGTGTCGAACAGCAGCCGCAGCGCGCGGGCCTGAAGCACCGGGACCGACATGATCAGACGGGCGCGGGCGGGGGTCAGCTCCATGAGGCGATCGGTCTCGGCGAAGGTCCGAGCCATGCCCAGCTCGCCCACGCGGAGCAGGAGCTCGACCACCGTCTCTCCGGCCCGCCGATGCGCGATCATGTCGATGATCTCGTCGAGACGCTCCTGGCCGTCGAAGAAGACCACGTCCTCCTTGCTCGCGAAGTAGCTGAAGAACGTCCGCGTCGAGATGTCCGCCGCCGCGGCGATCTCCGCGACGGTGGTCTCCTCGTAGCCCTTCTCCTCGAACAGGTGCAGGGCCGCCTCGATCAGCGCGCGACGGGTGCGCAGCTTCTTACGTTCCCGCAACCCCGGACCATCGACCATGCACGCACTTTACTGCATTCTGAGCTTTTCTTCACTCATTGCAAATTTACATTGAATGCTGTTTGGTGGAGGTGAGAGGACACGCGTCTACCTACGAGGAGCTGCGTCTTGACTTCCTCCCCACGGCTGAAGCCGGGGGATTCCCACCCTCACAGGTCGGATTTCCTGCTTCACCGCCAGTCGCCCGCCAGGAAAAAGTCTCCCTTGAGGTCTTACACCGGCTCCACAGGCGTTTCACCTCTCCGCCAGCCCGGCGGCGAGAATGTTCCTGGCAGCGTTCACGTCCCGGTCATGGGCAGCGCCGCAGGCGCACACCCACTCCCGGACGTCCAACGGCAGGGATGGTTGCAGGGCGCCGCAGGCCGAGCACAGCTTGGAGGAGGGAAACCACCGGTCGACGACCACCAACTCCCGCCCGTACCAGGCCGCCTTGTACTCCAGCATGATCCGCACCTCCCGCCAGCTCGCATCGGAGATGGCGCGGGCCAGGCGGTGGTTCCTCACCAGGTTGCGGACGGTGAGGTCCTCGATCACGACCACTTGGTTCTCGCGGACGATCGAGGTGGTGACCTTGTGCAGGTGATCCCGGCGGCGGTCGGCGATCCGGGCGTGCACCCGCGCCACCCGCACCCGCGCCTTGACCCGGTTGCCGGACCCCTTCTCCTTGCGGGCCAGCGCGCGTTGCGCGCGGGCCAGCCTGCGCCGGTCGGCGCGCTCGTGGCAGGGGTTGGCGACCTTCCCGGCGGCGTCGGTGACGCCGGCGATCGGCCGCGACAAGGTGAGCAGCGAGCTGATCCCGGCGTCGATACCGACCACGCCGTCGGCCGGGTCCAGCGGGCGGATCGTGTCCGCACACAGGATCGACACGAACCACCGCCCGGCCGCGTCCTTCGACACGGTCACCGTGGACGGCTCGACCCCCTCGGGCAGCGGCCGCGACCACACGATGTCCAGCGGGCCGCCCAGCTTCGCCAGACTCAGCCGCCCGTCACGCCAGGTGAACGCCGACCGGGTGTACTCAGCCGACGCCCGGGACTTCTTACGGGACTTGAACGCCGGATACTTCGCCCGTTTGGCGAAGAAATTCGTGAACGCCGCCTGCAGGTGGCGCAGGACCTGCTGCAGCGGCACCGACGACACCTCACCCAGGAAGCCCAACTCCTCGGTGCGTTTCCACGCGGTCAGCGCGGCCGACGACTCCTCGTAGGAGACCCTCCGGCCTTCCCGCGTGTAGGCGCGGCTGCGCTCCTCCAGGGCCTTGTTGTAGACCAGGCGGGCGCAGCCGAACGTCCGGGCAAGCTGCTCGGCCTGCTCGGGAGTCGGATAGAAGCGGTACTTGAAGGCCCGCTTCACGCTCTGCGCCATGGCGCACATCATCGCGCAGGACGGCCGGGGCCGTACGCGTGTTCGAGAAAATTCCGTGCGGCGCTGTGCCGCGTTTCCTCCCCGGGGCTGAAGCCCGGGGTCTCCACGCTCAAGGAGATCTGATGACCGAGGCCCCGTCCCGCCCGGTAACCTTTCCCACCGCCCGCCGGCACCTCTTCGACCCGCCGGGGGAGGTTCTCCAGTGGCAGCGGCAGGGCGCACTCCACCGGATGACCTTCGCGGACGGCCATCTGGGCTGGCTGCTGACCGGCCACGCCGCCGCCCGGGCCGTGCTCGCCGACAACCGTTTCAGCAACCGCACCGAGCTGACCCACCCGCCGGTCGCCCATCCGCTGGCCGGGCAGGAGAACCGGCAGCTCCCTCCGGGGTTCTTCCTGAGGACGGACCAGCCCGAGCACACCCGCTTCCGGCGGCTCCTGACCGGCCAGTTCACGGTGCGCAGGATGCGGCAGCTCGAACCGAGGATCGAGGAGATCACCTCCGACCACCTGGACGCCATGGAGCGGGGCGACCGCCCGGCGGACCTGGTGCAGGCCTTCGCCCTGCCGATCCCGTCGCTGGTCATCTGCGAGCTGCTCGGCGTGCCGTACGGGGACCGGGCGCAGTTCCAGCGGGATTCGGCCGCGCTGCTCAACCTCGACTCCTCGGCCGAGCGGATGGGCGCGGCGCTGGTCGATCTCATGGCCTACATGCGCGACCTGGTGCTCCGCAAGCGGGCCGAACCGGCCGACGACCTGCTCGGCGGCCTGGTGGCGAGCGGGGAGCTGGACGACGAGGAGCTCACCGGGGTCGCGCTGCTCCTGCTCATCGCCGGCCACGAGACGACCGCGAACATGCTCGCGCTCGGCACCTTCGCGCTGCTGCGCGATCCGGCCCAGCTGGCACTGCTCCGCGACGACCCGGCGGTGGTGGACAACGCCGTCGAGGAGCTCCTGCGCTACCTCACGATCATCCACATGGGCCCGGTCCGGACCGCGCTGGAGGACGTCGAGCTCGACGGCCACCTGATCAGGGCCGGCGAGTCGGTGGCCTTCTCGCTGCCCGCCGCCAACCGTGACCCCGAGCGGTTCGACGACCCCGACACCCTCGACGTCACCCGGCCGGCGACGGGTCATCTCTCCTTCGGTCACGGCATCCACCAGTGCCTCGGCCAGCAGCTCGCCCGCACCGAGATGCGCATCGCCTACCCGGCGCTGCTGCGCCGCTTCCCCGGACTGCGCCTGGCGGTGCCCGCCGAGGAGGTCCCCATGCGCTCCCACATGACCATCTACGGCGTGCACCGGCTGCCGGTCACATGGTAGGAGGTTCCCATGGATATCAAGGCTGACACCGACCGCTGCATCGGAGCGGGCATGTGCGCGCTCACCGTGCCGGAGGTCTTCGACCAGAGCGAGGAGGAGGGGACGGTGGTGCTGCTGGACGCCGACCCACCCGCCTCGCGGGAGACGGCGGTCCGCAAGGCCGTACAGCTGTGCCCCTCGGGAGCCCTGTCCGTCTCCTGACGGGCGGCGAGATCTCCTGACGGGTGGCGAGATCGGCGGCCCGCGTGGCGCGGGTCGCTGTTCCGCCTGGCGGCACCACCCGTCTCTCGATCGGCGGCAAAGCTATGTTTGCCGCCTTTGTGATAGTTGCCGGACGGAACGATCTCTAGCCGTGGGACTCCTGAGGCGTTAGCGTCTGCGCATGCGTCACGTTGAGATCTCCGGTAAGAGGCTCCGGCTGAGGGAAGTCACGACCACTGACGTGGACGCGCTGCACGCCGTCTACGGCGACCCCACCGCCACCGAGCATCTGCCGTTCGACCCGCGCACCCGCGAGGAGGTCGAGGAGATAGTCGCCCAGGCGCTTGAGGCCGCGCGGGCCGAGCCCCGGCGGCTCTACGTGCTCGCGGTGATCGACCTGGACGACGACGAGGCCGTCGGCGTCGCCCGGCTGCACATCGAGGCCGACCACCCGCACAGCGCGGAGATCGGCCTCGGGCTCCGCCCCGACCACTGGGGCCGGGGCATGGGCACCGACCTGATCCGGCTGATGCTGACGTTCGGCTTCCGGGATCTGCGCCTGCACCGCATCTGGGGCGCCCGCTCCCCCGCCAACACCGCCGCCCAGCTCGCGATGCTGGTCGCCGGGATGGTGGAGGAGGGCAGGATCAGGCACCACGTGCGGGCCCGGGGCGCCTGGCGCGACTCCGTCGTCCACTCGGCCCTGGAGGACGAGTGGGAGGGACACCGGGACATCTGAGCGGAGGGCCGCCCCCGGGTGCACCGTCCCACCCCGCGGGGCGCGTCCGCCCGCGCGCGGAGCCGTACCGGGGTCCGTGCGGCGGGAATTCCGCCCTGGGACGATGTCGTGACGGAATTGCCGCCATTTCTCACTACAAAGAGAGTGAAATGGGCCTAGAGTCCGCGCATGTGAGTGAGAGTTCCATCCTCCCAGTGCGCGGACGCGCCGTCCGGCCCTCCGGCCGGCACCGCAGGCCCGTGCCCTCCCAGCTCCCGCCCGAGGCACCCGCGCTGGTGCTGGCCACCCTCGGCGACGCGACAGGCGCCGTCGCCGAGCTGGCCGCCCTCGTCCGAGGGGACAATCCGCAGATCGAGGTCCGGCTGGCCGGTCTCGGCGAGGACGGCAAGGCGCTGACCGCCGAGCTCGAGGCGGCCGCCCGCGAACGTCCCGAGGACGGCGTCGCCGCCATCGTGGTGCCGATCCTGACCGGCCCGCACCCGGTCGCGGACCGGCTGATCGCCATGGCCGTCGCCGCGAGCGGGGCGTCCGTGACGGTCACCGACTCCCTCGGGCCGCACCCGCTGCTCGCCGAGGCCCTGCACATCCGCCTGGCGGAGAAGGATCTGGCCAGGGCCGACCGGATGCGGCTGCTCAACGTCTCCAGCCCGGTCGACGCGGTCATCCTCGCCACGGTCGGCGGCGAGAAAGCGGCGGCGGAGGCGCAGCCGACGGCGGTGCTGCTGGCCTCCCGGCTGACGCTCCCCGTCGTGGTGGCCTCCCTGGACAGCGCGCCCGCCGTGGCCGACGCGGCCGAGCGGCTGCGCGGCATCGGCGTCCAGCGCATCGCCCTGTCCCCGTGCGCCGTCGGCCCGGAGATCGACCCCGGCCTGGCGAGCGGCGCGGCGGCGGAGATCGGGGCCGAGTGCGCCGACCTCCTCGGCGCGCACGGTCTCATCGCGGACCTCACCGCCCGCGCCTACGGGAGCGTGCTGGCCGAGGACTGACGTGAGAGGTCCCCTCTGACGGGTGTCGAGAACCCGTACCTCATCAGAGGGGACCGACCATGTCGTTCGGGAAAGAAGTCGTGCCGGAGCGCGTTCCCCGTGATCGGGGCATGACCGGCGCGCGCCGCCGGAGGTCAGGCCTCCAGCCAGACGTAACCCGCGAAACGGCCGGTCGTCCGGTCCCTGCGGTGGGAGAACAGCTCGGGGGTCTCGATGGTGCAGCGGGTGTCGTGGGTGATCTCACCGACGCCCGCCTTGGCGAGCTGCGAGGTGATCGCGGCGCGCAGGTCGAGGGCGGGGGTGTCCTGACGGGTGATCGACCATGCCTCGGGGAGGACGTCCGCGACCTGCCCGCGCAGCTCGGCGGGGACCTCGTAGCAGCTACCGCAGGCCATCGGGCCGATCAGGGCGGTCATCCTCGCCGGGTCGGCGCCGCGCGCGGTCATCTCCGCGACCAGGGCCGGGACCACGCCCAGGACGGTGCCGACCCGTCCGGAGTGCGCGGCTCCGACCAGGCCGGCCTCCGGGTCGGCCAGCAGGACGGGGGCGCAGTCGGCGCAGAGCGCGGCCAGGCCGAGGCCGGGCACGTCGGTGCAGACCCCGTCCAGCGGCGGCGGGTCGTCACCGAACGGCTCGCTCACATACCGGACGTCGGCGCTGTGAACCTGCCGCATGAACACGACCCGGTCCAGACCGAACTCGGCCGCGGTGCGGGCCCGGTTGGCGGCGACCGCCTCCGGGTCGTCCCCGCACAGGCCCCCGAGGTTGCGGCTGCCGTACGGCTCGGCACTGACGCCGCCGTGGCGGTCGGTGATCCTCATCTGAAAGCTCACGGCCCCGACCTTACCCGCCTCAGGAACCTCCTCCCCGGGGCGTTCGTTACCCGGATACGCAGTTCCCCCGAGAGATTGCGAGCGTCATGGCACAGGTCGCGTACGACCGGAAGGAACAGCTCCAGCAGATCGAGAGCGGTCTGATGCCCGGCGAGCAGATCATCGCCGTCTACGACGCCATCGGCGCCGGGACCGGCTTCCTGGGTCTCACCGACAAGCGCGTGATCGTGCAGGACAAGTCCTTCGTGGGCAAGAAGGTCGCCATCACGAGCATCCCCTACGGCAAGGTCTCGGCGGTCAGCGTGGTGAGCAACAAGTCCCTGGCGGGCTCGTTCTTCTCCTCCGGGGCCATCGCCATCCACGTGGGCACCCACACCTACGAGGTGGAGTTCCGGGGCGACAGCAAGGCCCACCACGTGCACAACGTGATCCTGCACTTCATCAGCTCGTAGCCGGCGACCGCCCCGGCCCCCGCAACCCTCCCGATCACGGACGGGCGGACGGTCAGGAGCGGACGACCGACCGGTAGAGGTCCATCGTCCGCTCGGCGATCCGCTCCCAGGAGAAGTGGTCCACCGCGCGGACCCGTCCCGCCCTGCCCATCTCGGCGGCGAGCGCCGGGTCGGCCAGCAGCCGGTTGACCCGCTCGGCGAGGTCGGCGGCGAACCGCTCGGGGTCGTCGGGGGTGCCGTCGGCCGCGGACTGGTCGATCGGGACCAGCAGGCCGGTCGAGCCGTCGGCGACGACCTCGGGGATGCCTCCGGTGGCGGTGGCCACGACGGCGGTCTCGCAGGCCATGGCCTCCAGGTTCACGATGCCCATCGGCTCGTAGATCGACGGGCAGACGAAGACGGTGGCGTGGGTGAGGATCTGGATCACCTCGGGGCGCGGGAGCATCTCCGAGATCCAGATGACGCCGTCCCGCTCCAGCCCCTGGACGAGCCCGGCGACCTCGGCGGCGATCTCCGGGGTGTCGGGCGCGCCGGCGCAGAGCACCAGCTGGGCGTCGGGGTGGAAGTCCCTGGCCGCGTGGAGCAGGTGGACCAGGCCCTTCTGCCGGGTGATGCGGCCCACGAACACGACGTACGGCCTGGCGGCGTCGATGCCGTGCCGGGCCAGGACCTCGGTGTCCCGGTCGGGGGTGTATTCGCCGGTGTCGATCCCGTTGTGAATCACCGTTACTTTTTCCGGCGATATTTCGGGATAGCTGGTCAGCACGTCACGCCGCATCCCCTCCGACACGGCGATGATCGCGTCCGCGCTCGCCAGCGCGCCCCGCTCGGCCCACGATGACAGCGTGTAACCGCCCCCGAGCTGCTCGGCCTTCCACGGCCGCAGCGGCTCCAGGCTGTGGGTGGTCACCACGTGCGGCGTGCCGTACAGCATCTTGGCCACGTGACCCGCGAAATTGGCGTACCAGGTGTGGCTGTGCACCAGATCCGCGCCCTCGCACCCGGCCGCCATCTCCAGGTCCACGCCCAGGACCTGGAGTGCGGCGTTGGCCGCCTCCAGCCCGCCGGGCACCCGGTAGGCCTCGACACCGAACTCGGGCCGTGACGCTCCGAAGCAGCGGACCCGGGCGTCCGCCAGCCGGCGCAGCTCCCGTGCGAGGTATTCGACATGGACCCCGGCACCGCCGTACACCTCGGGCGGGTACTCACGACTCAGCAGATCAACGCGCATATGATCAGCGTAGTGTTTCAGTCTTGTCCGTCAGGTTAAGGTCCAGATATGAGAGTCCTCGCGATTGTGCTCGCCGGCGGCGAAGGCAAGCGTCTGATGCCGCTGACGGCTGACCGGGCCAAGCCCGCAGTGCCATTCGGGGGGATATACCGGCTCGTCGACTTCGTGCTGTCGAACCTGGCCAACGGTCACTACCTGCAGATCGTCGTGCTGACGCAGTACAAGAACCACAGCCTCGACCGGCACATCTCCCGAACCTGGCGGCTTTCGTCGATGCTGGGCAACTACGTCACGCCCGTGCCCGCGCAGCAGCGGCTCGGGCCGCACTGGTTCTCCGGGTCGGCCGACGCCCTGTTCCAGAACCTGAACCTGATCTACGACGAGATGCCCGACCACGTCATCGTGTTCGGAGCCGACCACATCTACCGGATGGACCCCCGGCAGATGGTGGCGCAGCACGTCGAGTCCGGCGCCGAGGTGACCGTGGCGGCGATCCGTCAGCCGCTGTCGCTGGCCGACCAGTTCGGGGTGATCGAGACCGACCCCGTGGGGCGGCGGATCGTGGCCTTCCGGGAGAAGCCCAAGGACGCGGTCGGCCTGCCGGACGCGCCCAACCAGGTGTACGCGTCGATGGGCAACTACGTCTTCAAGACCCAGGCGATGCTCGACGCGCTCCGGGAGGACGCGCTCGACCCCACCAGCAAGCACGACCTCGGCGGGAACATCATCCCGATGATGGTCAAGGCGGGCAGCGCCGAGGTCTACGACTTCGCCGACAACGTCGTGCCGGGCTCCACCGATCGGGACCGGGGCTACTGGCGGGACGTCGGGACGCTCGACGCCTACTACGAGGCCCACATGGACCTCATCTCGGCGCACCCGATCTTCAACCTCTACAACAGCCAGTGGCCCATCTACACCGGCCACGACCCGCTCCCCCCGGCCAAGTTCGTGCACAACGACGGCGACCGGGTCGGCCGGGCGATCGACTCGCTGGTCTCCGCGGGCGCGATCGTCTCCGGCGGGCTCGCGGAGCGCTCCATCCTCTCCCCGGGCGTGGTGCTGCACTCCCACTCCCAGGTCGAGGACTCGGTCCTGATGGGCAACGTGAAGGTGGGCCGTGGCGCCATCATCCGCAAGGCCATCATCGACAAGAACGTGATCATCCCGGACGGCGCCCGCATCGGCTTCGACCTGGAGTACGACCGCAGCCGCTTCGCGGTGACCCGCAACGGCATCGTGGTCATCGGCAAGAACGAGATCGTCGAACGGTAGCCCCGGCCCCGGCCGGGACGACACGGGTCCGGCCGGCCCGGCCGCCCGTGGGCGTGAACCGGCCGCCGGTCACGGCCCCGTCACCGGCCGGCGACGGGGCCGTCACGGGATGGCGCGCGTCTGCCGTCGGCCGTCCGGCTCCCGCCCCGGCCGGTCAAATGGGGGCTGCACCGGACAGGCGTCCCGGACTTCGAGGGCGCGAGCCGGGGCCCTCGGCGCGCAGCGGGTGCGCAGTGCCCGGAATTCGTCCTCCAGACGGGTTGCCCGCTCCTCCAGGGTGGCCATGAGGGTGTCCTCCGGTTCGAGACGCGGCGTGGCCCAGGGCACGCCGGTGAGGAAGGGACTGGGGCGCGGGTCCTCACGACGACCAGCCTGAGGCCGTCCGGAACTCCGCGGGCACGCCACCTCGCGCACGGGGAGGGGAATCCTCTTCCCCGTGCGAAGAAACACCGGGGCGGGGTGGGCAAAGCTTCCATCGGCGCCCGCGGCCCGGCGACCGCCCGCGTCCGATTAACCCATTGACGGAGTGAGCACTCACTCCGCATGATGGGCGCATGGAGAACGAGAACCCACCTGCCCGGCGGCGAGCGCCGGGAATGAGCCCGGAGCGACGACGCCACATGATCGTACGGGCCGCCCTCCCCCTGGTCGCCGAGTACGGCGCCGCCGTCACCACCAGCCAGATCGCCAGAGCCGCCGGGATCGGCGAGGCCACGATCTTCCGGGCGTTCACCGACAAGGACGAGCTGCTGGACGCCTGCGTGGTCGAGGCGCTCCGCCCCGACCACGCGCTGGCACAGCTCGCCGCGATCCCGCTCGACCAGCCGCTGGCCGCCCGCCTGACCGAGGCCGCCGACACCCTGCAGGCGCACACGGCGCGGATCGGCACCGTCCTCGGCGCCCTGCACGCCTCGGGCCGCCGTTCCCGCGACCGCCACGCCGCCCCTCCTCCGGCGGGCCGTACGGCCGGCGCCTCCGCGACCGGCCGGACAGGAGGGGCGCCCGCGCCCGCCCAGGTCGTCCAGGACTTCCCTCCGGACCAGGCCGTCCAGGCCCCTCCCCCCGACCAGGCGGACACGACGCGGCCCCGGGACCAGGCCGGCACGGCGCGGCCCCCGGAGGAGGCGGGCGGGACGCGCCCCTCGGACCGCGAGCACTCGTCCACGCAGACCGTCGAGGCGCTGGCCGAGCTGTTCGACCCCGAACGCGACTCGCTCCGGCTCCCCCCGGAACGCCTGGCGACGATCTTCCTCCACCTGATGCTGTCCAGCGCCCGCCGCCCGCTGGGCGGCCCCCAGGTGAGCAACGACGACCTCGTGGACGTTTTCGTGCACGGCGCCCTGATCTGAGAGGCCGACCATGCCCATCACGCTGAACCCCACCATCGTCCCCGCCGTCGACAACGAGCGGGACGCCCGGTTCTTCGCCGGCGTCATGGGGCTGGAGTGCCTGCCGCCCGCCGGGGCGCGCGGCCACTTCGTCCCCGTACGGGTCAACGCCACCCTCACCCTCGATTACATGACCGTCGACGACCCCGAGGGACACCACCTGGCCTTCGACGTGGACCCCGCCACCTTCGACCGGATCCTCGCCCGCCTCCAGGAGCGCGGCGTGCCGTACGGCAACCACCCGGCCGATCCCGGCAACGGCCGCGTCGACCACCCGCTCTGCGCCCGCGGCCTGTTCTTCGTCGACGAGGCCCGCGACCTCTACGGGGTCATGTCCCCCGAGTGAGGCGGCGGCCGGGGTCACGGACAGCCCGCCCATCAGAGATCCACACGGGATAGATTCTTCCGGTACGTTCCTTTGATCATGCGGGCGGATCACCCCAGCCGGAGGGGCCGGATGTTCGGAATCAGCGGATGGACGCGGCGGCCGGGGGGACGACCTCCACGGCTGAGCCCGGCCGAGCGGCAGGTATGGGACGCCTATCCGGCGGGCACCTGGGTGGACCTGCGGACCGGGGACAAGGACGCCGACGACCCGGCGGAGGGGGCCGGGTGGGGGCCGGAGCGGACGGTCCGGGCGGAGGTCATCGCGGCGCTGCTGCTCGGCGCGCGGGAGCCCGAGCCGGGCCGGACCGCCGGCCTGCGGCTGGCGGGCGCCCGCGTGACGGGGGTGCTGGACCTGTCCGACGCCACCCTCACCGGCAAGCTCCACCTGCTCAACTGCCACCTCCCCGAGGTCGTCTCCCTCACCGACGCCACCACGTCGGGCGTGCGGTTCCGGGGGTGCGAGATGGAGCGGCTCCGGGCGGCCCGGTGCACGGTCAACGGCCTGCTGGAATTGGAGGGCTCCACGGTTCACAGCGGGATCCGGCTGGACAACGCGCACGTGACCGGCCAGTTCCGGCTCTCCAGGTCGCGCCTGCACGCCCCCGGTGAGCGGTCCTGGGCGAGCGAGAGTTGGCTGGAGGACATCCGGCGGCCGTTCACCGAGACGGAGATGCGGGAGCGGGGCCTCGACCAGAGCCAGTGGGCGGTGTGGGCGGGCGGGCTGACCGTGGAGGGCGGGGCGTTCATGCGTGACATGCGCGTCACCGGCGGCCTCAGGTTCATCGGGGCGAAGTTCCACGGCGGGGTCTACCTGCAGAGGTCGGTCATCACGGCGACCGGCCCGCACGCCGTGCGCGCCGACTTCATGGAGTCCGGGGCGGCGGAGTTCAGCGCGGGGTTCACCGCGACGGGCGTCATCCGGATGCGCGGCGCGCGCGTCAACGGCGTGCTCTCCTTCGACGGGGCCACGCTGGAGGCCCCCGGCCGGGTCCTCCACCTGAGCCACGCCCAGGTGGAGGAGCTGATCCTGAACCCGGCCTCCATCAAGGGGGAGGTCAACCTCGGCTACTCCCGGATCGGCGTCCTGCTCGACAACCCCGCCGCCTACGCGGACAGGGTCCAGCTCACCGGGCTGACCTACGAGTCGCTGCGGGGCCACTGGACGGTGGCCGAACGGCTCGACTGGCTCGGCCGGGACCCGGACGGCTACAAGCCGCAGCCGTACGAGCAGCTCGCCTCCTGGTTCCGCCGGATCGGTCACGAGCCGGACGCCCGCCGGGTGCTGCTGGCCAAGCAGCGCCGTCGCCGCGGCACCCTCAAACCAACCGGCAGGGTCTGGGGCCGGCTGCTCGACTCCGTCGTCGGCTACGGCTACCGCCCCTGGCTGGCCGGCCTCTGGGTGGCGGTGCTGCTGACCCTGGGCACCGTGGTCTTCGGCGCCGTGCGCCCGGCGCAGATCGACCCGGACGAGGTACGGAGCTTCCAGCCCTTCGTCTACACGCTGGACCTGCTCGTCCCGGTGAGCGTCTTCGAGCAGCGGGGGGCGTGGGAGCCGGTCGGCTGGACCCGGTGGCTGGCCTGGACCCTGGTCGCCTCCGGCTGGATCCTGGCCACCGCCCTGATCGCCGGAGCCGCCCGGGTGCTGCGCCCCAGCGGGAACTCCTAGCGTCGGGCCGCTCCGGACGGGCGTTCGGCGACGCCGAACCGGGACAGCGGATCCTTCTCCTCCATCACCCGGAGGCGGGGCAGCGAATCGGGATACTTGTCCCGGACGAACTTCACCATGTGCTCGCGGATGTCGCACTTGAGATCCCAGGCGCTGGGTGAGTCGGCGGCGCTCATCAGGGCGCGCAACTCCAGCAGGCCGCCGGGCAGGGTGTCGGTGACCTGGAGGACCCAGTCCTTCTGGTCCCACAGCGGGTGCTCGCGCAGGGCGCGGTAGAGCTCGGCCCGGAGCTCCTCCACCGGGACCGACCAGTCCAGCCGGAGGAAGACCGCGCCGATCACCCGGCTGCCGTGCCGGGTCCAGTTCTCGAACGGGTTGGTGGTGAAGTAGGAGACCGGCAGCACCAGCCTGCGCTCATCCCACAGGCGCAGCACCACGTAGGTGAGGGTGAGCTCCTCGATCCTGCCCCACTCCTCCTCCACCACCACCACGTCGTCCAGCCGGAGGGCGTCGCTGAAGGCGAGTTGCAGCCCGGCGAGCAGGTTGCCCAGGGTGGACTGGGCCGCGACGCCGACGACCACACCGGCGATCCCGGCGGAGGCCAGCAGTCCGGCGCCGAGCGCGCGCACCTGCGGGAAGGTGAAGAGCATCGCGCCCATCGCCAGCACGATGACCACCGCCGTGGCCACCCGGCGGACCAGGGTGATCTGGGTGCGGATCCTGCGGGCCCGCCGGTTGCGCTCGCCCTGGACGACGACCAGCCGGTCCAGCACCACGTCGGTGACGGCGTAGGCGGCCTGGATGACCAGCCAGGTGACACATCCGATCATGGTCAGGCTGAGTATCCGGTCGATCGCGTCGTCGACCTGCCCCTCGGCCATGCCCGGCTGGTAGAGCGTGTTGGCGGTCACCACGACAGCCGTGGTGAACCCCGGCCAGGTGCAGCGGCGCACGAGTGGAGCGGCGAGAACCCATTTCTCGCCGATCAGCCTCCACCGCAGCGCCCGCCGCACCATCTCCACACACGCGGCGGCGGCCAGCATGGAAGCGAGCAGGATGATCCATCTGGACACTGACGGCGCCCCCCTTGTCGTCCGTTACAGAGGAGGTGCCCGACGTTTCACCGCATAATCAGAACGCCTCGTCGAAAGAGACGTTTCCCTCAACAGCTACCTGATAGGCAGAAACACGCCGCTCGAAGAAGTTCGCCAACTCCTGCACGTCCTGCAACTCCATGAACGCGAACGGGTTGGCGGTGCCGTACCGGACGGGGAACCGGAGCCGGACCAGGCGCTGGTCGGCCACGTACTCCAGGTATTGGCGCATCTGCTCCACGCTCATCCCGGACATGCCGTCGCCGCACAGATCGGCCGCGAAGGCGAGTTCGGCCTCCACCGCCTCCTCGATCATCCTGGTGACCTGCGCGCCGAGCTTGTCGTCGAACAGCTCCGGCTCCTCGGCCCGTACGGTGTCCACCACGCCGAAGGCGAACTCCATGTGCATGGACTCGTCGCGGAAGACCCAGTTGGTCCCGGTGGCCAGGCCGCTCAGCAGGCCCCTGGAGCGGAACCAGTAGACGTAGGCGAAGGCACCGTAGAAGAACAGCCCCTCGATGCACGCGGCGAAGCAGATCAGGTTGAGCAGGAACGCCCGCCGGTCGTCCTGCGACTCCAGCCGGTCCAACCCGCCGAGCGAGTCGATCCACCGGAAGCAGAACTCGGCCTTGTCCCGGATCGAGGGGATGTGCTCGACCGCGGCGAAGGCCTTGACCCGCTCGTCGTGGTCGGGCAGGTAGGTGTCCAGCAGGGTCAGGTAGAACTGGACGTGCACGGCCTCCTCGAAGAGCTGCCTGCTGAGGTAGAGGCGCGCCTCGGGGGCGTTGACGTGCTGGTAGAGGTTGAGCACGAGGTTGTTGGCCACGATCGAGTCGCCGGTCGCGAAGAACGCGACGAGGCGGTTGATCAGGTGGCGCTCCTCCGGAGTCATCCTGGCCAGGTCCGCCAGGTCGGAGTTGAGGTCCACCTCCTCAACAGTCCAGGTGTTGCGGATCGCGGCCCGGTAGCGCTCGTAGAACTCCGGGTACCGCATGGGCCGCAGCGTGAGGTCCATGCCGGGGTCGAGCAACATCAGGGAAAGCCTTTCGGAGAAGCGGCTACTGGCAGGCGTCGCAGTACTCGGGGTTCTCCAGGGAGCACGCGACGGCGTCGGGATCGGGCACGGCCTGGGCCACGGTGGTCTGCGCGATCCGGGTCGCCGGCCGCGAGCGCAGGTAGTAGGTGGTCTTGAGGCCGGACTTCCACGCGTAGGCATACATCGAGGAGAGCTTGCCGATGGTCGGCGTGGCCATGAAGAGGTTCAGCGACTGCGACTGGTCGATGTACGGCGTGCGCGCCGCGGCCAGGTCGATCAGCGCCTTCTGCGGCAGCTCCCAGGCGGTCCGGTAGAGGGCCTTGAGGTCCTCCGGCATGCCGGGGACGTCCTGGATCGAGCCGTCGGCCCGCTTGATCGCGTCCCGGATCTGCGGGGTCCACAGGCCCCGGGCCTGCAGGTCGCGGACCAGGTAGCGGTTGACCTGGAGGAACTCCCCCGACAGGGTCTCGCGCTTGAAGATGTTGGAGACCTGGGGCTCGATGCACTCATAACAGCCGGCGATGGAGGCGATGGTGGCCGTGGGCGCGATCGCGATCATCAGCGAGTTGCGCAGGCCGGTCCCGGCGATCCTGTCCCTGAGCTCCGCCCACTCCGGCGACCTCGCGGCCCCGTAGTGGTCGGGGTGGAGCACGCCGGCGGCGGCCCGGGTGTCGTCGTAGGAGGGGTGACGGCCCCGCTCGACGGCCAGGTCGGAGGAGGTGCGGTAGGCCGCCAGCGCGATCTCCTCGGAGATCCGGGTGGACAGCTCCAGGGCCTGCGGGGAGTCGAACGGCAGCCGCAGCGCGAAGAGCACGTCCGCCAGGCCCATCACGCCCAGGCCGATCGGCCGCCACTTCCTGTTGGCGGTCTCGGCCTCCCCGGTCGGGTAGAAGCCCAGGTCGATGGTCCGGTCCAGGAACCGCACGGCGGTGCGGACCGTGCGGCGCAGCCGCGCCCAGTCGATGTCCCGGCCGTCCAGGTGGGCGGCGAGGTTGATCGAGCCGAGGTTGCAGACGGCCGTCTCGGCGTCGTTGGTGACCTCGAGGATCTCGGTGCACAGGTTCGACAGGTGGATGACGTTCTCGGGGCGGGCCGTCTGGTTGGAGGTCCGGTTGGCCGCGTCCTTGAAGGTCATCCAGCCGTTGCCGGTCTGGGCGAGGGTCCGCATCATCCGGCCGTACAGGGAGCGCGCCGGGATCTGCTTGACGTAGCGGCCCTCGGCCTCGGCGGCCCGGTAGGCCTCCTCGAACGCGGCGCCGTACAGGTCGGTGAGGTGCGGGACCTCCTTGGGGTCGAACAGCGACCACACGCCGTCGGCCTCGACCCGGCGCATGAACTCGTCGGGGATCCAGTTGGCCAGGTTCAGGTTATGGGTACGGCGGGCCTCCTCGCCGGTGTTGTCGCGCAGTTCGAGGAACTCCTCGACGTCGGCGTGCCAGGACTCCAGGTAGACGCAGGCCGCGCCCTTGCGGCGGCCGCCCTGGTTGACCGCGGCGACGCTGGAGTCCAGCGTGCGCAGCCACGGCACGATGCCGTTGGAGTGGCCGTTGGTGCCCCGGATCAGCGAGCCCCGCGAGCGCACCCGGGTCCAGGCGATGCCGATCCCCCCGGCGTACTTCGACAGCCGCGCGACCTGCCCGTAGCGCTCGTAGATCGCCTCCAGCTCGTCCCGGGGCGAGTCGAGCAGGAAGCAGGAGGAGAGCTGGGGCCTGCGCGAGCCGGAGTTGAACAGGGTGGGCGAGCTGGGCAGGTAGGACAGGGTGGACATGAGCGCGTACAGCTCGGCCGCCTCTTCGACCGTCTCCGACAGGCCGCAGGCCACCCGGAGGAAGAAGTGCTGCGGGCGCTCCAGGACCTTGCGGGTCCGCGGGTGGCGCAGCAGGTAGCGGTCGTAGACCGTGCGCAGCCCGAAGTACTCGAACCGGCCGTCGGCCTCCTGCGACACCAACGCGTCCAGCTCCGCGGCGTGGGCGGCCACGAACGCGGCCAGCCCGTCCTGGACGAGCCCGGCCGCGTGGGTGGCGGCGACGGACTCGGAGAAGGTCCGGACCCCGTGCCCGGCCGCCTCGTCGGCGATCAGCTCCGCCAGCAGCCCGGCGGCGATCCTGGAGTTCTCCGGATCGGTGATCACCCGGGCGGCGGCCTCCTCGATGGCCAACCGGCGGTCGACCGGGCCGTCGCCGGTCTCCCCTGCGACGTCGACCAAGGTCTGTGTCACGTACTACCCCTCGCGCGCTCGAATTCCCCGTACGGCTCTCACCGGAAGGACGCACGCGAGCGAGAGCGGTTCCGGGCATGCCGGACCGCCTCATTCCGCGAGCCCTCCCTCGAGGCCCTGGACAGCTTCCGTGGTCGAGTCCGCCTCGCCTGGCACGCGTCGGGCCGCTCACGCGTCCCCCGGTGCCCGGTTCGGCTCCCTCTTCCACACGTCGCCGGCAGGTCTTCGGACTCACGGGCGCCTCGCACATGCCTACTGGCCGTCGCTTCCCAGGCAGACTGCACCCAGTGCTCTCATGACGGCGGTCGTTCCCGTTCACCGCTGCGGGGCAGTCCCGGAATCTCACCGGGTTCCCTCTTGCCTCGCCCCCGAGGGGCGAACCAGCAACGAGCAGGATCCTACATGTAGGGCCGTTGGACGCAACTACCCCAACAGCTTGTGGCGAAAGTGCTCAGCAACCCGAGCTCATTGAGCACTTCCCGGGTGCGGCGGGTCTCGGTGACGAGCCACTGGCGAAAGTCGTCCCCGCTCAGGTAGACCCGGTTCCAGCCGTTGGCCGCGCAGATGGCCCGCCAGCGGGACGAGGCGTCGACGCGGTCGCACAGGGCGACGGCCACGTCCCTGTCCTCGGAGCTCATGCCGCGAGGGCCGAGCACGCCGCACCAGTCGGTGTACTCCAGGCGGATGTCCAGCTCCATCAGCGTCGGGGCGTCGATCCCGTCGATCCGTTCGGCGGAGGAGACCACCAGCGGCCGCAGGCGGCCCTCGGCGATCTCGGGCACGAAGGAGCGGGCCGAGCCCAGCAGCGCGGCCACCCGGCCGTCGTGGAGCGCCTGGGCCGCCTCGGTCCCGCTGGAGTAGCCGGCGTAGTCCAGCAGCCGGGTGTCCACGCCGAGACACTTGCCGATCATGCCGTAGAGCACGTGGTCGGAGCCGCCCTCCATCCGGCCGCCCACCGCCAGCCCTGCCGGGTCGCGGCGGAGCACCGCGGCGAAGTCCTCGAAGGCGCGCAGGCGGGAGCCCGCCGGGACGACCAGGGCCGCCCAGTCGCCGACCATGCGGGCCAGCGGGGTGGTGGACTCCACCACCGAGGCGGCGTTGGCGATCTCCGCCCCCGCCACCATCGGCATCCCGGTGAGGAGCAGCCTGCCCTCGCGGGTGAAGGGCTCGCGGGCGGCGGCGAACGCCCCCAGCGCGGCGGCGCCCAGGCCGCCCGGATAGTTGCTCACCTCGGCCGTCCGCGCCAGCCTGTCCCCGGTCAGGACCGCGACCAGCGCACGCGCGGCCCGGTCCCAGCCCTGCCCGCGCGCGGCGGGCGCGACGACGGTCAGCCGGCCCGCCAGCGGCAGCCGGGAGTCTCCCGTCCCGCCGCAGCCGCCGGCGACCATGACCCCCAGGGCGAGCACAAAGAACCGCCTACGGTGCATAAGCGCCCCTTCCCCCAAGAACCCCCAATACCCCAGGTTATAGATGCGTCACTTTCTGTTACACATTGGGGGGTCTTACCGTCATCCGACAGGGATCGAGGGTTCAGGAACCGGATTACTCCACGGTGACGCTCTTAGCCAGATTGCGAGGCTTGTCCACATCACGCCCCAGCGCCACCGCGGCGTGGTAGGCCAGGAGCTGGAGCGGGATCGACAGCAGGATCGGGTCCAGCTCCGTCTCGTTCCTGGGCACCACGACGCAGTCGTCGGCCAGCTTGGGATCGGCCGTACGGTGGCCGACCATGAGCACCCGGCCGCCGCGCGCGCGGATCTCGCCCAGCGTGGTGAGGTTCTTGTCCAGCAGCTCATCGTCGGGGACGATCGCCACGGTCGGCATCTCCGGGCCGATCAGCGCCAGCGGCCCGTGCTTGAGCTCGCTGGCCGGGTAGGCCTCGGCGTGCACATAGGAGATCTCCTTGAGCTTCTGCGCGCCCTCGCGCGCCACCGGGTAGCCCCGGACCCGGCCGACGAACATCATGCTCGGCGAGTCGGCGTACTTGCGCGCGAGCTCCTCGATCTGCGGCTCCAGCGCGAGGATCTCCTTGATCTGGCCGGGCAGCCGGCGCAGGCCCTCGCAGATGCGGCGACCGTCGGCCGGGGACAGGTCGCGCACCCGGCCCAGGTGCAGCGCCAGCAGCGCGAAGGCCACCGCGGTCGAGGTGAACGCCTTCGTGCTCGCCACCGAGACCTCCGGGCCGGCGTGCAGGTAGACACCGCCGTCGCACTCGCGGGCGATGGCGCTGCCGACGGTGTTGACGATGCCGAGCACCCGGCCGCCCTTGCGCTTGAGCTCCTGGACGGCGGCGAGGGTGTCGTAGGTCTCCCCCGACTGGCTGATCGCCACGTAGAGGGTGTCGGGCTCCACGACCGGGCTGCGGTAGCGGAACTCGCTGGCCGGCTCGGCGTCGGCCGGGATCCGCGCCAGCTCCTCGATGAGCTGGGCGCCGATCTGGCCCGAGTAGTAGGCGGAGCCGCAGCCGATGATCTTCACGCGGCGGAACGACCGGGTCTCGCGCGCGTCCATGTTGAGGCCGCCCAGGTGGGCGATGTGGAAGCGGTCGTCCAGCCGCCCGCGCAGCGTCCGGGCCACGGTCTCGGGCTGCTCGGAGATCTCCTTGAGCAGGTAGTGCTCGTAGCCACCGGTGTCGTAGTGCCCGGCGTCCCAGTCGACGGTCAGCGGCTCCTTGGCGGTCGGCCTCGCGTCGCCGGCGAAGGTGCTGAACCCGTCGGCCTTCAGTACCGCCAGCTCGCCGTCCTCCAGGTGGACCACCTGGCGGGTGTAGCGGACCAGCGCGGCCACGTCGGAGGCGGCGAACATCTCCTTCTCGCCGATGCCCAGCACGATCGGGCTGCCGTTGCGGGCCACCACCACCTCGCCCGGCCGCTGAGCGTCGATCACCGCGATGCCGTAGGTGCCCACGATCCGCTTCAGCGCCGCCCGGACGGCCTCCTCCAGGGAGTCGGCCTCCACGACGGTGCGGGCGATCAGGTGCGACAGCACCTCGGTGTCGGTCTCGGACAGGAAGACCGCGCCGTCGGCCTCCAGCTTGGCGCGCAGCTCGTCGGCGTTCTCGATGATGCCGTTGTGCACGACGGCGATGCGCTCGTCGGTGGACAGGTGGGGGTGGGCATTGACGTCGCTGGGCGCCCCGTGGGTGGCCCACCGGGTGTGCCCGATGCCCAGCCCTCCCTTGAACCGGGCCGGCACGACCGCCGCCAGGTCGGCCACCCGGCCCTTGACCTTGCGCATCTTCAGGCCCTTGTTGGAGACCACCACGCCGGCCGAGTCGTAGCCCCGGTACTCAAGGCGCTGCAGGCCCTCCAGCAGGATCGGCGCCGCATCCTTGGGCCCTACATAAGCCACGATTCCGCACATCTAACCGCTCCTTACCCGTAGACGATCCGGCGCAGCTGGCGCAGGGAGAGTTCAGGTGCCGCGACACGGCGAGACGGGATCTCGGCGGCGATCCGGGGGAAGATCTCGTCGTTGACCAGTCCCCTGGTCTTGAGTTCGGCGTGACGCCGCCGGACGAACTCCTCGACGGGCTCGGAGAAGTAGGCCAGCACGTCCGCCACCACCCGCGCCGCCTCGCCCGGGCCGAGCGCGCTCGTCCGGGTCAGGTGGGTAATCAGATCCTCATGCGGATGCCATGCCGTGGACACAGAGCAGGACCATACGCACCATCGGCGGCCTTCACCAAGTTTTCTGCCCGATTTCGGGCAAGGATTGCCCCAGTCGGCCCCAAGCACCTCCAGTCGTGAGACAGTCGGCAATCGGACATAACTCTGAGTAGTCGTCCGGTCGGGAGGGACCACCATGCGCCGTCTGCCGGGAATCGCCGTCGTCGCCCTCGTCGCCGCTCTGGTCCCGCCCACCACCGCGGCACCGGGCGGCGGGCGGACGGAGAGCGGGCAGGCGCCCCCCGCCCGGACGTCCCGGACGCACGGGACGCCGGGCGGCGGGCAGACGCCCCCCGCCGGGCCGTACGGAACACCGGGGAGCGGGCAGACGGCTCCCGCCGGGCCGTACGCGAGGCCGGAGAGCAGGCAGGCGGCCTTCGCACGAGCGGCCCGGACGTACGGCGTGCCGGAGAGCGTGCTCCTCGCGGTCTCCTACCTGGAGTCCCGCTGGGACGCCAACGACGGGCTGCCCAGCGTCTCGGCGGGCTACGGCCCCATGCACCTGGTCGACGGCCGGATCGACCCGGGTCGCCACCGTCACGGCGGGGAGGACCCGCGCGGCGACGAGAGCCGGCCGCACCCGCCTGTCGTCCTGGACCCCGCCGCGGCCCCACCCGAGGACACCCTGCACCGCGCGGCGGAGCTGACCGGGATCGCCCCCGGACGGCTGCGCCGGGACCCGGCGGCCAACATCCGGGGCGGGGCGGCGCTGCTCGCCGACCACCAGCGGCGTATCGGCGAGCCGCCGGGCACCGACCCGGCGCGGTGGTACGGCGCGGTGGCCCGCTATCCGGGCACGGCGGACTCCGGGGCGGCGACGTCCTTCGCCGACGAGGTCTACGCGACGATCCGCACCGGCGCCGCGCGCGTGACCGACGACGGCGAGCGGGTGGTCCTGCCCGCGATCCCGGCCCTGTCCCCGCGGCGGCCGCCCGCCGCCTCCGGGCTGCTCCGCGCCCCCGCCCCCGCCGCCGGCCCCGACTGCCCGCCCTCCGTCTCCTGCGAGTGGATGCCGGCCGCCTACCGCCGGCTCAAGAACGGCGACTACGGCAACCACGACCGCTACGACGGCCCCCGCCGGATCGACTACATCGTCATCCACGACGGGGAGAGCAGCTACGACGCCATAACCCGGCTGACCCGCAACCCCACCTACCTGAGCTGGCACTTCACGCTGCGCTCCAGCGACGGCCACATCGCCCAGCACCTGCGGGGCAGCGACATCGGCTGGCACGCGGGAAACTGGTACGTCAACAGCCGCTCCATCGGCCTGGAGCACGAGGGCTACCTGGCCAGGGGCGGCGCCTGGTACACCGAGGCGATGTACCGCTCCTCGGCCGCGCTGGTCGCCCATCTCGCGCGCAAGTACGACGTGCCGCTGAACCGGGCGCACATCATCGGCCACGACAACGTGCCGGGCACCACCCCGCAGGGCGTGCGGGACATGCACCAGGACCCCGGCCCCTACTGGGACTGGGCCCACTACTTCGAACTGCTCGGCAGCCCGCTGACCGGCTCCGCCGCCCCCGGCGCCCGCTCGGTGCTGATCAGGCCGGACTACGCCCTCAACCAGCCGCGCTTCACCGGCTGCGCCAAGTCCGGCGACTGCCCCCCGCAGGGCGCCTCCTCGGTCTGGCTGTACAGCCGCCCCTCGGAGCAGGCCCCGCTGGTCAAGGACATCGGCAAGCACCCCAAGGGCGCCTCCACCTACGGCGTCTACGACCACGCGGCCCGCGCCTCCACCGGCCAGCGCTACGCGCTCGCCGGACGCAGGGGCGACTGGACGGCCATCTGGTATCTCGGGCAGAAGGCGTGGTTCCACGACCCCGAGACCGCCCGCACGTCCGTGCCCGCCGCCGGCCGCCTGGTGACGCCCCGGCCCGGCCTCGCCTCCGTCAAGGTGTACGGCAGGGCCTACCCCGAGGCGTCGGCCTACCCCCGGGGCGTCCCCCGGCAGGAGCTGATCCCCCTGCAGTACTCGTTCCCGGCCGGGCAGTTCTACAGCCTCGGCATGACGAGCCGCGCCGCCTACCTCCGGTCGGGCGCCCTGGACCCGTCGAGAGACCGGGTCGTCAGGGGCGACGTCCGTTACCGCCAGATCCAGTTCGGCCACCGGATCATGTTCGTCCGGGCCGCCGACGTCAAGGTGATCTCCCAGGAAGATCCCCGGTAGGCCCCCGGCTTGCGCACATCAGCGCTCCGGAGGCGCTAGAGTTTTCACGTGCCCCGGACGAGTCGCCGGGAATCACGCGGAAGTGGCTCAGTGGTAGAGCATCACCTTGCCAAGGTGAGGGTCGCGGGTTCGAATCCCGTCTTCCGCTCCAGCAGGTCCTCCGGGATCTGACTGGTGGAGTGGCCGAGAGGCGAGGCAACGGCCTGCAAAGCCGTGTACACGGGTTCAAATCCCGTCTCCACCTCAGTGCACGGACATCGGAGTCTCAAGGATCCGGTAAAGTAGCGCACGTGCCGCAGAGGGGAAACCCGAAGCAGACACGCGGAAGTGGCTCAGTGGTAGAGCATCACCTTGCCAAGGTGAGGGTCGCGGGTTCGAATCCCGTCTTCCGCTCTGGTTCACCCGAGGACGATTAGCTCAGCGGGAGAGCGCTTCCCTGACACGGAAGAGGTCACAGGTTCAATCCCTGTATCGTCCACCACGGTCTACAGCAGACCAGGTTTGACCTGTTCAAGCAGGAGACAAAGCCCCAGCTCACGGCACACGCCGAGAGTCTGGGGCTTCTTGTTGCTCCGGGTTGGTCGGCGTACTTGTCAGCACCGGTGCTGATGTTGTGCTGACCCACAGAGAGCCAGCCAGTCACCAGGCCCCGTGAGCTTCTCCCCGCAGGACGGACACCTCGCCTGCTGCAGTGCGGACCTCTCGGCCCGGGCCAAGCGTTCCAGCGGCGACGTCACGATCGTCTCCCTGAAGACAGGCAGTCACACTTACGTGGTGCATTCACGCCATGCAGTCCTGCAACTCCACACTGTAAATGGCGAGGCGCTGGCAGTCACTGCCGCGCGCAAGATCCCTATCGCCGCAGCCAAAGCCATCGCCCACCGGGTAGGGCCGTGAACCCCTGCGGAAATGTCAGTCGGCTCTGCCAGGGTGACCTGACCACAAAAGTCGATCACCACCAGGCGCCTGCCACTTGACGGTGTCAGGCGTGACCTCGGATCAGTTCACTCCATCGAGAGAGCCACCCTCTTGCGCGACCTTGGCCCATCGCATCCAGATTGCCCATGCCTGAGGCTCCAATGGGCCTACACCGCCTCCGGCCGCCGCGGCTCAACCCCATTCGCCGCCATGAACAGCGATGGCGGCCTGTGAAGCCGATCCGCGAGGCGATCGCTCCCTTAAACGTCCGGGACTTCCGCCGCTACTACTTCGGACATACCGCTTCGACATTCGGGGACGCACTGACCCCCTTCGCGCTTGCCTTCGCCGTCCTGCACCTCACCGGATCACCCGCCGACCTCGGTATCGTCGTCCTGAGCACTCGGATCCCCATCATTGCGCTGAGCCTCCTCGGCGGTGCTCTCGGCGACCGCTTCTCCCGGCGCAACGTCATGCTGGTCGCCGACCTGATGCGCTTCCTCGCCCACGGGGCCACCGCGGCCCTTCTCCTCAGCGGGACGGCCGGCATCTGGATGATCGTGGTCCTGCAACTCCTCGCGGGCATGGGATCCGCCCTCTTCAACCCCGCCTCTGTCGGCCTTGTGGTCTCGCTCGCAGGCAAGGAACGGGTGCAGGAAGCCAACTCGCTTCTGTCGATGTCGCGCAGCCTCACCTCGATTCTGGCGCTCAGCGTGGCCGGAGCGCTGGTGGCAACCATAGGGCCCGGGTGGGCGATTCTGATCGATGCGGCCACGTTCCTGGTGAGTGCGGCCTTTCTCTCGCGCCTTCCTCGCGCTGTCGCCACGCAGCGACCGGCAGCGAGCACAGGGCTACTGGCCAGCATCAAGGGAGGTCTCGCGGAAGTCACCAGGCGATCGTGGCTGCTGATGTCGGTCATCCATGTGGCGTTGACCAACCTGATCGTGGTCGCCCCGTTCCTGGTACTCGGCCCGTATGTGGCAGACGAGCATCTCGGCGGAGCGCCGGCCTGGTCCGCGATCGGCATCGCGTACGCCGTCGGAGGACTCACCGGCGGCTTCGTCGCGACTCGATGGAAGCCCTCCCGTCCCGTGGGTGCGACTTTGGCGGTGTTTCTGCTGATGACGCCACTGCCCGCCCTTTTGGCGGTGCCCGCCACCCTCTGGCTGCTGCTGCCGGCCGCTTTCCTGGCCGGCTTGGAGCTGGTGATCTACAACGTTCTGCAGACCAGCACCATTCAGCGCCACGTTCCCGACCATCTCATCGCCAGGTCCAGCTCCGTCGTCACGCTGGGCTCACTCGCGGCGGCACCCCTGGGCATGGGTCTCGCCGGACCTGCGGCGCAGGTATTCGGCAGTGGCATCGTCCTCGCGGCCGGCGCAGTCCTGGCCATCCTCATCACCGTTACCGCGCTGCTCGTTCCATCTGTGTGGCAGATCAAAGACGGCCCTGGGGAAGACGAAAAAGCGGAACGGGCTGAACCCGCCCACACCGACGCGGACGGAGCGACGCTCGCCCCCAAAACGTAAGCATTGGGCAACGATCATTACGTGTCCGGGAAGCGATCATCGAACCCTCGGACCCGTGCAGCTCGGCCGTACTCGTGAACGTCCCCCGCAGGGGATGGGCCTGTTCGCCGCCGAACCTGGTTCCGAGGCAGAGGCCGGACTGCGGTATCTGGCGGACTCCACAACGCGGAAACCGTTCACCCGCGGCTGACGTGATCGCGTCCTTTCCCAGGTCGACCGGCCGACGGCCCACTCCCAGCTGCGTCGCTTGCGGGAGCGCTGTTAACAATTGAGGGCGGCGGTGGTCTGGGGCCGGCCCGAGGCGGGGTCCAAGGCCACGGAGAACGTTTGCCCGTCGGCCACCCGGATCTCGACCGAACTCGGCCCCGTCCACTTGACCGAGTCGAAGGCGTCGCCGGGGACGTCGTCGTTGAAGCAGCCGAGATCCCACTCCCTGCTGAGCAACCCGCCGTCCCGGCGGACGCTGAGCCACATCACCGTGTCCGGCCCGAGACCCGCCAGCGACTGCTGGAGCCGGATCCTGTACGGGGCTGGTCCGTCGACGAAGCCGACCTCCTTGGTAGAGGCGAACGTAAGGGCCACCCACCCCTCGAACAGCGCGGCACTCGCGCCCAGCACGGCAAGGACGACGATCACGACACGTAACCACATCCACCGCAGCCCGGCGGCGGCCGACGCCATCAGGAGGCAGGCCAGCACACCGAGCGCGAACGGATGGTTCAGATGTTCCCTCAAGAGCACCAGGCTGGAGTCGTGGAAGTACACCAGAGCTGCGAGGCCGCCCGCGCAGAGCGAGGCGGCCAGCAGTACGAGCGAGCGGGAAGACATCGCGGATCCCATCGGTGAGGTGTCACCGAGATCATGACAACACCGTGGTGCCGTAACCGCGGAGTGCACGGAATCTCGACGAAACCCGCACAGTCTCTCCGGGGTGACATCCAGCCGCTGGAGTGGAAGGGCCACGGGTCGCGATCCGCGCCTCTGGCAGATCTTCGTTCTCGCCGCTGCCCACCTCGATGTGCGTCAGCCTCGGGAAACGATCACTCGTCGCGCGGAAAACGATCTATAAGCTCTCGGGTGACTCGCTGCTCAGGCCGACTCGTGAACACCCCCAATCGTCAGATCTGAGCCCGAAGACCTACCCTGGTCACGCCTCTTGGCTTGTCTTGGTGACACTGCCGGACTCCCTGAGGACTTCACCCCTCACAGCCTCCGCCATGCCTTCGCCTCCATGCAGCTCGCCCAGCGCATCCCCGTCACCGACGTGTCCGCGTGGCTGGGCCACAACGACATCAACACCACGTACCAGATCTACGGACACCTGGTTGAGGAGGCATGGGACCGTGCCCTTGAGGTCATGGAGACCGCCTATCCCCGCCCCTCGGCCCCCTCCGCGCACCGCGGATCACGATGAACGTCCTCTCGACACTCGGCACACCACCGTTAAGAGGCAACATAGAGGGACGCATAGCTGGAAATCGGTTAATCGCTATGCTCTTTTGACCTGGTGAAAGGGGCCGGCCTGTGCAGCGCGTGGTGGTCGATCCGGAGGTGCCCGCGGACGTCGCCGGACTTCTCCGGCGGAACGGCCCACTGCTCTCCCGCTTCCGGGCCGGGTGGAGTCCGAAACCGGAGGACGCCCCACGGCTTCCGGCGGCCCTCGTGGCGCCCCTCGGCGTGACGGCGGCCCTGGCCGCCGCCTTCACCGCCCTCACCGGGATATCCGTGGCATTCCTCGTCCTGCTCGCCGTCTACGCGACGATCCTCACCTGTGTCTACATCGGCAGGAAGCCCGCCCCGCACGACGCCGTCGAGCGCGTCCTGTACCGGCACTCGCAGCGGTACAGGGGGGGCTACCTGATCCTGGAGGACTTCGACTACGGCGCCAGGGATCTGCTCGGCCGGGTCCAGCGGGCGATCGACTCCATCCTCGGCTCCCGGGTCAACACCATGGGAATGCTCGACAGCGTGCGCAACTCGGTGATGCTGCCGGCCGAGGAATGGGAGATCGCCCGCCTGCTGACCAAGCTGTCGGCGCTGCGGGCCAGGCACGGCAACCTCGCCCGCGGCGGCAGGACGCCGGAGGTCGCCGCCGCGATGGCGCCGCTGGAGCGGGCGCTGGCCGCCAGCGAGGCCGCCGTCGTCGCCCGGGTGGAGGCCCTGGAACGTTACGCGCGCCACGTCTCCAACGCCGACCGCGCCCTCCGGTCCCAGAGCCAGATCGACGCCCTCCTGGCCTACCTGCCCGAGTACGAGCAGCTCGTCGCCGAGACGGGGGCGGCCAGGTTCTCCGCGCCGGAGATCGGCCATCTGAGCGAGGACGCCGCCCAGCTCCAGCGGGCGCTCCGCGACAGCGTCCGCTCCGCCCACGAGGCCTTCCGCTATCTCGACGGCCCCCCGCGCGGCTGACCCCCCGACCGCGACGGCTCCGTTCACCCTGGCCGGCTGCCCCCCCGACCGCGACGGCCCCGTCCACCCCCTCCCCCGGCTGGTCGCCCGACCCCCGGCGCACCGCTCCCGGCCCTACCGGCCGCGGCGGCGCCCCCGTTCACCGCCGGATCCGGGAGCACCGATCGGGCCGGGAAAGTTCGCCCTTGCCACGGATCCCCAAGGAAGCGAGGATGACTCACATTCCTTGGAGGTAGCATGCGGATCCGCGTGGATGTCGCCCTCGGCGTGGTGGTGCTGATCGATGTGCTGCGGGTCTTCCTGCCGTCGCTGATCACCCTGTTCGGCCGGGCGGGCAGCACGCCCGCGGAGATGATGGGCCTGTACGCCGTCTCCTGGTTCGTGGTGGCCTTCCTCACGGTCCCGCTGGCCCGGTCCGTCCCGCCGCGCCGGGTGGCGCTCGGCGCCGGTCTCCTGCTGCTCCTGGCCCGGCTGGCGCTGCAGCCGACCTCCGGCGGCGAGGTTCAGCTCTACCTGGCGAGCGCGGGCCTGCTGGCCGGACTGGTCTGGCTGACGGCGACCGCCATGTCCGCCCGGGACGCCCGGCCCGCGATGGCCGGGGTGATCACCGGCCTGGCGGCCTCCACGGTGATCCACGCGGCGCTGGACGGCATCGACCTGATGTGGCGGCCCGGCCCGGTCCCGTGGGTGGCGCTGGCGGCCGAGCTCGCGCTGGCCGGGGTGTTCCTGCTGCGGCCCGTGCCCGCCGGGGAGGAGCACTCGGGCGCCCCGCGCGCCTGGCTGCCGGTCGGCCCCGCCCTACTGCTGTGGGGCCTGTACACGGGCAACACCGCGCACGCCCAGGCCACGGCCGGTTCCCCCTCCCTGGCCGCCGCCGCGGTCGTGGCGGCGTTCGCGGTGCTGTCGACGGCGCCCGCCGCGCTGCCGCTGCTCCGGCGGCCGCTGGTGCCCGCCGTCGCCCTGGTCGCCTCCGCCGTGGCGTTCACGTTCGGCAGGACCGCCGTGGACGGCGTCCACGGCGTGGCCCCGGGCTGGACGATCGCCGCGCAGATCATCGGTCAGGTCGCGCTGGGGGCCTGCCTGGCGCACGCGGCGGCGACCTTCGGCCCCGACCGTCCGCCGCGGCGCGGTCTGGCGGCGGCGGGGGGCATGCTGCTGTTCGTCGTGTTCGTCTTCGGCTACTACGCCGCCTACGACCTCTACCTGCCCAACCAGTGGGTGCCCGTCTGCGCGGCGCTCCTGGTGGCGGTGTCGGCCGTGGTGGGCGCCACCGGCCTGCCGCGGGCCTCCTACGGCCTGCGGCTGCCGATCGCCGCCGCCGCCGTCGCGCTGGTGGCGGCCGTGCCTCTCTGGCAGGGCGCCACGCCGGGGTGGGAGCCGCCCGGCGACGGGCTGCGGGTGGCGGCCTACAACATCCGGATGGGGTACGGCCAGTCCGGCAGGCTGTCGCTGGAGCAACAGGCCGACACCCTCAGGGCCATGAGACCGCACGTGGTCGTGCTCAGCGAGGCCGACCGGGGATGGCTGCTCAACGGCGGCCACGACGACGTGCGGCTGATCGCCGAGCGGCTCGGCATGCGCTACATCTGGGCCCCGGCGACCGACGAGGTGTGGGGGGACGCTCTCCTGACCGACCTGCCGGTCACCTCGGTCCGCAACCACGTGCTCGTCCAGGGCGGTCCGACCGGGGCGCAGGCGCTGGAGGTCGGGCTGAGATGGCAGGGCAGGGACGTCACCGTGATCGGCACCCACCTGCAGCCGCCGCCCGGCTGGCGCGAGCTCGACCAGGTGGAGCAGCTCGGGCGGATCGTCAAGGACGCCTCCGCGGGGGGCCGGCCGGTGGTCGTGGCGGGCGACCTCAACCTGGAGCCGGCGGATCCGGCCTGGGAGGTGCTCATGGGCTCCGGGCTGACCGACCCCATCGCCCCGGTCCGGCCGTTCAGCACCATCCCCGCGTCGGGGGGCCCGGCCGAGCAGATCGACCACGTGCTGGTCACCCCGGGCTTCACCGGCAGGGACCAGGCCAACGTCGACGTCCCCCACTCCGACCACCGCCCCATCGCCGTCACCCTGGTCCCGCAGTCGTGATCAGAACGGCTGGGTAGGGTCTGTTCCATGAGGGAACAACCGGTTCTGGTCTTCGACGGCGACTGCGGGTTCTGCACGGCGAGCGTCCGGTTCGCCGAGCGCCGGATCGGTGTCCGGGCACGCGTCACCCCCTGGCAGTTCGCCGACCTGACCGCGCTGGGCACCACGCGGGAGCGGGCCGAGCGCGAGGTCCTGTGGGTCGAGCGCGGCCGGGTGTACGGCGGCGCGCAGGCGGTCGCCAGGCTGCTGATCGCCGCCGGCCCGCCGTGGAGCCTGCCGGGGCTCGCGCTACGGGTGCCGCCCTTCCGGTGGGTGGCCCAGGGGCTCTACCGGCTCATCGCGAGGAACCGCCACCGGCTGCCCGGCGGGACCCCCGCCTGCGCGCTTCCGGCGGGCCGGCGATGACCGTCCTGCTCACCGGCTTCGAGCCGTTCGACGGCGCCGCGGTCAACCCGTCGTGGGAGGCGGTCAAGCTGGTGCCCGGGGTGCGGGCCGTACAGTTGCCGTGCGTGTTCGGCCAGGCGCTGGAGCACCTGCGGGCGGCGGTGCTGGAGCACGACCCCGCGGTGGTGGTCTGCGTCGGGCAGGCCGGGGGGCGGCCCGACGTGACGGTCGAGCGGGTGGCCGTCAACATCGACGACGCCCGCATCCCGGACAACGCCGGGCGGCAGCCGATCGACGAGCCGGTGGTGCCCGGCGGGCCCGCCGCCTACTTCGCCACGCTGCCGGTGAAGGCGTGCGTGGTGGCGGCCCGGACGGCCGGGGTCCCGGCGAGTGTGTCGCAGAGCGCCGGGACGTTCGTCTGCAACCACGTCTTCTACGGTCTCATGCATCTGATCGCCACCGAGCGGCCCGAGGTCCGCGGCGGCTTCGTGCACGTGCCGTTCGCCCCGGGGCAGGTCCTCGGCCAGGCCGCGCCGTCCATGCCGGTGGCGATGGTCGCCGAGGCGCTGACGGCGATCGTGGCGGCCGCCGTCTCGGTGGAGGGCGACCTCCGGCTGGTCGGCGGGTCTCTGCACTGAGCCGGGCCCCTACAGCGGCACGCCGTAGATCACTCGGCGGCCCGCGAACTCGGTCACGCTCCAGAGCGTCTTCTTGTCGCGGACGCAGGTGAGATCCTCGGGGCCCACCGGGTAGGGGCGCTTCCTGACCGTGTCGCCGACCACGATCAGGCTGCCGTTCCTGGTCGCGCCCGCCGCCTGGCTGAGATACCAGGTGCCGTCGTGGGAGAGCGCGCCCTGGATCCTGGCCTCGGGCAGGCGGTAGGCGTCCAGCGCGGAGGCGACGCCGGCGTCGGCGCGGAGCGTGCCGTCGGCGTTCAGCGGCCAGCGGGCCACCCGGCCCCCGGGGCCGTCCAGATACTCGCCGGAGATCAGGGTGTCGGTGGCGGTCGTGCGGTCGATCGCGGCGAAGGAGAAGCGGGCGCCCCCCGAGGTCGGGGTCCAGGCGCCGGTCTGCGGCATCACGTAGCGGTAGCCGAAGGCGTTGTGCACGCCGCCCTTCCTGCCGATCGTGGTCTTGTCGTCCCCGTCCACCTCGAAGATGTGCCGGGTGTCGAAGACCCGCATGCCCCGGCTGGTGTCGGCGACGTAGAGCAGGTCGCCGTACCAGGCGACGCCGCCGGCGTGGATGTCGATCGGGGCGATGTCGCCGTCGGCGCGGGCCCGCACGAGCAGGACGTGCCGGTAGCGCAGGGCCGCCGTGTCGAGGAAGGACAGGCGCACTCCCCGCTCGGCCCCCGTCTCGGGCTTGAAGTACCAGCTCACCACAAATGTCCCCGCGCTGGTCCCCGCGTCGGAGGAGCAGGTCAGCCCCTGGGGGTACCAGTCGCGGACGGCGTTGTCGGCGGCCTCGAAGCAGTACCAGTCCACCGGCCGGGGCCTCATCGTCCCGAAGGCCCCGGCCCCGGCGGCCCCCTTCCTGGCCGCGACGCGGTTCGCCTTGGCCAGCACGGTGTCGAGGGTCACGCGCTTGAGCTGCTTCTCCAGGGCCTGGACCCCGGCTGCGAGGTCGCCGTTGTCCCGCTTCAGCTGGAAGGGCTCCGCCGCTACGGCCGTCATCCCACTCATGGGGGGTTCTCCTCCGTCACGCCCGGACGGGCGGATCAAGATGTGGAGTTCATGAGTATGCCCCGACTTGAATAGTTTTTGTGATCATATGGGCCAGGTGTGCACGGGCTCCCCGGTGAGCGACAGCTCCCGGTAGCGGGTCACCATGCGGGCCCGGGCCGCCGGATCGCCGCCGAGTCCTTCGACGACCTGGCGCTGCCAGATCGCGCCGGTACGGCGGAGCCTGACCCGTTCCCGGATGATGTCCAGTGCCCAGTCGGCCTCGGCCGGGTCCACCCCCACCCGTTCGAGCCCGGCCTTCGCCACGGGCAGCAGATCCAGGGCGAGCCGCGCGGCCGGCACCTCCCCCTCCAGGCCCGGCCAGGCCATCGGCGCGTCCAGGCCGTGGATCGCGGCGCGGTAGAAGTTGCGGTAGGCCGCGGCGAAGGGGAAGTCCTCGACCGGCCCGACCGCCATGGCGGCGGTGAGCCCGAGCAGGAACGCGGCGTTGGCCGCCATGTCGGCGGGGGTCGGACCGGCCGGCAGGGCGCGCATCTCCACCCGCAGGTGGCCGCCGTCCGCGGGATCGTAGATCGGCCGGTTCCACTGCCACACCGTCCCCTGGTGCAGCCGGAGCTCGGCCAGCCCGGGAGCCTCCCCCTCCCCCGCCGGGACCTGCTCCGAGGTCATCGGCAGCACCGGCTCGTAGTCGCGGACACAGGTCTCGAACATCTCCTCGGCGCCGCTCACCCAGCCGGAGCCGAAGGCCACCCGCCGGTCCCTGCGATCGAGCCGTTCCACGTCCCGGTCGTCGGCCGACTCCTCGAACAGCGCGATCCTGGTCTCCTCCCACAACCGCCTGCCCAGGAAGCCCGGCGAGTTGCCGCTGACCGCCAGGACCGGGCCGGTGGCCAGCTGGGCGGCGTTGTAGACGCGGGCGAAGTCGGCGGGGGCCGTACGGAGGTGGACCTGCCAGGAGGTGTTGGCGCTCTCCAGGATCACCCCCTCGACCTCCAGCTCCAGCTCCTCGACCCCTTCGATGCGCACCCGGAACGGTTCGGTGCGCAGCCGCCGCATGCCCCGGCTCAGCGCCCGGTAGCGGCTCTCGTCGCTGAGCGCCTCGTGGGTGAAGTCGAACTCGCTCAGCGAGGGCAGGATCCCGATCGCCAGGGCCTGCCCGCCCTGCGTCCCCGCCGCCGCGTCCACCAGGGCCATCGTCTCGCGCAGCTCCCGCACCAGGGCGCTGAAGGGCCGCCCGGCGATCGGCAGCGGAGTCAGGTTGACCTCCAGGTTGAACCGGCCGAGTTCCGGCACGAGCCGGTCGTCGTCGGCGGCGTCGCGCACCTCGTGGTTGCGCGGAAGCGGCCGGCCGTCGGGGGTGATGAGGAACATCTCCAGCTCGGCCCCGATGGTCGCGGGCCCGGTACCGAAGCCCGGCCTGGCGAGCAGCTCGCGGAGCGCGGCGAGCTGCTCTTCCAGCCGTTCGCCGAAGCGGGCGAACTCCGCCTCGGAGAATCGGTCCTTGTCGACTTGCTGACCCATCTCACCATCCGATCCGTTGGTCCTTGTGCCCCCTCCTCTGTCCCAGCCCGGGGGTTCTAATCGGCCCGCGCCGCAAGTGACGGCCCGCACGGCGCATCCGCCCCCCTTCCCCCGGCGCTCCGGGGGACCTGGAGAATGCTGCACAGGCCACCGGGCCGCGCGAGCGGGCCGGCGGCGCCGGACGAGTCAGGGAGTGTGCGCCGATGCGAGCGGTGGTCTTCGACGCCTTCGGGTCAGATCTGCAGGTGCGCGAGGTGCCCGCCCCCGCGCCGCCGCCCGGCGGGGCGGTGATCCGGGTGGAGGCGACCGGGCTGTGCCGGAGCGACTGGCACGGCTGGCAGGGCCACGACCCGGACATCCGGGTCATGCCACACGTTCCCGGGCACGAGCTGGCGGGGGTCGTCGAGGACGTGGGGCCGGGGGTGGGCTCGTGGCGGGCCGGTGACCGGGTGACGGTCCCGTTCGTCTGCGCCTGCGGCTCCTGCGCGGCGTGCGCGGCCGGCGACCAGCAGGTCTGCGAGCGCCAGACCCAGCCGGGGTTCACCCACTGGGGCTCCTTCGCCGAGTACGTGGCGATCGAGAACGCGGAGGTGAACCTGGTGGCGCTGCCGGAGGAGATGACCTTCCCCACCGCCGCGAGCCTGGGCTGCCGCTTCGCCACCGCCTTCCGCGCCGTCGTGACGGTCGGCCGGGTACGGCCCGGCGAGTGGGTGGCGGTGCACGGCTGCGGCGGGGTCGGACTGTCCGCCGTGATGATCGCCGCCGCCGCGGGCGCACGGGTGGTCGCCGTGGACGTCTCCCCCCAGGCCCTGGACCTGGCCCGGCGGTTCGGCGCCGCCGCCTGCGTAACCGCCGCCCCCGCCGCCCCCGCCGCCCCCGCCGCCCCGCCGGACGGGGCCGGTGCCGCCGCGCGCGTCCGGGAGCTGACCGGTGGCGGGGCCCACGTCTCGATCGACGCGCTGGGCAGCCCGCAGACGTGCGCGTCGTCGATCGAGGGCCTGCGCCGCCGGGGCCGTCACGTCCAGATCGGCCTGCTCCCCGGCCTCACCTCGCTGCCGATGAACCGGGTGATCGGCTACGAGCTCGAACTCCTCGGCAGCCACGGCATGGCCGCCCACGCCTACCCCGCGATGCTGGAGATGGTCGCCGCCGGGCTCCTCCGCCCGGACCTGCTGATCACCCGCACCGTCGGCCTCGACGGAGCGGGGCCCGCGCTCGCCGCGATCGGCTCCGTCCCCGGCGTCACGATGATCCTGCCGGGGGATCCGGCGGGTCTCCGGCGCCCGTGAGCGCCGTACCGGCGTCCTCCAGGGGGACGCGCAGGGTGGTGAGGACCACGGCGAGCATGTCGTAGTGGGCGACGAGCATGACCAGCTCGATCCGGCCGGGCTCGTCGTAGCGGGCGCACAGGGCCTCCCACGTCTCGTCGGTGACGTCTCCGGAGCGGTGCATCTCGTCGGCCACGTCCAGCACCAGCCGGTCGCCGGCGCCCCAGCCGTGCCCGTGGCCGCGGACGGCCTCGATCTCGGCCTCGGCCAGCCCGGCCTCCCGGGCCAGCCGTACGTGCTGGGCCCACTCGTAGGCGCTCCCGCGGTTGTGCGCGGTGCGCAGGACGGCCAGCTCCCGGTCACGGGCGGGCAGCGTGCCGTACAGCAGCGCGGCGCCGAATCCGATCCACGCCTGGAACAGCGCGGGGTGGCGGGCCAGCGTGGTGAAGACGTTGTAGGGGCCGGTGCCCTCGACGACCCGGGCGAGGAACCCGTCCCACTGCTCCGGCGGTAGCGGCTCGACTCGGGGATTCACAGATCAGAGAGTACTTACTACGATCACGATTGTGAACGGTCGCTTGGTAGGTAGACGTGTGCTGGTCGTGGGCGCGGGCACCCGCCCCTCCCCCGACCCCGAACCGCCGGTCGGGAACGGCCGGGCGATCGCGGTCGAGGCCGCACGGCAGGGCGCCACGGTGATCTGCGCGGACGTCGACGAGGACGCGGCCGCCGAGACGGCCGGGTGGATCGGCCGCGAGGGCGGGAAGGCCGAGGTGGTCGCCGTGGACCTGGCCGACGGTGACGCCTGCGAGGCGCTGACCGGGCGGGCGGGCGCGGTGGACGGCATCGTGCTCAACGCCGCGATCGGCGCCGGGCTGGCCCTGGAGGGCACCAGCGCCGCCGATTGGGACCAGGTGTTCGCGGTCAACCTGCGCGGCCACTTCCTGGTCTGCAAGGGCGCGCTGCCCCTGCTCGCCTCCGGTGGCTCGATCGTGTTCATCGGCTCGGTGGCCGGGCTGCGCCCGGGCAGCCTGATCCCGTCCTACGACGCCTCCAAGGCGGGGCTGGTCGGCCTGGCCAGGCACGTCGCGCTGGAGGGCGCCGGCCGCGGGGTCCGGGCGAACATGGTCGCCCCGGGCCTGATCGACACCCCGCTCGGCCGGGACGCGGCCAGGCTCTGGGAGCACCGCGGCCAGGTGATGATCCCGATGGGCCGCCAGGGCACCGCCTGGGAGGTGGCGAAGGTGACGGCCTTCCTGCTCTCGGACGAGGCGAGCTACGTCACCGGCCAGATCCTCGCCGTGGACGGCGGGCTCACCCTGCTGTAGGAGGGACGGCGACGGGCACTCCGGCGCCTCGCGCGGACATACGGGTTTCACACCGCAAAAGATGATTAACACGGTGATAACGTCCCTGGGCATGCGTCCAGAAGATCTCGCCCTGCTGCATGTCCCCGGTAGCGTCACCCTTCATGAGGATCTCATCCTCGTCGACGTGGCCCGCCCCGACCTGGAGGCCGACGCCTACCGCGGGAGCCTGTGGCGGCTCCCCCAGGACGGCCCGCCCGTCCGCTTCACCTTCGGCGACCACGACAGCGCGCCCCGGATCTCCCCCGACGGGGCCTGGGTGGCCTTCCTGCGCGCGCAGGACGGCGGCAGGCCGCAGCTCCACGTGATGCCCACCGGCGGCGGCGAGGCACGCCCCCTCACCGACCTGCCGCTCGGCGCGGGCGCCCCGGTCTGGGCCCCCGACTCCCGCCGGATCGCGTTCGTCGCCCGGGTCCCCGAAGCCGGCCGCTACGGCACCGAGGAGGACGTGAGCGCCGCGGCCGAGGCGCCGCGCCGCATCACCGGGTTCCGCTACCGGCACGACGGCGTCGGCTTCACCCTGGACCGGCCGCCCGCCCTGTTCGTGGTCAACGCCCTGGCCGACATCCCGCAGCCGGTGCGGCTCACCGACGGGCCCTACGAGGTCGCCTCCCCGAGCTGGACCCCCGACGGCGAGCACGTGCTGGTCTCGGCCGACCGCGACCTGGACGGCGAGAGCCTGCACTCCGACCTGTACGCGGTGCCGGCCGCCGGCGGCGCGCCGATCCTGGTGGTGCGCAGCACCGGATCGGCCGGGATGCCCGTCGCGCTCCCCGGCGGGGACGTGCTCTACCTCGGCACAACCTTCTCCGGCATCCACGCGGTGGCCCGCAACACCGGCCTCTTCCGCGCTCCCCTGCGGATCGGCGGCGAGCCGGCGACCGGGGTACGGCTGACCGAGGAGGAGTCGGTGGACATCGAGCCGCTGCCCCCCATCGCGACCGAGGACGGCGCGCTGGTCGCGGTCCAGGTCCGCGGCGCGGTCGAGTTGCGGCTGGTCCCCTCCGACGCCGCGCAGGCGCCTCTGGAGAAGCTCCCCCTCGTGCTGGGCGAGCGGGCGGCCGTCAAGTCGTTCACCTCCTACGGCGGGCAGGTCGTGGCGGTGGTGTCCACCCCGCACAGCCCCGGGGAGGTGGTCACCCCGGCCGGGGCGCTCACGGACTTCAACGGGTCGCCTGCCGGAAGGCGCCCGCTCCAGGAGATCACCGCCGTGTCCGCCGACGGCTACCCGGTCCACGGCTGGCTGGCCCTGCCGGAGGGCGAGGGCCCGCACCCGGTCCTGCTGAACGTGCACGGCGGCCCCTTCCACCACCACGGGTGGGGCTTCATGGACGAGACCCAGGTCTACGCGGCCGCCGGATACGCGGTGGTCCTGCCCAACCCGCGCGGTTCCAGCGGGTACGGCCAGGCACACGGCCAGTCGGTGATCGGCGCCTTCGGCACCGTGGACGTCGACGACGTGCTCGCCCTGCTGGACGCGGCGCTGGCCCGGCCCGAGTGCGACGGCGAGCGGGTGGGCGTGATGGGCGGCTCCTACGGCGGGTTCATGACGAGCTGGCTGGCCGCCCACCACGGAGAGCGCTTCAAGGCGGCCTGGAGCGAGCGGGCGGTCAACGCCTGGGACTCCTTCACCGGCTCCTCCGACATCGGCTGGTTCTTCGCCGAGGCCTACTGCGGCCCCGACATCGAGGTCCAGCGCGCGATGAGCCCGCTGTACCACGCCGACCGGATCGACCTGCCGTTCGCCGTGGTCCACTCCGAGGAGGACTGGCGCTGCCCGGTCGAGCAGGCCCAGCGCATGTACGTCGCCCTGCGCCGCAACGGCGTACCGGCGGAGTTCCTGCTGTTCCCCGGTGAGGGGCACGAGCTCAGCCGGAGCGGCCGCCCCAGGCACCGCCTCCAGCGCTTCGAGGCCGTCCTCGAATGGTGGTCGCGGCACCTGTCCTGACCCTTTCGGGACAGGCGTTCACCTGGCGCCCGCGGAGCGGGCGCCAGGTGAGACCAGCCAGGCCAGACCAGCCAGGCCAGACCAGGCGGGTCAGGTCAAGCCAGGCGGGTCAGGCCAGGCAGGTCAGCGGCCTGCCTCCGTTGAACTCCACCATCTCGAGCATCGCGGCGACGAGGTCGATCGGCTCCCCCGGGGGCAGGCCGTCCAGCTCGGCGTAGGCCCGGTGCAGGTTGCCGACGATGCGCTCGGGGTCGAGCAGCCCGCCGTACTCGCCGAGGTCGGTCTCGCGCGCCGCCTCCAGCGGCGACAGGCCGGCCGCCCGGCCGAGCTCGGCGGTGGCCATCACGAACCGCAGATATCCCTGCACGTGGTCGATGACCTCCGGCCCGCAGACCTCGCCGTGGCCGGGCACGATCGTCTCGGCGTTCAGCTCCCTGAGCCCGTCGAGCACCGCGATCGAACCCTGGACCGAGCCCATCATCACGAACGGCGTGCCGCCGTTGAAGACCAGGTCGCCGGCGAACAGCAGCGCCCGCTCGGGAATCCACACGATCGAGTCGTTGGTCGTGTGCGCCGGGCCTCCGACGTGCCGCACCTCGCAGCGCAGCTCGTCGGAGTGGACGGTCACCCCGTCGGTGTAGGTGAGGAACGGCGGGCAGGCCACCAGGTCGCCCCACTCCACCTCGGTCCACGCCATCGTGCGGTACTCCGGGATCCCCTCGGCCAGGATCGTCTCCCGGGTCCGCTCGTGCCCGACGATCGTCGCCTCGGGGAAGACGAAGTTGCCGAAGGTGTGGTCGCCGTGGTGGTGGGTGTTGATCAGCGTCGTGACCGGACGGCCGGTGACCGACCTGATCGCCTCGCGGTAGGCGAGGGTGCGCCGCTCGGTGGAGCAGGCGTCCACGCTGATCACTCCACGCCGCCCCACCAGGAAGCCGGTGTTGTTGATCCACCAGCTCCCGTCTGGCTGGACGTAGGCGTAGACGCCGTCGGAGACCTCCTGGACGCGGGCGGGAGGCAGGGGGTGGTCGTGCCTGGATGAGCTCATGGCTGGAATTGTCATGCCGGAGCCGGGCCTGGGTCATCAAGATCGGGAGGTTCGGTCAGGATGTCCCGGCCGCCTCCAGCCGGGCGAGCTCGTCCGCGCCGAGCGCCAGGCCGGCGGCGGACGCGGAGTCACGGATCGTCTCGGGGCGGCTGGCCCCGGGGATCGGGATGACGGCCGGAGACCGGGCGAGCAGCCAGGCGAGGCAGACCCGCTGCGGGCTCACGCCGTGCTCGCGGGCGACCTCGTGGAAGGCGGCGTAGGCCGGGTCGGGCGCGCCGGGACGGGACCCGCCGTCGAGCGAGCTGCGGGAGATCCCGCCGAGCGGGCTCCAGGGCAGGAACGCGATGCCCAGCTCCTCGCACAGGCGCAGCTCCGGCTCGCCGGTGCGCAGGGCCGGGGAGAAGCGGTTCTGCACCGATGCCAGCCGGTCGCCGAGGATGTCGTGTGCCTGGCGGATCTGCCCGGTATCGACGTTGGAGACGCCGGCCATGTGGATCTTCCCCTCGTCGAGCAACTCGGCCAGCGCGCCGACGGAGTCGGCCCAGGGGACGGCGGGGTCCGGCTTGTGGAGCTGGTACAGCCCGATCGCGTCGACACCGAGCCGCCTGAGCGATGCCTCACAGGCCCGCTTGAGGTGGTCCGGTGAGCCGTCGACCGTCCACGAGCCGTCGCCCGGCCGGCCCCGGCCGCCCTTGGTCGCGACGAGCACCGCCCCGGCGTCGTCGCGGGCGGCGAGCGCGCGGGCGACCAGCTCCTCGTTGTGACCGGCCTCGCCGGCGTGCCAGTGGTAGGAGTCGGCGGTGTCGATCAGCGTGACGCCGGCGTCGAGCGCGGCGTGGATCGTGGCGATCGCCCGGTCCTCGTCCGGCCGTCCCTCGATCGACAGGGGCATGGCGCCCAGCCCGACGGCGCCGACGGGGACGGCGCCGATGCGGCGGATGTGCATGGCGGAGGACCTCACAGTGCTTCGGAGACGACGCCGGACAGTGCTTCGGAGACGACGCCGGGCAGCCAGTCGCCGGTGTGCGAGAAGGCGAAGCCGAGCCGGCCCGCCCGGCCGTTGTCCATGCCGTAATAGCGGTCGAAGGAGTACGGCGAGGCCCCGGTGTCCCCGCCGGTCTCGTAGACCGGCCGTACCCCGAGGCGCGCCGCGATCCGCTCGCACAGCTCGATGACGTCGAACTCGCCGTGGGAGCGGGCGTTGACGGCGCCGGTGAAGCCGGCGCCCGCCGCCCAGTACAGGAACTCGGCGATCTCCCTGTCGTGGATGAACGACGACGGGTGGGGCTCGCGGTGGACGGCGACGGGACAGCCGGCGCGGATGCGCCCGACGTAGTGCTCCAGCCGCCCGGTGAAGTCGGCGGGGCCGCCGCCCATGACGTGACCGGAGCGCACGGCGGCGAACGGGAACGCGGCCTCGCGGGCGAAGACCGCCTCGGCCTGCCGCTTGCCCTCGCCGTACCGGGCCTCGCGGAACGCCCGGTCGTGCCAGGGCAGCTCCAGGTCCACCGGCCACCGCAGCGGGTCGACGGCCTCCTCGGCCAGCGGGGCGCCCGGCACGGCCGCCGGAACGTCTCCGGCCGGGGCGTGGTCGTAGACCTCGATGGTCGAGGTCATCACATACCGCCCGGTGCGGCCGGCGAAGACGCGCGCGGCGACGTCGGCCTGGCGCGGCGTGCCGCACACCTGGTCGACGACCACGTCGAAGTCATGGGCGCCCAGCGCCGCGGTGAGCGCCCGCTCGTCGTCGCGGTCGGCCACGAGATGGGTGACGCCCGGGGGCGGCGCCTGCGCGCCCCGGTTGACCAGCGTGACGTTGACACCGGCGTCCCGCAGCCGCAGCACCAGGCGCCTGCCGAAGTAGCGGCTGCCGCCGATGACGCATATCTCTTTCATGCCTTCAGCCTGTCGGTATACGGTCCTAAGCGGAAGTGGTGATCTACTTAACCGGCTGTTAGGAAAACTGATGATCGACGTTCAGCGGCTGCGGATCCTGCGCGAGGTCGCCCTGCACGGCAGCTTCAGCGGGGCCGCCGCCGCGCTGCTGCTCACCCCGTCGGCCGTCTCCCAGCAGATCGCCGCCCTGGAGCGGGCGCTCGGCGCGCCGGTGGTCCACCGCAGCACCCGCGGGGTGGTGCTCACCGAGCCGGGGCGGCTGCTCGTCGAGGCGGCCGAGACGATCTCGGCCGAGCTGCGGCACACCCAGGAGCGGATCGACCGGCTCACGAGTGGGCGCACGACCCTGACGGTCGCGACGTTCACCAGCGGCGGCCGGTATCTGCTGCCCGCCGCGCTCGCCCGGTTCGCGGCCGGCCACCCGGACGTCGAGCTGACCGTGCTGGAACGCGAGCCGGAGGACAGCCTGCCGATGGTCCGCGAGGGGCGGGCCGACCTCGCATTGGCCTACCACTTCGACGAGCCGCTGCCGATCCGGCCCGGCGACCGCTCCCGCCTGACGTGGACTCCGCTGATGGACGACCCGATGTCCGTCGTGATGCCCGCCGGCCACGAGTTCGCCGGCCGCGCGTCGGTGGACCTGGCCGAGGTCGCCGCCGACCGGTGGGTGATGGGCTGTCTCAAGACCGGTGCGTTCCTGCACCGGTACGCCACGCTCGCCGGTTTCGAGCTGCGCGTCGCGGCGAGCACCACCGACTACTTCTTCGCCCAGGTGCTGGTCGCCGCCGGGGTCGGCATCGCGCTGATCCCCCACGTGGCGCTGCGGCCGTCCGCGGAGCTGGCCGTCGTGCCGATCCGGCCGCCGCGCCCCGCCCGATATGTCGGCGTGGCCGTCGCGCACCGGCGCCTGGCGGAGCCGCACGTCGCCGGGCTCGCCGACGCGCTGCGCCTGGCCGTGCCCGGTGCCCCTGCCGCCCGGCCGTGAGCGGCATTTGGCGAGGAGTTTCATTACATGGTCAAGGCGCGGCGCGGTGTGCCCGCCCACGCCGCGCGGACATCGAGACCGGGCATGCGGCCTGGGGGCCGGTCCCGGCCCGCGCCCGCGCCACGCGAACGGGCAGACCCCGCCGCCCGCCGCACCAGGCCGCCCGCCGCAGCCGAACACCGCGCCGACCGCCAACGCCCTGCCGCCAAGGCCGCTTCAATCCCCGACCTGTCCACGGACACCGAACATCTCACGGCCATGATCATCCAGACGATGGGCAACGCCCTCACGATCGCCTGATGGCGGCCGATCTCCGCACGAGGTCGGGGGCGATCGACGGTCCGGCGCTTCGTCCCTCAACACCAGCCCAACGAGCAGCGGAATACGACAGCTCACCCACTTGATGAGCCGTCCGACTGCTCTGTCTTGTCGATCATGACGACATAGCGATGCCCCCGATGGAATGACGGTGATCAGGACAGAAGCGGGAAACGCTCCGCTTGAGGACCAAGCAGGGTGCGCTCGTCCCCTGCCAAGGCTCGGCGACCGGTTGCTGCGGCCAGGAACGCTTGGTCATCCCAGTTCAAGTCGACTGGAAGTTCTATGCCGAGCAGCGCGGTGAAAACTGGCCGCATGACCTGCAGTGCAGAGGACGTGGTCCACGGTGTCCGCTCCAGGGTCAATGCGACATCCAATCCGTGGGCCGCGACGGAGATGACACGGGTGACGACCCAGTCGGACAGTCTCATCGCGCCGCGGCCGGAGATCAGGACGATGCGGTCCAGATCTTCTTGGCTCAGTTTGGCGATTGAGTCGCGGGAAATCTCGTCGAACCACTGAGCAGCAGAGGTCGAGGCGAGGATCCTCCGGGCCAGTTCCTGGGTCTGATCGACGTTGTTTTGCCGATAGACCTGAGTGCCTCGTTCAGATCTGCGATAGTAATCGGCCTCGCCGACGAGTGGCGCATGCGGCTCGGCATCGGGAAAGCCGGTGTCGCCGAGGCCGATGCTGGCGGCGATGTGGACGACGAGTTCCTGCATGTCCCAGGGCGGGCAGTTCGTTGGAAGCTTCAGGCCTTCCGGTTCCAAATCTCGCAGAACTGCGGACAACGCCCGACTTTCTTGTGTCAGTGCAACCAACGCATCGCGACCGGACATCGGACCCCCTTGACCATCGACATATCCCATGAATGCCGATCATTCCAGGACGAAAGGATCCACGAGGGGCGGAGCAGCTAAATAGGCGCGGAGTGCCCACGGAGCAGGTACGCGGGAGTGGAACAGATACATTGAGAACCGAAAACGATCATGATCAGCAGTGAGACAAACGGCAAGATTCCTCAGATCCAATGAGACTTCCTTGCCTTCAATGAGACCGAACATCAGCAATTCCGACCGACATTCCTTGTGATGAGTAGCGGCTTGTTTCTCGCTTTCCGCCGCTCCGACCACCGGCCCCAACCGCTTCGCGGCCCCTACGGGGTGCTCCGCATTGGCGCCGGCCGCTCCGCTCCCACTGATGGTTTCCCCGGCGATGCCGGGTGGTTCCTCCCCCGCCCTCGACTGTCTGATGTGCTCGCGTCCCTTGGTGTGCGTCGTCTCCGCCGATGCACGCTGTGGAGGCAACGATGCATCGCGCGCGTGGGGACGCGCCAGAACGGAGCTCAGCTTCAGCCAGGCCGCGAGAACGGGAGAGGAACAGGACCAGGAGTTCCCGGATGACTCCTGGCAGGCGTGGCGACGCCGCCCCTCCAGATCTCACGCCGCCACGCCTGTCTATCGGGCTCTTCCGGACAGCAGCCCTGTCCAGATCGCCCGGGTCTCATGGATCGACCGAATAGCGGTCTCGTGTATCTCGTGCCCGCCGTCGAGTTGGACGGTCCGGCGGACGAACGCCCGCCCCGCGCCCTCGTACAGCTCGTAGACCGTCGCGCGGCAGAAGCAGGTCCAGGCCACCGAGCGCGCCCGCTCCAGCACCGGGTACGGCGCGCACCACTCCAACCGCACATGATCACGTTGAAGCATGGCCACGTGGGGGCTCAGGCACTCCTCCAGCACCGTCACGACATGCTTTCCGCGATCAGTTCGGGCAGCGAGCCGTTCCCCCGGAGATTCGCGTAGCGGAAGGCGATCCGGCGAGCGGCCCGGCGCGGATCCAGCGCCGGATGCCAGGCGTAGACGAACCGGCGTCGTCGAGCGTCCCAGCCGGTACGCCACCAGAACCGTTCCCCGTCCGACCACACGACCAGGCCCACCCAGACCGACACCAGTGCCAGCCCGTATCCGTCGTGGACATCGGCCTTTATCCCATGCTCCTCCAGAGCCTGACGGAGTTCTTCGGCGGTATCGAGCGGCATCATCGAAGCGACCCCGAGCGCCCTGCTCTGACGGCCCGCTGTGACCCTGTTCGCGGGGATCGGGGCACCTCTAGAGTTGTCCATGGGTCGCACCTCCAGTGTGCGATCAAGGGACCCGTACGGCGTGTCAGCGCCTACGGGTCCCGCTTTTCACAGTCCTCCCATGACATCGCCGGGGATACACGCACCGACAGTGCGAGTAGGGGAGACTGAGGGAGACAGGCGGACCCCCAAGTCCCCCGAGGTGCACACGATGAGCAACGTTCCAGATTGGGCCGTACGGCTACGCGCCGAAAGGCGTGGCAAGTTGTGGACACAGCGAGACATGGCCAAACAGCTCGCCGACGCTGCGGACATACGCACTCGCGCCCGTCTGCCCGAGCGGGAATCCCTGATCCGCATGATCAAGGACTGGGAAGCCGGGAGACACCAGCCGAAGGACCCTTACCGGGTGCTCTACTGCCGAGTGTTCGATGTGAGAGAAGCCGAACTGTTCGGCGATGACACCGGGAACAGCGCGCAAGGCAGCACTCGCTTCGGCGACGAGATCGAAGCCATGGAACTGGCCCGCCGTGTCGCCGCGAGCGACGTAGGCACTGAGACGCTTGACCGGATGGAACTGGTAGTTGACGATCTCGCGACCGCCTACCCGCAGACACCACCGGCCGACCTGCTCGAACGAGTACGCAAGCACCTGACCTACGTCTCGCATCTGGTCGATGCGAAGAAGACACTCACCGAGCATCGCCGTCTTCTTACGGTCGGCGGCTGGTTGTCACTGCTCGCCTCCACCTGCCATATCGACCTTCGTGAGTTCGGAACCGCCGCAACGTGGCTTCGGACGGCCGCCCAGTTGGCAAGGCACGCCGAACATCCCGAGATCGCGGCATGGTGCCTGGAGACGGAGGCATGGCAGGCGGTGACCACTGGCGACTACCGCCGTGCCTTGACTCTCACCCAAGGGGCACAGGTCATCGCACCGCGTAAAAGCTCCGCCTACATTCAGGCGACCGCGCAGGAAGGCCGGGTATGGGCGCGACTCGGAGCCGGTCCGGAGACGCGTGACGCACTGAGCCGGGTTGCTCGGCTGGTCTCGCCCTTGCCGATGCCCGAGCGTTCCGAGCACCACTACCGCTACGACCCCTCCAAGAGTGACGCGTACATCGCGACCACCCTTTCCTGGCTGGGAGACTCAGCCGCTGAGCCCTACGCACGGCAAGTGCTCGCGCGTCTGGAGTCGGCCGCAGACGGACCGCGCCGTCCGCGCAGGGCGGTATCCGCGCGCCTTGACCTGTCCCTGGCCCTCCTGGCCTCCGATCAGCCGGATGAGGCAGCGCACCTCACTCTCACGGCTGTGACCAGCGACTTGTTGGTGCCGTCCAACTACTGGAGGGCGCATGAGGTGATCAATGCCATCGAAGCGCGCCGCGTGCCCGAGGCCGGAGAGCTACGCGAGGCGTACCGGGAGCTGAGCGGATCTCAGTGAGGGCCGGACTCGTCTTCCCCGCTCCTTGGTGGTATGACGGGCGGTGACGGGGTGTTCGCCGCTCATCGTCCCTCCTCCTTCGACGCGATTCGTGGCCGATGTGACGAGGTTGCCGCACCTGCCGTACCGCGTCGCTCGGCGAGACGTCAGGACCGCTCCTTCCCGCCGATCTCACCGCCGGGGCCGCCGGTCGTAGGCTGGGCCCTGGCAGTAGAGATCGGGAGGTTTCACCATGGAATACGTGCGCCTGGGATCCACCGGCACGAAGGTGTCGAGGATCTGTCTCGGCATGATGAGCTACGGCGACCCCGCCAAGTGGAGCGAGTGGGTTCTCGACGAGGCCGCGGCCGAGCCGATCGTGCGCCGGGCCGCCGACGCGGGGGTGACCTTCTTCGACACCGCCGACGTCTACTCCGCCGGCAGCAGCGAGGAGGTCACCGGCAACCTGCTCCGCGGGATCTTCCCCCGCCGGGACGACTACGTGCTGGCCACCAAGGTGTTCTTCCCGATGGGCGAGGGCGTCAACGACCGCGGCCTGTCACGCAAGCACATCCACTCCGCGATCGACGGCTCGCTGCGCCGTCTCGGCACCGACCACGTGGACCTCTACCAGATCCACCGCTGGGACCCCGAGACCCCGATCGAGGAGACCATGGAGGCCCTGCACGAGGTGGTCCGCGCGGGCAAGGCCCGCTACCTCGGCGCCTCCAGCATGAGCGCCTGGCAGTTCGCCAAGGCCCAGCACGTGGCCGAGGTCAACGGCTGGACAAAGTTCGCAACCATGCAAAATCATTACAATCTGCTCTACCGGGAGGAGGAGCGGGAGATGAACCCGCTCTGCGCCGACCAGGGTGTGGGCCTGATCCCGTGGAGCCCGCTGGCCCGGGGCCTGCTCGCCCGCGCCGGTTCCGACGCGGAGACCACCCGCGCCGACAGCGACGGGCGCATCGGCGCCCTCTACACCGACGCCGACAACGACCGCCAGATCCTCGACCGGGTCGCCCAGGTGGCCAGGGAGCACGAGGTCCCGCCGGCTCAGGTGGCGCTGTCCTGGCTGCTCCGCCAGCCGGGCGTCACCGCCCCGATCGTCGGCGCGACGAAGGACAGGCACATCGACGACGCCGTCGCCGCGGTGGATCTGGAGCTGACGGACAAGGAGCTGGCCTTCCTCGCCGAGCCGTACCGCCCGCGCGCCGTCGCCCACTGACGCCGGCCGGCCGCGGCCGGGACCAGGTACGGCGCGCTCGCCGGCGGGCGCGTCGGCCCCGGCCCGGTCAGGTCGCGCCGGGCAGCGCGAACTGCAGGCACGTCACCCCGCGCAGGTCCAGCCATGCCCGCCCCGGGCCCCGTACCAGCCGGAACAGGACGGCGTCGCAGCCGGGGCAGCGGCCCACCAGGCCCGGGGCGTGGGTGTAGAGGCGCGACTCGGCCAGGGCGAGACGCTGCGAGCAGTTCGAGCACTGCCCGGTGGCCGCGGTCAGGTCGACGGCGAAGACCTCGCGCAGGGCTCCTCCGGCGGCGTTGCCGTCGAGGCGGTTGTCGGTCATCGAGACTCCTTGGGCGTGGCAGGTCGCGGGTCCCGGCGGGGAGGTCAAGGCCGTCCTCCGCCGGGTCCGAAACGTTCGGTGCGGATGCGGGCCGGGTCGTGGCCGGCGGCGACCAGCAGGTCCGCGACGGTCTCGACGAAGCCGGTCGGGCCGCAGACATAGCAGGCCGGAGCCAGCTCCGGCGCCCAGGCGGTCTCGGCCAGCAGGCCGGCGTCGACCCGGCCCGGCGGACGCGGCCAGCCCTCCGGCGCCCGGCGGGTGTAGGCGTAGGTGACGTCCAGGCCGGAACCGTCCTCCGACGCGCCGCGCAGCTCGTCGCGGTAGAGCACCGCCTCGGGGTCGCGCACGGAGTACAGCAGCCGGAACGGCGCCGCCGTGCCCGCCGTGCGGGCGCGGATCATCGCCATGAGCGGGACGGCACCGGAGCCTCCCGCGACCAGCTGGACCGGCTCCGGCGCCTCGGGACGCCAGACGAACCAGCCGCCGATCGGGCCGCGCAGCTCCAGCGGGTCTCCCACGGAGAGGACCCGCGTGAGGTAGGGGGACACCTCGCCGTCGGGCAGCGACTCGACGGTCAGTTCCAGGCGGTCCCCCCGGGGCGCCGAGGCGACGGAGTAGGAGCGCTGGGTGGAGTAGCCGTCGGGCGCGGTGAGCCGTACGTCGACGTGCTGGCCCGCCAGGTGGCCTGGCCAGCCGGGCACGTCCAGGACGATCGTGCGCGCGGTCGGGGTCTCGTCACGGACGGCGGCGACCGTGGCGACCCGCCAGGTCAGTCGCCCCAGTACCGTTGCTCGCGCCACGGGTCCCCGTAGTTGTGGTAGCCGACACTCTCCCAGAAGCCGGGGTGGTCCTCGTTGAGGAGCCGGATGGCGCTCACCCACTTGGCGCTCTTCCAGAGGTACAGGTGCGGCACGAGCAGCCGGGCGGGCCCGCCGTGCTCGGGGGTGAGGTCCTCGCCGTCGTAGCGGACGGCGATCCACGCCTGCCCGTCGAGCAGGTCCTCCAGGGGGAGGTTGGTGGTGTAGCCGCCGTAGGAGTGCGCCAGGGCGTACTCCGCCGAGGTCTCCACCCCGGCGAGCAGGGTGTCCAGTGAGATCCCCTCCCAGGCGGTGGCGAGCTTGGACCACTTGGTGACGCAGTGCAGGTCCACCGTGAACCGCTCGGTGGGGAGGGCGGTCAACCCGGCCCAGTCCCAGTGGTGGGCGGCGCCGGTCTCGGTCGTGACGGTGAGGTTCCAGCTCTCCTTGGGGACGTGCGGCGTGGGGCCTGCCGAGAGCACCGGGAAGTCCTCGGTGAGGTACTGCCCGGGCGGCAGGTCCGGGGCGCCGCCGCGACGGCGGCCGGAGAATCCCGGCGAGACGATGCCGATGACGCTCACCTCCTGGTCTCGGAGAGGTCGACGCGACCGTGATCCGCAGGTCAGGCGCATCACGTGCGTACATCCGATCCCATCACACCCGCCCGCTCCGCGCCCCGCCGGGCGGCCCCGTCCGGGCGGCCGGCGTCCGGAGGCCGCGCGGCCAGGGGGTCGCGTGGCCAGGAGGCCGCGTGGCCGGGGGCGTGGCGGGCTCCGCCGCGGCGGCCCCGCTCAGCCCAGGACGGCGTCCAGGAGCAGGGATCCGGCGCCGAGCAGCGTCGCGTCGGGGCCCGCGCGGGTGACGGCGATCTCCAGGTCGCGGGTGGCCAGCGGCAGGCACCGTTCGTAGACGGCGGCGCGGATCGACGAGATCAGCGGCTCGGCCGTGGACAGGCTGCCGCCGATCACGATGGCGTCGGGGTTGAGGAAGTTCACCAGGACGGTGAGCACCTCGCCGATGAGGCGTCCGGCGCTCCTGACCAGGGCGGTGGCCTCGGGCACGCCGTCGTTGACGGCGGCGACGACGTCGGCGGGCCGCCCCACCGCGATGCCCTGTTCGGTCAGGGCGCTCATCAGCGCCGCCCCGCTGGCGTAGGCCTCCAGGCAGTCGGAGTGGCCGCAGGAGCACACGACGGAGGAGTCGGTCCTGACCCGGACGTGGCTGATGTCGCCGGCCGCGCCCCTCCCCCGGTGCAGGCGGCCGTCGACGATCACGCCGCACCCTATGCCGCTGCCGGCTTTCAGCACCATGAGGTTGTCGCAGCCGGGCCACGCGCGGGCCTCGCCGACGGCCATGAGGTTGGCGTCGTTCTCGACGAGCACCGGCAGGTCGTAGCGCGCGCCGAGGTGCTCGGCGACGGGGAAGTTGTTCCAGCCGGGCATGCGCGAGGGGGAGACCACGCGGCCGCTGGCGGGGTCGACGGGTCCGGGGATGCCGGTGCCCACTCCGCGCAGGGGGACGCCGGGCGGGCCGTGGGCCAGCAGCAGCTCGTCGAAGGAGGCCGCCATCCAGTCCAGGGTCTCCTCCGGGCCCAGCGCGATGTCGCAGGGGCGTTCCTCGACGACCAGCGGGGTGCCGCTGAGGTCGAGCAGCCCGAGACGGGCGTGGTGCGCTCCGAGGTCGGCCACCGCGAGCAGCCCGGCGGTGGGGCTGACGCGCAGCCGCCGGGGCCGCCGCCCGCCGCGTGAGGTGCCCGACCCCTCCTCCACGAGCAGCCCGGTGCCGATCAGCTCCTCGACGCGCAGGGAGACGCTCGACGCCGCCAGGCCGGACAGGCGTGCCAGCTCGGCGCGCGACTCGGCGTGGCCGGTGGCGACGAGACGCAGGAGATCGCCTTGGGCCCCCCGCACGGGCAACCTCTCTTTGCCTGACATGAACAGAGGAATACCACGTCTGTACTTACTACGGCAATGTGTTGACTTCGACCAGAATCATCCATTACGTTCCGGTTTATCTTCGATTTCGAAGGAAGACGGCAATGATTCAGGTGCAAGGGCTGAACAAATGGTTCGGCGATCATCACGTGCTGCGCGACATCGACCTTGAGGTGGCGCAGGGCGAGGTCGTCGTGGTGATCGGCCCCTCCGGGTCCGGCAAGTCCACGCTGTGCCGCTGCCTCAACCGGCTGGAGACCGCGGGCTCGGGCGACATCCTCATCGACGGCGTCCCGGCCCCCGTGGAGGGCCGCGAGCTGGCCCGGCTCCGGGCCGACGTCGGCATGGTCTTCCAGTCGTTCAACCTCTTCCAGCACAAGAGCGTGCTGGAGAACGTCATGCTCGCGCCGGTGAAGGTGCGCGGCGTCAGCCGTACCGAGGCGGAGAGCACCGCGCGGCGGCTGCTGGCGCGCGTCGGCATCGCCGAGCAGGCCGACAAGCTGCCCGCGCAGCTCTCGGGCGGCCAGCAGCAGCGGGCGGCCATCGCCCGCGCGCTGGCCATGCGGCCCAAGGTGATGCTCTTCGACGAGCCCACCTCGGCGCTCGACCCGGAGATGGTCGGCGAGGTCCTGGACGTGATGGTCCAGCTCGCCGCCGACGGCATGACCATGGTCGTGGTCACCCACGAGATGGGCTTCGCCCGCAGGGCCGCCGACCGCGTGGTGTTCATGGACGGCGGCCAGATCGTCGAGACAGGCGAGCCCAATGCCTTCTTCGAAGCTCCCACGACGGACCGGGCCAGGGACTTCCTGGCCAAGGTACTCACTCACTGATCGCAAAGGATGGTGGGCCCGATGGTGTCCATGAAGCGGATGGCCGCTGTCGCCGCCGTGGCAATGGTCGGTCTCTCGGCCTGTTCCGGCACGGATTCGGGCAGCTCGGCGGTGCCGGGTGTGCCAGGCGAGACCAAGGGCGGCGACCTGCTCGCCAAGGCGCCGGTGGCGGCGGCGGCCGACATCCTGCCCGGCTCCACGATGGAGAAGATCAAGCAGCGCGGCGAGCTGATCGTCGGCGGGTCGCTCGACGCCCCGCTGCTGTCGCAGCAGAACCCGACGACCGGCGAGGTCGAGGGGTTCGACGCGGACATGGGCAAGGCGCTCGCCAAGTACATCATCGGCGAGCCCAAGGTGAAGATCGTCAACTCGGCGTCGGAGACCCGTGAGGCGCTGCTGAGCAACGGCACCGTGGACGTCGTCTTCCAGACCTACACGATCACGCCGGAGCGGGCCAAGCAGGTCGCCTTCGCCGGGCCGTACTACTCCTCGGGCCTGTCCCTCGCGGTCAGGAAGGGCACGGCGGGCATCGCCAAGCCGGAGGACCTGAACGGCAAGACCGTCATCGCCGGGGCCAACACCCCGGCCATCCCGGCGATCAAGAAGCTCGCGCCGCAGGCGAAGATCGTGACGTTCGGCAGCGACCCCGAGTGCATGCAGGCGCTCAAGCAGGAGCGCGGCGACGTCTACGTCCAGGACGAGATGCTCCTGGTCGCCAACGCCCAGAAGGACCCCTCGGTCCAGGTCGTCGGGCAGCCCTTCACGACCGACCCGTACGGCATCGGCCTCAAGCACGGTGACGAGCAGTTCAAGAAGTTCGTCAACGACTGGCTGAAGAAGATCCAGGGCGACGGCCTCTGGCAGCAGACCTGGAAGAACTCCATCGGCACGGTCGTGCAGGGCGAGGCGCCCACCCCGCCGCAGATCGGATCGGTTCCGGGCTCCTGATGTCGGCGATCCTGGATCACCTGCCCGAGTTCTGGGAAGGCCTGATCGTGACCCTCCAGCTCACCGCGGCGTCGTTCCTCGGCGCCGCGGTGGTGGGGCTCGTGATCACGGCCATGCGGGTCAGCCCGGTCGGCGTGCTGCGCGGGATCGGCACGGCCTACGTGGAGACCTTCCAGAACCTGCCCCTGCTGGTGCTGCTGGTGCTCGCCGTCTTCGGCCTGCCGGAGATCGGGATCAAGGCCGACCTGCTGGTCACGGCCATCGTGGTCATCGCGCTCTACGAGGCCGCCTACATCGCCGAGGCGCTGCGTTCGGGCGTCAACGCCGTCTCCGCCGGGCAGGGTGAGGCGGCCCGCGCGCTCGGCCTGACCTTCGGCCAGTCCCTGCGTCACGTGATCCTGCCGCAGGCGCTGCGCACGGTGATCCAGCCGCTGGGCAACATCTTCATCGCGCTGACGATGAACACCTCTCTGGCGGCCGCGATCGGCGTGGTCGACCTGACCGCCGCGGCCAACCGGGTGAACCTCATGGAGGCCCAGCCCATCCCGATCTTCGTCGGGGCGGGCCTGGCCTACGCGCTGATCGCCGCCTGTGCCGGATTCGTCACCGGACGGCTCGAACGACGGCTGGTGATGGTCCGATGAGCAACCTGCTCTTCGACGAGCCCGGGCCACGCGCCCGCCGCAGGATCAGGATCGCGACCGTGGTGGGGGCGGTCGCGGTTCTGGCCCTGCTGGCGCTGGCCGTACGGCAGTTCGCCGCCAACGGCCAGCTCGACGCCGCCCGCTGGCAGCCGTACGCGACGTGGCCGATGTGGCGCTACCTGCTCGACGGGCTCTGGTCCACCGTGCTGGCGGCGGTCGTGTCGGCCGCGCTCGCGATGGCGGCCGGGCTGGCGCTGGCCCTGGGGCGGCTGTCGCGGCGGCGCTGGGTGCGCCTGCCCGCCGCCGCGTACGTGGAGGTCGTGCGCACCGTCCCGGCACTGCTGCTGGTCTACGTCGTGCTGTTCGCGCTGCCCCGCTACGGGCTGGACCTGCCGCTGTTCTGGAAGCTCGTGGTGCCGCTGGCGATCTCGAACGCGGCGGCGTTCGCGGAGATCTTCCGGGCCGGGATCCTGTCCGTCGAGCGCGGCCAGAGCGAGGCGGGCCTGGCGGTCGGGCTCACCCACGGCCAGACCATGCGCATGATCGTGCTTCCGCAGGCGGCCCGGCGCGTGCTGCCCTCGATCGTCAGCCAGTCGGTCGGCCTGCTGAAGGACACCTCGCTGGGCTTCGTGGTCAGCTACGCCGAGCTGCTCTACAGCGGCAAGGTCCTGGCGACCTACAACGGCCTGCTCATCCAGACCTACATCATCGTCGCGCTGGTCTACCTGGTGGTCAACGCGTCGCTGTCCAAACTCGCCCGCACCCTCGAAGCCCGCCAACCGCGCGCCCACCGACCGCGAAGGAGACTCGCCCGTGCCTGAACTCGTCCCGCTCACCGGGGGAGGTTCCGGATACGTCCCGCTCGCCGAGGTGGTCCGCTCCGGATTCACCGAGAGCGTGCACTTCGGCAGCGCCGTCGCCCTCGCGCCCGGCGGCGGCACGGCCGTCGCCCTCGGCCGGGTCGACGACCCGGTGCTGCCGCGCTCGTCGGCCAAGCCGTTCCAGGCGCTCGCGTGCCTGCTGTCCGGAGCCGACCTGCACGGCCCGCGCCTGGCCATCGCCGCCGGCAGCCACACGGGTGAGGACTTCCACGTACGGCTGGTCGCCGAGATGCTCGGCGAGGCGGGGCTCGGCTTCGACGCCCTCGGCTGTCCGGCCGACTGGCCGGAGGACGAGGCCACCCGGCACGCGCTGATCCGCGGCGGCCTGACGGCGTCGCGCGAGCGGATGAACTGCTCGGGCAAGCACGCCGCGATGCTCGCCGCGTCCGTGGCCTCCGGCTGGGAGGCCGGCGCCTACCTCGACCCCGGCCATCCCGTGCAGCAGCGGGTCCGCGGCGTGGTCGAGGAGCTGTCGGGGGAGAAGACGGCCCACGTCGCCGTCGACGGGTGCGGCGCCCCGCTGTTCGGGCTGTCGCTGACCGGGTTGGCGCGGGCCGTACAGGGCCTGGTCCTCGCCGCGCCCGGGACGGCGCCGCGGGCGGTCGCCGACGCGATGCGCGAGTATCCCGAATACGTCGGCGGGACCGGCCACGTCAACACCTCCCTGATGCGGGCGCTGCCCGGGGCGGTGGCCAAGGGCGGCGCCGAGGGCGTGCTCGTCGTCGCGCTGGCCGACGGGCACGCGGCGGCGGTCAAGGTCATCGACGGGAGCCCGCGGGCCACGACCGCGATCGCGCTGGCCGCCCTCCGGGCGGCGGGGGGCGACGTCGCGTCGGCCGGGGAGTTCGCGAGTGTCGCGGTGCTGGGCGGGGGCGTCCCGGTCGGCGAGATCCACGCTTTGGGGGAAAAATGAGCCTTACCTATGAGATCTGCATCGACAGCACGGCAGGCGCGCTGGCGGCCGAGCAGGCCGGGGCGCACCGGGTCGAGCTGTGCTCGGCCCTCTTCGAGGGCGGTCTCACCCCGACCCTCGGCACCGTCGAGGCGACCCTCGCCGCGGTCTCGTCGATCCGCGTCCACGTGATCATCCGCCCCCGTGGCGGTGACTTCATCTACGACGAGTACGAGGTCGCGGCCATGGAGCGCGACGTGGCGGAAGTCCGGGAGGCGGGCGCGCAGGGCGTGGTGATCGGGGTGCTGACGCCGTCGGGCGAGGTGGACGTCGAGGTGGCCAAGCGGCTGATCGGCGCCGCCGGAGGGCTCTCGGTCACCTTCCACCGGGCCTTCGACATGACCGCCGACCCGTTCGCCGCTCTCGACACGCTCGCCTCGCTGGGAGTCGACCGGGTGCTCACCTCCGGCCAGGACGTCACCGCGCTGGAGGGGGCGCCGCTGATCGCGTCCCTGGTCGAGCGGGCGGGCGACGGTCTGATCGTCATGCCCGGCGGCGGCATCACGCCCCGCAACGTGAGCCGCGTGGTGGAGGCGACGGGGGTCAAGGAGATCCATTTCGCCGCCCTCGTGGACGCGCCCAGCCCCGCCGTCCACCGCAACCCCCACCCGTTCATGGGCGGCGAGCTGCGCCAGCCCGAGTACGCCCGCCTGGTCACCTCCCCGGGCCTGGTCTCCGAGGTGATCGCCGCCTCGGGGGCCTGACCGGCCGGCCCCGCCCACCCGTGCCGGCCGGTCGCCGCGTTCGCCGGCGGACGCCCGGCCCGCACGGGTGCGGTCACTCGTCCGTGACGTACGGGTGGGTGAGGAATTCGAGGGAGTGCCCGTCGGGGTCGTCGACGTACACGCCCCGGCCGCGGTGGCGGTGGTTGATCTGCTGGGGCTCCGTATGGCCCGGATCGCCCCAGTGGAGCAGTCCGCGCTCGGTGATCCGGGCGTAGATCTCGTCGAACTCGTCCTCGGCGACCAGGAAGGCCAGGTGCTGCATGACGATCCGGTCGGAGGCGACGATGGAGTCCGCGTAGTCCACGGTCACGCCGTTGGCGAGCGGGACGGCGGCGAACGGCCCGTAGGCCCGGGGCTCGGGCGCACCGAGCAGCCCGGTGAGGAAACGGGCGGAGGCGAAACGGTCACTGCTGTGCACGATGGTGTGGTCGAGCTGCGCTGGCACGGAACCTCCCGGTTGTCAGTCTCGAAACGGCCTTGCCCTCCTGACGTTACGGCCTGGACCCGCCTCCGGCATCGGACCTTCGGCCTACGTCCAAGGGCGCGCCGGATCCGGGGCCGGGGCCGCCGCGGAGAATCGGCCCGCGGCGCACCCGCGTCCGAGAGCACGCCGACCACGGTCCGCCTTCCGGACCGGCCCGGGAAAACGTCGGTGCGATCTTCTAGGCTGGGCCCATGGCACGAGCTAATGACGCTGTGGCGTCCGCCCTGGAGGAATACGCCGAGCTGTTCGCGATGACGGGCGGCGACGCGTTCCGGGTGCGCAGCTACCAGAAGGCCGCCAAGGCGATCGCGGGATTCCCCGAGGACATCGCGGCCACGGCCGTGCGGAGCGTGCCGGGAGTGGGCGAGGCGATCGCCAAGAAGGTCGAGGAATACCTGGAGAGAGGGAGTTTCCGCCAGCTCGACGACCTGCGCGGGAAGGTCCCCGGCGGGGTGCGGAGGCTGACCCGGATCGCCTCGCTCGGGCCGAAGAAGGCCGTCTTCCTCTTCCAGGAGCTCGGCATCGACTCCCCCGAGGCCCTCGCCGAGGCCATCGGGCAGGGGCGGCTCAAGGGCCTGAAGGGCTTCGGCCCCAAGACCGAGGAGAACCTGCTCAAGGGCATCGAGCAGCTGGAGCGGACCAGCGCCAGGGTGCACACCGGCGTGGCCATGGACCTGGCCGAGCGGATCATCGCCTCGCTGTCCGCCGAGCGGATCGCCTACGCCGGGTCGCTGCGCCGGATGAAGGACACCATCGGCGACATCGACATCCTCGCCGTCGGCCCGGTGAGCCTGATGGACGACTTCAAGAGCCGGCCGTACGTCGCGGAGGTCATCGCCTCGGGCGAGAAGAAGACCTCGATCCGCACCACCGAGGGCATCCAGGTGGACCTGCGCGTGGTCCCGGCCGAGTCGTGGGGCGCCGCGATGCAGTATTTCACCGGCTCCAAGGAGCACAACGTGCACCTGCGCGAGATCACGGTGAAGAAGGGCTGGAAGCTCTCCGAATACGGCCTGTTCGACGGGGACCGGGTGATCGCGGCCGAGCGCGAGGAGGACATCTACCAGGCGCTCGGCATGCCGTGGATCCCGCCGCCGCTGCGTGAGGACGGCGGGGAGATCACCGCCGCCCTCAGGGGCGAGCTGCCCGCGCTCGTCACCCTGGACGACATCCGGGGCGACCTGCACACCCACACCGACCTGACCGACGGCATCGCCTCGCTGGAGGACATGGTCGCGGCGGCCCGCGCACGCGGGCACTCCTACTACGCCGTGACCGACCACGCGCCCGACCTGGCGATGCAGCGGATGACGCTGGACAAGGCGCTGGAGCAGCGCGAGCGGCTCCGGCGGCTCCAGGCGAGCCATCCGGACATGAGGCTGCTGCACGGCACCGAGCTCAACATCGCCCCCGACGGTTCGGTCGACTGGCCGGCCGAGGTCCTGGCGGGCTTCGACGTGTGTGTGGCGAGCGTGCACTCGCACTTCACCCAGTCCCGCGAGGAGATGACCCGCCGGTACATCGCCGCCTGCGAGAACCCGCACGTGCACATCATCGGCCACCCCACCACCCGCAAGATCGGCGGGCGTCCGCCGGTGGACGCCGACTGGGAGGCGGTGTTCCGCGCCGCCGCCCGCACCGGCACCGCGATGGAGATCGACTCCTTCCCCGACCGTTCCGACCTCCCCTCCGACCTGGCCCGGCTGGCGCGCCACCACGGCGTGAAGTTCTCCATCGACAGCGACGCCCACGCGGTGCCCCACCTGGACAACCAGCGGTTCGGCATCGGCATCGCCCAGCGCGCCTGGCTGACCGCCGACGACGTGATCAACACCTGGCCCCTGGCGCGGCTGCTAGCCTTTCTGGGTCGCTGAGAGTCACAGAAGCGTGACCCTCCTTCGCAAATTACATGCTTTTTTGGTAGGAAATAGATGTAAGGAAAGGGGAGGTGCCGCATGCCGTACGAGGACCTGAACGACGAGGCCGTCTACCAGCGCACCCGCGCCGAGCAGCCGGCCCGGGGCAGGCGCGACCGGCTCCGGCTCGCGGCCACCGACGGGGAGCCGGTCTCCGGGGAGGGCACCCCGGGGATCGTCAAACCGCTGCCGCCGGAGACGTTCATCGCCCACGGCACCAACGCCGAGATGCGCTGGGAGGCGATGCGCGACGTCGGCTACCACGTTCCCAACGACCGTTTCTTCGTCCGCAACCACACCTCGACCCCGATCATCGACGCCGCGACCTGGCGGCTGGAACTGCACGGCGCGGGGCTGCGCAACCCCCGCGGCTTCGGCTACGAGGAGCTTCTCGCACTGCCCGCGGTGACCCAGGACGTGGCGATCGAGTGCGCGGGCAACGGCCGGAGCTTCTTCGCCGCCCAGCAGGGCGAGGAGATCTTCGGAACACCTTGGCGGCTGGGCGGCATCGGGGTGGCCCGCTGGCGCGGGGTGCCGCTGGCCACGGTGCTGGAGCGGGCCGGGCTCACCCCCGAGGCCGTCGACGTCATGCCGCGCGGGCTCGACGACGGCTACGTGGCCGACGGGGTCGACTACGGCCGGGTCCGCCGCCCGATCCCGGTGTCCAAGGCGCTCAAGGACGTCATCCTCGCCTATGAGATGAACGACCAGCCGCTGCCGCCCGACCACGGCCACCCGGTGCGGCTGATCGTCCCCTCCTGGATCGGGCTGGCCTCGATCAAGTGGGTGGGCGACATCGAGGTCTCCACCTCGCCGCTGGCCTCGCCGTGGAACACCGAGTTCTACCGGATGTTCGGCGAGGCCTACCCGCCCGAGGGCGGCGTCCCGCTGACCGCCCAGGGGATCAGGAGCGCCTTCGAGCTGCCCTGGGACGCCACGCTGGCAGCCGGACGCCCGCACGTGCTGCACGGGCGGGCGTGGTCGGGCAACGGCCGGATCGCCGGGGTGGAGGTGAGCTTCGACGGCGGCGCCACCTGGCACCGCGCCCACCTCCGCGACCCGCACGTCGTGCCGGCCTGGACCCGCTGGCACATCACCTGGACCTCCCAGCGGACCGGCCCGCACACCCTGCTCGCCCGGGCCACCGACGAGACGGGCGCGGTCCAGCCCATGCGGGCCACGCACAACGACTACGGCTATCTCTTCGACGCCGTCGTGCGCCATCCCGTGACCGTCGTGAACGGATGATCGAAAACGCCGCCGCGCCCAGGCTCGACGGGGCGGACGACCACCTGCCCGACGGCCTCGTGCCGCAGGAGTAGCCATGCCCTGTCACCACTATGAGCTGAGGCACCCGACGGCGGACGAGAGACCGCATGCCGGCGGTGCACGACGTCGGTGAGCCCTGCGCGGGAGAACCGCATGCCCGGATCGGTGACGGCGAAGACCACGGCAGGTCAGCGCCCGGTGCCGGCACCGGTCAGGACCGCGCGAGCGTGGTCAGCCCCTGCCCGGTGTGCTTCCGCTCTTCGGCGCTGGTGGTAGGAGACGGTGGCGGTGGCCAGGGCGGCGCCCCAGATCGGCCAGAAGCATTCCGGCAGCCAGGCTCCCCATTCGGCCCAGGTGAACCGGCCGGCGACAGTCCAGCGGATGTAGGTGAGCCCGGCCACGGTGATGATGATCGAGACGAACCCGGCAGGGATGATCGCCAGCAGCGGTGGCACTCGCCTGCCGCGCAGTCCGAGGATCCAGCGCGGGAAGATCTCCCCCCACCGCTGGGTCAGCCCGAGGGTGAGCACGCCGCCGAGCGCGCCGAAGGTGGCCAGGTAGGCGCCTGCCAGCCACAGACCGTCCTCGCCTTCGGCCAGGAACTCCGCGCTCACGCCCAGGGGGATGCCCAGCGCCCACGCCCACCGGGTGGCGCAATACACCAACGGCACCGCGACCGCCACGTACACCGCTACGCGCCCGCGCTGCGGAGTGAACCAGCTCCTGCGCTCCTGCTGACGTGCGTAGGCCAGGGTCGCGGCGGCCAGCAGCAGGCCGCCCAGCACGCACACGAGCTGGTTGAGCACCGGCCACGGCCAGGCGTCGGCGAAGGTGGCGCCGCCCAGGCTCCAGCCGAAGACAGGGGCGACCAGCAGCAGCGGCGTGTAGGCGACGCCCATCATCAGCCGGGAGTCGGGAATCACCAGGATCAGGAGCGCGGCGATCGGCCAGGCCAGGAACACCGGCGCGCGGTGGCCGCTCCTGCGGGTCAGCGCCAGTGCCGTCACCGCGGTGAGCAGGGAGAAGGCGGCGATCCACCAGCCGAAGCGCGGTGTCGTGCCGGCCAGGATCGACAGCGCCCCATCGGGGTCGGGATCGTCGGAGCCCCAGGGGAAGCCGGGCATCCCCAGTGCCCACGCGGCGCCGAGCACACCGTAGGCCAGCGCCCACAGCGCTGCCGCATACCCGTGCCGGCCGGAAGTGAAGGTTTTCATGCGATCAGCCTCCCGGCCCGGCCGTACGGCGGACCAGATGCCGTTCGGCACCCCCTGCGGCCGGAAGAGGTGCTGTTCGGCACCTGCGGGCCGATCGCCGGGTGCGCATATCGTCTTCAGGTGAACCTGATGTGGGCTGTCGCCTTGCTGTCGGTGGTCGTCGCTGTCGCGGTGGCCGCGATCGGGTTGTTCCGGTCTCGGCTCAGGCCGCGCCTGTCCGCGCCGGCCTTGCCGGCCGCGGGCGTGTCCCTGGCCGTCACCCTCGCCTACCTCGGTGACGCGGCGCGGCCCGCGCCCGGCGTCGACGCGCTGGGAATGATCGAGAGTGTGGCGCTGATGGTGTCGGCCGGCCTGGTCGTCCGGTACGCCCCCCTCCGGCAGGCGGCGCTCTCGACGTCGGCGGCGGGTCTGGCCGCTGCCGTCTGGCCGCTGCGCGTCTTCACACCCGCCTCGCCGCTGGAGGCGGTCGGCGTGAGCGCGTTCTGGGGGCTGGGAGCGTTGCTGGCCGCCGCCGTAGGCGCCTACCTGCGGTTTCTCGATGTACGGCAGGAGCGCGCGGTGGCCGACACGCGCACCGCCCTGCGACTGCGGCTGGCCAGGGACCTGCACGACTTCCTCGCCCACGACATCAGCGAGATGGTGGCGCACGCCCAGGCGGGCAGAGTCGCGGGCGATCCGCTTCAGGCGCTCGAACGCGTCGAAGACGCGGGCCAGCGGGCCCTGTCCACGCTGGACGGCACCCTGGAGACGCTCCACCACGATCGGCTCCTCAGCCCCGTCGGCGACCTGGGCGGCATCAGCGAGGCGGCCGAGCGATTCTCCGCCGCCGGCCCCACGCGGGTCCGCCTGCGGATGGACCCGGCCGTGACGGCTCCGGTGGAGACCGCGGCACTGGCCTATCGGATCGTGATCGAAGGACTGACCAACGTCCGGCGGCATGCTCCGCGGGCCACACGCGTCGACCTGCGGGTCAGCGCCTCCGCCGGCGTCCTGGAGGTCACGATGACCAACGACGGGGTGACCCGTACGCGGAGCCGCCGGCGTGGCGGGTCCGGCCTGCCCGGCCTGGCCGGACTCGTGGAGGATCGGGGCGGCGAGCTGGTCGCCCAGGCCGTACCGGACGGATGGTCGCTGACGGCACGCCTGCCCCTGAGACAATCGCCGACATGGTCACCCGAATCCTCATCGCCGACGACCAGGAAGGCATCCGCAGCGCCTTCCGCATGATCCTCGACGCCCAACCCGACATGACCGTCGTGGCCGAGGCCTCCGACGGCCGCGCCGCGATCGACACCGCCAGGACGGTCGAACCCGATGTCGTGCTCGCCGACATCCGCATGCCGGGCGCCGACGGCATCGAGGTGACGCGCGCTCTGGCCGGCACCGGCATTCACGTCGTGGTCGTCACCACCTTCGGGCTCGATGAATACGTCCACGCCGCCCTGCACCACGGCGCCGCCGGGTTCGTCCTGAAACGCTCAGGCCCCACGCTGCTCATCGAAGCCATCCGGGCCGCGATGAACGGCGACGTGCTCATCAGCCCGCAGCTCACCGTCCGGCTGCTGCGCCGGCGCGGCCTGCCGCACGAGTCGTCCAGCGTCGTCCTCACCGAAAGAGAGGACCAGATCGTGGCCATGGTCGCGCACGGCATGACCAACGCCGAGATCGCCGCTGAGCTCTTCCTGTCTCCGGGCACCGTGAAGAACCACATCGCGTCCGTCCAGAACAAGACCAGCACCCGGAACCGGGTCGCCATCGCCGCCTGGGCATGGGCTACCGGAAGAGCCAAGCCCTGACCGCGCACAGCCACCGGCGGCGTCCCCTGAAAGAGGCCCGCTCCATGGACCTGGACGTGCTCGCCGGAGCCCGGATGCGGGTCATCACCGGCGACACACCGCGGCACGCCCCTCTTCCGCAGACACTTACCGCTTAACCTGCAGAAACAGGATCACGTGCAGGTCAACTCGTACACCACCGGTGTGGACGTGACCGACTCCCGAGTTCGCTCGGGGGAAACGAGGCGGAAACCTACCGGGGCGATGATGGCCGGATCCATCTCTCCGCTCTCCGCGAGGAGGCTCAATCGATGCGCCAGCTGACCGCACTCGACGCGCAGTTCCTGCACGCCGAATCGGCGACCACCGCGGCCCACGTCGCCGGGGTGGCGATCCTCGACCCGGCCGGGGCTCCCGGGGGCGCCGTCACGCGCGCGGCCCTGGTCGAGCTGCTGCGCGAGCGGCTGCATCTCGCCCCGGCGCTGAGCCTGCGCCTGGCCGACGTGCCGTTCGGCCTGGACCATCCCTACTGGACGGAGGCCCCCGGCCTCGACGTCGCCGACCACGTCCACGAGGTGACCCTCCCCCTGCCCGGCGACGAGGCACAGCTCGCCGAGGCGATCGCCCGGCTCCACGAGCGGCGGCTGGACCGGACCCGGCCGCTCTGGGAGATGCACCTCATCCAGGGCCTGAGCGGCGGCCGGGCCGCCCTCTACGCCAAGGTCCACCACTGCGCCATCGACGGGGTGTCGGGCGCCGAGACCCTCGCCGCCCTGCTGGACCTCACCCCCGAGCGCCGCGTGGTCGACCCGCCGGCCGCCCCGGCGGCGACCACCGCCCCCGGCCCGGTCGCGATGCTCGCGGCGGCCCTGACCCGGTCGGTGGCCCACCCGGTCAGAGCGCTGCGCTCGCTGGGCAGGATGGCGGCCGACCTCGACGCGATCCCGGTGGCCGCGGCGCTGCCCGGGGCACGGACGGTGGCCGCCGCGACCCGGATGGTCCGGAAAGACCGCCGGGAGTTGCCGGAGACGCCCTCCCTGGCCGCCCCGCGCACGCCGTTCAACGGCCCGATCAGCGCCGGACGGCGCTTCTCCTACGGCTCGATCCCGCTGGCGGACGTCAAGCGGGTCGCCGGGGTCTTCGGGCTCAGCGTCAACGACGTGGTCATGACGCTGTGCGCCTCGGCGCTGCGTTCCTGGCTCCGCGAGCACGGCTGCCTGCCGGACCGGCCGCTGATCGCCGCGGTCCCGGTCGCGGTCCGCACGTCGAGTGCCCGGGACGTGGTCGGCAACCAGCTCTCGGTCATGATCACCCCGATGCCGACCGACCTCGCCGATCCCCTCGACCGGCTGCGGGTCACGGGGCGGACGATGCGCGCGGCCAAGCGGCGCTTCGCCGGCTCCCCCGCCACCTGGCTGGGCGAGCTGTCCTCGATGCTGCCCGCGGCCGTCACCGCGCGCGCGACCTCCACGATCTTCCGGCTGGCCTCGATCGTGCTGCCGCCGATCAACCTGATCGTCTCCAACGTCCCCGGGCCCCGGCTCCCGCTGTATCTGTGCGGGGCACGGATGCTCGCCTACCACCCGATGTCGGTGCTGACCGACCTGAGCGGCGGGGTCAACATCACCTGCTTCTCCTATGACGGCTCGTTGGACTTCGGCATCCTCGCCTGCCCCGACCGGGTGGAGGACGTGTGGCGGCTGATGGGTCACCTGCGGGAGGCCATGGACGAGCTGACGGAGCTGGCCGAGCCGGCCGAGCCCCGGACGGCCCGGGAGACCGTCCCCGCCTGAGGCGGGCCGTCCGGCCGCGGGCGGAGCTCACCCCAGGGCGTGGGCGATCAGCTCGGCGACCGCGTCGGGATCGATGTGGTGGCCGGTGAGCTGGCAGAGGTTCTCCTGGTAGAGCAGCACCGCGGCGAAGGTGACCGCGGCCACCTCCAGCCGGGCGGCGTCGCCGCGCGCCGTGGGCAGCGCCAGCTCCAGCGCGAACCGGGCCCGCCGGATGATCTCACCGTTCAGGCGGCCGAGCCGGTCGCGGACCGAGCCGTGCGTGTCCGCCTCGCGGAACAGGATGCGGCGCATCGCCGGGGAGGCGCTGAGCGGCAGGCGCCGGGCCAGCCGCGACAGGGTCCCCGCCGCGTCGCCGGGGACGGCTTCCACCTCGGGGAGCTCCTCCACGAGCGTGCGCTCGTCGATCAGCGCGACGAGCACGTCGATCTTCTTGGGGAAGTAGTGGAAGACGAGCCCCTTGGGCACGCCGGCCAGCCGGGCGATCTCCGCCGTGGGCGTCGCCTCGTAGCCGCCCCCGGCGAACAGCTCTTCGGCGGCGTCGAGGATACGGGTGCGCGTGCCGGGATCCGAGGCGTCACGCGCGCGCCCGGACCTGCCGGAGCGCTGTCTGAGGCTGGCCACAGCCTGACCATAGCCCCCGGCCAGGCCGGATTTCCATGCCACCGGGGAGAGAGCGCCGTACGCGCGCCGTAGCGGGAGGCAGGTGCCGTGCCGGGGCGGTGAGGCCGCGCCGTGCGGGGAGGCGGAGGCCGCGCCGGGGGGTGCCGTACCAGAACCTTGATGCGATCACGTATCGTTTGAAACAGAATTGTCTCAAACGAAACGGAGATGAGTGGTGGCTGTAAGCCGCGACCAGATCATCGCCCTGGCGATACGCCACCTGAACGGGGACCCGACCGCCTCCATGGCCCAGATCGCCGAGGCCACCGGGGTCAGCCGCGCCACGCTCCACCGGTACTTCACCGGCAGGGAGGAGCTGCTCGTGGTCCTCGGGAGCAGGGCGCTCGACGGGTGGGAGCGGGTGCAGCGGCAGGCCGCGATCGAGGAGGCCGCCGCCTCCGCCGACCCCGAGCGCATCACCACCGCCCTGCACGAGCTGCTCGCCGGCCTGGTGGACGACGTGCAGGAGCACGGCTTCGCGCTGACCGAGCACGTCATGACCAAACTGCCCGGGCTGCAGGAGCGCGCCGACGAGCTGGAGGGGCGCGAGATCGCCTTCTACCTGGCCGCCCAGCGGGCGGGCGTGCTCCGCTCCGACCTGCCGGTCAGGTGGATCAGCAACACCGTGTACGGCCTGCTCGTCGCCGTACGCGAGAGCCTGCGGCGGGGCGACGTCGCCCGCAGGGACATCGAGCGGACGCTGCTGGACACCTTTCTCCGGGGGACCGCGTGACGCACAACCCGGAACCGTCCGCCGGAGACTCCGTGACACACACACCGGAACCATCCACCGGAGACTCCGTGACGCGCGCCCCGGAACCGGGATCGGCGGCCGGCGCGCCACCGCACCCACGCCGCTGGGCGGGGCTCGGCGTCCTGTCCGCGAGCCTGCTGCTGGTGGTCATGGACATGACCGTCCTCAACGTGGCGCTGCCCGCGATCTCCGCCGACCTGAGGCCGGACTCGGTGCAGCTGCTGTGGATGGTGGACGTCTACGCGCTCGTGCTGTCCGGCCTGCTGGTCACCTTGAGCGCGCTGGGCGACCGGTGGGGCCGCAAGAGGATGCTGCTCACCGGATTCGCGATCTTCGGCCTCGCCTCGGTCGGAGTGCTGGCGGCCGACAGCCCCGGCGAGGTGATCGCGGTACGGGCGCTCCTCGGCGTCGGCGGTGCCATGATCATGCCGTCCACGCTGTCGATGATCCGTACCCTGTTCACCGACCCGAGGGAGCGGGCCACCGCGCTGGGCGTCTGGTCGGCCATGGCCGCGCTCGGCGCCGCGCTGGGACCGATCCTCGGCGGAGCGCTGCTGGAGAGGTTCAGCTGGCACGCCGCGTTCCTGGTGAACGTCCCGGTGATGGCCGCGGCGATCATCGCGGGGCTCCTGCTGCTGCCCGAGTCCCGCAACCCGCGTCCGGGCCGCTGGGACGCGGTGGCCACCGTGCTGTCGATCGTGGGCATGGTCGCCCTGGTGTGGGCGATCAAGCACATCGGCAAGGACGGGCTCGGCGACCCCAGCGCGCTGATCGCCCTCGCCGTCGCGGCGGTGACGATCACCTGGTTCGTCAAGCGCTGCCTCGACCGGCCCGATCCGCTGCTGGAGGTCCGCCTGTTCGGCCGCCCCTCCTTCACCGCGGGCACCGTCGCCGCGCTGACCACCTCCATCGCGATGGCCGGGATGATGCTGCTGGTGGCCCAGTGGATGCAGCTGGTGCAGGGATACTCCCCGCTGGAGACGGGGGTGCGGCTGCTGCCGGCCGCGGTCGGCGCGGGGCTCGTCTCGCCGCTCGCCCCCAGCCTGGCCGGCCGGCTCGGCCCCCGGACGGTGCTGGCCGGAGGTCTCGCCGTCGCCGCCGCCGGGTTCCTCGTGCTTCCCGTCGCACCGGCACCTCTCCCCTACCCGGCCGTGGCCGCGGCGCTCCTGCTGATCGGCGCCGGCATGGGGTCGCTGGCGATCGCCTCGGCGGTCATCATGTCCGGCGCGCCGCCCGAGAAGGCCGGCAGCGCAGCCGCGATCGAGGAGACCAGCTACGAGCTGGGCGGGGCACTGGGCGTGGCCGTCCTCGGCAGCGTCGCCGCAGCGGTCTACCGCAACGAGCTCTCGCCGGCCGAGCTGGCCGCGAGGGGCGTCACCGGCCAGGCCGCCGAGGCGGTCCGCGAGTCACTGGGCGGGGCGCTGGAGGTGACCGGGGCCGTGGGCCGGGCCGGGACCGAGCTGGCCCGCCAGGCCCAGGCCGCCTTCACCGACTCGCTGGTGGTGACCGGCGCGGCCGGCGGCGGCCTCATGCTGGCCGCCGCCGTCGCGGTCTGGCTGCTCACACCGCGTGACATGGACCTGTCCGGCGGCCACTGACCGTCCCGTACGGCGCCCGGCGGGCTCACTTGGCCCCGACGGAGTCGAGCAGCATCGGCAGCGCGCGGCGGAGCTCCCTGTTCCAGTAGGTCATGTTGTGGCGGCCGCCGTAGAAGTGGGTCTCGACGGGGATGCCGAGCTCCTTGAGCCGGTCGGCGAAGGCCCTGGAGGCCTTGCCGGCCAGCTCCTCGGTGATGTCGCCGAACAGCTCGCCCCGCCTCTTCCGGCCGTCACCGGCGGCCACGTAGAGCCGGACCCCGCGGAGCCGGGCCGCCAGGTGGTAGGGGTCATGGGCCCGCCAGACCTCGCGGTCGCCGCGGGGGTCACCCCAGATGCGCTTCCAGTCGGTGCCGAAGCAGCCCGCCGTGGTGCCGAGGAAGACGGCCACGTCGGCTCCGGGCATGAGGGTGTGCACCGCGCCGCTGAAGGAGGCCGCGGCCCTGAAGTTCCCGGTCGCGGCGTAGAGCATCGCTCCCTGGCCGCCCATGGAGTATCCGGCGACGGCCCGCTCCCCGCTCGCGGCGTACCGGCTCTCCAGCAGGGGCAGCAGTTCCTTGAGGTGGTAGGTCGCCCACCGGGGCGGGCCCCCGTCGCCGCCGTTGTACCAGTCGGAGTAGCTGCCGCACTTGCCCCCGTCGGGCATCACCACGATGACCTGCTCGTTCTCGGTCATCTCCGCGACATCCGACTTCGACCATCCCTGGTAGCCGTCGAGACCGCCGTGGAGCAGCCAGAGCGCCGGCCAGGTTCTGCCGGAATCCCTGGACCAGCCTTTGGGCAGCAGCAGCCGGACCGTGGTGACGTCGTCGAGGGCCGTGGAACGGAGGGTCAGATCCATCCGGCGTTCGCCGAGCCGCCGTTCCTTGACCACCTCGATGTCGCCGGAGGTCTTCGGCGGCTGCGTGGAGGCCGAGGCGCCGGCTGAGGCGGTGACCGGAGCGCTGACCGGAGCGCCGACCGGCCCGGAGACCGCGTGGCGCTGGTTGGTGACGAGGGCGATCGCGGCGGCCACGACGAGGACGGTCAGCCCGCCCGCGATCACAGCGCCGACGAAGAATCCGCGTAGCCGTGAACCGGGTGCCATGAGAGCCTCCGACAGTCCTTATTGACGTCGCACATAATAACTGTCAACCGCTTGCCGGGGATGCCCGCGAAGTGCGCGATTATTCAGCAAATAGGCTGAGAACCATGAGCCTTTCTGAGCTGAACCTCTTCCCGCTCTGCCTGGGTGGCAACGTATTCGGCTGGACCGCGGACCGCGACGCCTCGTTCGCCGTCCTGGACGCCTACGTCGAGGCCGGCGGTAACTTCGTCGACACCGCCGACGTCTACTCCGAGTGGGTTCCCGGGCACCCCGGCGGGGAGTCGGAGACGATCATCGGGGAGTGGATGGCCGCCCGCGGCAACCGCGACCAGATCGTGGTGGCCACCAAAGTGGGCTCGCTGGCCAGCCGTCCCGGCCTGTCCGCGGCCAACATCCGCGCGGCCGCCGAAGACTCGCTGCGGCGGCTGCGGACCGACCACATCGACCTGTACTGGGCGCACATCGACGACGCCGGGACCCCGCTGGAGGAGACCCTCGGCGCGTTCGACTCCCTGATCCGCGAGGGCAAGGTCCGTAACATCGGCGCCTCCAACTACGGCCCCGAGCGGCTGGCCGAGGCGCTGGCGATCTCCGACCGGGACGGCCTGGCCCGCTACGGGGTGCTGCAGCAGCCCTACAACCTGGTGGAGCGCGGCTACGAGGGCCCGCTGCGCGATGTGGTGGCCGCCGAAGGGCTGACCAGCACGCCGTACCACGGGCTGGCCCGTGGATTCCTGACCGGCAAGTACCGGCCCGGGGTCGAGGTGGACAGCCCCCGCGCGGGCCAGGCCTCGGCGTATCTGAAGACCGAGCGCGGCCCCCGGGTGCTGGAGGCCCTGGACAAGGTGGCCGCCGCCCACGACGTCGCCCCGGCGGCCGTCGCGCTCGCCTGGCTGGCCGCCCAGCCCACGGTGGCCGCGCCGATCGCCAGCGCCCGCGACGTCGAACAGCTCAGGCCGCTGCTCGCCGTCGCCGGGCTGACCCTGAGCGAGGACGAGCTGGCGATGCTGGACGTGGCGTCCCGCTGACGCCGTACGGCGGGGGCCCGGCCGTGGTGCGGCCGGGCCCCCGCCGGGGCTCGTGCTGGTCGGCCCACTCAGCACTCGTCGGTCCGCCCTCGGTGCCGGGCGGCCCGCTCAGTGCCGGGCGGTCCACTCAGCTGGGTGGCCGGCTCGGTGCCGGGCGGTCCGGCTCAGTGCTGGGCGGCCTTCTCCGCGCCGATGCCGGTCAGCGAGCGGACCTCGATCTCGGCGTACTTGGCCGGGTTGTACTCCTTGCTGAGCCGCGCGCCGACGAATCCGGCCAGGAATCCGATCGGGATCGAGATGAGGCCAGGGTTGCTCAGCGGGAACCAGGCGAAGTCGGCGTCCGGGAACAGCGCGGTGGCGCTGCCCGACACGACCGGCGAGAAGACCACCAGGATCAGCGCGGAGACCAGGCCGCCGTAGATGGCCGACACCGCGCCGGCGGTGTTGAACCTCTTCCAGAACAGGCTGTAGAGGATCGCGGGAAGGTTGCCGGAGGCGGCCACCGCGAAGGCGAGCGCGACCAGGAAGGCCACGTTCTGCCCCTGCGCGAGGATGCCGAGCCCGATGGCGACCGCGCCGATGACGAAGGCGGAGATCCTGGCGACCAGGACCTCCTCCTTGTCGGTGACGTTGCCGCGCTTGAACACGTGGGCGTAGAGGTCGTGGGCGAAGCTGGAGGAGGAGGCCAGCGTCAGGCCGGCGACGACCGCCAGGATCGTGGCGAACGCGACGGCCGCGATGACGGCCAGCAGGATCGTGCCGCCCACCTCGCCGAAGATGGCGTTGCCGACCGCCTCGGCGAGCATCGGCGCCGCGGTGTTGCCCGCCTTGTCCTGCGCCACGATCGCCTTGCCGCCGACCAGCGCCGCGGCGCCGAAGCCCAGCACGAGGGTGAGCAGGTAGAAGACGCCGATGATGCCGATGCCCCAGAGCACCGACTTGCGGGCCTCCTTGGCGGTGGGGACCGTGTAGAAGCGGATCAGGATGTGCGGCAGGCCCGCGGTGCCGAGCACCAGCGCCAGGCCCAGGCTGATCAGGTCGAGCTTGCCGGCGATCCCCTGAGCCTCGGTACCGTACTTCAGGCCCGGGTTGAGGAACGCGTCGCCCTTGCCGCTCTGTGCGGCGGCCTCGCCGAGCAGGGCCGAGAGGTTGAACCCGTACTTGCCGAGCACCAGCAGGGTGATCAGGGTCGCACCGGTCATCAGCAGCACGGCCTTGACGATCTGCACCCAGGTGGTGCCCTTCATGCCGCCGACGACCACGTAGACGATCATCAGCAGGCCGACGCCGACGATGGTGAGCGCCTTGCCGGTCGGAGAGGTGATGCCGAGCAGCAGGCCGACCAGCGCGCCCGCCCCGACCATCTGGGCCAGTAGGTAGAAGATCGACACGACGATGGTGGAGACGCCCGCCGCGGTGCGGACCGGCCGCGGGCTCATCCGGAAGGCCAGCACGTCGGCCATGGTGAACTTGCCGGAGTTGCGCATCAGCTCGGCGACCAGCAGCAGCGCCACCAGCCAGGCGACCAGGAAGCCGATCGAGTACAGGAAGCCGTCGTATCCCGACAGCGCGATGATCCCGGCGATGCCCAGGAAGCTCGCCGCCGACATGTAGTCGCCGCCGATCGCCAGGCCGTTCTGCGCGCCGCTGAAGGAGCGGCCGCCGGCGTAGAAGTCGGCGGCGTCCTTGTTGCTGCGGCTCGCCTTGAAGGTGATGCCCAGCGTCACCGCGACGAAGAGCAGGAACAGGATCGTGGACAGCGTCTGGTGGCTCATTCGGTCGTCCCCTCGGCCTCGTGGCGGATCTCGTCGGCCACCGGGTCGAGCTTCTTCTCGGCGTATCGGGAGTAGGCCCAGGCGATCAGGAAGGTCGACACGAACTGGAGCAGGCCGAAGATCAGCGCCACGTTGATGTTGCCGAACACCTTGGTGCCCATGAAGTCACGCGCCCAGGCGGACAGCACCACGTAGAGCAGGTACCACGCCAGGAACGCCGCCGTCATCGGGAACGCCCAGGAGCGGAAACGCCGCTTCAGCTCCTGGAACCTCTCCTCGCCCTGGATATGTTCGTAAACCGATGAATCATGTTGCCTGGTGGTCACGGGACCTCCCACGAATGTGATCTGGATCACGGATAACGTAGGAGGGGACCGTACCCCGTGAGGAGATCCGGAGCCGGACTCTTCGCCCAGGTGGCGCCGGGTCGCGGCCAGTTGGGTATGGCCTGCGGTGAAAGGTCCGTCTCATGCGGTGAGCGGTCTCCCGGCTCGGGGCCGTCGGACGGAGACCCCTCGGACAGAGACCCACCACCGGTTCCGGCCCGGCAGCAGGTGCCGTATCGCCCGTCCCGCCGACCCTGGGGGCGGATGTCCGCCTGCCGGTCCGCGAGGCCGGCATCCGCGTCGTCATCTCAGCCCATAGTCGATCACGGTAATAACGCCGACCTTTTGCAGCTGATATTTCACGTCACAGACGGCAAAACGCCAGCGTGATCGACCATGGCAACCGTGACGGGCCTGGGACTCACGATCACCAGGTATGGCAGGAATATGTCGAAGACAGGCAGTCCTGCCGCTGTCGCCGGACGAGACGCGCTGCGAGCCTGGTCATCGACCGGCGGCACCCCTGTGGGAGCCGGTCGCGGCCCACCGCGTGAGCCGGGAGGGCCGTCCCGGCATCTCCGCCCGCCCCATCCCCCTCCGCCCGAGCCTGCCGCAGACAAGAAGGACGACCCGCCATGACCATCTCCTGGCCCGACCTGGTGACCTCGGCAGCCGCCGACGGCGTCTCCATCCTCGCCAAGGGCGCCGACCAGGACTGGTCCCGCGACGCGGGGGACCTCGACTGGACCTGCCGGCAGACCCTCGATCACATGGCCCTCGGCGTCGTCGGCTACGCGGGACTGCTCATCGCCCAGCCGGCTGACCGCTACATCGCCCTGTTCGCCTCGCTCGACGGCCAGGCCCCGATCCCCGCGTGCCTGGAGGGGATCCGGATCTCGGCGACGATCCTCGCCTCGGCCGTCCGCGAGGCCGTACCGGAGGTTCGCGCCTGGCACCCCTACGGGCACTCCGACGGCCCCGGCTTCGCCGCCATGGGCACGCTGGAGATCCTCGTCCACAGCCGCGACATCGCCCTCACCCTCGGGATCGACTGGACGCCCCCGGACGACCTGTGCGCGCCGGTGGTCGAGCGGCTCTTCCCCGACGCTCCGGCCGGCCACGATCCGGCGCGCACCCTGCTGTGGTGCACGGGCCGCGTCGCCCTGCCCGGCCTCGGCCGCCGGAAGGAATGGCAGTGGCACGGCGACGTCCGCTGAGGCCTCGCAGCCGGCGGCGGGCGGACAGCCGGCGGGCCACGGGACGACCGGATTCCCGATCGCTCAGGGTGAAAACAGCGCTGACCGCGACCACGCGCCGCACGGCACGGGGACCGGGTAGCGATCACGGCGTCACAGTTCGGCCGTCAGCCGGGCGATCACCCGCATCTTGTTCATGGCGTCCAGGGCGGCGACCTTGTAGGACTCCGCGAGCGTGGGGTAGTTGAACACGGCATTTACCAGGTAGTCGACCGTACCGCCGCACCCCATGACGGTCTGCCCGATGTGGACGAGCTCGGTGGCCCCCGTGCCGAACACGTGGACGCCGAGCAGGCGCCGGTCCTCGGAGGAGACGAGCAGCTTGAGCATCCCGTACGAGTCGCCGATGATCTGCCCCCTGGCCAGCTCACGGTAGCGCGAGATGCCCACCTCGAACGGGATCTTGTCCCGGGTCAGCTCGTCCTCGGACTTTCCGACGAAGCTGATCTCCGGGATGGTGTAGATCCCGATCGGCGACAGCTCTTGCATCTCCGCCACCGGTTCGCCGCACGCGTGCTGAGCGGCCAGCCGCCCCTGCTCCATCGAGGTGGCCGCCAGCGCCGGGAAGCCGATCACGTCACCGACCGCGTAGATGTGCGGGACGGGGGTGGCGTAGTTCTCATCCACCTCGATCCGACCCCGGTCGTCGGCGGCGAGCCCGGCCGCCGCCAGGCAGAGCTCGGCCGTCTTCCCCTGCCGGCCCGCCGAGTACATGACGCAGTCGGCGGGAATCTTCTTGCCGCTCTCCAGGACGGTCAGGGCCCCGCGGGGCCGTCGCTCGACCGCGGCGACGCTCTCACCGAACCGGAACGTCACGGCCAGGTCCCGCAGGTGGTATTTGAGCGCCTCCACGATCTCCAGGTCGCAGAACTCCAGCATCCGCTCACGACGCTCCACCACGGTCACCTTGGTGCCGAGCGCCGCGAACATCGAGGCGTACTCGATGCCGATGACCCCGGCTCCGACGACGACGAGGGTCTCGGGCACCCGGTCGAGATGCAGGATCGCGTCCGAGTCGATAATCATCTTGTCGTCGAACTCCACGCTGGACGGGCGGGCCGGCGACGTCCCCGTGGCGATCACGATCCTCTCGGCCGTGACCTTCCTCTCCTCATCCCCGGTGACGCCGATGGTGTGCGCGTCCAGGAACCGCCCGGTCCCCTGTAGGACAGTCACATGGTTACGGCCCAGCTGGCTCCGGATCACCTGGATCTCCCGGCCGATCACATGCTGCGTCCGCATCCCGAGATCCGCGACCGTGATCTCCTCTTTCACCCGGTAACTCGCTCCGTACAGCTCCCGCTGGTTGAGCCCCGTCAGGTAGAGGACCGCCTCCCGAAGCGTCTTCGACGGGATCGTCCCGGTGTTGATGCACACGCCCCCGAGCATGTGTTTCTTCTCCACCACCGCGACCCGCCTGCCGAGTTTCGCCGCGGCGATCGCCGCCTTCTGCCCGCCCGGCCCGGAACCCAGGACGAGAACATCGAAGTCCCACATAAGGCCCAGTCTGCGCGCCGCTGGGGATCAGGAGAAGGTCTCATGGATACGACTCTCCGCCACACGTCTCCCGGCCCCCGGCCGGCCCAGGTCAGAGGTTTCCCGACTCTCCGGCGTTCCTCCTATCCGCCGCTCGAACGCAGGGATCTCTCCCAGCCGTGAAAACACCTGCGCAGTTCCTGAACCTCCTCGTCACTGAGACCATGCAAGGACAGAGCTTGGTCAGGTATGCGACCCAGCGCGGACAGGGCTGTCGCGAACATATCCGTGTCGAACCCCGGATCCGCGCACGTGGCCAAGTCGATCAGCTGATCGGAGTCGTAGCGGCCGCTGCGCAGTACGGCGAACACGTCGACGAAATCCCGGACCTCGGCTCTGCCGTACAGCGCGGCGACCTTGTTCCCCACTGCGTCATCAGGATGAAGCACGGGGCCGATCTCAAGCCGGACCGGCGGATGTGCACGCCAGTCCACCCCCATCTCGATCTTGACCGAGTGGCTGTCGCCGTCCGTGACGAGCAGGCGGGCGAAGCCCGGGTTCTCAAGCGTTATCTCGACCTTCAAACCCGCATCGCGATAGGCCGCCACAGCGGCGACCACGGCGGCCTCGAATTCTCCACCCACCGAAGTGAACAGGTCGACATCCTCCGACCGGCGGGTGAGGAAACCATGTGCCTGCACGGCATAGCCGCCGGCGAGCGCGAAACCGAACCGATCCGTCGCCGCGAGACCGATCCGCGTGGCGAGTTCGTGCAGCGGGTCCATGAAGACTACGCCGCCCGCACCAGATCCCGGAAACGTGTCTCCCAGACGTTCCTGGCCTGGACAGGAAGGTACAGATGCGGCCATAGACGGACCAGCGTCTCATGATTCAGATAGGCCCGCAGGTCGTCGAGGTGAGAGGCTTCGCGGATCACACGTTCGTACATGAGCCCGACATGACTGTCGTCCGAGAGGTCGTAGACCCGCTGCTCGGACCAGTCCAGGTGGATGGGAAGCTCCACGACACCGGAGATCGGCCCGGCCAGCTCGCTCAGATCGGCGGGCACAAGGTAGGTACGGCGACTGGCGTAACGGGTCTTGGCGTTCACATCCCCAGTCTGCCCGCTCGCCTCGGTTGTCGCACCACGACTGACGGCGTACCGAAACCGTTTCGGGCGACTTCTCACCGCCGGCGTCCGGCCCCGGAGCGCGTGTGCCGCCGCGCAGCAGATGGTCAGCCCGACCACGGCCAGCAGGACGCGGTAGTCGACGAGCGACACCAGCGCCGCGCCCGCGACCAGGGACAGCAGCTGGGCGGCTCCGGCCATGGCCTCGAAGGCGGTGGAGACCCGGCCGACGAGGTGGCCGGGGCTACGGCGTTGCACGAGGGTCATCCGGGCCACGCCCGCGAGGGTCAGGCCGGCGCCCGCCATCGTCATCGCGCCCAGCACGGCCGGCTCGGCGGGGACCGTCCACAGCAGGACCGCCGCGCCGTACAGGGCGATGCCCGTGCCGATCGCGAACAGCTCGCCCCGGTGCGTGATCACCGTGGCCCCGCACAGGCCGCCGATGATCGCCCCCACGCCCATCGCGGTGGAGGTGAGGGCGGTGAACTCCGGAGCCCTGCCGAGGCCGTGGTCGATGACCGCGAAGATCAGCGACTCGGTCGCTCCGGCCAGCGTGAACATCAGGCAGAACGCCCCGGCGGCGCGGCGCAGGAACGGGTCGGCGGCCAGGTGCCGGGCTCCGGCCGAGAACTCCTCGCGCCAGCGGCCGCGCGGTGCGGCCGGGACGGGGGAGGGTTTCGGCAGGGCCGCGAAGGCCGCCGCGGCGACGACGAAGGTGCCGGCGTCGAGCAGGACGACGGCGCCGATGCCGGAACTCGTGTAGACGGCTACCCCCAGCAGCGGTCCGACCAGGCGCAGTCCCTGCCGGGTGGTCTGCAGGGCACCGTTGGCCTCGGCGAGGAGTTCCTCGGGCAGGACGCTCTTCAGCAGGCCGCTCAGGGCCCCGGACACCGCCGCGTAGGAGCAGCCCATGGCCGCCGACACCGGGTAGAGCAGCCACAGGGTGTCCTCGCCGCTCACCGCGGTCAGCGGGGTCAGCGCCGCCGCGGAGAGCAGGCACGCGGCGATGAGGAACCTCCTGCGGTCGACGCGGTCGATCACGTGGCCGAAGAGGGGCGACAGGCACAGGGGCAGCGTGAAGAAGAACAGGGTCAGCCCCGCGGCGCCGTCCGAGCCGGTGAGTTTCTTGGCCAGGATCGCCGGGATCAGTAGCAGCGAGGCGTCACCCAGCAGGCTGACGGCCATCCCGAGGTAGATGAGCCGGAATCCGCGTTCGCGCAGGACCGCCCGCATCACCGGTGCCCGGCGAGCCGCCGTACGGCCCGGCCGGTCGGGAACACCGGAACGGCGCTGTGGACCATGGCGAACGTCTCAAGGCCGGGGACGATCACCGTCAGCACCGGGCACCTGTCGTGTGCGGGGTTCCAGCGGAAGAAGTAGGCCGGCAGCCCCGCACGCTCCAGCGTCTCCAGGATCGTGGCGATCTGCGCGCCGACGTCCCCCGGCCCCTGCCGATCGGCGGGCGGTGGCGCCGGATGTCCGCCGGCGGCGCCGGGCTCCCGGCCGGCGGCGTCCTCCGGTCGCGGGCCGGGCAGGCGCGCGTCGAACGTGAGGCGGTCGAGCAGCGGGGCGGGGTCCAGCCTGGCGCAGCGCTCCAGCAGCGGCCACCGCCGCAGGCTCTCCAGCCTGCGGCCCAGGGTGAGGTCCACGCCGAGCGACAGGTTGAACGAGGACTGGATCAGCTCGGTGAGCGCGCGCTCCACGGCGTACTCGGGGTCGAGGGAGGCGCCTGAGCCGACCACTCCCGGGTACGGCCCGGCACGCGAGGGAAGCGCGCAGTAGGCGGGGATGCCCAGGTCGGAGGTGATGTCGATGAGGAGCGGGGGCGCGCCGAGACGGGCCGTCGCCTCGTCGTGGAGGCGGCGCAGGTCGGGTGGGAGGAGGCCGGGGTCCAGGGCGGAGAGCCGCGGCCGCTCGTCGAGATACCAGTCGAGGAGGGCGTGGGACAGCGCGTCGCGCTCGACGACCTCCAGCAGGCCGTGCAGGAGCGCCTCCGGCTCGGTGGCCCCGGTGGCCGTGCCGTTGTCGTAGGCGTAGCGGAGGTAGGGCTCGTAGCGCAGGTCGTCACCGGGGATCGGATGGCTGCGGCAGGACGGCGACCGGGTGAAGGCCGGGTACCACAGCGCGGCCCGCTCCGGGTTGAGGGGTTCGGCCCGCAGGCAGGCGAGGTCGATGTCCGGGTAGTCGCGGGCGAGCCGGTGGATCATCTGCTCCCCGCACAGTTCCGGCTGGGCCACGACGGTGGCGACGGGCACCGCCCGCGCCCGCCGGTGGTCACCGGGGAGCGCGGCCTGGCCCGCCTCGTGCTGGAGGTGCTGCCATGCCTCGAACAGCGCGCTCACCGTGCTCTGCGCGCCGGTTCCCTTGCCGAGGGAGGCGGTGAGCACCCGGCCGGCCGGGTCGCGGAGGGTGCAGCGGTGCACGGGGAACTCCGGCGAGCCGGTGGAGAGGAACTCCGCCGAGAGACCGGCGTCGGCGAGCACCGACTCGATGAGCGACAGCGCCTCGGCGAGACCGGTGCAACGCTCGCGCTGGGCACGCGCCGCCACTGTCAGAGCGCGCCCGGCACGGGCCGCGCGGTGAAGAACTGGTCGAGGAGCATCGTCTCGGCGAGGGTGAACGAGAAGCCGTCCTCCAACTGGAAGCCGTCCGGTTTGAGAAGCGACTGACCGTTGGAGTTGCTGTTGCCCATCGCACACCCCTTCACACCAGTAACTGAAATGTCATTTAATTACTGGACATTTCGACATAAGTAATGGATCAAGTCAAGGGGATCGGGGCCGCCAGTCCCCCCTATCGAGATCGAGCGTCTCAGGGGTGTGCAGCCGGACCATGGTGCGGGCCACACCGGCCGGGATGCGGCCCGGGGTGAGCAGCGACACCACGACCATGACGGCGAAGGCGACCGGCACCGTCCAGGCGGCGGGCTGGGCGAGCAGGGCTCCGGCCAGGCCGGTGTACGGTCCCCCGGCGATGGTCGTCAGAACCGCGCCGCAGGCCAGCCCGCCCCCGACGACCAGCCCCGCCATCGCGCCCGTGGAGGTCAGCCGCCGCCACCAGATGCCCAGCACCAGCAGCGGGCAGAAGGAGGACGCGGCCACCGCGAACGCCAGCCCCACCACGTCGGCGACCGGCAGCGACCGGGCCGAGGTGGCCAGGGCCAGCGGCGCGGTCACGGCCAGCAGAGCCGCCACCCGGAACGAGCGGACCCCGCCCCGGAGGATGTCCTGCCCGATGACACCCGCGACCGAGACCGTCAGCCCGGACGAGGTGGACAGGAACGCCGCGAACGCCCCGGCCGTCACCAGGGCGGTCAGCAGGTCCCCCGCCACTCCCCCGACCAGCCGTCCGGGCAGCGTCAGCACCACCATGTCGCTGCCGCTCAGCTCCGGGGCGTAGATCCGGCCCAGCGCGCCGTAGATGGCGGGCAGCAGGTAGAAGGCGCCGAGCAGCGACAGGACCACCAGCGTCGTACGGCGCGCGGCCCGCCCCTCGGGGTTGGTGTAGAAGCGGACCAGCACGTGCGGCAGCCCCATGGTGCCCAGGAACGTCGCCAGGATCAGCGAGTAGGTCGAGTAGAGGCCGTACTCCTTGCCGCTGGACAGCGGCAGCGCCCAGGTGGCCGCGTCCCCCGCGCTCAGACCGGGCGCACCGCCCGCCCGCCAGGCCAGCAGCAGGAACACCAGCGGCACGGCCAGCGCGGTGAGCTTGAGCCAGTACTGGAAGGCCTGCACGAACGTGATCGACCGCATGCCGCCCGACATCACGTTCACCGCGACCACGGCCGCCACCAGCAGCCCCCCGGCCCACTCCGGGGCTCCGGTGATGGCCGCCAGCACCAGACCGGCGCTCTGGAACTGCGGCATCAGATACAGCCAGCCGATCAGCACGACCAGCACGCCGGCCAGCCGCCGCACGGCCATCGACTCCAGCCGCGCCTCGGCGAAGTCGGGCAGCGTGTAGGCGCCCGAGCGGCGCAGCGGCGCGGAGACCAGGACGAGCAGCACCAGGTAGCCGCCGGTCCAGCCGACCGGCAGCCAGAGCATGTCGGCGCCGTAGGCGAGGATCAGCCCGGCGATGCCCAGGAAACTCGCCGCCGACAGATACTCCCCGCCGATGGCGGAGGCGTTCCACAGCGGGGAGACCGTACGGGAGGCCACGTAGAAATCCGAGGTGGTGCGCGACAGCCGGATGCCGAACGCCCCGATCAGCACCGCCGCCAGGACCACCAGCACGACCGCGGTCACGCCGTACGCGGTGTTCATCGGGCCCGGTCCACCAGTTCCGCGAAGTGACGCTCGTTCCGCTCGGCCTGCCGCACATAGAGCCAGGCGCCGATCACGAACGCCGGGTAGATCAGACCGGCCAGCACCGCCCACGGCAGGGGGATCCCGAGCAGCCGGACCTCCCGCAGCTCCGGCACGAGCAGGAACAGCACCGGCAGGCCGCCGACCACGCAGCCCAGCACCGTGCAGACGAACAGCGCCAGGCGGAACTGGGTGCGGATCAGCGACCCCATGTAGACCTCGCCCAGCCGGGTCTGCTCGTCGATCTCACGGGTCACCGGGTAACGGGGGTGCCGGGCGGCCATGGTGCGGGGGCTGGTCACGACCTCGCGACGCGGCCGGTCGGTCTCCTTACGCGGCCGCTCCACCGCCCGGGTGAGCCGATCGGCCATCCGGCGCCGCGGCTCCGCGTCCGGGCGCGGCCCGCTCTCCTCGCCGCGATCGGATCCGCTCTCCCGTCCACGCCCGGGTTCCCGGTCCGGCGCGGGTCCGCGGTTCTCCTCGCTCATTCCGGTCGCCCCTTGCGTGCCCGGCGGACCAGCAGGTCGCGCAGCTCGCGGGTGTGGCGGCGGCTGACCGGGATCTCGATCTCGCCGATGCGGACCACGCAGCGGCCCGAATCGATGTGCAGCTCGTCGATGTGCTTGACCGCCACCAGATGGCTGCGGTGCACCCGGACGAACCCGGCCGAGGACCAGCGCTCCTCCAGCGTGGCCAGCGAGATCCGGACCAGATGGCTGCCGCCCGCGGTGTGCAGGCGCGCGTAGTCGCCCTGCGCCTCGACGTAGCGGACCTCGGTGCTGGCCACGAACCGGGTGACACCGCCGAGCTCCACCGGGATGGTGCCGGGATCGGTACGGCCCCCGCCGTCGCTGTCGGGCAGCTCGGCCGAGACGCACACCCGCCGGATGGCCTCGGCGAGCCGCTCCGGCCGGACCGGTTTGAGCAGGTAGTCCTCGGCCTTGATCTCGAACGCGTCCACCGCGTGCTCCTCGTAGGCGGTCACGAACACCACCCGGGGCGGGTTGGCGAACTGCGACAGCAGCCTGCCGAGCACCACCCCGTCCAGGCCGCGCATCCGGATGTCGAGGAAGACCGCGTCGATCGGCCGCCCGTCGGCGATCGCCCGGTCCAGGACACGCAGCGCGGCGGCCCCGTCCCTGGCGAGGGAGACCTCCCCGATCCGGGGGTCGTCGCGCAGCAGGTAGGCCAGGTCCTCCAGCGCGGGGAGCTCGTCGTCCACCGCCAGGACACGCAGGCCGGTCACGGTCACTCCTCCGGGTCGGTCACCTGTGGACCCCGAACGCTCACGGGTGAATCCCTAGAGGGTGATGAATCAGACATCAGGTGTCAACAGTTCCCGGCTCGCGGAGAGTGTTGATCAGGTCCCGATGCCGCCACAGCACCCGGCAGAGCGGCACCATGAGCGCCAGCATCACGCAACCACTGATCATGAAGACGGCCCGCAGCCCGAACGCCCCGGCCAGCAGACCGCCCGCCAGGGCGCCCAGCGGGATCAGCCCCCACAGCAGGGTACGGATCGCACCCAGGACACGGCCGAACAGCTGAGGCGGCACCAGCGCCTGGCGGACCGACATGATCAGCACGTTCCAGACGAGAAGCGAGCAGCCGATGGCCATGGCGGCGACCGCGAGCATCGGCACGGACGGGAAGATCCCCACGAGCGTGAACCCGATCCCGCCGACGGTCATCGCGACGGCCATCACGGCGGCGCGCGGCCACCGGCGCACCAGCATGGGCGCGACCAGGCCGCCCACCACCCCTCCGACCCCGGAGGCGAGCGCGAACCAGCCGAAGGCGGCGGCGGGCAGCCGCAGCACGTCCACCACGAACAGCACCAGCACGGCCATCGCGGCCTGGTTCATCCCCGCGGAGAACGCGCCGATCAGCGTGATGCCCCGCAGCGGCTTGTGGTTCCAGAGCCAGCGCACCCCCTCGCCGATCTCCCGGCGCAGGTTCGCGGGCCGGTCGCCGGCCGGTTCGGTGCGATAACGGCCCGGCAGCAGGAACAGGAGCGCCCCGGCGAGCAGGAAGCCCACCGAGTTCGCCATGAACGGCATCGCGGCCGCGACCACGAACAGCGCGCTGCCCACCGGGGCGCCGAGAAAGCTGTCGGTGACGACGGCGGCGGCCTCGACCCGGCCGTTGGCCTTCTCCAGCTGGTCGCGCCGTACCACGGAGGGCAGCAGGGAGTGGACCGCGTTGTCGTAGAGCGTCTCGATGGTGCCCAGCGCGAACGCCGCCACGTAGAGCATCCACATGGCGGCATGGCCGGTCAGCACCGCCGCCGTGAGCAGGCCGACCACCGCGGTCCTGGCGAACTGGGCGACGATCATCGCCTTGCGGCGGTCCAGCCGGTCCACCAGCGCGCCGCTGACGATCGCGAACAGCACCCAGGGCAGGAAGGCGAGCGATGACAGCGCCGCGACGAGCACGGGATCCCTGGTCAAGGTCACCGCCAGCAGCGGCAGCGCGATCCGGCCGATGCCGTCGCCCAGGTTCGACACGGTGCTGGAGGCGAACAGCAGCCAGAACCGCCGCCCGAGCCCTCCGGACGCCGGGACCGGGAGCTCGGCGGGAGCGGCCTGGCCCCCTGCCTGTGGCGGCGTGGAAGGCGGCAGGCCGGCGGAGGCCGGTCCGGTGTCCTCCGGCACCGTATCGGCGACGCCTTGGGGGGTGGTGTCCATGGTTCCTCCGGGTTGGGGGGTACGTCCTCGGAATCGCGTTGATCCGCGGCTCGGCCGTCTCGGGGGCGGCGCCGGACAGAAGATCTTTGCAGACGACGCCGTGACATGGGCGTCTCCACGACCGTCGACCGGCTCAGAGGGTGTCAGCGGGCGGAGACGCCCGGATGGTACTTCGGCAGCCGGACGCTGACCTTGGTGCCGGCGCCCTTTCCCGTCTCGGCCACCAGGCCGTACTCGTCGCCGTAGACCTGGCGCAGCCGCTCGTCCACATTGGCCAGGCCCACGCCCCCGGCCCCGGAGCGCTCGTCGGCGTCACCGGCCAGGATGCGGCGCAGGCGGTCCGGCTCCATGCCGACGCCGTCGTCCTCCACGCTGATCCGGCACTCAGCGCCCGCGTCCTCGGCGATGATCGAGATGCGGCCGACGCCGGGTTTGCTCTCCAGACCGTGCCGGACGGCGTTCTCCACCAGCGGCTGCAGGCACAGGAACGGCACGGCGACGGCGAGCACCTCCGGGGCGATCCGCAGCGTGACCTGGAGCTGGTCGCCGAAACGCGCGCGTTCCAGGGTGAGGTAGCGGTCGATGGAGTGCAGTTCCTCGGCCAGCGTGGTGAACTCGCCGTGCCGCCGGAAGGAGTAGCGGGTGAAGTCGGCGAAATCCAGCAGCAGCTCGCGGGAGCGGTCGGGGTCGGAACGGACGAAGCTCGCTATGGTCGTCAGCGAGTTGTAGATGAAATGCGGGGAGATCTGCGCGCGCAGGGCCCGGACCTCGGCCTCCATCAGCCGCGTCCGGGACCGGTCGAGCTCGGCCAGCTCCAGCTGGGAGTCCACCCAGTTCGCCACCTCGTGGGTGGCCCGGACCAGGCCCGCCGAGGCGTGCCCGCCGTAGGCCGCCAGCGAGCCGACCACCCGGCCGTCCGTGGTGAGCGGCACCACCACCGCGAACCTGATCGGGCACTCGGGGAGCTCGCACGAGACGACCTCCGGGCCGAGCACCTGGGTCCGGCCGCCGGCGAGGGTCTTGGCGGCGTGCGCGAACGCCTCCCGGGCGTGGTGGTCGCCCTCACCGTCGTAGACCAGCAGCCGCTCGCCGTCGGTGATCGCCAGCGCCGGGGAGCCGAGCAGCTCGCGCAGATGCCGGGAGGCCTTCTGGGCGCCCGCCTCGGTCAGCCCGGCCCGCAGCGGCGGCGCGGCGAGCGAGGCGGTGTGCAGGGTCTCGAACGTGGCCCGCTCGGCCGGGCTGCTGCCCAGCTCCCGTCTGCCGCGCAGCACCCGCCACAGCACCAGGGCCGGGACACCGACCAGAGCGGCGATCAACAGCACAGCGACGACGGGTTCCACGCCCCGGACCCTATCTGCCCAGGTTCGCGCACGCCTCCTCCCGGCCGGCGGCCGTGATCGGACCTCGTTCCGGAAACGGATATCCGCGTCCGTTTCCCGCCAGTCACCGCCCGGCGCCGGTCGGCATGCTCCGTAGGCATCCCGCTCCGCTCCCCGGAAGGCTGTCCCGTGTCCGCCCCCACCACCACCGGTCCCCCCGTCGCCGGCGCGCCCTCCGTGCGCCGTGATTTCGGCCTGCTCTGGGCGGGACAGTCACTGTCCCTCTTCGGCGACCAGTTCATGACACTGGCACTGCCGCTGCTCGCGGTCACCATGCTGGAGGTCTCACCCGCACAGGCGGCGCTGCTGCCCTTCGCGCTGTTCCTGCCCTTCCTGCCGCTCGGCCTACCCGCCGGGGCGATCGTGGACCGGCTCTCACGCCGCATGACCATGCTGGTCTGCGACGGCGTGCAGGTGGCCGCCTTCGGCGCGGTCTGGGCGCTGGCCGCCACCGGGGCGCTGACCTTCCCGCTGCTGTTCTGCCTGGTGCTGCTGAGCGGCTGCGCGGTGGTGTTCTTCCAGGTCGCCTACACCTCCTACCTGCCCAGCCTCTACGGCGACCCGCACGAGCTGCACCGCGGCAACACCCGCCTGGCCCTGTCGGAGTCGGCGTCCAAAGCGCTGGGCCCGATGGCCGCCGGACCGCTGATCCACGCTCTGGGCCTGGTCGGCGCGCTCGCGGCCAACGTGATCAGCTTCACCGCCTCGGTCGTCTCGCTGGCGCTGATCCGGCACCGGGAGCCGCCGCGCGAGAGCGCCCCGCGGGAGCGCGGCTGGCTGCGGCGCGACATCGCCACCGGGCTCCGGTTCGCACTCGGCCACCCGATACTGCAGCCGGTCCTGTTGTGCGGCACCACCTATGTGCTGTTCCTCAGCATGGTCGAGACCAGCCTGGTGCTGTACTGCCGCAACGTGCTCGGCCTGTCCCCGCAGTGGATCGGCGTCGTGATCGGGGCCGCCGCGGCCGGCTACCCGATCGGCAACCTGCTGTCCAGCCGGCTGATCCGCCGGTACGGCACGCCGCGCACCCTGCTCGGCGCCGCCTCGCTGTCGGTCGCCGGGATCGTCTCGATGCCGGCCCTCGGCTCCCTCGGCGGCACCGCGGGAACGGCCGGGCTCATCGCCGGCAGCATCGTGCACTGCGTCGGCGAGGGCGCGTTCAGCCCGACCTCGCTGACCCTCCGCCAGACCGCCACCCCCGCCGCCCTGCTCGGCCGGGTGGGCGCGGTCCAGCGTTTCCTGCTCTGGGGCGCCGTCGCCCTCGGCAGCCTGCTGGCGGCCGGGGCGACCGCGCTCGGCGGGCTGCAGACCGCCGTGTGGATCGGCGCCCTGGGCACGGTCCTCTGCATCCCCGCCCTCCTGCGCCAGGGCATCCGCGCCGCCGTCCTGCCACGGGCCACATGACGGCCGCCCCGGCCCTCCCCCGGGTCGGCCCCCTCTGACGTTCATCGCGACGAACGTGCCGCCCGCCTCCAGAGGATCAGAGAATGTGCATGCGAACGCCCAGACGGCGGATGCGTTCCCGGTAGCTGTAGCGTTCGAGATCGAGAAGCGTCCGTACAGCCTGTTGGGCCATCGGATGATTACGGATGAGCAGAGGGGCGATCTTTTCGGCACGCTCCAGCTCAGCCAGCGCGGCCTCCCGCTTGCTGCACCACAGCAGACCCCGGGCGTGATCAAGGTGGTGATGTCCGGCGCGACCGGCTTGCAGACCCTTCGGAAGCCGGACGGCTTCTCCTCGGCGTACGGCCTGCGGCCCGTCGCCGAGTTCGACAGCGACGGCGACGCCGTGGATATCGATGTTGGGCTGGTTGGTCGATAGATCGTAGTAGTTGGTGCGCTGGCGAGGTCCGAGCCTCGTGACGGCCTCGGCCGCGAGCCGGTGGCGTGACCATGCCTCTACGGCGTCGTTTTTTCGTGCGGCAGTGATCGCGGCCCGCAACTGGAGCCCACCCCAAACGGCCAGCGCCTTCGGCTGACCGGCGGTGTACTGGTCTTCGATATGCGCGCACGCCGAGTCAAGGACGGTGAGCGCGTCGTTCCACGAGGTGCTGGACCACATGTTCCGTACTCGGAGACAGGCGAACACCGCTTCGTGATAGGGGTCTCCCGAGCACTCCGCCGCCCAACGAGCTCGATCTGCGGCGATCAGGGAAAGATCGGCGTAGCCGAGGTTGCAGGCCACCGAGTGTGCCGCCTGACAGGTCAGCGAAAGCAGGCTGAACGCCGCGCTCCGATCAGGCTCAGGGTAGAGGCGGGTCGCCGCCTGGAGCTCGGAGAGCAGAGCAGGGAGTTCTTCGGCGAGTTCCGCGTAGCGTGCCTCCAGGCGCAGCCGGCTTGCGCGTTCGGTCCCGGCGCGAAGCTCGGGCAGCGACCTCACCTCGTCGACCCATTCGGGGTCCAGGTCGTAGCGCTCCAGGTGGCGGCGGATCTCGGGGATCGCAGAATGCCCTCGGTCTTCCGCCGGAGTGTCGCCCCGGTAGGGGCGTGCGGTGAGCTCGTTGGGATGTATGCGTAGGACACGGGCAAGGCCGTTGACCAGTGCGATGGAGTCAAGCGGGATGCTGTCGTTCTCCACCCCGGACACCCATGACTGCGCTCGGCCGACACGCTGGGCCAGCTCTCGCTGGGTGATGCCCACGCGCTTACGTGCGCGACGCACACGTGTTCCCGTGCTTTCGCCCGCCGGGTCTGAGTAGGCCATGCCCTCAAGGTAACCCTCGACAGCACGCCCGTCCCCTCCTCGCGCCAAAGTATCAACCACACTGATCTCGCTGCCTTTTCGCGTTCGTATCGTCACTCCTCGTGAGCAGCGACGAGCCTGGCGACACCGGGCGATATCCCCATCGCCCGGCCACCACGACGACGGCCGGAGTGACCATCGAGCGGCTCAGGCGGGAGCTTGAAACGCTGGGTGCGGCAGGGGATGTACGTCACCGTGACGGGGTGAAGACGCGTCTCGCTTCGGCGGGGGTCGTGACCCGTCCTATGAACGGGTGTGGCGGCATGGCGGCTGGAGGGACGCCGACACGCCTCCCCGAAGTCTGGTTCCATGAGCACCGTATGAGCCCTGCCGGTCAACGCGCGGTTGATGCCCGATCCACCTTCTCGGGGGTGGCGCGAAGCTCTGCCTCCAGATCCTCGACGATCCGTTGCACGAGTGTCCGGAGCCGGTTCCGCCGCCCGGTCAGCTCTTCGGCGAACGCCCGCGCCGTCGGCCCCACCCAGACCGCCTTCCCGGTGAACGAGGCATGCGCCGGATCCAGCGCCGTCTCCAACCGCACCGCATGCAGCTGCACCCGTGTCAGGGCACGCAGCAATTCCTCCCGTCGGGGATTGACCGTGCTCTCAGACCCGAGCCCCATCCGCCCCGCCTTCCGCCTCGGCGTTTTTCCGGTACGGCTTGCGCATTTTCCTGGAGAATATGAGATCGTGCGCTCAGTCGGCCAGTGCTTCGAAGGAGATTCGATGCCCCGTTCCGCCCGCAGTTTCCCTGTACGGTTCGGCATCACACTCATGGCAACGACTCTGGCCCTGGCGGCCTGTGGCGAGAGGGAACCCACCGCCACCGAAGCGGGCGCGACCCTCAAGACGCATATCCTTGAGTTATTGAAAGAGGTAAACGCCCAGAACATCCAGATCACCGACCCGGGCGGCAAGGACATCCCCTGTGGCGACGACAAATTTAAACGCACCTTCGCCGCCATCGGCCAAGACCTCGCGCCCGAACGAACGGCGAGTGGCCTCAACGAGATGATGCTCAGCGCATTGAAGCGTGTAGCGGAGTACGATCTCGTCAGCATCGGCAAACCTGACGACGTCGGCGATCCCATGGAAATGGCCAGTAAACCATCCAAGACATCCTTGGTACTGCAGTCTTCAATCGATGGTCAATACTCAGTGCGCGGCGAAACCCAGTGCCTTAATCGGTTGTGAGTCCCTTCTCATAGAGACCCGCACGCTGGAAGCTAGGGTCCTTACGTCCATCGAAACGACCGGCAAGCGCGATGCTCAACTCTCCGATGCTCAACTTGTCCTTACCGCCCATACCATTATCAATAAACCACTGTTCCAGTGCCTTCATGCCCACATCGCCCTGCTTGGCGATCTCACTGAACGGGCGCAAATTTCCGTTTGAGTCGGCGATAGCCATACCGGACGGCGGCGTTCCAGGAGCGAAGCCCTGCTTCATGAGGAGTTGGGCCACCGCGTACTGGCGACCCAAGGTTTCCGCGCCGTCCAGTTCTCGAAGTTTTTCCACCTTCTCCTCAGATTGAGGACCATAGGTGTCATATGCGGCTTTCCCTGCGCAAATTCCGGTCCAAGTTTTTGCGTATATAGAAAAAGGCGGGATAAGTCCGGCGACACCCATGAGAGCACCAACCAGAAGATCCTCCGCGTCTTTCGCGCTTTCAGCTTCCTCGTCCGAGGGTTTAAGCACCCGTACGGCGGCAGCCAGTTCGAAACCACGCACGTTTCCGAGAGCGGTGAACAGGTTGTCCAGGGCTGTGACGTCCTCGGTGCGCTTGGCCAGGCGGGACGCCTCGGGGAGGAGTCGCTGGGTGAGTTCGCCCATACCTGCCTCGAACGGGGCGCGGGCTTCAGCGGTCCCGGCGAAGGTGGTGAGGAAGCGGAAGGTGTCCTCGGGACTGAGCCGGAACGCGCCGCGCAGACCGGGAACCGTGGTCGGCTCAAAAAGACCGGGGGTGAGCCGGAGCGCGCTGTCCTTGGTCATGTCGGCGTCGCCGATGTTGGCGCCCAGAGTGATCTCGGCGGCGTACGAGCCCGCGATCTCTGACAGGTGCGGCCGGGTGGCGTCGCCCAGTTTCAGATCGTCGACGCTGGTCATCACCGTATACGCGAAGAACGCGGCTTCCTGGCTGTGCTTGCCTTGCGCCTCGTCGTAGGCACCGGACGCGGCTGCCAGCATCCGTCCGAACCCCTTCGCCGCCTCGGGTTGCCAGTGCACCCGTTCATTGAGCGTTTTGAGAAACGCGGCCAGATCCGGCCGGGCTTTCCACACCTGAGGGCTGCTGGGCAGCATTCCGAAGGGGGTCTTGGCGGAGGCGGGAACCGGGCTGATGTCGGTGACCGAGCTGATCGCGAGCCTGGCGGCGACGGGGTTGTTGCCCAGAGCATTCAGCAGTTTACCGAGGGTCTCGCCGCTGACGTGGCTGTCCGCCGCCAGCATAGGCGCGACGATCTCGGCCAGCCACACGTCCGGATAGTCGCCGGAGTTCAGCAGCTCGGCGAACCCCTCGATGTCCTTGGCTCCGGCCTTCTTCACCGCTCCCATGACCTGAGCGAACCCGGGAACCTTGGGCCCGCCCCTGACCGCGGCGCCCAAAGCCGTACCGGCGACGCCGAGTGCGTCGTCGGCCTTTTCAAGGCGACGAAGTTTTTCGCCGAATTTTCGGGTCCCGGCGGGACCGAGCGCCGCGAAGAACGCGGCGGTGAAGTTCGGATCGCTCTGGTGAGCTTTCAGCTCGTTGACGAGGGCAGCCAGTCTTTCGGTGGGATACGGACCCGTGAGAGAGAACGCCTCCGGATCGACGGCGGCGGCTCGCTTGCCCAGTTCGGCGCCCTGCCTCTGAGCCTCCGCCGGAGCGGGCAGCGCCCCCTCCGAGTATGGTTCCAGCTTGCTCCCCAGCAATACGGCGGGCATGACTTCGATGGTCTCCATCCGCTGCCGGAGCCGGGGAAGCTGTTCTTCGGCCCATCCGCCGATCTCCCTGATGGAAGCGATGCCCGGGGCGGAAAGGTCTACAGCAGCCAGTTCCCGGCGGATCGCCTCGCCATACTCGGCGATCGCTTTCCCCGCCCGCTCCAGATCGGCGATGAAGCCCTTCATGAGCGCCGGGTCGATCCCGTTGAAGTCCGGCGCGAGCGGCCCGGTCCCCGGCATCACCGCAGGCGTCTCCCCCACGTCTGCACCACCTCCAGGCAACCATCATGACCCTGCGGGACTCCTCACCGCCATCCCATGAACCCAGCGGCTCAGGGGTTCGGTTCGAGGGCCTTGCGGATGCGGAGGGCGTAGGACTCGGCCTCGGCGGGGTCGGCGTAGGTGGTGCGGGGCCAGAAGAAGCCGCGCAGGCCGTCCTTGCGGTTGCGGGGGACGACGTGGACGTGGAGGTGCGGGACGCTCTGGCTGATCCGGTTGTTCATCGCGACGAACGTGCCGCCCGCCTCCAGGCCCTGTTCGACGGCGGCGGTGACGGAGCGGACCCGCTCGAAGAACGGGCCGACCGCCGGCGACGGCAGGTCGGGGAGCGTCTCGACGTGGGCCCTGGGCGCCACCAGGACGTGGCCCTTGAAGACCGGGCGCGTGTCCAGGAAGGCCACGGCCACCTCGTCGGAGAGCACCACATGGCCCGGCTGCTCCCCCGCCCCGATGGCGCAGAACGAACATTCTCCGGCTGGCATCCCCTCAGGATAGGAGGCGGCGGGCGGCGCGTACGACCGCCTCGTCGACCATCCGGCCCCGGGCGTCGGTGACGACTCCGGTTCCGGCGGCCTCGAACCGGGCGATCAGGTCGCGGGCCTGGGCGAGCTCCTCCCCGGTGGGGGTGAAGACCTCGTTGACCACGGCGAGCTGGGCGGGGTGGATACAGGCGCGGCCACGGAACCCCAGGCGTCTCAGGGCGACGGTGGAGGCGCGCAGGGCGTCGAGGTCGCGGAAGTCGGTGCTGACCGGGGCGAGGGGCGGGACGAGCCGGGCGGCCGCCGAGGCCAGGACGACCTGGGATCGGGCCCAGAGCAGCTCGCGCTCGTCGGGACCGGTCTCGACGCCGAGTTCGGCACGCAGGTCGGCCTCGCCGATCTGCAGCCGGAGGACGCGGGGTGCCCGGGCGATCTCCGGCGCCGACAGGACCGCACCGGCACTCTCCAGCAGCGGGCAGACCGCGATCGAGCCGCCGGGCAGGCCCTCGGCGGCCTCGGCGGCGGTGAGCACGGCGTCCACGGCGTCAAGCTCGGCGGCCGACTCGGTCTTCGCCACGCAGACCCCGCGCACGCCCGGCAGGGCCACCGCCCGGAGGTCCTCGTGGCCGGCCTCACCCGGATTCACCCGGACGTAGATCTCCGGGCCGCCGGGCCCCAGCCCGCGCAGCCAGCCGGCCACGGCGGCGCGGGCCTCGGCCTTGTGCGCGGGCAGGACCGCGTCCTCCAGGTCGACGATCAGTGAGTCGGAGCCCCGGTCGAGTGCCTTGGCGAGCTTGCCGGGCTGGTCACCCGGGACATACAGCGCAGATCGGATCACCACCCGACCCTAGCGTCACCGTTCACCAGCCCACCTTGGCGGTACCGGAGATGAGGGATCTGGCGATGACCATCCGCTGGACGTCGTTGGTGCCCTCGCCGATGGCCATCAGGGGCGCGTCGCGGTAGAGGCGTTCGATGACGAACTCCTGGGAGTAGCCGTACCCTCCGTGGATCCGCATGGCCTCCATGGTGACCCGCAGCGCGACCTCCGACGCGAAGTACTTGGCCATCGCGGCCTCGGAGTTGACCGCGCCGCTCTCGGAGCGGGTCGCCGCCCAGTAGGTGAGCAGCCGGGCCGCCTGGATGTCGGTGGCCATGTCGGCGAGCTTGAGCTGGATCGCCTGGAAGTCGGCGATGGGATGGCCGAAGGCGTGACGCTCGCGCGAGTAGTTCAGCGCGGCGTCGTAGGCGCACTGGGAGATGCCGACCGCGCGGGCGGCGATGTTGACCCGGCCGAGCTCCAGGGCCGACAGCGCCTGCTGCATGCCCCGCCCCTCGACCCCGCCGAGCAGCCGCGACGCCGGGACGCGGACGTCCTCCAGCACGATCTCGCAGGTCTCGGTGCCCTTGTAACCGAGCTTGGGCAGGTCCCGGCTGACGGTGTAGCCCGAGGTGCCGGCCTCGACCAGGATCAGGGACATGCCGCGGTGCGCGGGCTCGGTGACGGAGGTCTTGACCAGGACGGGCATCGGGTCGGCGTGCCGGGCGTTGGTGATCCACGTCTTGGTGCCGTTGATCACGTAGTGGTCGCCGTCACGGACCGCCCGGGTCTGGATGCCCTGCAGGTCGGTGCCGGCGGCCGGTTCGGTCAGCGCGATCCCGGTACGGCGGGCACCGGTGGCCAGGTCCGGGAGGTAGGCGTCGCGCTGCTCCTCGGTGCCGTGCTCGGCGATCATCCAGGAGGCCAGCGAGTGCGAGCCGAGCACCCCGGCCACCCCCATCCATCCTCGCGCGATCTCCTCGAAGACCAGCGCGAACGACACCCGGTCCAGCGCCAGCCCGCCGTACTGCTCGGGGATCGTCATCCCGAACAGCCCCATCTGCCTGAACCGCTCGACGATCTCGGTGGGGTAGCGGCCCGTCCGCTCCCACTCCGAGGCGACCGGCACGATCTCCTTGTCCACGAACTCCCGGAGGGTCCGGCGGAACAGCCGCTGTTCGTCGTTCAGCTCGAAATCCATGGCGGGGTCCTTTCGAACGCGGGAAGCCGGCGGCCACCGGGCAAGGGGCCGCGGCGGGGAGTCTCACCGGTCACGGGTCCGTCTCCGGCCGCGGGCCCGCGTCATCGGCGGTCCGGGCGGCGGCGGGCGGGGCGGCGGCCAGCTCGGGCGGGGACTCCCCCCACTGCCCGGACGCGCCCCTCATGTCGTCAGCGGCCCGGTCTTGGCCCGCGGGAAGTAGTTCTTGTCGTGCGGGGCGTCGCGGCGGTAGACCATCACGGTGCGGCGCCAGGACATGACCTCGTCGCCGTCCTGGTTGAGGCCGCGCGTGCGACAGGTGACGATCCCGGCGTAGGGCCGCGACCCGGACTCCCGCTTGTCCACCACGATCGACTCGGCGTAGAGAGTGTCGCCCAGGAACACCGGGTGGGTCAGCTTGATCTCGTCCCAGCCGAGGTTCATCAGCGCGGTCTGGCTGACGTCGATCACCGAGATGCCCAGGACGATCGCCACGGTCAGCCCCGAGTTGACGATGATCTTCCCGACCGGGGCGCGCCCGGCGAAGTGGGCGTTGAAGTGGTTCTGGTTGGTGTTCATCGTCAGCAGGGTGAACCAGGTGTTGTCGGCCTCGCTGATCGTGCGGCCGAGCGGGTGCTGGTAGACGTCGCCGACGACGAAGTCCTCGTAGTACCGGCCCAGGCCGGGTTCGTGCACGGTCACGGATCTCTCCCTGAACGACGGAACCTTGACGCTAATAGTCTGACGTTTTGATGGTCAATGGCTTGCTTGGTGGTTTCCACGCGACGGCCAGGTGGCGCCGGCCGTACGGGGCATGGCGGGACGGCCGGGCCGAGGGCTACGGCTGAGGCTCCACGCTGGGGTAGTAGGCGGTGCGGAGGTTGTCCAGGTGTTCCAGGGCGGCCCGCCGCGCCCCCTCGGCGTCGCCCGCCTCGATGTGGCGCAGGATGTCGCGGTGCTCCCGGTCGATGCCGTCGAGTGCGGCCCGCGGGGCGCGGTCGCGGACGAAGCGGCCCTCCAGCACCTCGAAGACCGGCCGGGCGACGACCTCCAGCAGCGGGTTGCCGGCCGCGCGGAGCAGGACGATGTGGAAATCGCGGTTGGGCGCGAAGACCTCGCCGGGCTCCCTGCCGCCGGCCCCGACGATGCAGCCGCGCAGGCGCTCCAGGTCCGCCCCGGTACGGCGCAGCGCGGCCAGCCCGGCGGCGGGGACCTCCAGCAGCTCGCGGATCTCCATCAGCTGGCCGATGCCCACCCGCATCAGGTCGAAGCTGGTCTCCAGGTAGGTGCTGATGTGGTCGGGGTCGGGGTGGGCGACGAAGCTGCCGCCGGTCGTCCCCCGGACGGTCCTGATCAGGTTCTGGCTGGCCAGCAGGCGCAGCGCCTCACGGACCGTGCTGCGGCTCACGCCGTACCGGACGCAGAGATCGGGCTCGATGGGCAACCTGTCCCCGGGCTGGAACTCCCCGGAGACGATCCGGTCACGCAGGTCGGCCGCGAGTGCCTGGTAGGCGGTCACATCCAGTGATCGTAGGCGACGGCGTCCGATTCTCCGGCGCGCCGGCCGCCGTCGGCATCGGCGGACTAGCATTCACGCTGATCGACGTTCCCCAGATCGCGAGGAGAAGCCCGGTGGACCTGGTCCCCTACGACGAGTGGCGCGCGAGCGCCGTCAACCCCGCGTTCAGCGAGTGGTTGCGCTCGCTGAGCGAGCCGGAGTGGACCGCGGTCGTGACCCATCCGTTCGCCGCCTCGATCACCCGGGGCGACGTCGCCGACGACGACATGCGCCGCTACCTGGTCCAGGACTTCCAGTTCGTCGACTCCTTCACCGCGCTGCTCGGCGCGGCCGTGGCCAGCGCGGACAGCTTCGAGTCGCGGGTGCCGTTCGGCCGCTTCCTCGGCGAGACCGCCACGACCGAGGAGAAGACCTACTTCCACCGCGCGCTGGCCGCCCTCGGCGCCACCCCGGAGGACCTGGCCTCCCCGCCGCTGGAACCGGTGACGGCCGACTTCCGCGCCCTGATGGACGAGGCCAGGACCAGCCTGGACTATCCGCTCGTCCTGGCGGTGCTGTCGGTCGCGGAGTGGAGCTATCTCGGCTGGGCGAGCCTGGCGGAGGAGCCGCTGCCCGGCAACTTCGTCCACCGCGAGTGGATCGACCTGCACGAGGGGCCGGCGTTCCGGGCGTGGGTGGGGTTCCTCCGCGGTGAGCTCGACCGCCTCGGCCCCGAGCTCACCGCGGAGGGGCAGCTCCGCGTGCTCGACTTCTTCCGCCGCGCCGTACAGCTGGAGCTGCGCTTCTTCGACATGGCCGCGGGCGCCTAGCCCCGGCCGCCGCCGTCCGGTCCGGGGACGGGGCCCGGACGGTAGGTGCCCGCCTGGCCGCTCCGGACGGCGTGGCCCCCGTCGTCGGGGGCATAGAGGCGGATCTGGAGGCCGTCGGGGTCGAGGAAACCCATGACGTGGCCGGCGGAGGCCCTGACGACGGGGCTGTGCGGGACGCCGAGGGCGTCGAGGTGGGCGGCCCAGGCGTCGAGCCCTTCCCCGGTGGTCTGGAGGGCGAAGGGGTCGGCACCGGAAAGGGCCCTGGCCAGCTCAGGGTTCTCCCGGAGGGCGAGCTGGAGGCCGGCCCCGGGGACGTCGAAGGCCATGCCCCTGACCGCGCCGTCGTCGTCCTCGAAGCTGGTGCGCAGTTCGAGGCCGAGGACCCGCTCGTACCAGGAGCGGCTCCGCGCCAGGTCGCTCACCCAGATCTTGACGTGGTGGACACCGCTCACCCCCGCCTTCATGACGCCCTCCCTCAAGAGCCCACCCTCGTGGTGACGGTCCTGGTGAAACGATAGTTGCAGAACTCGGCACGGGACTTCTCACGGTTGAGGTGCCGGGCGAACTCCTCCTTGTTCAGCCCGTCGAAGCTGTCGAAGCCGAGTTTGGCCACGGCCGCCCCCGCGCCGCCGCGGGCGAGGCGGGCGCTGAGGACGATCCGCCCCCGGTGCGGGATCGCGCCGCCGGTGTCGCACCAGACGCCGTCGGAGTGCCTGCGACAGGCGAAGGCGGCCAGCCGCTTGCCCTTCTCGTCGAAGAGCACGGCCCTGGCCGGGCCCCGGACGCCCCGGGGAAACTTGCCGCCCACCCAGTAGGAACCCCAGTAGGGGGCGAAGGACGGCGTCCATGTCATGGAGTAGTCCAGAACGTAGGTGACACGCCCGCCCGGATGGGCGCGGGGCGTGCCCTTGGCCTTCACGTCGATGGCGATCAGGGCGTCCCGCCCGCACTTCTTGGCGGCGGCGAGGCAGGTGGCTTCGGCGGGGGTGACCGGGGACAGGGCGGCTGCGATGAGGGCCAGGCCTGCGGCGATACCAAGAACACGGCGCATGAGACCTCCTGTGTGTCCTGCCGGAGGACGCCGCCTCCGGGGGGACGCCTCCGCTCCGGGATCAGGAGTTGCGCAATCCCGGCACCGATCACAACGTCCGGGCCGCCGGAACGGTTCACGGACGCCCGGCCGGAACGGCCGGCGGCCCTTCCCCGGCGCGACGGCTCCGCGGCCGTTCTCCCTGGAGATCCGCGGACGTTTTCCGGGGGAAAGGTCCCGGGCGGGCGGAAAGGAGGGGGTCCGCCGCCCGCCCGGGAGGCGGTCAGATTACCCCGGCGACCCTGAGCTTGGCTCGTTCCCCCGCCCGAGGCCGGGCAGGTCGCCGTAGAGCCGGTCGTCGTGCCCGCTGAATCCGGCCCCCGGCCCGGCGGGCCTCACCCGGGATCTCCGGCAGGCGAGGGGGCGACGGCGAGCGCTTCCGGCGCGGCGGGCAGGGACGGCGCCGCCCCCGGCCGCAGGCCGTCGGGAGCGGCGCCGGGCCACCGTTCGCGGGACGGCTCCGAAGGCCGCCCGGTGTCAGCAAACTGCCATCGGAGGGGAACTTGCTGACACCGTTCTGCCTGGTCCGAGGGTCACGGAAGGCGGAGAGTCAGTTGTACGACAACAGCGACAACCACTCAAGAAAAGAGCTCGGGAATTGACCTCCTCCCCTCCCTGAAGGGACAGGGCCCCGGCGTTGATTCACTCTGTCCCGGTTCTCCCGGCGCTTTCCGGCTCTCCCCGGACGAAGTGCCTCGGACGGCCTTCCCGGAGGGCGCTCGCCTACTTCTTCCTGCCCCGCCTCAGCATCCGGAAGACCACCAGGGCGAGCGCGGCCACCGTGGCGAAGGCCAGAACGGGACGCTTGCCCGCCTCGGCCGAGACCTTCCCCGCCGCATCCTTGATCTCGACGGGGGTCATCTCCTTGACCCGGCCCATGACTTCGGGAGCCGCCTCCTTCATCCGCCCGACCATCTCGGGGGCCGCCTCCTTGACCCGGCCCACCATCTCGGTCGCGGTGCCGGCGGTGGCCGCTCCCACCCGGCGGATGTCCTCGCCCACGTGGGTCGCGGTCTCCTGAACACGGCTCTTCACATCGGTCTTGTGCACCAAAGCCTCCACAGTGTCACCTAGTTCGCGACGGTCGTTCTCGATGTCCCGTCGCACGGATTCCTTGCCTGTCACGCTTGCTTTCTCGCCCGTCACGCCCGCGCCCGTCCCGTCGGCACCGGCACCGCCGACGCCACCCGTGCCGGTCCGGCCGACGACCGTGTTCCCGGCCCCGGCCCCGGCACCGGCGACGGCGGCCCTGGCGACGGCGGTGCCGTCCGCCAGGTGGGGCGTCCCGTCACGGCTGGACGGCGGGCCACCGAGATCCGTGGTGGGGGTCCCGTCACGGCCGGGCGGCGGAGCCTCCGCCATGTCCGGCGCGTTCGGCGGGATGTTCAGCGACTCCCTCTCGTCGGGTGTCACGGGCTCACCGACCCCCTTCCTGCGAGAGCCGGTGGTCCCGGCTTCTCCGGGTTCGAAGTCGGGACTGCCCGGGTCTGTCTCAGTCATCGGTGTGCCCTCTCCTTCACCACGTCGATGTCGTGCTTGAGACTCTCGATGGTCCGCTCAGGCGCCGGCGGAACGGCCTCGGTCACCTGACGCTTGCCCAGGACCCCGAGAACGGCGGCCACGGCCAGCAGCACCACGCCCACGATCGCCGCGGCGGCCCACGCCGGCATCGCCAGGGCGAGAAGCAGGATCACGGCGGCCACCAGAGCGCCGCCCCCGTACAGGGCCACGACGCCCGCTCCGCCGAACAGACCCGCACCGATTCCAGCGTGTCTGCCCTTTTCGGCGAGCTCCAGTTTGGCCAGCCGGAGCTCGTCTCTGACGAGGCGTGAGACCTCCTCCGACATCTGCCGGATCAGTTCGGCCGTGGACAGAGCGTCCTTCGGACTGCCGGTCATGGTTGCCTCCTCCCCCGCAGGTCCCTACTGGAGAAGGCGCTACCCTCTCCCACCAAGGCAAACCTCCGGCTCACGGCGACGGCACCCGCGCGGGCGATTCCGGTCATCAGCGGATCCGCGCGCGTTCCGTCCGTTTCGCCGGTGCAGACGGCGGCGGACAGGCTAGATCATCTGTGCGAGAGCGCGTGGAGATGAACCTCGACGGTCTCCTCTCCCCCGTCCCAGGACGGTTCATCGAGAAGCCTGGCCAGCGCGAACCCGCTCTTCTGCGCGACCCTGCAGGAGGCGGTGTTCGCGGCGTCGTGCAGCAGGTTCAGCCGGGACAGCTCCAGACGGGCGAACGCCCACCGCGCGACCGCGTCCAGCGCGTGAGCGGCCACGCCCTTGCCGCGGGCCGCGGGCAGGACCCAGTAACCGACCTCTCCTGCCCCGTCGACGACGGACTTGACCCTGATGTGTCCCAGCACCTGACCGGTCGTCGCGTCCGTGATCGCGAACGCGAACGACGAGTCGTCGGCCCACCCCGCGATCTGGCCGGCGATCCATGCCTTCCCGTCCGGATCGGTCATGGGGGTGGGCGCCCATCTGCGGATCTCCGGATCGTTCAGCGCCTCCGTCGCGACCTCGACGTCGGCCGGATGCCACGGCCGGAGTTGAAGCCTCCCCGCGGCGATCTCCATGGGTTCCATGGCAGCCGAGCGTACCCATCACGTGCCCCCGGCCGTTTGGGGGCTCCGCGCGTACGGCCCCGCCCCGCCGGCGGCCGTTCAGCGGTCCGGCCGTTCCGTCCCCCATGCCGCGGCCTCGTTTTCGATCATGCTGTTGCGACGTTTCGATCCTCTCTCCACGGCCGGGGATGTGTCATGATCATGGATACTCCGGGCCCGCCAGAGTGGCGGAAAAGTAGAGATACACGTGAGCATGAGACCCTTGCCCTACTTCGATGCACGGTGAGAAGGGCGGCGCGCGAGAGATGGCACAGATCGTCGGTGGCGGACGCCCGGTCAACGATGCCGAGCGGCGGGTCATCGCCCATCTGCGGGACAACGCCCCCGGTGACTGGCTGCTGCTGCACAACATCGAGGTGCCGCGCGGCGACGACAGCTTCGAGGTCGACGTGATCGTCCTGACCGGCCACTCGCTCTGCCTCATCGACGTCAAGGGCACGCGCGGCCGGATCGAGGTCGCCGGGACGCGCTGGTTCCCCGCGCGGCGGGACGCCTTCGGCTCCCCGGTCGCCAAGCTGCGCGGCAACGGGCGCGCGCTCAAGGGGCTGCTCACCCAGGAGCGCCGTGAGCTGGAGCGGGTCTACGTCGACAGCGTCGTCACGCTGACCGGCCCCGACGCCGAACTGGTGGACCCGGCCGGCCGTGACTCGCGGCACGTCACCGACCTGCCCGGCCTGGTCGGCACGTTGCGCGACGCCTCCCGCGTCAGGCGCGGCTACACGACGGACGTGCGGCCGTACCGCACCGCGATCATCGAGGCGCTGAACGGCGCCGTGCGGCGCTCCACCGCGCCGCCGCGGTTCGGCAACTGGGAGGTGGAGGAGCAACTCGGCGGGGACAACCGGGTGACGGAGTACCGCGCGATCAACGCGACGGTCCCGGGGAGCGAGACGGTCCTGCTGCGGGTGTACCGGGCCGACCCGCTGGCCGAGGAGGAGCCGCGTGCGGCCGAGCGGCGGCTGATCGCCAACGCCTACCAGTCCCTCACCCGGATCCCTCCGCACCCGTGCGTCGTGCGTTCACGCGACTTCTTCGCGATCGACGACGAGAGCCGGTTCGTGCTGGTCCTCGACGACGTGCACGGCCAGGCGCTGCACCTGCACCTCACCGCCTCACGGCGGTCGCTGTCCACCGGCGCGACGCTCGACCTGATCGACGACATGCTGGTGGGGCTGGCCCACGTCCACGCCAACAAGGTCATCCACCGGGCGCTCAGCCCGGCCTGCGTCCTGGTGACCGAGGACGGCCGGGCGATGCTGACCGGCTTCGACTACGCTAAGCCGGGCCCCCGGGCGCATACCGTGGCCAACGAGCTCCCCAACGTCCTCGACACCCATTACGTGGCCCCCGAGTGCCAGGGCAGGCCCGAGCGGATGACGGCCGCGTCGGACGTGTACGCGGCCGGGGTGATCGCCTTCCATCTGCTGGCCGGCCGGCTGCCCCCCGCCAGCCCGGACGCCGAGATCTCCGTGGACGGCGTTCCGGCGGAGGTGATGGAGCTGCTGCGGCGCATGCGCGATCACTCGCCCGCCAAGCGGCCGGACGCGGTGGAGGCGCTGGGCGCCCTGCGCCGGGCACGTGAGGGACTCGCCACGGAGCCGGAGCCCCTCCTGCTCGACAGGCTCCGGAACAGATTCCGGCGTATGTCCGGGCGACAGCCGTGAAAGGCGGCCCGCGGCCCCGGGACGGCGGACCGCCACGGGGCCGCGGGCCGCTCGCCTAGTGCCTGGAGCCGCCGGAGCGGAAACGGTTCATGAACTCCCGCAGCCTGCGCTGGTTGCGCGGGTCACGGGCCATCGTCTTGGCCTTCTCGACGTTTCTCCGCCCCTGCGGGCTGCTCAGATAGCTCCGGATACGGTCCACCAGAGATGCCATGTCTCCTCCAACCCCTCAGGATGACCGCCTACCCCCCATGCCCGGCCCCAATCAGGGGCCGGACACCGGGAACCGGGTCAGGAGTCGACGAAGTGGTCGGGGACCATCACCCGCAGGCCGTTGGGGACGGTCCGGATCGTGATGGGGGTCATCAGGCGGACCTCACCGTCGACGTCGGCGGCCATCGGGGGCTCGGTCTCCAGCAGCATCTCCCGGCCGACCACGAAGGGGCCGCCCGCCAGGCTGCTCCAGCGGCCGGTGGTGGCCCGGGTCAGGGTCTCCAGCAGCAGCCTCAGGCGCTTGCCCGAGCCGAGCTGGTAGGCGACCAGCCGGCCGTTGTCGATGCTGATGTCCTTGGCCACCTGCCAGCCGCCGTGGAAGCGGCCGTTGGCGATGTTGAGCTGGTGGGTGAGCAGCTCGTGGCGGTGGCCGTCCACCGTGATGAAGGCGCGGAACGGCTGGTGGTGGGGGAGGATCGTCAGGGCGGTGAGCGGGTAGGCCGCACGGCCGAGGACGCGCTTGAGCCAGGGCTTGACCTTGCCGGCCACCTCGACGGAGACGCCGAAGCTGGCCAGGTTGGCGAACTCCCGGTCGCCGGCGATCCCCAGGTCGATGTCGGCGACCTTGCCGGTGTGGAACACCCGGATCGCGCCGGGCAGGTCGAGCGGGAGGCCGAGGCTGCGGGCGAAGTTGTTGGTGGTCCCCAGCGGCAGCACGCCGAGGGCGACGTCGCGGTGGGCGACGTGCTTGACGGCGGCGCTGAGGGTGCCGTCGCCGCCGCCCACGACGAGCAGGTCAGGCTTGGCGTCCAGGGCCGCCTCCAGCGTGGCACGCAGGCGCCTGGGATCGTCCAGGGGGTACAGGCGGATCGGCTCGAAGCCCTCGGCCCGGAGCGTGCGGACCACCTCGGGGTAGAGGTGGCGGCCACGGCGCGACCGCGTGTTGACCACCACGCAGATCCGGCGTCCGGTCCGGACGGCCTCGGTGTGCTCGGACTTGCTGCGAAGCTCTCCCACACTGCCCCTTTTCGATCGAGTGTTCCCTACGAATCGTAGGGCCGATCCGCCGGTGGGACACTGCCGGCGGACCGGCGGCGGCCCCGTGATCACACATGTGATCACGGGGCCGCCGTCGTTCCGGTCGATCCGCCGGCGGCGTCTCCCTCACGGAGGGGGCCGCGACCGGCGGACCGGGACTACTTCTTGGGCGGGGTCACGTAGACGACCGCGCCGAGGTTGCCCGGGAGCGGGGTGAGCAGCTGGAACTTCACGCCCAGCGCCTTGCCCTCGTCGCCGGGGTTGCCGGTGCCGAGGACGTGGCCGCCGCCGAGGTCGGTGCCGTACAGCTCGGTGGCCGGGGTGCCGTCGACGTTGACGACCCGGGTGCTGTAGGGCTGGTCGCCCTTGGACGGGACGACCACCGAGGCGTCGAAGTCGCGGTAGCCGAGCGCCCCGTTACGGATCTCCATGCCCGGATACCAGGTCTTGGCGTCGGTGAACTCCGGAACCCCGCGCTGCGCGCCAATCTTGGTGCAGTACTCACTGAACGGCTCGCCCGCGGCCTCCACGCACTCGGTGAAGGGGTAGGTCTTGCCGAAGGAGAAGGCCGCGTTGCCGGTCTGGACGCGTCCCTGCAGGTTGTCCCTGAGCTCGCCGTCCTTCTCCGCCGCCACACCGGTACGGCGGAGCGGCTCGTAGTGCGAGTCGACGATCATCAGGGTGCCCTTGGAGCCGATGCTCGGCGGCAGTTCGAGGTTGTTGATCAGCGAGTTGTTGACGAAGGTCGAGTCGCGGTACCAGACCAGCAGGCCCGGGGCGTTGTACTTGAACTTCTCGACCTTCCACGCCCCGTCGCGGGAGTAGTTGGTGTCGTAGGCGTGCTGCAGGCCCTTGTCGAAGCCGTCGAAGTTGCGCCACTCGGCGAGGTAGAACCGCGAGACCTCACGCTGGCCGTCGTTGACGACCCAGCCCTGGCCGTGGGTGTTGGTGAAGGTGCCACCGCTCGGCGTCCAGCCGTTGAGGCCGCCTTCGACGTCGTCGCTCCAGACGGTCTGGGCGCCGTTGGTGAGGGAGAAGTCGTCGGCGTGCCAGCCGCGCGGGGAGAAGGCCGCGTCGGTGTCGTAGGTCAGCCGGAGCTTGACGGTCTTGCCGGCGAACGGGGCCAGGTCGACGTAGTCGTGCCGCCAGCCGTCGGTGTTGCCGGTGAGGCCGTACTTCTTGTTGCCGAACTTGACGAGGTTCTTGTTCGGGTCCGGGTAGCCGTCGTCGGTGGAGACCAGGGCGCCGCCCTCGGTGTAGACCTTCTGCTGGGCGTAGGTCGCGCCGCCGTCGGCGGAGACCTCGACGAAGCCGAAGTCCCAGTCCTCCTCGATCTCGTAGTTGTTCCAGAGCCAGAACTTCACGTCGGTCCCGGCGGGCACCTGGACGTCACGGGTGATCTTGGCGTCGGCCCACTCCTGGTCGAGGTTGGACCAGAGCGTCTTGGTGCCGCTGTGCGGCTCGACCATCGCCAGCGGCGCGCTGGTCAGGTTGACCCGGAGGCCGTCCTCGGTCAGCTTGGGCGTGCGCGAGGTCTGGCCCACCGTCACCGCGCGGGCGCGGTCGCCGGGGTTGAAGACCTTGGGGTTGGCCCAGCCGAGGATCCACTTGTCCCACAGACCCATGTGGGTCGGCATCGACTGGAAGATCGGGCCGCTGTGCGAGCCGCTGGACATCAGGTCCCAGAAGTCGACGGCCGAGGAGGCCTGGCCGCTGGTGTCGTAGAGGTCCGGCAGGCCGAGGTCGTGGCCGTACTCGTGGGCGAAGACGCCGACGCCGGAGTCCTCCGGCTGCACGATGTAGTTGGAGATCTTCACGCTCTTGCCGGGGACCTGGTAGCCGCCCGCGACCGCGCTGGAGTGCGCCCAGATCGCGTAGGGGCCCTCGGCGCCGCCGTCGGAGGACTTGTCCTTGCCGGCGTGGACCAGCACGAGGTGGTCGACCACCCCGTCCGGCTCGGCGAAGTTGCCGTCGCCGTCGGAGTCGGCGACGTCCTCGACGTCGTAGTCGGCCCAGGGGAAGTTCGGGTCGGCGGCGGCCAGGGTGTTCACCGCGTCGATGGCGAGCTGGCCGGGGCCGAGCGGGTTGCTCGGGTGGCCGCTCATGTCCTGGATCTCCTTGCCGCAGGCGCGCGCGCCGTAGTAGGCCTCGGAGTGCGGGACCTTGATCCACGGGCTCGCCTGCCCGGAGACCGTGTAGGCGCCCTTGGACATCTCCTCGTACATGTTCTTCATGGTGTGCTTGGAGATGTCGATGCCCTTGCGCCCGTCCCGGGGGTCGGTCAGGTCGGGGCGGACGCGCTGGGTGATGCCTTCCTTGCTGTAGAGCATCTTGTTGAAGTGCTCGGGGCTGAAGTCCGGCACCCAGAAGCTGTTGTTGTCCTTGCGGGGCAGCGACGCGGGGTCGGGGATCTTGTTGTGCAGCGGGCCGTTGAGCAGCGTGCCCGGCGGCTCGGTGACGCACTCGGCGGGGTCCTCGCTCCGCGCGTCCGGCGGGCGGACGAAGCCGGAGAAGTCGTCGTTGGCCTTGTCGTCGAACTCCACCAGCAAGGTCAGCAGCTTGGCCGACGTGGTGGTCTTCGCCTTCTTGAACAGGAAGTCCGCGGGGTTGAGCCCGGTCCGGATCGCCTCGGCCTCGCGGGCGGCCAGCACCCGCGCGGCGGTGGGGTTGCCGCCGGAGAACTTCTGCTGGATCTTCTTGGACGGGCTGACCTTGCGCGCCTTGGCGTTGGGCGCGGCCGGGTCGTCGACCTCCGGCTCGTCCCTCGGAGGCGTGTAGTTGATGTAGTAGTCGGCCGCGGTCGGCTGATACCGCGCGGCCGAGGTGTCGGCATCCGCCGACGTACCGCCTATCGCCAGTCCCGCGGCGGCCAGGCCGACCACGGGCACTATCGCGAGAAGGCGTTTGCCGACGCCTCTGCCTCTGCTGGACAACGCATACCCTCCCTGCCCGGGTTCGCCGGGCGCGGACGTCCCCGGCGCGCCTGATGCACGCGCCGAGCGGGACGTTAGACGAGAAGGTAAAGCGGCAGTAAAGCCGCCAAATGATGTTGTCAAACTGCAATAAATGGTCGTTTGTTAGAAAATGGTGATGATTTCCACTCCAACGCCGTCGGCGACCGCTCCATGGCAGGTCAGCACGGTGAAGCCGGATCACAGGGCGGACGGGCACATCGCCGTGGACGTGAAATGGACCCGGCGGGCGACGCCGGACGACCGGCCCCGATCACGCCGCACGGGAGCGAATGCATAACGCGGATGCATAACCCGGTCTTATGGCGCCGGCCATATCCCCGGGAGGCCGGACGGACGCCGAACGGGCACCGGACACGGACGGCGGGCAGGCGCCGGACGTCCGCGGGAGAAGCACCGGACGGCTCCGGGAAGGGCGCCGGACGCGGACGGCGGGGGGCAGGCGCCGGCCGGCTCCGGGAGAAGCGCCGGCCGGCGGGGCGGGGATGCCTTCAGATCTCCTCGGCGGGCGCGGTCGGGTCGAGCTGGCGCGGCTGGGCCTCCACCCGGGGATGGTGCAGGTCGAAGGCCGGGCGCTCGGACCGGATGCGCGGCAGCGAGACGAAGTTGTGCCGCGGCGGCGGGCAGGAGGTCGCCCACTCCAGCGAGTTGCCGAAGCCCCACGGGTCGTCCCTGGTGACCTTCGGTGCGTGCCGGCTGGTCACCCACACGTTGTAGAGGAACGGCAGCGTGGAGACGCCGAGAATGAGGGCGCCGATCGAGGAGACCAGGTTCAGGCCGGTGAAGCCGTCGATCGCGCTGTAGTCGGCGTAACGGCGCGGCATGCCCTCGGCGCCGAGCCAGTGCTGGACCAGGAAGGTGGTGTGGAAGCCGATGAACAGCAGCCAGAAGTGCACCTTGCCCAGGGTGTCGTTGAGCATCTTGCCGGTCATCTTGGGCCACCAGAAGTAGAAGCCCGCGAACATCGCGAACACCACCGTGCCGAAGACGACGTAGTGGAAGTGCGCGACCACGAAGTAGGAGTCGGTCACCTGGAAGTCCAGCGGCGGCGAGGCCAGGATGACTCCGGTCAGACCGCCCAGCAGGAAGGTGACCAGGAAGCCGATCGAGAACAGCATCGGCGACTCGAACGTCAGATGCCCTCGCCACATCGTGCCGACCCAGTTGAAGAACTTCACCCCCGTCGGTACCGCGATGAGGAACGTCATGAAGGAGAAGAACGGCAGCAGCACCCGGCCCGTCGCGAACATGTGGTGCGCCCACACGGTGATCGACAGACCGGCGATGGCGATGGTCGCGCCGACGAGGCCGATGTAGCCGAACAGCGGCTTGCGGCTGAAGACCGGGAGGACCTCGGTGACGATGCCGAAGAACGGCAGCGCGATGACGTAGACCTCGGGATGGCCGAAGAACCAGAACAGGTGCTGCCAGAGCAGCGGCCCCCCGGTCTCGGGCGCGTAGATGTGCGTGCCGAACGCGCGGTCGGCCTCCAGGGCCAGCAGGGCCGCGGCCAGCACCGGGAAGGCGATCAGCACGAGCAGGCCGGTCAGCAGCACGTTCCAGGTGAACATCGGCATCCGGAACATGGTCATGCCGGGTGCGCGCATGCAGATGATCGTGGTGATGAAGTTGACCGAGCCGAGGATCGTGCCGAGGCCCGCCATCACCAGGCCGACGATCCACAGGCTGCCGCCGCTCTGCGGGGAGTACGTGGCGACCGACAGGGGGGCGTATCCCGTCCACCCGAAGTCGGCGGCGCCCCCGTCGGTGGCGAAGCCGCTGAGCGTGATGATCCCGCCGAACAGGAAGAGCCAGAAGCTCACCATGTTCAGGCGCGGGAACGCCACGTCGGGCGCGCCGATCTGCAACGGCATGACCACGTTGGCGAATCCGGCGAACAGCGGCGTGGCGAACAGCAGCAGCATCAGGGTTCCGTGCATGGTGAACAGCTGGTTGTACTGCTGCGGGTTGACCAACTGGAGTCCGGGCTGGGCCAGCTCGGCCCGGATGATCAGGGCCATGACCCCGGCGATCAGGAAGAACACGAACGAAGAGATCAGGTAGAGATACCCGATGACCTTGTGGTCGGTCGAGGACAGCCACGACGCGAGCCTCGATCCCCTGGCGGTAGACACAAGTGTGGGCCGTTGCTGCACTGTGGTCACAGCCGGCTCCCTCCCGTTGGCGTCAGCCGGACATGGCGGGACTTCTCCCATCCGTCCACCCTGTCAACCCTCTGCCCGACTTCCGCGGAACGGACACTCCTCGCAGAGAGTCTCAAGCAGGTACAGAGCTGCTCTTTTATATAAATTTCCCCTTCGCCCTCCAGGAGAGACACCGGGCGTTCCGGACTCGGGCCTTCAGGGCGCCCGGACGCGGCCGTCACAGCCGGCGGCCCTCTGCCGCCCGTGCGGGCCATAGGCCGTAAAGTCCCCCTGTGACCGCTATCGCCGAACTTGTCGCTGCACTCGCACCAGAGAAGGTGCTGACGGACCCCGACGTGACCGACTCCTACGCGCGGGACCGGACCTTCCTCGAACCGGGCAGGCCGCTGGCCGTCGTGCTGGCCGAAACCCGCGACGACGTCGTCGCCACCCTCAGATGGGCGAGCGAGCACCGGGTGCCGGTGGTTCCCCGGGGGGCCGGCACGGGGCTGGCCGGCGGGGCGACGGCGATCGAGGGGAGCGTCGTCCTGGCACTGCACAAGATGAAGGCGATCAGGGAGCTCTCCCCCGCCGACGAGATCGCGGTGGTGGAGCCCGGCCTCATCACCGCGGACCTGGACCGGGCGGCCCGCGAGTACGGGCTGATGTACGCGCCCGACCCGTCCTCCTACGAGATCTCCACGATCGGCGGCAACCTGGCCACCAACGCGGGCGGCCTGCGGTGCGTCAAGTACGGCGTGACCCGCGACTCGGCGCTGGGCCTGGAGGTCGTGCTGGCGGACGGGCGGATCCTGAACACCGGCCGGCGCACGGTCAAGGGCGTGACGGGCTATGACCTGACCGGCCTGTTCGTCGGCTCGGAGGGGACGCTCGGCGTGATCACCGCGGCCACCGTACGGCTGCGCCGGGCGCCCGCCGTCTATCCGGCGACGATCGCGGCCGAGTTCACCTCCCTCAGGGACGCGGCGCGCGCGGTCGCGGCGATCATCGCCGCGGGGTGCCAGCCGTCGCTGCTGGAGATGCTCGACCGGACCACGCTCAAGGCCATCGACGACTGGCGGAACATCGGGCTGGAGGCGTCCACCCAGGCGATGCTGATCGCGCAGTCGGACGCGGCGGACGCGACGGCGGTCTCCGAGCGGATGGCGGAACTGTGCACCGCCAACGGCTCCCCCTTCGTGGCGGTCTCCTCGTCCCCGCAGGAGGCCGAGGAGCTGATCGGGGTACGGCGGATGGCCTACCAGGCCAAGGAACGGCTCGGCAAGTGCCTGGTGGAGGACGTGTGCGTGCCGCGCTCCGCGCTGCCGTACATGATCGAGAAGATCGAGGCCATCGCGGTGAAGTACGACGTGCTGATCGCCACGGTGGCCCACGCGGGCGACGGCAACCTGCACCCGATCTTCATCTTCGACCACGGCCTGGCCGAACCGCCGCCCAACGTGTGGGCGGCCGCCGACGAGGTCTTCCGGGAGACCCTGGAGATGGGGGGCACGCTCACCGGCGAGCACGGCGTCGGGCTGCTGAAGCGACGCTGGCTCTCCCTGGAGGCCGGACCGCTCACCGAGGAGATCCACCACGGGATCAAGCAAGTCTTCGACCCGCTCGGCATCCTCAATCCGGGCAAGGCCATCTGAGCGCTGATCTGCCGGGATCCGCCCCGGCGGAAGGGGCGGATCCCAGAAGACCGCCCGTCTCACTGCCCACGCTGGTAGCGTTCTACACCACATAACCCAATTTGCATGCTTTGTCGGGGGGCATCATGGTGCAGCCGCTGTCGGCGGAGGATCCTCAGCGGCTGGGCCCGTTCGAGCTGACCGGCCGGCTCGGGGAGGGCGGCCAGGGGGTCGTCTACCTGGGGCGGGGGCCGGCGGGCGAGCAGGTAGCGGTCAAACTCCTCCACCATGGCCTGGCGTCCGACCCCGACGCCCGGACCCGGTTCCTGCGGGAGGTCTCGGTCGCCCAGCGGGTGGCCCGGTTCTGCACCGCCTCGGTGCTCCACGCCGACCTCGCGGGCAGCCAGCCGTACATCGTGAGCGAGTACGTGCCGGGCCTCTCCCTGCGCCAGCTCGTCGACAAGGAGGGCCCGCGGCGCGGCGCCGCGCTCGAACGGCTCGCGATCAGTACGGCCACCGCCCTGTCGGCGATCCACCGCGCGGGAATCCTGCACCGCGACTTCAAGCCGGCGAACGTGCTGATGGGCCCGGAGGGCCCGGTGGTGATCGACTTCGGCATCGCCAGGGCGCTGGACTCCCCCGGGGTGACCGCGACCGGGATGGCGATGGGGACGCCGTCCTATCTGGCCCCCGAACAGCTCAGCGAGGGCGAGGTGACGGCCGCCGCGGACGTCTTCGCCTGGGGCGTCACGATGGTCTTCGCCGCGACGGGGAGACCCGCGTTCGGCGCGGACTCCATCGCCGTGGTGATGAACCGGATCCTGACCGTGGAGCCCGAGCTGGGCGGCCTGGAGGGGCAGTTGCGCCTCCTCGTCGCCGCGTGCCTGTCCAAGGACCCGTCGCGGCGCCCCACGGCCGAGGAGCTCGTCAGCCATCTGATGGGCGCGACGCTCGCCTCCCCGGTCCGGCGCCAGACTCCCGCGCCCGCCGCACCGCCGCCCGCGCCCGCCGCACCGCAGGTGCCCGCCGCCGCCCCGCCGCACGGGCCCACTCTCCTGTCGCACGACTCCTCGGCCACCGTCCCGCCGCAGGCTCCCGCGCCGCAGCCCCGGCAGAAGACGCGCCGGCCGGTCGGCCTCCTGCTCGCGGGAGCGGCCGCGCTGGCCGTGGTGGGCGGCGGGACGGTGGTGGTCCTGCAGAACGGCGAGAAGGCGGCGGCGGCGCGGCCCGTGGCGTCGGCGCCCGCCTCCCAGGAGGCGGAGGAGTCGGACCCGGCGCTCACCCCGGACGACCCGCCCGCGGCGTGGGAGTCCCCCAAGCCCAGGAAGAGCCCTTCCCCTTCCGTCCAGGTCACGAGCGAGATGATCTCCCAGCCGACGGCCAGGCCGACCAGCCGGCCGACCAAGAAGGCGGGCGGAGGCTCCGGGGACGGCGGGTCGGAGCCGGACGGGGAGTCCTCGGAGCCGCCCTCGGTGATCGAGCCGACGGACGCGGGCCAGCCGTCCCCGGAGGCCAAACCGACGGCGACCCCCAAACCGACGGCCAAGCCGACAGCGACCGCCAAGCCGACCTCGAAGCCCTCCGCGACCGCCAAGCAGACGATCTCGCCGCCGAAGCCGAACCCCTACACCCCGACGGGCGTCTGCGGCGCGGGCTACAAGGTGGTCAACTCCAAGGCCCTCGGCTCCGCCGCGACCATCTACCTGCTCTACAGCGCCGGCGCGGGCAAGAACTGCGTCGTCACCATGGCCAAGTACGTGATCCCCTCGAAGGTCAGCATGAACGCGACGCTCCAGGTGAAGGGCGGCTCGTCGGGGAGCAACCCGGGCTCCTTCACCGCCTACGCGGGCCCCGTACGGCTCTCCGCCGTCAAGAAGTGCGTCATCTGGGGCGGCTCGCACGGCTCCCTGTCGTGGAAGAGCGGCTGGAGCCACTGCGGCTGACCCGGCTGTCCGGCCCCGGCTCCACGCCCGTCCCCCGGAGCCGGGGCCGTGAAGGACGTGCGGCGGAACCGCCCCCTGGCAGCGGAGCGGGTTGTCGGCTACGTTGACTGACGTGATCGTCAAGTCCGAGGCGCCGACCGGCCGCGGCGGGCCGGCGCGGAGGCCGGCGTCGCCCCGCTCACCACGTTCCCGGCACGGGGCGTCGGCCTGAGGCCGGCGTCGGCCGCACCGGCCGGGCCGGCGCCGGGCGGACCCGCACCGGCCGCGTCCGCGTCAACCGAGGGAGGCGGCGCATGAGCCGGCTGGACACATCCGGAGACGACTACCTGGCGCGGCGCGAGGCGATGCTGGCCAAGCTGGCCGAACTGGACGCCGAGCAGGCCAGGGCGGTGGCGGGCGGCGGCGAGAAATACGTCGAGCGGCACCGCCGGCGGGGCAAGCTGCTCGCCCGGGAGCGGATCGAGCTGCTGGTCGACCCCGACTCGGCCTTCCTGGAGCTGTCGCCGCTGGCGGGCTGGGGCAGCGACTTCCCGGTCGGGGCCAGCGTCGTCACCGGGATCGGGGTGATCGAGGGCGTCGAGTGCGTGATCAGCGCCAACGACCCGACCGTGCGGGGCGGCGCGTCCAACCCGTGGACCCTGCGCAAGACGCTCAGGGCCGCCGACATCGCCTTCCAGAACCGGCTGCCGCTGGTCAACCTGGTGGAGTCCGGCGGGGCCGACCTGCCGACGCAGAAGGAGATCTTCATCCCGGGCGGCCGGATGTTCCGGGACCTGACCCGGCTGTCGGCCGCCGGGATCCCGACGATCGCCCTGGTGTTCGGCAACTCCACGGCCGGCGGAGCCTACGTCCCCGGACTGAGCGACCACGTGGTCATGGTGAGGGAGCGCGCGAAGGTCTTCCTCGGCGGGCCGCCGCTGGTCAAGATGGCCACCGGGGAGGAGTCCGACGACGAGTCGCTGGGCGGCGCCGAGATGCACGCCCGCGTCAGCGGCCTGGCCGACTACCTGGCCGCCGACGAGCACGACGCGCTCCGGATCGGGCGGCAGATCGTCAGGGGGCTGAACTGGCGCAAGCTGGGCCTCCTCCCCCGGGCCGTACGGGACCCGCTGTACGACGAGGACGAGCTGCTGGGCATCGTGCCCGAGGACCTGAAGATCCCCTTCGACCCGCGCGAGGTGATCGCGCGGATCGTGGACGGCAGCGTCTTCGACGAGTTCAAGCCCCTGTACGGCGGGAGCCTGGTGACCGGGTGGGCGCGGTTGCACGGCTACCCGGTCGGCATCCTGGCCAACGCCCGCGGCGTGCTGTTCAGCGAGGAGGCGCAGAAGGCCGCGCAGTTCATCCAGCTCGCCGGCCAGGCGCGCACGCCGCTGGTCTTCCTGCAGAACACCACCGGCTACATGGTCGGCAAGGACTACGAGCAGGGCGGCATCATCAAGCACGGCGCCATGATGATCAACGCGGTGTCCAACTCGACCGTCCCGCACATCACGATCGTCATGGGCGCCTCCTACGGCGCGGGCAACTACGGCATGTGCGGCCGCGCCTACGACCCCCGCTTCCTGTTCGCCTGGCCCAGCGCGAAGTCCGCCGTCATGGGCCCCGCGCAGCTCGCCGGGGTGCTGTCCATCGTCGGCCGGAGCGCCGCCGAGGCCCGGGGCCAGGTCTACGACGAGGAGGGCGACGCGGCGATGCGGCAGATGGTCGAGGCGCAGATCGAGGCCGAGTCGCTGCCGTTCTTCCTGTCCGGGCGGCTCTACGACGACGGGGTCATCGACCCCCGCGACACCCGGACCGTCCTGGGCCTGTGCCTGTCGGCCGTCAACAACGCCCCCGCCCCGGAGCCCGCCGGCTTCGGCGTCTTCCGGATGTGAGCGCGCCCATGATCAGCCGGCTTCTCGTCGCCAACCGGGGGGAGATCGCCCGCCGCGTCTTCCGCACCTGCCGCGACCTCGGCATCGAGACCGTCGCGGTCTTCTCCGACGCGGACGGCGCCGCACCCCACGTGGCGGAGGCCGACCACGCCGTACGGCTCGCCGGGGTCAGGCCCGCCGACACCTACCTGTCGGTGGAGGCGATCGTCGGCGCGGCCCTCGCGACCGGGGCCGACGCCGTGCATCCGGGCTACGGCTTCCTGTCGGAGAACGCGGCGTTCGCGCGGGCCGTGCTCGACGCCGGCCTGACCTGGGTCGGCCCCTCCCCCGAGGCCATCGCCGCGATGGGCTCCAAGATCGGGGCGAAGGCCCTGATGGCCGGGGCCGGCGTCCCGGTGCTCCCGGGTTTCACCGCCGAACCCGGCTCCTCGGCGGCCGAGCTCGAACAGGGCCTGGACACCATGTCCGCCCCGGCGGACGGATCGGCGCCCGGCCGGCGGACGCCCCTGCTGGTGAAGGCCTCGGCCGGGGGCGGCGGGCGCGGGATGCGGATCGTGGAGCCGGCCGGCGACCTGCCCGGCGCGGTCGAGTCCGCCCGGCGGGAGGCCGAGTCGGCGTTCGGCGACGGCACGGTCTTCGTCGAGCCCCTGCTGGAGAACGCCCGGCACATCGAGGTCCAGATCCTGGCCGACCTGCACGGGACGGTGTGGACGCTGGGCGAGCGGGAGTGCTCGATCCAGCGGCGGCACCAGAAGGTGATCGAGGAGACCCCCTCCCCGGCCATCTCCCCCGCGATGCGGACGCGGCTGTTCGACGCGGCGGTCAGGGCGGCGGAGGCGATCGGATACGCCGGGGCCGGGACCGTCGAGTTCCTGGTGAAGGACGACACGGTCGCCTTCCTGGAGATGAACACCAGGCTCCAGGTCGAGCACCCGGTCACCGAGTGCGTCTACGGCGTCGACCTGGTCGAGCTCCAGCTCCGGATCGCCGAGGGCGCCCGGCTCCCCGAGACTCCGCCGGCCCCGTCGGGCCACGCCGTCGAGGCACGGCTCTACGCCGAGGACCCCGCCCGCGACTGGCTGCCGCAGAGCGGCACCCTGCACCGCTTCGACGTCCCCGGGGTGAGCTCCCGCTTCTCCCCCCTGCCCCGCGGGGCCTCCCACGGCCTCCGGCTGGACTCCGGTGTCGAGGACGGCTCCGAGATCGGCGTCCACTACGACCCGATGCTCGCCAAGGTCATCTCCTACGGAGCCTGCCGTGCCGACGCCGTCAGGAGGCTCGCCGCCGCCCTGTCGAACGCGAGGATCCACGGGCCCGTCACCAACCGGGACCTCCTGGTCGGGGTCCTGCGCCATGAGGCGTTCCTCGCGGGAGACACCCACACCGGCTTCCTCGCCGAACACCGCGACGCTCTGGCCGCCGGGCCGGGCGCCGTACGCCTGTCCGCCCTCGCCGCGGCCCTCGCCCAGGCGGCGGCGGGCCGGGCGGCGGCGACCGTGCAGGCCGGGCTGCCCAGCGGGTGGCGGAACGTGGTGTCACAGCCGCAGCGCGCGGCCTTCGAGGAGGCGGAGGTCTCCTACCGGATCACCCGTGACGGCCTGCGGGCCGACGGCTTCCCCGACACGGTCCTGGTCGGCGCCACGCCCGACCTGGTCGTCCTGGAGACCTCCGGCGTGCGGCGCAGGTTCGCCGTGGCCCGCTATGACGGCGTGACCCACGTGGACTCCCCTCTCGGCCCCGTACGGCTCACGCCGCTGGACCGGCTCCCCGAACCGGCCACACGTGTGGCGCCGGGCTCCCTGCTGGCGCCGATGCCCGGTACCGTGCTCCGCGTCGAGGTGAAATCGGGCGAGCACGTCACCACGGGCCAGGTGGTCGTGGTGCTGGAGGCCATGAAGATGGAACATCAGATCACCGCCCCGGCGGCGGGCACGGTGTCCGCGTTGAACGTGGCGCCGGGCCGGCAGGTCGAGGCGGAGGCCGTACTGGCCGTCATCGAGGAGCGAGCATGAACACCGACGGGGGCTGGCCAGTGGAACGCCTGGTGCACAGGGAGGTGTCCGGCGGGGTCGCGACGATCACGATGGACTCCCCGCGCAACCGCAACGCGCTGTCGGTGCGGCTGCTGGGCGACCTGGAGGACCGGCTCAACTGGGCGCTCGCCGAGGAGAGTGTGCGGGTCATCGTGCTCACCGGGACCGGGCCGGTGTTCTGCGCCGGCGCGGACCTCAAGGAGCAGCGGATCGAGCCGGGCAGCGCGCACGAGGCTCCGGTGACCGCCTCGTTCCCGGAGATCATGAACCTGATCTGGGAGAGCCCCAAGCCGGTCGTCTGCCGGTTGAACGGCACCGCGCGCGCCGGAGGGCTGGGCCTGGTGGCGGCCTGCGACTTCGCGATCGCGCCGGACACGGCGTCGTTCGCGTTCACCGAGGTACGGCTCGGCGTCGTCCCCGCGATGATCTCGGTGACCGTGCTGCGGCGGCTGGACCCCCGGGCCGCGGCCGAGTACCTGCTCACCGGGGAGACCTTCGACGCCGCCCGCGCGCAGGAGATCGGCCTGCTCACCCGTGCCGTGCCGGAGGAGGACCTGGACGCGACGGTCGCCCACTACACCGGCATGCTGCTGCGCGGGGGGCCCGAGGCGCTGGCGCTGACCAAGCAGCTCGTGCGGACCGTGCCCGCGCTGCCGGTGGAGGAGGGCCTGCGCCGGATGGCCGAGCTGTCGGCCCGGCGCTTCACCTCCGCCGAGGGCCAGGAGGGCATCGCCGCCTTCATGGAGAAACGGCCCGCGTCCTGGATCCCCGGGTCCTGAGGGCCTGAGGGCCTGAGGGCCTGAGGGCCTGAGGCCGCCCGCCGGTTCCGGAGGCCTGACATCGCCCCCGCCCCGCCGCGTGCCGGTTCCGGAGGCCTGACGTAGCCCCCCGCCCCGCCGCGGGGCGGGCCCTGGACCCCCAAGCCTAGGAGGCTCGATGCTGCGCATCGCCAACTGCTCCGGCTTCTACGGCGACCGGCTGTCGGCCGCCCGGGAGATGGTCGAGGGCGGTCCGATCGACGTGCTCACCGGCGACTGGCTCGCCGAGCTGACCATGCTGATCCTGGCCGGCAACCGGCTGAAGGGCCGTCCCGGCTACGCGCCGACCTTCCTGCGGCAGCTCGAGCAGGTCCTGGGGACGTGCCTGGAGCGGGGCATCAAGGTCGTGTCCAACGCGGGCGGGCTGGATCCGGCGGGGTGCGCCGGCGCGGTGGCCGAGCTGGCCGGCCGCCTCGGGCTGCCGGTGAAGGTGGCGCATGTCACCGGAGACGACCTGTCGGGGCACGACCTGGACGGCGCGCCGAACCTGGACACCGGGGAGAGGCTGGCCGCCGCCCCGCTGACCGCCAACGCCTACCTGGGGGGCCGGCCGATCGCCGCCGCCCTGTCCGCCGGGGCGGATGTGGTGGTGACCGGCCGGGTCACGGACGCCGCGCTGGTCACCGGGCCGGGAATCTGGCGGTACGGCTGGCGGCCCGGCGACCACGACGCGCTGGCCGGATCGGTGGTGGCCGGGCACGTCATCGAATGCGGCTGCCAGGCGACCGGCGGGAACTACGCGTTCTTCGGCGAGGTGCCCGACCTGGCGCACTGCGGCTTCCCCCTGGTGGAGCTGGAGTCCGACGGATCCAGCGTGATCACCAAGCATCCCGGGACCGGCGGGCTCGTCTCGGTGGGCACGGTCACGGCGCAGCTGCTGTACGAGATCGCCTCGCCCCGGTATCCGGGCCCCGACGTGGTGGCGCGGTTCGACACGATCCGCCTGGAACAGCAGGGCCCGGACCGGGTCCGGATCTCGGGGGTGCGCGGCGAGGCCCCGCCGGACACGCTCAAGGTCGCGGTCAACTACGTGGGTGGTTACCGCAACACCATGACCATGGTCCTGACCGGCCTGGAGATCGAAGCCAAGGCCCGGCTGGCCCAGGAGGCCATCTGGTCCCGCGTCCCCAGGGAGTCCTTCGACCGGGTCGACGTCGAGCTGACCCCGCTGGGCGCCACCCCCTCGTCGCCTGGCACCGCCCTGCTCCGCGTCACCGTGATGGACGCCGACCGGAAGAAGGCGGGACGCGCCTTCTCCTCCGCCGTGGTGGAGACGGGCCTGGCCAGCTATCCCGGCTTCTACGGCCTCACCCCGCCCGGCGACGCCTCCCCCTACGGCGTCTACTGGCCCACCCTCGTGCCGGCGGAGACCGTCCGGGCGCGCGTCTGGCTCGACGGCCGCGAGCTCGCCGGCCCGGAACCCGCCGGCCCGGAGCCCGGCCGTGGGACGCCCGGAGAGCGCGAGCCCGGTCGTGGGACGCCCGGAGAGCGCGAGCCCGGCGGCCCGGAGTCCGGCGATGGGCCGCCCGGGGACCGGGCACCCGGCGGCGATCCTGACAGCGGAGAGCACCCGGCTCCCCGGGCGGCCACCGCCACGTCACCGCTGCCGGTCCAGGCGCCCGAGCCGCCGGGGGCGGGCCCGATCGGCCCGGGGCCCGAGGCCGGCGACCGGGCCGTGCGGACCGCGCTGGGCACGATCATGGGCGCCCGCTCCGGGGACAAGGGCGGCAACGCCAATCTGGGCGTCTGGGTCCGCACGGCCGAGCAGTTCGCGTGGCTGTCGGGCCACCTGACGGTCGAGCGGCTCAGGGAGCTCCTCCCGGCCACGGCCGGCCTGGAGATCGACCGCTTCGACCTCCCCAACCTCCACGCGCTCAACTTCGTCGTCCACGGCCTGCTCGGGCGGGGCGTGGCCGCCAGCCCCCGCCTCGACGCCCAGGCCAAGGCTCTCGGCGAGGAGCTCCGCGCCAGGCACGCCGACATTCCCCGCTCCCTGCTGTGACCGCTCCGTACGGCCGGGCGGGATGGGGGCAGCGCACGCCACGGGTGCCGTCCGGCACCGGTCTTCCCCCGGCGGCGCCACCGGGCCCGCGGCCGCGGAAGCCGCCTTCGACGGGCAGGCAGGAAGGGCCGGTCGCCGCGGCGGCGGGCTATTGACCCCCACGGGGGGAGCTCGTAGATTCACCATTGACAGAACATCATTCGGTTAGGGCGGACGCATGACCTCCACGCACCTCGACGTCAACGCGATCGACTTCGACGCGCTGGGGACGTGGATGGACGGCCGGGGGCTGCCGGACGGGCCGTTCGAGTGCGTCGAGCCGGTGACCGGCGGGACGCAGAACATCATGGTCCGCTTCGAGCGGGGCGGGTCGCCCTACGTTCTGCGCAGGCCGCCGCTGCACCCGCGGGCCGCAAGCAACGAGGTGCTCCGGAGGGAGGCCCGGGTGCTCGCGGCGCTCAGGGACACCCCGGTCGCGGCGCCCCGCCTCATCGCGGCCTGCACGGACGAGACGGTCATGGGAGGCGCGGTCTTCTATCTGATGGAGCCGGTCCGGGGGTTCAACCCCACCGTGGGGCTGCCCGAGCCGCACGCCGGCGATCCCGCGATCCGCCACCGGATGGGACTTGAGGCGACCTCCGCGCTGGCCGAGCTCGGCAGGGTGGACCATCGCGTCCTCGACGGCTTCGGACGGCCCGAGGGGTTCCTGGAACGGCAGGTGCCCCGGTGGATGGGCGAGCTGGACGGCTACGCGGCGCTCGACGGCTATCCGGGGCCCGAGATCCCCGGCCTGGCCGAGACCGCCGGCTGGCTGGAGCGGAACAGGCCGCGGAGCTTCTCCCCCGGCGTCATGCACGGGGACTACCATCTGGCCAACCTGATGTTCGCCCACGACGGACCGAGGGTCGCCGCGATCGTGGACTGGGAGATGTGCACGGTCGGGGATCCGCTGCTGGACCTCGGGTGGCTGCTGGCCACCTGGCCGGCCCCGGACGGCGGGGGCATGCTCGCCGGCCATGTCCCCGGGCTGCCCGCCGCGGGGGAGATCGTCGACTGCTACACGGCCCTGTCCGACCGGGATGTGTCGGCCGTCGACTGGTACACGGTGCTGGCCTGTTTCAAGCTCGGCATCGTCCTGGAGGGCACCCACGCCCGGGCGTGCGGGGGCAAGGCCCCCAAGGACATCGGAGACCTGCTCCACGCGACCACGCTGAGCCTGTTCGCCCGTGCCCGGAGTCTCATGTGAGGGCGCGCCGTACGGACCCCGCCTCCGAGCCGCCGCCCACTACCGGATGGGCGAAATATGCATAATTTGGTGATTGAAACCCCCATGTAACCTTCCGAACTCTAGGATTGCCCGCAATTGCATCATGAGGCTGGCTCGGGGAAGGAATCAGTCATGCGTTTGCGGTTTCTTGGCTCCACTTCGGAAGCGGGCGCCTGCCCGTCGCTCTACGAGACCGACCACGGCACCATCGTCGTCCAGGGCCTGCACGTCACCGACGCCGAGGCCCTGGGTGACCTGCGTCACGTCCTGGACGGCGAGAGCGCGGTGGAGGTCCCCAGAGAGCTTCTCGTGGACATCGCCCGCCGGGTGCTTCTGTAAATATTGATCACGATTGAGGAGACCTCTATGGCATGACCCGCCGCCCGGGGCTAGCCTCATGCGCACCATGCGGGAGGTCGCGTGAGCGAGCGGACCCGCGAGCACGACGGCGCCGGCGCTCACATGTCCGGCAAAGGAGATCGGGTGAGCGGGTTCCAGCAGGTCAGGGCCGACCTGGGCGTACAGCTCAAGCAGTTGCGGGAGGCGGCCCATCTGTCCGGCAAGGAGCTGGCCGAGCGGCTGAGGTGGCAGGCCTCGAAGGTCTCCCGGATCGAGAACGCCCGCCAGACCGCCACCGAGGACGACATCACCCAGTGGGGGCGGGCCGTCCAGGCCGCCCCCGAGATCGTCGAGGAGCTGATCGAGCAGGCGTCCGGCCTGCTGGAGCGGCAGGACTCCTGGCGGCAGCGGCACCGCAGCGGGCTGGCCGCGCTCCAGGAGGACATCCGCGACCTGGAGCTGCGGACCACCCTGTTCCGGGTGTTCGAGCCGGGGGTGGTCGTCGGCCTGCTGCAGACCACCGAGTACGCCCGCAGCATCTTCACCCGGATCAAACGCCTCTACAACGCGCCCGACGAGATCGACGCCGCCATCAGGGTGCGCATGCAGCGCCAGGAGATCCTCTACGACCAGACCAAGAAGTTCCGGTTCATCCTGCCCGAGGCCGTGCTCCGCTACCGCCTGGCCCCGCTGGACGTGATGCGCGGCCAGCTCGACCGGCTGCTCGCGGTGACCGCGCTGCCGAACGTGGAGTTCGGCGTGGTCCCCTTCGAGGCCCCTCTCCCCTCCGCCCTGCTCAACGGCTTCTGGATCTATGACAGCGATCAGGTCGCGGTGCCCACGAGGACCCGGGACCTGATCCTGCGCGACCCGGACGACATCGCCTTCTACGAGCGGGCCTTCGAGGAGTTCTACGAGATCGCGGCCTTCCGGGAGGCCGCCAGAGCGGTGATCGTCCGGGTGCTGGAGGACTTCGCGCGACAATCCGCGGATTAATCCCCGCAATTGCTTGATTAACCTCCCAAGATCGTGCAATTCTCTGTCGAGACGGAGGTGACACACGATGCTGGACACGCTGTCTTGTCTGGAGAGGTTCGCCGCTGCCACACGGCGGCACGCGGACCTGTCCGTGCAGAGGATGTCGTTCGGGGACCCCGCTTACGTGTGCGTCCGCAACCGCTTCAGCAACACGCTCGTCGAGACCGTGACGTGCTCCCAGGATGGGGGCTTCATCACCTCGTGGGGCTACCGGCTGGGCAGCACCGACAACATCGAGGACGCCGCCGCGCGGCTGGCCTTCCTGCTCGCGGCCCTGCCGGCCTGAGCTCCGCGGCCCCCATCGCCCGCGCGCGGCGCACCACCCTGGTCAGCGCCACGCCGGTGCGCCGCACGGGCTGAATCGCGCCGTTCGCGGGGAGGTCGCAGGCCTCCGTTCCGGCGTTCCTCACGGGAGTGGACGCATCCGGAATTCCTCTCCGTGACACGCTCGCCGGTCTGGGCGGTTCCCGCACACCAGCGGCGATCACTCAAAGTAAGATCACGAAAGTGAAGAGTAGTCACAAGGTGAGCTCATCTATGACAGCGGCACCCAGCGGACCACGTCGTGTCATGCTGCTGATCGGGCAGTTGAGGGTCGGGGGCACCGAGAAGCAGGTCTTCCTCCTGGCCACGGGGCTGTTCCGCAGCGGTGTGGCGGTTGATGTGGTGACGTTGCACTCGGACGGGCCCTACCGTGACGCGCTTGAGCTCGCAGGCGTTCACGTGCACAACGCCGGGTTCACCGGGATGTCGATGGGCCCCATGGCCCTTCCCCGCAATCTGCTCGCGGCGGTGCGCCTCATCCGATTGATCCGGCGGCTCAGGCCGGATGTGCTGCACGCCTTCCTGTACCACGGCTATGTGATCGGCGCCCCGATCGCCTGGCTCGCCCGGGTGCCCGTCGTGGTGGCGGGGCGGCGCAGCCTGAGCGACTTCAAGCGGGCCCGGCGCTGGGTCTACGCGCTGGAACGCGTCGCCACCCGGCTGACGCGGCACGTGGTGGCCAACGCCGTGGCCGTGGCCGAGGACACCAGGAGGGTGGAGGGCATCGTCCCCGGGAAACTCAGTGTGATCTACAACGGCCTGCCCGAGTCGGCCTTCGTACCCGGCACCCCGGCCCGGATCGTCACCGACCTGCCGGTCGTGTGCTGTGTGGCCAATCTGAAGACGCACAAGGGGCACCGTTTTCTCATCGAGGCCGTCGCGCTGCTGGCCGCACGGGGCACACCGTGCACGCTGGTGCTCGCGGGAGAGGGGCCCGAGCGCGACGCCCTGCTGCGGCAGGCGGCGAACCTGGGTGTGGACCTGCGCCTTCTGGGTCTGCGCAGGGACATCGAGGCCCTGATGAACCGGGCGTCGGCGGTGGTGCTCGCCTCGCTCTACGAGGGGATGAGCAACGCGGTCATGGAGGCGATGGCGGCGGGCAAGCCGATCGTCGCCACCGCGGTGGGCGGGACCCGCGAGCTGCTGAGCGGGCGTGGTCTGCTGGTTCCGCCCGCGGATCCGCCGGCGTTGGCCGACGCCCTGGAGCGCGTGCTGCGCGACCCTCACCTGAGCGCCTCCCTCGGCGTCGCCGCGCGCGCGTGGGCGATGGACAACCTCGGCGTGGATTCCATGATTGACCGGCACCTGGTTCTGTACCGGCGTCTTCTGGAGGAGCGATGTGCGGGATAGCCGGGGCCGTCTGCCCGGATGGGGTGGATCCGGAGACGGTCCGCGGCATGTGCGAGACGATCGCGCACCGCGGTCCTGACGGGAGCGGCCTGCACGTGGAGCCCTCGGCCGTGCTCGGGATGCGCCGTCTGGCCGTCGTCGACATGGCCGGTGGGGACCAACCCGTCTACAGCGAGGACGGCACGATCGTCGCGGTGTTCAACGGCGAGATCTACAACTTCGCCGAACTGCGCGCCGAGCTACTGGCCCGAGGGCACCGCCTGACCGCGAACGGCGACTCCGAGTGCCTGGTCCACCTGTACGAGGAACACGGGGACGCCTTCGTGCACCGCCTGCGCGGCATGTTCGCCTTCGCCCTGTGGGACGGGCGCGGGCGCAGGCTGCTGCTGGCCCGCGACCGGGTGGGCAAGAAGCCGCTCTACTGGGGAATGCGCTCCGGCTCGCTGCGTTTCGCCTCCGAACTGAAGGCGCTGGTCCGCGACCCGCGGTGGCGCGGCGAGATCGACCCGGTCGCCCTCCATCACTACCTGACGTTCCAGTACGTTCCGGCCCCCTGGTCGATCTTCGAAGGCATCGGCAAGCTTCCGCCGGGCTCGACTCTGGTGTGGCAGGACGGCCGCGTCCACGTCGACCGCTACTGGCGGCTGGACGCCACCCCCCGCCCGGCCGCCGCCGCGGAGGAGGAGGCCGAGCGGCTGCGCGAGCTGCTGTTGGAGACCACCCGGCTGCGGATGGCCGGCGAGCGCCCGATCGGCGCCTTCCTGTCCGGGGGGATCGACTCCTCGGCGGTCGTCGCGGCGATGGCGCGGCAGTCCCCGCACCCGGTCCGCACGTTCTGCGTCGGCTTCGAAGAAGCCGGTTTCGACGAGCGGGAGCATGCCAGGGAGGTGGCCGCCCTTTACGGCACCGACCATTCGGAGATGGTCCTGTCCGCCTCCCCGCTGGACGTGCTGCCCGCCCTGGCCTGGCACTTCGACGAGCCGTTCGCCGACTCCTCGGCGATCCCCACCTTCCTGGTGGCCAAGATGAGCAGCCGGGAGGTGACGGTGGTGCTCAACGGCGACGGTGGAGACGAGTCCTTCGGCGGCTACCGCCGCTACGCGCTGCTGCAGCGGAGCTCCTGGCTACGGGCGCCGTCGGCGGCGTCGCCGCTGCTGGGCGCGGCGGGCAGGAACCTGCGAGCCCTGTCACGCCAGGGGTCGTTGCTGCGCAGGGCGGGGTGGAGCATGGAGCTGGCCGGGCTGTCGGCGGCCGGCAGGTACACACGTCTGATGTCCTATTTCACCGAGGAGCAGAAGCGGAAGGTCTACACCCCGTGGCAGCGCGGCCGGGTGGCGGGTGTCCGCAGCGGGGCCATCGTCGAGCGGGCCTTCGAGGAGTCGTCCGCCGGCTGTGACCTCACCCGGTTCATGGACGTCGACGTCAACACCTACCTGCCCGGGGATCTGCTGGTGAAGTCCGACATCAGCACGATGGCCTGTTCGCTGGAGGCACGCTCGCCCTTCTTGGACCATGTCCTGATGGAGTGGGCCGCGGGTCTGCCCGGCGAGTTGAAGATCCGCGGCGGGACGACGAAGTATCTCCTCAAGCGCGCCATGGCGGACTGGCTGCCCGCGCACCTGCTGAAGCGCCCGAAGATGGGGTTCGGGGTGCCCCTGGCCTCCTGGCTCAGAACCGGGCTGCGCCCCTTGGCCCATGACCTGCTCGCCGACGCCACCGCCCGTGACCGGGGGATCTTCGCCCCGCGGGCCGTCGCCCGCCTACTCGCCGAGCACGCCGCCGGCCGGGATCACTCCAACCGCATCTGGACCCTGATGCAGTTCGAGCTCTGGCACCGGACCCACCTGCCCGCGCGGCCGACCGGGCGATCGGCCGCGGAGTGCCACTCGCGACCGCGGCCCACGTGAGCGCCCCGCCGCTTCCCCCCGTCATGACCGGGCGCGGACGGGACGCGACCGTCACGCGCCTGGCCCACCTGCTCCTGACCCGCCTGACACTCGTCGTGGCCGGAGGCCTCACCAGCGTCATCGTGGCCCGCGCTCTGGGACCGGGCGACCGCGGCGCCTACTGGGTGATCGTCACCATCGCGACCACGGCGACGGCCGCGGGAAACCTGTCGGTGGAGAAGTCGCAGACGACTCTGTGGGCGGAAGAGGGCAATCGGCCGGCGGTCACGGCGAACGCCCTGTGGCTGGGACTCGCCGCGGGCACGGTGGCCGCCGTGGCCGCGTTCGCCGCCGTGTTCCTTCCCGGTACCGCCACGGACCGCTCCACGGTGGTCTGGGGGCTGGCCGCGGTGCCCGTCATGATGGCGATCGTCTACGTCAACAACGTGCATGTCCTGCACGCCCGCACCGGGGTCGTCAACCGGGGCTCGCTGGCCGGGGCGGCCCTCCAATGCTCGGCGCTGGTGGCTCTCGGGTCTCTCGGGCGCCTCACCGTCGAGTGGGTGGTGATCATCTGGACCGTCTCCGCCGTGACGAACCTCCTGTTGCTGCTGCCGCCCCTGCCCGTCCGCCGCCCGTACGACCGGCGACTGGTCCGCCGCACGCTGTCGTGCGGGCTGCGTTACCACCCGGGCTCTGTCTGCCACTTCCTGCTGCTCCGGCTCGACGTCCTGATCCTGAACGCCATGAGCACGCCGGCGGCGGTGGGGATCTACTCCATGGCGGTGACGCCGGCCGAGCTGCTGCGGGCCATGACCGACGCGGTGGTGCAGATCACGTTGCCCCGGCAGATGGAGTCGAGTCAGGAGACGGCCGCGGCGTACACGGCGCGGACGATCCGGATCACCGTCGTCCTCGCCACAGTGTCGATCACTCTGCTCTACCTGGCGGGCCCGTTCCTGGTGATCGCCGCCACCGGCCCGGCCTTCCGGGGATGCGTCACCCCGATGCTGGTGCTCGCACCGGGTGTGGCGGCCGCCGCCGCGGCGCGCCCGGCCGCGGCCTACCTGCTCCGCCTCAACCTGCCGATCGCCACCTCGCTGATGTACGGCGCGGCACTGCTGGTGAACCTCACCCTGAACATCCTGCTGATCCCCCGGATGGGCGTCGCCGGGTGCGCTCTGGCGTCCACGGTCGCCTACACGGCGCTCGCCGCGACCCAGGTGATCTGGTTCGCGCGCTCAGCGGGAATGCCCCTGCGGCGGTTGATCCCGGGGGCCGCCGAGGTGCACGAGATCACCCGCCGGGTCCGCGGGCTCCTGCGCGCCGACTGACCTGCCCGGCCGCCGGAGCACGTACTCGTTGCAGCCGAGTCCGCCCCCGCACGTCTTGAGGTGGAGGAGGCTGAGATCGCGCGCGTGGGCGCGGGCGATGACCTGCTCGGGCTTGGAGACCTCGAACGGATAGCCGCCCACCCAGTCGATCATGTCATGCCAGCGTGACATCCCACGTGCCCGGGTGACCGTACGGCGAGGGCCGCCGCTGAGCAGCCTCCCGATTTCGAGCAGAGGCCAGGCCCGATAGATGTAGGCCGAGCTGCCGGCGATCAGGGCGCCGCGGACCGCCGGGCCCGACCGGTTGTAACGCCGCTTCACGGCCGTCCAGATCCGGCTCTGCCGCCCCTGATCGTTGTAGAGCGCGACGAACAGCAGCCCACCGGGGGCGACGAGCTCGACGGCGGCGTCGAAGGCCCTCCACATGGCCCCGGTGTGGTGGAGGACCCCCCAGGCGTAGACCACGTCGAAGGTCCCCAGCCGCGCGAGGTAGTCGCCGTCCAGGATCGATCCCCGCTCGATCGTCCAGGCGGCGTCGGGGGCGAAGGAACGCCGCAGCCGCACGGCGGATTCCACCGCCTCGGCGTCGAAGTCGAAGGAGTGCACGCGCGCTCCCAGCCGATGCGCGGCGAGGGAGAACAGGCCACTGCCGCAGCCCACGTCGGCGAAGGTGCGCCCGGCGAGGTCCTCGACGCCCAGGGCCGCTCGCAGCGAACCGATCGCGCTGTGGATGCGACCTTCGTCGACGAGGTCGACGAAGGCGTTCCAGTTGCGGCCGAAGGCGAACCTGTCGCCCCGCCGGATCTGCAGAGAGCTGTCGTCCATCGCGTCTCCTGTCATGTGCCGTGCTCCGTGCGCGGCGATGTGGCGATGTCCGGTGAGCCGTCACGCCCGCCGTTCCGCGACGCCGGGGCCCGAGCGACGTGTTGTCGGAAGACCTCCGAACGATGATCCATAACTTATCGCAGCCAGTCGATCACACAGTGAAGGCGGCACTGTTATGGCGGGCCGGCAAGCCGCCTGCCGGAAAGGGCGGCTTGATCATCTCCCACTGCTGATCGGCGGGCTCTCCCCGATGAACCATGTCTCCAGCGTCACCGGCCCGGCCGAATGCCCTGACCAGGGATTCGCTCGCGCAGCGGCTGGCGGGGATCCCTGGGGCGGTCGCGATAGCGCAGTTCGCGCCACCCGCCTTCACGGAGTCGCGATCAACGACCGCGGGCGGCCAGACGGCTCCTCAGGCCGGAGCCGGCCGATCCGCGGGAGGCTCAGGCGGGGAAGATCGCGGGGTCGAGACCGACCTCGCGGGCGGCGGCGACCCGGGCGTGGTGCAGGAGCCTGCCGCGGGACATGTTGCCGGCGTGCAGGGTGTAGCGGACCACCAGGCCGTCGAGCATGCCGTCGATCCGCTCGGCCGCTCCCTGCGGGTCGTCGCAGACGAACTCGCCTCCGCTCACGCCTCCCGCGATCACCTCGGCGAGGATCTCGATCCAGGCGCCCTCCAGCTCCAGCAGGATGGTCCGGACGTGCGCCTCGCGCACCCCGACGGCCCAGGCGTCGAGCCAGAGGATCCAGCTCTGGTCGGACCGGGATGCCGGGATGTAGAAGCGCAGGACGCGATCCAGCCGCTCGACGGCGGTGCCCGGGTCCGCGGCGATCTCCTTCAGCCGCTGGACCTCCGACTCGCTGGTGCTGCGGAGCATCTCGGTGATGAGATCGTCCTTGGTGGCGAAGTGATAGTGGATCAGGCCGCCGCTCACGTTGGTCGCCTTGGCGATGTCGGCGACGCGGGTGCTGGCCAGCCCCCGTTCGAGCACGACCCGCCTGGTGGCTTCGAGCAGCTCCGCGCGACGCTGGTCGGCCTGGTCTGCGCGGCTGCCGCGCGCCCCTCCGCTTTGCACGGCGCAAGACTACAGCCGTGAGACCGCGCCGGCGCGGTCCGGCGACCTTCGGATTGGGTGGAACCCCGCAGGGCCAGGTGGGTTCCACCCGGCCCTGCGGGGATGGGCTTCAGCCCCGCGGGGCCGGGTTCAGCCGCAGCGGTAGAGGGACTGGCCCTCCTCGGAGCCGCCGTACTCGGCGGGGGCGACGGCGGTGCAGTTGGCCTGCGCCCACGCGGTCACCTCGGAGCCGCCACCACCATCGGGGCCGCCACCGTCGAAGCCGCCCCGGCCGCCGCCCGGCATCAGATACCTGAGCTGCCCGGAGGAGACGAGCTCCTTGAGCCGGTCCACGGTCATGGCGGGGTCGCTGCCGGTGAAGCCGCCCATGGCGATGACGGGCAGACGGGTGGAGAGGATGATCGACGAGGCGCTCTGCGCGCTTCCCACCGCCACCAGCCAGGTCGCGCCGCCCCGGTTCTTCGTCAGATACTCGATCGTCTTGTGGTCCACGGCCCCGCCGGGACCGCCCCGCATCCCGCCGGGCATGCCCACCGGCCCGTCCCGCCGGGTGCCGCCGGGCGTGCCCGCCTCACGGCCGTCGCCGGGGAGCCCCTGCGGGAGATCGCCGGGGAACCCCTCGGGGAAGCCGGCCGAGGCCCCCTCGGAGAGCCTGCCCGGGAAGCCGCCCGGCCCCCGCATGCCGCCGAAGCCGCCGCTGCCGGCGGGCCCCGCGGTGGGATTGGTGCCGTTGACGGCCGAGCCGAGCGGGGTCAGGGCGTAGGCGGCGGGACCGGCGAGGCCCGCGACCAGCCCGGCGAGCAGGGCGACCACCGCGATCCGCCGCCTGAGGCGCCGGCCGAGCCGGGCCAGGACCAGCCCGGCCACCGCGGCCACCGTCACCGCGGCCACCGTCCAGGCCAGCCAGGGTACGAAGTCCGGGGTACGGCGGAGCACCACGAAGGCCCACGCCCCGGTGACCGCGACGCCGGCCGGCAGCGTCCACGACCACGTCCGGGACTGCCGGTAGGCCTGCCACAGCAGCACCCCGCCGAGACCGGTCAGGGCGGCGACGGCCGGCGCCATGGCGGTGGAGTAGTAGGGGTGGAAGGTGCCGCTGGAGAAGCTGAACACCACGTAGTGGACCGCGAGCCAGCCGCCCCACAGCAGCAGGGCGACGCGGGTACCGCGCAGGGAACGGCCACCGGCCAGGACCAGTCCGGCGGCCAGGGCGATCGCGGCGAAGGGCAGCAGCCAGGAGATCTGCCCGGCCATGACGTCGTTGAACAGGCGCCCGGCCCCGGACTCGCCGCCGAAACCGCCCCCTCCCCCGCCGAAGCCGCCGCGCCCGCCACCGCCGGCGCCGAAGATCCGGCCGAGGCCGTTGTAGCCGATGACCAGGTCCCAGACGGAGTTGTCGGTGCTGCCGCCGATGTAGGGGCGGCTGGACGCGGGCCACAGGTCCACGATCACCATCCACCAGCCGCTGGAGACCACCAGCGCGACGCCCGCCGCGAGCAGGCGGCCGAGGCGGCGGAGCACCGGGCCGGGGGCCATGGCCAGGTAGAGCGGGGCGAAGGCCGGGAGCACCAGATAGGCCTGGAGCATCTTGGTGTTGAAGGCCAGGCCGACGAGGACGGCCGACAGGACGAGCGTGCGCGTCCGGCCGGTGCGGATCGCCTCCTGGCAGAACCAGGCGGCCAGGACCAGCAGCAGGACGAGGACGGTGTCGGGATTGTTGTCCCGGTTGATCGCGACCGTGATCGGGGTCAGCGTCATCACCAGGGCCGCGAGCAGCCCCGCGGCGTGGCCCGGCGTGCCGGGCAGCGCCCGCCGTACGGCCGAGTGGACCACGGCGACGGCGGCGACGCCCGCGAGGGCCTGGGGCAGGAGCATGCTCCACGTCCCGAACCCGAAGATCCTCGCCGGCAGCCCCATCGTCCACAGCGCGAACGGGGGCTTGTCCACGGTGATGAACGACCCGGCGTCCAGGGCGCCAAAGAAGAAGGCCTTCCAGCTCTGGGTGCCCGACAGGATCGCGGCGGAGTAGTAGTCGTTGGCGTAGCCGTTGCGCCCGAGGGCCCACAGGTGGAGGACCGCGGCCAGCGCGAGCACCCCCCACAGGCCGGGCCGCGCCCAGCGCGGGTCGCCGGGCGCGCCGAGGACCGCTCGCCGTACGGCGGGAGAGGGAACGGATGGGCCGGGGACGCGGGAGGTCATCGGAGGCCCTCCTTCGCGCGGCGGGGGTTGAAGACCCAGACGCGCAGCAGGAGGAAGCGGACCAGCGTGGCGAGGGCGTTGGCGGCGACGACCGCGGCGAGCTCGACGCCGGTGGAGGCCCCGGGGGCGAGGTGGCCGAGCAGGGCCAGGCCGCCGGTGCTGAGCAGGAGGCCGATGAGGAAGGCCAGGCCGCCTTCGAGCTGGTGGCGGAGGGCTCCGGCGCGGCCGGTGACGCCGAAGGTGAAGCGGCGGTTGGCGGCGGTGTTGGCGACGGCGGTGATGAGCAGGGCCAGGCCGTTGGCGACCACGGCGGGCACCGCCAGCCGCAGGGTGACGAACAGGGCCAGGTGCGCCAGGGTGCTGATCACGCCGATGACGGCGAAACTGGGGAGCTGCCGGGCCATGCCGGTGGGCAGCCGGGCCTTCTGGACACGTGGCGGCACCGGGATCCGGGCCGCGCCCGACAGGGTCTTCCGCGCCACCCTGGCCATCCCCCGCAGATCGTCCGTGGCCGTCCTGAGGATGTCCACCCGGCTGTCGGGGTCGTCCACCCAGTCGACCGGCACCTCGTGGATGCGCAGGCCGTGCCGCTCGGCGAGGAGCAGCAACTCGGTGTCGAAGAACCACTCCTCGTCCTCGACCGCGGGGAGCAGCGCCTGGACGATCTCGGTGCGGGCGGCCTTGAAGCCGCACTGGGCGTCGGCGAAGCCGGCGCCCATCGCCGAGCGCAGCAGCAGGTTGTAGGACCGCGAGATGAGCTCCCGCTTCGGCCCGCGGACCACGTTGGCGCCCCTGGACAGCCGGGTGCCGATGGCCAGGTCGCTGTGGCCCGACAGCAGCGGGGCCACCAGCGGCAGGAAGGCGTCCAGATCGGTGGACAGGTCCACGTCCATGTAGCTGACCACGTCGGCGTCGCTCTCGGACCAGACGCGGCGCAGCGCCCGTCCCCGCCCCTTGGCGTCCAGGTGGACGGCGTGCACGTGGGACAGCTCACGGCCGAGGTCGGTGGCGATCCGCCAGGTGTCGTCGGTGCTGGCGTTGTCGGCGATCGTGATGCGGAAGCCGTAGGGGAAGGTGCCGGTGAGGTAGGCGTGGAGGCGGCGGACGCTCTCGGCGAGCACCCGCTGCTCGTTGTACACGGGGACCACGATCTCGACCAGCCGGGTGCGTGGCGGTGCCGTCAACTGCTTCACGCTTCCCCCCATGAGTGACGACTCGGATGTCTCATGCCCTCAGGCTCGCCGGGGGATCTTGAGTGATCCTGAGGCGATCGTTAACGGCCGGTGAGAAAACCGAAGAGCCTCCAGGATGGCCGGAGGCTCATGGAAATGACTAGATATAAGGGAATTTCGGGTGATCTTCTCAGCTCCGATGGGGGGAGCCCGGCAGGCGCATCCTGGCCAGGGTCCCGCCGCCCACGGCGTTCTCCAGGGCGACCTCTCCCCCGGCGTCCCGTACGGCCTGCGCCACGATGGCCAGTCCCAGCCCGGAACCGGGCATGCTCCGGGCGGAGGAGGACCGCCAGAAGCGGTCGAACACGTACGGCAGCTCGTCCTGCGGGATGCCCGGCCCCCGGTCCCGGACGGTCAGCTCACCGTCGCGCAGCCGTACGGCCACCGGGCCCGCGGAGAACTTCACCGCGTTGTCCAGGAGGTTCACCACCGCCCGTTCCAGCGCGGCCTGATCCCCGTGGACGTACCAGGATCCGAGGCCGACCTCCATCGGGGTCTCGGGGGCGCGGAGCCGGGCCCGGCGCACGGCCGACTCGACCACGTCGTGGAAGGCCACCTCGACGTACGGCTCGTGCTCGTCCTCCGAGCGGGAGAGCTGGAGCAGGTCCCCGACCAGCGTGGACATCTCCTCGAACTGGGCCTTGAGGTTGCCCAGCAGTCTGCGCTTGGGGTCCGGGGCGAGCGGGCGGCCGGTGTTCTCGCTGCGCAGCAGCAGGTCGATGTTGGTGCGCAGGCTGGTGAGCGGGGTGCGCAGCTCGTGCCCCGCGTCGGCGATCAGCCGCCGCTGGCGCTCCCGGGACCCGGCCAGCGCGCTGGTCATCGCGTTGAAGGAGGCGCCGAGCCTGGCGATCTCGTCGGTGCCCTCGACCGGGATCCTGGTGGCCAGGTCCTCGGTCCTGGCGACGTGCTCCACCGCCTCGGTCAGGCGGCCGACCGGGCGCAGCGCCGTACGGGAGATGAGCAGGCCCGCCAGGGCCGCACCCAGGACACCGAGCGCGGCGACCCCCGACAGGATCCCGGCCAGCCAGGTCAGCGTCGACTCGGTCTGGGTCAGCGACCGTGCCTCCATCATCGCGACGCCGGGCGCGACGTTCGCGGTCCGCACCCGCACCGGTTCGCCCTCGTCGGTGACGCCGTTGCGCAGCTCGGCGGCACCGGGACCGCCCGCCGCCACCGCCCTGTCGGATCTGGTCACCACGACCGCCGTCGGGCCGAGCACGCACTGCCGGCCGTCCAGGTAGACCACCTGCACCAGGGACAGGAAGGGGCGCAGCTCGTCGCCGCCGGCCGGGGACGTCCGCCCGGCCGCGCACAGCTCCAGGACCCGGGACAGGTCCCGCTCCTTCGGCGGCCCCTCCCCGGGCGGCCCTCCCCTCGGGTGGCCCTGGAGCGTCCGGTCCACCTGGTCGTAGAGCTCGTCGCGGACGATCAGCCAGCACGTCCCGGCGCAGGCCGCGATGGCGAGGGCCACCGCCACCGTGATCAGGGCCGTGAGCCGGGAACGCAGGGAGCGGCGCCCCCTCAAGGGGAGCTCCGCAGCACGTAGCCGACGCCCCGGACGGTGTGGATCAGCCGGGGCCGCCCGGCGGCCTCGGTCTTGCGGCGCAGATACATGACGTAGACGTCGAGCGAGTTGGAGGACGGCTCGAAGTCGAAGCCCCACACCTCGCTGAGGATCTGCTCGCGGGTGAGCACCTGGCGGGGGTGCACCATCAACAGCTCCAGCAGCAGGTATTCGGTCCTGGTCAGCCCCAGCGGCTCGCCCGCGCGGGTGACCTCGCGGCTGGCGGTGTCCATCCGCAGGTCGCCGTAGCGGAGCACGCCGCCGCCGTCGGCCGCGGCGGGCGCGGTCAGGGCGCTGCGCCGCAGCAGCGCCCTGACCCTGGCCAGCAGCTCGTCCAGCTCGAACGGTTTGACCAGGTAGTCGTCGGCCCCCGCGTCCAGCCCCGACACCCGGTCGCCCACGGCGTCGCGGGCGGTGAGCATGAGCACCGGCACGTGGTTGCCGGCGGCCCGGAGCCTGCGGCAGGTGGTCAGCCCGTCGAGCCGGGGCATCATCACATCGAGCAGGACCAGCTCGTACGGCTCGCGCTCCAGGATCTCCAGCGCGCCCAGCCCGTCCGAGGCCAGGCCCACCCGGTACCCCTCGTACTCCAGGCTGCTCTGCAGCGCCTCCCTGAGCGCGGGCTCGTCGTCCACGACCAGCACCCGCGCCGTCTCACCGTCACCCATGCCCCAACGCTAGAGCCTCACCATGAGAACCCCATGAACGCCCTCGGCCATGTCCGTGCCGGCCCGCGGCGGTCAGGACAGCAGCGCCATCGCGGCGTTGTGGCCGGGGATGCCGCTGACACCGCCGCCGCGCCGGGCGCCCGCGCCGCAGAGCAGGATGCGCTCGAAGGCGGTCTCCACTCCCCACTTCCCCGGCTCGCCGAACGGCCAGGACAGGTCGCGGTGGAAGATGTGGCCGCCGGGCAGGCCCGCCTCGTTCTCCAGGTCGACCGGCGTCTTGGCCTCCAGGCAGGGGCGTCCGTCGGGGGCGCGCAGCAGGCAGTCCTCGATCGGCTCGGCGAGCACCCGGTCGACCGAGGCCAGCGTGGCCCTCAGCGCGGCCTCACGCGCCCCGGCCGGGTCCTCGCGGAACAGCCGGGCGGGCATGTGGAGGCCGAAGAGGGTCATCGTCTGGGCTCCGGCGTCGCGCAGGCCGGGGCCGAGGATGGACGGGTCGGTGAGGGAGTGGCAGTAGACCTCGGCCGGGGGCAGCTCCGGGATCCGTCCGGCCGCCGCCTCCGCGTAGGCGCGGGCGAGCTGGTCGCGGCCCTCGTTGATGTGGAACGTGCCGCTGAAGGCCGCCACCGGGTCCACGTCGGGGTCCCTGAGCCGGGGCAGCCTGGACAGCACCATGTTCACCTTGAGCTGGGCGCCCTCGGGTGCCGGCTCACCGGCTCCCAGCAGGCGGCCGAGCACGGCGGGCGGCACGTTGGCCAGGATCCGCTCACCCCGGACCGTGTGCTCCCCGTCCGCGTCGCGGAAGGTGACCTCGCCCGACGGGTCGACGGCGACCACCTCGGCTCCGGTCAGGATCTCGGCTCCGGCCGCGCGCGCGGCTCCGGCCAGGGCTCCGGACACCGCGCCCATGCCGCCGACCGGGACGTTCCAGTCGCCGGTCCCGTCCCCGATCACGTGGTAGAGCAGGCAGCGGTTGGCCAGCAGGCCCTGGTCGCACGGGTCGGCGAAGGTGCCGATCAGGGCGTCGGTGAGCACCACGCCGCGCACGGTGTCGTCGGCGAACCGCTCGTCCACGACCTCGCCGATCGGCCGTTCGAACAGCTCCCGCCACGCCTGCCCGCCGACGAGGTCCCGCATCGCCGCACGGTCCATGAGCGGCTCCAGCAGGGTGGGCGCGACCCGCTCGGCGACGTCGGCGGTCATCGCGTAGAAGCGCCGCCACGCCTCCAGCTCGGCGGTGCCTGCGGTGACCCGGGCGAAGGAGGCGGCGGTGCGGCCGGCGTCGCCGTTGTCCACCAGCAGGCCGGTGTCCCCTGCGGGGGTGTAGGAGGCGTAGCGGCGGCGGCGCAGCTCGACCTTGATCCCGAGGTCGGCCACGACCTTGGCGGGCAGCAGGCTGACCAGGTAGGAGTAGCGCGAGAGCCGGGCGTCGACGCCGGGGAAGGCCTGTGCCGACACGGCGAGGCCGCCGACGTGGCCGAGGCGTTCCAGGACGAGGACCTTGCGGCCCGCGCGGGCGAGGTAGGCGGCGGCGACCAGGCCGTTGTGGCCGCCTCCGATGATCACTGCGTCATGACGGGAACGGGACACGGGGACATCCAGGGGTCAGGTGCGGGCGTGACGGGGCGAGAGGGGCTCTGCCCGGGTCAGAGGCCGGTCTGCCAGTGCGGATCTGGACGGAGCACACATGACACGTCAATCGACACCATGCGCCGCACCATATAGCGAACTCGACAAATCGGTCTATGGTGCGGATCGGCCCGCGGCCGGAGCGGTCCGGGGGCCCCGCTCGCTCGCGGCCGTGGACAGGGTGATTTTCAGGAGGGTCGCGGCGGGGCCGGTGGGCGTGCGGCCCCGCCGCCAGATCGCGCGCAGGCGGCGTTCGAGGTCGATCCCCCGGGTGGTGACCTCCGCCAGCCGACCGGTGGCCAGCTCGGCCTCGACGGCGTAGCCGCTGAGCACGGCGGGGGCGGCGCCCTCACCCGCGGCGCCCTTGACCGCGGCGTTGGACCCCAGCTCCAGCCGGGGGGCCGCGGCGGCGTGGCCGTTCAGCGCCAGGTCCAGGGTCTCGCGGGTGCCGGAGCCTCGCTCGCGGACGACCAGCGGGGTGGCGGCGAGCTCGGCGGCCAGCAGCGCCGTACGGCGGCGCGCCCAGGGGTGGCCGGGGGCGACGACCACGACGAGCCGGTCGGTGGCCACCACCCGGGAGGCGAGCCCCGGCGGGACCGAGGGCCCCTCCACGAAGCCGAGCTCGATCCCGCCGCCGACCAGCCTGGCCACCTCGGCGGAGTTCTGCACGTCCAGCCCGACCTGGACCTGAGGCTCCCGGTTCTGCAGTTCGCCCAGCCAGCGCGGCAGCAGGTATTCGGCCACCGTCATGCTGGCCGCGATGTGCAGGTGGGCCGCCCGGCCGTGCCGCACCGCCTCCGCCCCGCGCATCAGCTCCTCGGCCGCCGCCAGCACCTGTGCGGCCCAGGCCGAGACCATCACGCCCTGCGGGGTGAGGGTGGAGCCGCGCGGGGTGCGCTCCAGCAGGGGCAGCCCGAGGCGGCGCTCCAGCAGCGCGATCCGCTTGCTCGCCGACGGCTGGGCGATGCCCGCCGCCCGGGCCGCCTGGCCGAGACTGCCCAGGCGGTCCACGTCGACGAGCAACCGCAGGGACCCGAGATCGGGCAACTCGCTCATAGCCCTAGGCTATGACCTTCCAGGGAGATGACGGCTACTGGCCGCACCGACCTGCGGCAACACTCGAATCATGGCTTTCCTCCCGTTCACCGGCTCCTCCGAACACCCCACGGACAGGCATGCCCCGGGCGCCGCTCCCCGGCCCGGCCCGGTACGGCGGGCGGCGGCGGAGCTCCGCGCCCTCGCGCCCGGCCTGGGGACGGCGGCCGTCGCGGTGGTCCTGTCGACGTCGCTGAGCCGGGCCGTCCCCGGGATGAGCGCGGCCGTCATCGCGGTGGCCTGCGGGGTCGTGCTCACCAACCTCGGCGGATTCCACCGGACGCTCCGCCCGGGGCTGCGGTTCGCGGGCCGGCGGCTGCTCCGCCTGGCGATCGTGCTGCTCGGACTGCAGATCGCCCTGCCGGAGGTGCTGGCCCTCGGCTGGCGGGCGCTCATGGTGATCGCCGCCGCCACCGGTGGCACATTCCTCGCCACGCGGTGGATCGGCGGGCGGATCGGGGTGAGCCCGCGCAGGTCACTGCTCATCGCGACCGGGGTCTCCGTGTGCGGGGCCGCGGCCGTGGCCGCCATGCACGAGGTGGCCGGCAGCGACGACGACGACGTGGCGAGCGCGATCAGCGTGGTCGTCCTGTACGGCAGCGCCACGATCGTCGCGCTGCCGCTGCTCGCGCGGCTTCTCGGTCTGACGCCGCACCAGTTCGGCGTGTGGGCCGGCGCGTCGGTCCACGAGGTCGCCCAGGTGGCGGCCATCGGCGCGGCCGCCGGGGCGGGGGTGCTGGCGAGCGCGGTGGTGGTCAAGCTGGCCCGGGTCGTCCTGCTGGCCCCGATCGTGGCACTGACCTCCGTCACGCTGCGGCGCGGCACGGCGACCCGGCCGCCCGAGGCTCCCCGGACCGCGGTCACGGAAGGCGGCGTCGCGGGCACGCCGGGCACAGCGGGAGGCGCGGCCACGTCGGGGGACGCGGACACGTCAGGGGACGCGGGCGGGCCGGGGGACACGGCGGGGGCCGGGCGGCGCCCGCCGGTGATGCCCCTGTTCGTGACGGGATTCCTCACCATGATGATCGCGCGGAGCACGGGCCTGGTCCCCGCCGAGGTCACCCAGGCGCTACCCGAGGTGACAGGAGTGTTACTCGCAGCCGCACTCTTCGGCCTGGGGACAGGCGTCAACCTCAGGGAACTGGTACGCGGCGGGCGGTCCCTGCTGCTGGGCGGAGTGGCCACGGCGGTCATCGGCGTGATCTCACTGCTGGGTGTGGTCATCATCGGCTGATCTTCAAGTGGACGTCTCCTGACAACCCCCGTAACGTGCACCTTTGAACCAGGGAAACCCGTTTACATCGTTCCAACAGGGTGACCATCGGTCCGGACGAGGAGACAGAACCCGCTCATGCGTACCACCCAGCAGCCCATCGACAACGTGCTCCGGCCCTCCGACGAGGTGGCCGAGGCACTGGCGCAGGGCGCCCCGGTCGTGGCACTCGAGTCCACGATCATCTCGCACGGCCTGCCCCAGCCCCGTAACCTCGAGGTCGCGCTGGAGCTGGAGGAGATCGTCCGTGAGGCGGGGGCGGTGCCGGCGACGATCGCGGTGCTGGACGGCGTCGCGCACGTCGGCCTGGACCAGCGTGAGCTCAAGCGGATCGCCACCGAGTCCGGCCTGCGCAAGCTGGGCTTCCGCGACCTGCCCGCCGCCGCCGCGCTGAAGGCCAGCGGGGCGACCACGGTCTCGGCGACCTCGTTCCTGGCCGCCCGCGCGGGTATCCGGATCTTCGCCACCGGCGGTCTCGGCGGCGTGCACCGCGGGTGGACCGAGAGCCAGGACGAGTCCGCCGATCTCGACATGCTGAGCCGTACCCGCATCACCGTGGTCTGCGCGGGCGTGAAGTCCATTCTGGACGTCCCGGGCACCCTGCAGCGGCTGGAGACCCGCGAGGTCAGCGTCGCGGGCTTCCGCACCGACGAGTTCCCCGGCTTCTACCTGCACACCTCCGGCGAGCCGATCGACTGGCGGATCGAGACCCCGGCCGAGGCCGCCGACATCATGCGGGCCCAGGACGCGCTCGGCGGCCCGGAGACCGCGCTGATCGTGGCCAACCCGGTGCCGGTGGCCGAGCAGCTCGACCCCGCCCTGCACGACCGGGTCCTGGCCGAGGCCCTGGCCGCCGCCGACCGGGAGAGGATCACCGGCCAGGCCATCACCCCGTTCCTCCTGGAGTACCTGGTGAGGGGCACCGACGGCGCCTCGCTTGAGGCGAACCTGGCCGCCGTACGAGGAAACGTCCGGATAGCCGGGCAGATCGCGGCGTCGTGGAGCCGGGGAAACTGAGGAAGTCGTGACCCCAACGGGCCTGCTGGTCATCGGCGACGTCGTCACCGACGTCGTCGCACTCCACGGAGGGCCGGCCCTGGCCGGGCTGGCCCTCGGCACGGACACCGCCGCCGACATCGTGCTGCGCCCAGGCGGCTCGGGGGCCAACACGGCCTCCTGGGCCGCGCGTCTGGGCGCGGACGTCCGGATCCTGACCCGGGTCGGCTTCGACACCGGCGAGTGGCACGCCGCCGAGCTGCGGCGCGTCGGGGTCCGGCCGCACCTGCGGATGGATCCCGACCGCCCGACCGCGGTGGTGATCGCCATGGTCGACGCGACCGGGGAGCGTTCCATGCTCACCAACCGGGGCGCGGGCGGGCACATCGGCGTCGACGACTGGGACGCCACCCTGCTCGACGGGGTCCGTCACCTGCACCTGTCCGGATACACGCTGTTCGCCGAGCCCGGACTGCAGCTCTCCCGGCTGGCCATGGCCGAGGCCACCCTGCGCGGCGTCACGATCAGCGTCGACCCGGCCTCGACCGGCCCCCTGCGCGCCTTCGGCCCCGAGCGCTTCGTCCAGGAGACCCTGGCCGCCCAGCTGATCATCCCGAACCTGGACGAGGCTCTGCTGCTCTCCGGCGAGAGCTCCGCCGAGCGGGCCGCCGAACGGCTGAGCCTCCGGTACGGCGCGGCGGCCGTGAAACTCGGTTCCCGGGGCGCTCTGATGGCGAAGGACGGAAAGTTGACCGCTCGGGTTCCCGGAATCGCCACGGAGGTGGTTGACTCGACCGGAGCGGGGGACGCGTTCGCCGCCGGCCTGTTGACCGCCCTGCTGAGGGGGGCCGACGACGAGGCCGCGCTGGACGCGGGACGCCGGGCCGGAGCCGAGGCTGTGACAGCCATAGGCGGCCGGCCCCGCATCCTCGCGTCCGAATTGGGTACGGACCAGCTTTACCCTCTTAACACCAATTGATAGCTTGCGGCGTAGGCTGCACCATTAGCCACATGCGTCACTTTGGGGAGGTTGCGGTCCGCCGATGGATGCCGAGTCATCGATCTGCCTGAGTGATCTGGTTCCGGCCCTGCGCTGGAGCCGGCCACAGCAGATCGCCGAAGCCCTGGCCGATCCCCGCCTGCCTGCGGGCTGGTGGTCCTCGGTCACCCTGCCCAAGGCCCTCGGCGTCGCCGGGCTCGACTGGGTCTGCGACCGGCTGGCCCGGCTCTCGGTGTCCCGCTGGGATCACCTGCCGCTGAGCGACGTGCTGCCCGCGCTGCACGTGCACACCGTCGATCCCACCCTGCCCGGCTGGCCCGAGCCCGCGCGCTCGGCCCTCGCCGGGCTGGGCGGATGGTCCCGGCTGCGCCGCCTGACCACCGGAGACCTGAGCGGCCCCTCGGCAGCCGCCGCTCCCGAGGTCGTGGTGACCGCGATGTTCCGCGAGGTGCTCAGCCGGATCCCGATGATCACCGAGCAGCCCGCAGAGGCGCCGGCCGAGCAGGCCCCGCAGCAGCAGCAGGCCCCCGCCGTGCCGCAGCAGGCCCCCGCCGCACCGCAACAGGCCCCCGCCGCACCGCAACAGGCCCCCGCCGCACCGCAACAGGCGCCGGCCATGCCGCAACAGGCGCCGGCCGTGCCACAGCAGGCGCCGGCCGCCTCGCAGCAGGCCCCCGCCGCACCGCAGCAGGCTCCGGCCGCCGAGCCGGCAGCCGAGCCCAAGGTCAGTCTCAACGACTACCCGCTGGTCCGCCTGGTGGACAACATGTTCCGCGACTGGGGCCCGCTGGAGCGCGCGGTCGCCGTGGAGCGGCTGTTCGCCGTCGACCCGATCAGCCTGCGGGCGCTGGCGCACAAGCTGAACGCCGACCGCGACGCGCTGTCCATGGCCCAGCGCGCCGCCGAGGAACGCATCCTGCTCTGGTTGCGCTCCTCCGAGTCCGCGCCGCTCACCGGTCACATGTTCGGGCTCACCGAGTGGCTGGGCGCCGCCGCCACGCAGGATCAGCTCATCGGCGCCGACCCCGCGCACCCCGTCGAGGTCCCCGCGCTCCGCACCCCGCTCTGGCGGGTGCTGGTCACGCTCATGCCCGACAGGCGGCTCCAGGACGGCTGGCTCGTCGTCGGCGATCTGGGGGGCCTGCGCGACCGCACCCGGCAGCTGCTGGCGGGCAAACCCGTCGACGCCGACATGGTCGCGGTCATGGAGCACCAGCTCGGCATCCGCACCCACTCCGCGCAGGCCTGGCTGGACGCGCTCGCCACCAGTGCCACGCGGGACGAGACCGTCCAGGACGCCGCTCCCGAGGGCGGCAAGCAGCTCCCCCGCCGCACGCCGGGCGCCAACGGCCACCACCACCGCGGCGGCCAGCCGATCCCCCAGGTGAACGCCGACTCCATCGATCCCCGCGCCGCGCTGGCCGCGCTGTCGGCCCTGTCCGGCGGCAACACCCGGCCCCACCTCATCACCAGCCAGCGCGCCCCGATGCCCCCGCCGACCACCCCGGCCACCGATCCGAGCCGCTGGCAGCGGATCGAGGTGACCAGCGAGCACCTACGGGGCGGCCCGGTGGCGGTCCCGGAGGGATACGCCACCCAGCTCGGCATGCGTCCCGGCACGCTGCTGTCGGTGACCGGCCCCGGCGACAACGCGGTGGTGCTGGTCTGGCGTGACCATCCGGTCTTCGACTCCCTCCAGCCGGTGCTGATGCGCCTGAACGCCCGGCCGGGCGACCAGGTGTACGTCACCGTGGACGGCTATCGCCTGGACGCCCAGCTACCCAGCTGACCGGTGGGGCGGCTCACGGAGCCGCCCCACCGGCCGTGGTCTCCCACCGGCCGTAATCCCTGACCGGCCGTGGTTCTCCGACCGGCCGTGACCGGGGCCGGTCCCAGCCCGGTCGGCAGGGCCGGGCTCCGCCTACGCCACGGACGCGGGGGCGGGGGGACCCGGCACGCAACGCCGAGGAGCTCGGCTACGCCACGGACGCGGAGGCCGAGGCGCGTCGCCGCCGCAACAGGCTGTCGACGGCGAGGGGGCCGCCGCCGCTGAAGGCGATGGCCAGGCTGGTCGCGGCGAGGGTGAGGACGAACTCGAAGCCGCCCTTCTCCACGAAGAAGCCGTTCCCGGCGTGGAGGAACACGATCGAACCGATCATGTCCAGGGCGAGCAGAGGGCCGAAGACCGGCAGCCCCGCGCCCAGGATGAAGGCGATCCCGCCGACGACCTCCAGCACGGCCACCGCCGGCGCCGCCGCCCCCGCCAGCGGGATTCCCAGCGAGTCGAAGAACGCCGTCGTCCCGTCCAGGCCCATCACCGTGAACTTCTGCCAGCCGTGGGCGAAGAAGACCACCCCGATGACGATCCGCCCCAGCAGCAGGGCGAGGGGCCGTATCCGCTCAAGCATGGCAACTCCTTCTAGTTGTTCGAATTTGAACTACACCCTAGCCATTAGTTCAAATTTGAACAAGCCGTAGAATGGCGAGGTGAAGGACACGAGATGGCTCAGCGAGATCGAGCTGGACGCCTGGATGGCCTATGTCGCCGCGACCCACCTCCTGGAACGGCGCGTCGAGGAGCAGTTGAAGGCCGATTCCGGGCTCACCCACGCCCAGTACGAGATCCTCGCCAAGCTCTCGGCCTCCCCCGAGCGGCGCATGCGGATGACCGAGCTCGCCCGCAAGGTGGTCGTGTCGAAAAGCGGGCTCACCTACCAGATCGGCCAGCTGGAGAAACTCGGTCTCGTCGAGCGGACGACCTGCCCCTCCGACGAGCGGGGAGTCCTCGCCGTGCTCACCGACGAGGGCGTGCGCTGCCTGGAGCGGACGGCGCCGGGCCACGTGGCCGTCGTCCGCGCTTTCCTGATCGACCAGCTCACCCCCGAGGAGCTCCAGGCCATGGCGCGGATCATGTCGAAGGCCGCGGCGGTGATGACGGCGGCGCCCGGCCACTCGACCGAGGCCCCGGCCCGACGCCGAGGGACCGGGCGCCGCACCGCGCCCGGCTGACCCCCGCGGCCGGGCGCCGCACCACGTCCGGCCGACCGACGCCTTATGCCCGCCGCCCGGCCGGGCCGTACGGCGGCGCTCAGCCGACGTGGACCTGCGGCCGGCGGTCCAGGCGGGGTTCGGCCCGCCGGAGGATCTCCCGGGTCAGCGGCGGGACGTCGCCCCCGCCGAGGACGAGATAGCCGAGCAGGGCCATCACCGGGTTGCCCTCGGCCCAGTGGAAGTAGACCTGCGGGTTGACATCCTCCCCACGACTGCAGCCGGGGATTCCCACCCTCACGGGTTGGAACTTCCTGTTTCGCCGCAGGCAGCCCCCGGGACGGACCCAAGCCGAGGTCTTACACCCGCTCCGCAGGCGTTTCACCTGTCCGCCGGCCCGGCGGCCAGAACCCGGACAGGCCGACTTGATCATCGCCAGCCCGTCCGAATACACAGACCATACCAAGAGAAGAACGACGGCATGCGGAAACCACGAGGTCACGACACCCCTCGGGGGGTGACGGCCCTCCCATGCCTCCCCATGCCTCCCCATGCCTCCCCAAGGCCGAGGCAGCAGTCTCCTGGGGAGTTCCTGATGATCGTCGCGCTGACGTCGTAGAAGGTGCCGAAGACCTCCCCGGGATGCTCGTGGGCGAGGTAGGCGAGGGCACGGCCGTTGGCCCGCCCGTCTGGAACTCCTCGGCGGGGATGAGCATGGCCGCGCCGCCGGGTCAGGCGGCGGCGCAGCCGACCGAGGACGGCACACCGTTGGTCCCGGACCAGCCGCCGGTGAAGCCGAAGGACGCCGAGGCGCCCGGGGAGAGAGCGCCGTTGTGGTCGGCGTTGCGCACCGAGACCTCGGCGCCGCTCTGGGTGTGCCGTCCGTTCCAGAGCTGAGTGACGCTCTGGCCGTTCGGGAAGGACCAACTCGCCGTCCAGCCCGCGATGGCCGCGCCGCCGGTGTTCTTCACCGTCACCTCCGCCTGGAAGCCGCCCTGCCAGGAGCCGACCAGCTTGTACGCGGCCGTGCACGCCTTCCCGCCGGTCGGGGTGGGAGTCGGCGTGGGGGTGACGGTGGGAGTCACCGTCGGGGTGGGAGTCGGCGTGGGCGGCGGGGCCGCGATGGCCAGGTCGTAGGCCCGCTGCGGCACGAACTGACCGGCGCCGGCGATACAGCCGTCGGCCTCGCCGGGCAGCTTGATCCAGAGGAACGCGTCGATCATCGGGTCACCGGTGCCGGTCGTGCTCGGCGTCCCGATCGCCCGGCCGCCCGGATCGCACCACTCGCTGCCCTGCGGGCCGTTGCCGTTGCGGCTGGTGTCGATCACCGCGCGCAGCCGGGAGACGCCGCTGGCGGAGATGACGCTCTTGGCGTAGGCCACCTCGGTGGAGCTCCAGCGGTAGTTGGAGACGTTGAGGGAGATGCCGTCGGCGCTGCCGGCGACATCCGCGGCCCTCAGCCGGGCCCCGGCCTCGGACGCGGACAGCCATCCCGAGTGCCCGATGTCGAAGTAGACCTTCGCCGACGCCGACCCGGCCTTCAGCTTCCTGCCCGCGTACGCCATGGAGGCGTTGGTCTCCTGCTGCTGGGAGGAGTTCATGCAGTTGGTCATGATCGGGAGCACGTCGGGCTCCAGCACGATCGTCGCGGGACGTCCCTGCAGGCCGGCCGCGAGCTCGTCGATCCACTGCCGGTAGGCCGCGTGGTTGGGCGCGCCGCCCGTGCTCGCGCCGCTGCAGTCCCGGTTGGGGATGTTGTAGACGACCAGGATGGGGGTCTTGCCTTCGCTCGCGGCGGCGCCGACGAACGCCGACACCTGCCCGCGCACCGCGGAGGTGTTGGTCGTGGTGAACCAGCGCGCCTGCGGGACGGCGGCGATCCGGTCGCGGATGACCGGCGTGCGGGAGTCTCCCGGATTGGCCGCGACCCACTTGGCCGCGCCGGTCTCGGGGTCGACGTAGAACGGGGAGTCGGCCGCGGACGCTCCGGAGGCCACGGACACCGCGGCACCGGTCGTGACGACCAGGGCCGCGCAGAGCACGGCCAGAATCGACCTTCTTGGCATGGAGGGGCTCCTTCGAGGGGGATATGGGAGCGCTCCCACAATAGCGGCACGGCAATTCCTGCATATAGTCCGAACTGCCGTCCGCCCACTCGCATCATCTCTGAGCTGTGCGGACACCGGCTGCGACCACTGAAAGTTTCACAGCGCGGCTCCGCCCGGACCCGGCCTTCCCGGCCGGCCCGGCCGGTCGCCGCCTCCCGCGATGAAAGGCTGTCGCCCATGAGCGTTCCACTGTCCATCCTCGACCTCGCGCACATTCCCGAGGGCAAGACGCCGCGCGACAGCTTCGACGCCAGCGTGTCCCTGGCCCGGCGCGCCGAAGAGTGGGGCTACCGGCGGATCTGGTACGCCGAGCACCACAACATGGCCACCATCGCGTCCTCGGCCACCAGCGTGCTCATCGCACACATCGCCGCGCGGACCCAGACGATCCGCCTCGGGGCCGGCGGCGTCATGCTCCCGAACCATTCCCCGCTGACCATCGCCGAGCAGTTCGGAACCCTCGAAACGCTCCATCCGGGACGTATCGACCTGGGCCTCGGACGGGCGCCGGGCAGCGACCAGCAGACCATGCGCGCCCTGCGCCGCGACCCGAGGTCCGCCGACGACTTCCCCCGGGACGTTCTGGAACTGCAGGGATACCTGAGGGGCGAGTCCCGGATCCCCGGCGTCGACGCGACGCCGGGAAAGGGCACCGACGTGCCGCTGTACATCCTCGGCTCCTCGCTGTTCGGGGCCAAGCTCGCCGCCGCGCTCGGACTTCCGTACTCCATCGCCTCCCACTTCGCCCCGGACGCGCTGGAGGAGGCGGTCGCCCTCTACCGGCGCGAGTTCGAGCCGTCCCGGCAGCTCGACCGGCCGTATGTCATCGCCGGGGTCAACGTCATGGCCGCGGACACCACCGCCGAGGCGCAGGAGCAGCTCCTGGCGGCGCGCCGCAACAGGGTGCAGCTGTTCTTCGGCAAGGACCGGACGTTCACCCCGGAGGAGGCGGACATGATCCTCCAGTCGCCCGCCGGGCGGCAGGTGCTGCGGATGACCAAGTACTCCGCCGTCGGCACCCCGGCCGAGGTGAGGGACTACCTCGACCGTTTCACCGAGCACGCCCAGGCCGACGAGCTCATCGTCGCCACCCAGGCGAGGGACACCGAAGCCTGGCTGCGCTCCTACGAGCTACTGGCGGACGTCAGCGGACTGGTCCCCGCCTGACGAAAGACCGCCCGCCCGTCCCCCTGCCGCCGGAGGTCCATCCCCGAGGGCACCCGGAGGGCCTACACCGCGGGCCGCCCGCCCGTCCCCCCGCCGCCGGAGCCACCGAACCGAGGATCTACCGTGTGACCATGGAACTCGTCGGGAGAATCACCGCTGACCGCCCGCTGCTCGTTCTCGCGGTCAAGGAGGAAGCGCAGTTCCTCGACACGGACCTACCGGTGCTGTTCACCGGTATGGGCAAGGTCAACGCAGCGGTCGCGCTGGCCGGTGCCCTCGCCCGGGGGCCCCGCCCCTCCCATGTCGTCAACCTGGGCACGGCAGGGGCGCTGCGCCCGGGATGGACGGGCACCCATGTCGTCGGCTCCGTGATCCAGCACGACCTGGACACCGACCTGCTGCGCACCCTCACCGGCGAGAGCTACGGAGCTGCACTGACCCTGAACGCCGACGGCGGCCCGGTCCTGGCGACCGGCGACGCCTTCATCGCCGACGAGGCGGCGCGCGAACGCCTCGCGGCCCGGGCCCACCTGGTCGACATGGAGGGCTACGCGCTGGCGACGGCCGCCGCCCGGGCAGGTGTCCCGCTCCGCATCGTCAAGCACGTCAGCGACGACGCGGGCGAAGGCGCGGCGAAGAGCTGGCGCGAGTCGGTGGCCGGCTGCGCCCGGGCCCTGGCCGACTGGGCCACCTTGCACATGACCGGCCGGCCCTGACCACGGGAGCAGGGCCGGCCCCGAGATCGTCTCCACGGCAGGCCCAGGCCCGCTCCCCGTCCCGCGTGTTCACGGCTCAGAGGGCAGCCAGGCCCGCGGTCCGCGGCTCAGAGGTCGGACAGGCCCAGCTCGCGGGCGATCAGCATGCGCTGGACCTCGCTGGTGCCCTCGCCGATCTCCAGGATCTTGGCGTCGCGGTAGAAGCGGCCGACGGGGTATTCGTTCATGAACCCGTAGCCGCCGAAGATCTGGGTGGCGTCGCGGGCGTTGTCCATGGCGGCGTCGCCGGCGACGAGCTTGGCGATGGCCGCCTCCTTCTTGAACGGCTCACCGGCCAGCATCCTCTCCGCCGCGTGGTAATAGGCCAGGCGCGCGGTGTGGGTGCGGACCTCCATGTCGGCGATCTTGAACTGGATGGCCTGGTAGTGGCCGATCGGGTGGCCGAACGCCTGGCGCTCGCGCACGTAGCGCAGGGACTCGTCCACGCAGCCCTGGGCCAGCCCGACCGAGAGGGCGGCGATCGCGACGCGGCCCTCGTCGAGGGTCTGCAGGAACTGCGCGTAGCCGCGGCCCCGCTCGCCGAGCAGGTTCTCCGCCGGGACCCGGCAGTCGGAGAAGGAGAGCTCCCGGGTGTCGGAGCAGTTCCAGCCGACCTTGGAGTACTTCTTCGAGACGGTGAAACCCGGCGTCCCGGACGGGACCAGGATCGTGGAGATCTCCTTCTTGCCGTCGGCGCGCTCGCCGGTGATGGCGGCCACGCCCACGACACCGGTGATGTCGGTGCCGGAGTTGGTGATGAAGGCCTTCGAGCCGTTGATCACCCACTCGTCCCCGTCCAGCACGGCCGTGGTCCGCATGCCGCCGGGCACGTCGGAGCCGCCGCCCGGCTCGGTCAGGCCGAACGCGCCCAGCATCTCGCCCGACGTCAGCCGGGGAAGCCACGTGGCGCGCTGCTCCGCCGTGCCGAAGCGGTAGATCGGCATCGCGCCCAGCGACACCGCGGCCTCCACGGTGATGGAGACGCTGGAGTCGACCCTCGCCAGCTCCTCCAGGACCAGGCAGAGCGCGAAGTAGTCGCCGCCCATGCCGCCGTACTCCTCGGGGATCGGCAGCCCGAACAGGCCCATCGCGCCCATCTGCCGGACGATGTCGTAGGGGAACTCCGCACGCTCGTAGAGGTCCCCGATCACCGGGGCCACCACGTCGCGGGCGAACGCCTCGACGGTCTTGCGCAGGTCCTCGTACTCGTCGTTGAGCTTGGGCATCGTCACTCCTTGACGTCTTGATCGGTCGCCGGGGCCGTTCCCAGTGCCTGGACGACCCGCGAGGGACTGGGGCGGCCGAGCTTCGCGGCCAGCCAGGTGCTGGTCTCCACCAGCGATTCGAGGTTCAGCCCGGTCTCGACCCCGAGGCCGTGCAGCATCCACACCAGGTCCTCGGTGGCGAGGTTGCCGGTGGCGCTCTCGGCGTACGGGCAACCTCCGATGCCTCCGGTGGAGGCGTCCACCACGGTCACACCCGCCTGGAGGGCGGCGAGGGTGTTGGCCAGCGCCTGGCCGTAGGTGTCGTGGAAGTGCACGGCGAGCCGGGAAGGGCCGCCGAAGGCCTCGATCAGCGCGCTCACGTGGCCGGGGGTGCCGACGCCGACGGTGTCGCCGAGCGACAGCTCGGAGCAGCCCAGGTCGAGGAGCCTGCGGCCCACGGCGACCACCTGGCCGGCCGGCGTCGGACCCTCCCAGGGGTCGCCGAAGCACATCGACACGTACGCCCTGACCGTGAGGCCGTGGTCCAGCGCCCGTGCGACCACCGGTTCGAACATCTCGAACTGCGACTCCAGCGTCCGGTTGAGGTTCTTGCGGGCGAAGGTCTCGGTGGCGCTGGCGAAGACGGCGATCTCCCGGACGCCGTGCTCCAGCGCCCGGTCGAGACCCCGTTGGTTCGGCACGAGCACCGGGTAGCGCACGCCGGGGACCCGCTCCAGGCCGGCCAGCAGCTCCGAGGCGTCGGCCAGCTGGGGCACCCACGTGGGGTGCACGAAGCTGGTCGTCTCGATCACCCGGTGCCCCGCGGCGGCCAGCCGGGCGACGAACTCGGCCTTGACCTCGACGGGGACGATCGCCGACTCGTTCTGCAGCCCGTCCCTGGGCCCGACCTCGTAGATCGTGACCCGCTCCGGCAGCCCCGCCGCCGGAATCCGGTACGGCTCGCGCATCATGACTCCTCCGTCCCCGGCCGCTCCGCCGCGACTCCCCGTCCCACCGCCGGGATCCCGTACGGCTCGCGCATCACGATTCTCCGTCCCGGTGGACGACCGCCAGCACGGCGTCCATGTCGACCGCCTGGCCGGTGCGGACCGGCAGCTCGGCGACGACCCCGCCGACCGGCGCGGTCACGGTGTGCTCCATCTTCATCGCCTCGACGATGAGCAGCGGCTGCCCTTCGGCGACCTGCTCGCCCGCGCTCACCTTGACCACCAGGACCGTGCCGGGCATCGGGCTGCGGACCACCCCGTCCCCGGCGCCGCCGGCGCCCGCCCGGTCACCGGGATCGCCCAGGTGGTGGCGGGTGAGCGCCCAGGCGTCGCCGTCCCGGCCGAGCCAGACGGTGTCGCCGTCCCGGGCGACGGCGTAGCGCCGCCGGGCTCCGCCGAGGGTGACCAGCAGGTCGTCGCCGTCGGCCGACAGCCTCGCCCGCAGGGCCGTCCGGGCGTCGTCTCCGGGCAGGGCCACCTCGGCTCCCTCCCCGGGCAGGCCGCGCACCCGGACCTCGATCACGCCGTCGCGGCCCTCCAGCCGCCAGGTGGTCCAGGCGGCCTCACCCAGCCGCCAGCCGTCGGGCACCTCCCACGGGTCGGCCGGCGTCACAGGCACGCGCTCGTGGTGCAGGACCAGGGCCGCCGTGGCCAGGACGTCGCCGGGGACGGCCTCGCGGGAGACCAACGCGTCGAGGTGACGTTCGACCAGGCCGGTGTCGAGGTCTCCGGCGGCCACCTCCGGGTGGGTGACCAGCGCGCGCAGGAAGGCGATGTTGGTCGGCACGCCCAGCACGGTCGTCGCGGCGAGCGCCCCGTCCAGCCGGCGCAGCGCGCTCGCCCGGTCCGGCCCCCAGGCGATGACCTTGGACAGCATCGGGTCGTAGTCGCTGCCGACCACACCGCCGGCCATCAGGCTGGAATCCACCCGGACGTCGCCGGGCTCGTGCAGCGCGAGGACCCGCCCGCCGGTCGGCAGGAAGCCCCGGGAGGGGTCCTCGGCGTAGACGCGGGCCTCGACGGCGTGGCCGCGCAGCCGTACCTCGTCCTGGGCGAGCGGGAGCGGCTCGCCGGCCGCCACCCTGAGCTGGAGCTCGACCAGGTCCAGGCCGGTGACCAGCTCGGTGACCGGGTGCTCGACCTGGAGCCGGGTGTTCATCTCCATGAAGTAGTAGTCGCCGGTCGCGCCCTGGACGATGAACTCCACCGTCCCCGCCCCGACGTAGCCGACGGACCTGGCGGCCTCGACCGCGGCCGCGCCCATGCTCGCCCTGGTCGCGGCGTCGAGCAACGGGGACGGGGCCTCCTCGATGATCTTCTGGTGGCGGCGCTGGAGACTGCACTCGCGCTCGCCCAGGTGGATGACGTTGCCGTGCGTGTCGGCCATCACCTGGATCTCGATGTGCCGGGGGTTCTCCACGAACCGCTCGATCAGCAGGGTCGCGTCGCCGAACGCGGCGGCCGCCGTACGGCGGGCGGACTCCAGCGCGTCCGGCAGCTCGGCGGCCGCGCGCACCAGCACCATGCCCTTGCCGCCGCCCCCCGCCGAGGGTTTGATCAGCGCCGGGAAGCCGACCCGCTCGGCGGCGGCGACCAGGTCGTCGCCGGGTTCGGCGCCTCCGGGGACGACGGGCACCCCCGCCGCCGAGACGGTGGCCTTGGCGCGGATCTTGTCGCCCATGGCCTCGATGGCCTCCGGCGGCGGGCCGACGAACACCAGCCCGGCCTCGGCGCACCGCCGCGCGAAGGCGGTGTTCTCCGCCAGGAATCCGTATCCCGGGTGCACGGCCTGCGCTCCGGTCGCCGCGGCGGCGTCCAGGATCCGGTCGATGTCGAGGTAGCCGCCGCCGAGCCGTACGGCGATGTCGGCCTCGCGGACGTGCCGCGCTCCGGCGTCGGCGTCGCTGTGCACGGCGACGGAGCGGATGCCCAGTTTCCTGAGCGTGCGGATGATCCGGAGGGCGATCTCGCCCCGGTTGGCGATGAGAACGGTGTGGAACATCATGAGCGGCCCCCGCGAGGCGGCTGGGGAGCGGGTGGGTGAGTCATGGGTGCGGTCACATCCGGAAGACGCCGTAGCCGACGGGTTCGAGGGGGGCGTTGGCCGAGGCGGACAGGGCCAGGCCGAGGACGGTGCGGGTGTCGAGAGGGTCGATGACGCCGTCGTCCCACAGGCGGGCGGTGGAGTAGTAGGGGTTGCCCTGGTCCTCGTACTGCCTGCGGATGGCGTCGGGGTCGGCGTTGCCGACCGTGGAGAGCACGTTCGCGGCCTGCTCGCCGCCCATCACCGAGATGCGCGCGTTGGGCCACATCCACAGGAACCGGGGCGAGTAGGCGCGCCCGGCCATCGCGTAGTTGCCCGCGCCGAACGAGCCGCCGACGACCACGGTGAACTTGGGCACCCGGGCGCAGGCGACGGCGGTGACCATCTTGGCGCCGTGTTTGGCGATGCCGGCGGCCTCGTACGCCTTGCCGACCATGAACCCGCTGATGTTCTGCAGGAACACCAGGGGCACGGCGCGGCGGTCGCACAGCTCGATGAAGTGCGCGCCCTTGAGCGCGGACTCGCCGAACAGGATGCCGTTGTTGGCGATGATCCCGACCGGGTGGCCGTGGATGTGGGCGAAGCCGGTGACGAGCGTGGCGCCGTACTCGGCCTTGAACTCCAGGAACCGGCTGCCGTCCACGACCCGGGCGATGATCTCGCGCACGTCGTACGGCGTGCGGGTGTCGGCGGGGACGATCCCGTAGAGGTCGCGCGGGTCGTGCGCCGGCTCCTCGGCGGGGACGCGCTCCCACGGGGACGGGGGGCGCGGCGCGAGGGTGGCCACGATGTCGCGGACGATCCTGAGCGCGTGCGGGTCGTCCTCGGCGAGGTGGTCGGTGACGCCGCTGACGCGGGCGTGCAGGTCGCCGCCGCCCAGTTCCTCGGCGGTGACCTCCTCCCCGGTCGCCGCCTTCACCAGCGGCGGGCCGCCGAGGAAGATCGTGCCCTGGTTGCGGACGATCACCGCCTCGTCGCTCATCGCCGGGACGTAGGCGCCGCCCGCCGTGCAGGAGCCGAGCACCGCGGCGATCTGCGGGATGCCGCGCGCCGACATGGTGGCCTGGTTGTAGAAGATGCGGCCGAAGTGCTCGCGGTCGGGGAAGACCTCGTCCTGCTTGGGCAGGAACGCGCCGCCGGAGTCGACGAGGTAGACGCACGGCAGGTTGTTGTGGAGGGCGACCTCCTGGGCCCGCAGGTGCTTCTTGACCGTGACGGGATAGTAGGTGCCGCCCTTGACCGTGGCGTCGTTGGCGACGACCACGCATTCGCGGCCGGAGACCCGGCCCACTCCGGTGATGATCCCGGCTGCGGGGGCCTCGTCGCCGTAGAGCCCGGTGGCGGCGAGCTGGGAGAGCTCCAGGAAGCGCGAGCCCGGATCGAGCAGGGCGTCCACCCGGTCGCGGGGCAGCAGCTTGCCGCGCGACACGTGCCTGGCCCGGGACTTCTCCGGACCGCCCAGCCCGGCGACCGCGAGCCGCTCCCTCAGGTCCGCGGCCAGGCGCTCGTTGACCTCCGCGTTGCCCTTGAACCCCTCGCCACCCGGGTCGCAGGCGCTCCGCAGCACCGGCCAGCCACTCATGTGAGCCCCCTTGTCCGGCTCCGTCGCCGTGGGTTAACGGTTGCTAACTCCGCTCCCGATGTTAGTCATCATTAACCTCACCGTCTACCATGCGAGGTGTGACGACTGCCCAGCCACTCACCCGCGGTCGCGGATCACGGCGCGCGGAGATCCTGGAGGCGGCCGCCGCGCTGTTCGCGGCCCGCGGCTTCCACGGCACCTCCATCGAGGACATCGGCGGCGCGGTCGGCACCTCGGGCCCCGCCCTCTACCGGCACTTCAGCGGCAAGGAGGCCCTGCTGGCGGAGATGCTGCTGGACGTCAGCGAGCGCCTGCACACCTCGGCGGCCAACCGCGTGACCGAGGCTCCGGACGCCGAGCACGCCCTGGACGCGCTGCTCACCGGTCAGATCGAGTTCGCGCTCAGCCACCCCGCGCTGATCACCGTGCACGACCGCGAGCTCGGCAACGTCCCCGAGCCCGCCCGCCGGCAGATCCGCCGCCTGCAGCGGCTCTACGTGGAGGAGTGGGTCACCGTGCTGAGCGAGCTCTACCCGGGCTGCCCCCCGCCACGCCTGCGCGCCGCCACCCACGCCGTCTTCGGCCTGCTCAACTCCACCCCGCACAGTGCGGGCGAGCTCGACCCGGAGGCGATGGCCGGGCTGCTGCGGAGCATGGCCCGCGCGGCGCTCGCGCGGGCCCAGAGTTAGGGATCTTTAACGTTCATCGGTCTCGGGTGCCCGCGGCCGCCTCGCCGGCGGCCACGGGCACCTGAGTCTCAGCGGGTCTCGTGACGGCGCTGGCACAGCATGCAGAAGCGGGCGAGAGGACGGGCCTTCAGCCGCTCGAAGGGGATCGCCAGCCCACAGCCGTCACAGCGGCCGTAGGTCAGCTCGGTGACGTCCTGAAGTGCCTGGCGCACGACGGCGAGGTTCCGCTCGGCGGAGACGATGTCGGCGAGGATCCCCGACTTCGTCGAGACCTCCACCGCGTCGTCGTTCACCGCGGTCTCCAGGTCGGTCAGCTGCCTGGTCCAGCGGAACAGCTGTCCCTCCAGTTCCTCGCGGACGATGTCGAGCTGGACGCTGCTGAGGTGGGTGTCGACGGACATGATGCTTTGGTCCTTTCGGGAAATGGGGCATGCGGGAAGTGAGGTGGGGAAGGCGCGCCGGCGGGCCGGGCGGCGGCATGGCGGCAGCGGCGGACCGGCTCGGAGGCCGGGACCGCTCCGGCCGGACGGGGTCCGGCTCGATGAGACCCGGCCCGCCCCGGTCCGGGGCGACATGAACCAGCACGAGTCAGCCCGAACCGAACCGAACCGACTCGACTCGACTCGAAGCTGTCTGAACCGGCCACGGGCTGTGGCGCGGGCAGGCCGGGAGCGCCCTGGGTCAGCGCCGCGTGTCAGCGCCGCGTGTCAGCGCCGCGCGGTGTGCCCGCAGACGGCGCAGTGCCGGGCATGGGGGGCACGGCGCAGCCGTTCCAGCGCGATGAACGCCCCGCACCGGAGGCAGGTGCCGTAGAGCCCGAAGTCCAGCCGTTCGATCGCCGCCTCGATCTCGGCGACGGCCTTCCTGGCGCGCTCGGCACGCCTCCAGGCGAGCGGGACCGGCCCGTCCGCCGTCGCGGGTCCCGGCACCTGGTCACACTCGGTGAGGGAGTCCCGCTCCGCCCGCGCGGCGGCGAGCCGCTCGTGCAGTAGGGCGCGCAACTCCTCCAGCTGCGCGGTGTGCCGCCGGTACTCCTCCAGCAGCCTGCTTGCCGATCTGATGTCACCCATGACGACATCGACTCCTTGAATGACTCACCGTGGCGCGGGCCGGTGACGGCCCGCCGGGGTGAAAGCCGGATCTCGGGCACGCGCGGGCGTACGGCGGCGCATGACCCGGGGAACTCCTGTACCGGGCCCACGGCCCGGCGGAGATCGGAAAAGGGGAGGGAGTCTAGGAAGGCGGCGGGCTACGCAGGGTGACGATCCGCTGGACACCGCGCCGGGGGTTGGCCGCCGGGCCCGCGTTCAGCCAGGCGAGCAGCACGAGGACGGAGGCCACCGCCATGGCGCTCACGCCGAGGAGATGGCGGAGCTGTCCCACCGTCGGCAGGTGCTCCGTACCGCCCGGGACGAGCCTCGGCGCGGTCGACGGGTGCGCGCCGGCGGTCTGGGGAATCCAGAGGCTGGTGTCGGCGTCGGCGGGACGCCACCCGCCGGACCACGAGGAAGGGGCCACGGCCGACAGCACGACCGCGAGAACAAGGCCCACCACGGCCGCTGCGGCAGTGGGCCTGGGTGTGACCCACCGCGGTTCCCTCATCATCTCGACCATAGCCCACCCCCCGCGAAAGGGCACTCCACGCGACGGCCGGGTTTCCCCGCCCCTCTCCCGCGCCCCGGCCCGGCACCGCGCCCACATGACGGGGATCGCCGCCCCGCGCCCCGGGCGGCCACGCGGAGGAGGTGAGCCTGAGGGAAAAGTCACATGGGCAGGGGGGCGGAGCTGCCCGCCGAAGGGGCCCCCGCCATCGGCCGGGAGGCCGGGGCGGGCTGCATGGGCAGCGGCACCAGCGACACGCAGTCGTACTGAGGGCACGGCGTGGTGACGCACTGCTTGGGTGAGGGCACGCAGATGTGGCCCGGACCGCAGCCGGCCGTCGCGCACGGCGACGTGGGCGGGCACAGGCCGCCGCCGAACTTGATGTCCTTCCAGGTGACGGAGCCGATGGAGACGGACCCGATGGCGACGGCCGGCAGCTGGGCCGGCTGGACGGCGGGTGCGGCGGGCGACTGCTCGGGCCCCGGGACGGCGGGGGCGACGGGGGGCGGAGTGACCTCCGGCGCGGCGGGCTCGGCAGGCACGGCGGGTGCAGCGGGCACGGCAGGATCAGCGACCTCCGCGACCTCGGCAGGATCGGCGGCCTTGGCAGGCGCGGCAGGACCGGCGGGCTCAGCGGCAGGATCGGCGGGCTCGGCGGGCTCGGCGGGCTCAGCAGGATCGGCGGCCTTGGCAGGCGCAGCAGGCACGGCGGGCTCAGCGGCCTTGGCAGGCGCGACAGGCTCAGCGGGCGCGACGGCCTCGGCGGGTGCGGCCGGCGGCGGTCCGGCCGCCCCGGCGCCGGTCACCCCGGTCAGCGGCCCGGCCGCGACGCCCATGACCAGGATCAGGATCACTTTCCGCAGCATTTATCCCCCAGTTGTCATGATCGGCTCTGACTTCCAGAGAGATGCTCGCACCGGCCATGCCTGCTCCGGGCAAAGCGAATCTCAGCAAGCCGGATGGCTTGCCGAGAGCCGCTCGGCGCCGTCGCACCGGAGGTTTCCGTCAGGCGCGCCGCCCGGGACATGCCGTTCCACGGGGGCGACACCGTCGCACGGGGCCAGTCGCACGGGGACATGAGAGCGGCCCGGGTGCTCGAGCACCCGGGCCGCCGTCTGTTGTCAGGCCCGCTCACGGGGAGCGGGTCCCGATCTCACCGTCAGCGCCTGACGACGCGGACGTAGTCACTCCGGCTGGAGTCGCCGTAGAAGTCGCCGTCACCCTTGAAGACGAACTTCCAGTAACCGGACTTGTAGGTCCTGGCCTTGGTGTAGAGGTTGCCGCTGCCGTTGGACCGCGTGGTCTTGACGTAGCTCCACTTGTGCGAGCCCTTGGCCTTGAAGTACAGCGCGACCTTGCCGCGGTAGCCCTCCCAGCCCGAGGAGTCGTCCACCTGGAGCTTGCCGGTGAACTTCAGGTAGCGGCCGTAGCGGCCGGGCTCCGGCGAGGCGTTGAACTTGACGACGCGGCTGGCGGCGCGCTCCGGCTCCGGCTGGGGCCGGGCGACCGTCACGTGGTCGGCGCCGCTGCTGCTGCCCCTGACATCGTCGTCGCCGGCGAACACGGCACGCCAGTGACCGGAACGCCTGGCCGTCACGTCGGCGCCGAAGCGGCCGTCGCGGTCGGTCCAGTCGCGGGCCACGTCGTCCCACCGGGACGAGCCGTCGGCGCGGAACAGGATGGCGACCTTCTTGCCCGCGTAGCCGTCCCAGCCGTGCCGGGTGTCGAGCTGCAGGCGTCCGCGGACGCTCAGCCTGTCACCCTCGTCCACCGGGTCGGGCCGGGCGCCGAAGTCGACGATCCGGCTGTCGACGACCTTGGGGGCGACCTTGACGTCGACCCGGTCGGTGTCGCTCACCGAGGCGCGGGCGCCGCCGTTGCCGGCGAACTCCGCACGCCACCAGCCGGTGGCGTCGGCCTTGACCCTGGCCTTGAACCAGCCGCTGCGGCCGGTCCCGACCTTGGCGACGTGCCGGTAGGCGTCGGTGCCCTTCTCCCGGAAGGTGATCGTCACGGACTGGCCGCCGTATCCGCTCCAGCCACCGCTGTCACGCAGCAGTTTGCCGGAGACCTCGATGCCGGCGCCCTTGGCGACGTCGTCGGGAGAGGCGTCGAAGTCGACGATCTTGGTGTCGAGGGCCTTCCTGACGTCGACGGCGAACTTGCCGCGCGCCGAGTCCTCCTTGCCGTCGCCGCTGTGGGCGATCGCGAGGAAGCTCCACTGCCCGGCGGTGCTCTTGGCGTCGAACGTCTTGGACGCGGTCCACTTGGTCTCGGTGCCGTGCGGGCTGGGCTTCAGGTCGAGCGAGGTCCAGACGCCGACGCCCGGCGCCTTGATCTGGAACTCGGCCTTGCCCGCGGCGGTCGTGGTGAAGCTGAACTTCGCCGTGACCGGTGATCCGGTCACCACGACCGGGTTGGGGGCGATCTCCACATTGGAGACGACAGGATCCGCTGAGGTTCCCGCCGCAGCCGTCGCGGAAGGAGCGAGAGCGAAGGCTCCGGCTCCCATGGCCACCGCGACGATGACGGCTCGGGTGCGTTGCAACATTCGGGTTGTCCATCCTCCCCGTTGGCTGAACGCGGCATGAGGGTGCCACGTTGCTTCTCTCAAGTAGACGTACAGAGAAGGCAATTGGTTGATAGATCTGACAAGTTGTTATTAATAACTGTCGAATAGGACCGGTCCATCGCCTCTTTAAGGCCGAAAGACCTCAACGCCGGGGACGGGAAGCGTCGGGGGGGACATAATCGAGCTGTGGCGCGCGACACTGTTGAGACTCATTTCGCCGAGGCGGTGACCGCCCTCTCCCCCGGGGCCCCGCGTGATCCCGGCATGCCCGTACGGGAGGGGACGACCCTGACCGGGGCCCGATGCCGCGAACTGTTCGAGTTCCAGCTCGGCAGCAGGCTCCTGGACGTCACCTCGCGCTGGCTGCGCGAGCAGGGCGAGGGTTTCTACACCATCGGCTCGGCCGGGCACGAGGGCAACGTCGCGGTGGCGGCGGCGGTCCGTGTCACCGATCCCGCCCTGCTGCACTACCGCTCGGGGGCCTTCTACCTGGCCCGGTCCGTGATGGCGGGGCGCCTGCCCGAGGAGGGGCTGCGCGACGTCCTGCTGGGCCTGACCGCCTCCGCGGAGGAGCCGATGGCGGGCGGCCGTCACAAGGTCTTCGGCCACCCCGACCTGGCGGTGATCCCGCAGACCTCCACGATCGCCAGCCACCTGCCGCGCGCGGTGGGCGTGGCCTTCGCCATCGAGCGCGCCCGGCAGCTCGGCCTGGCGGGCGCGTGGCCCGGCGACGCGATCGCGGTGTGCGGCTTCGGCGACGCCTCGGCCAACCACGCCAGCGCCCTGTCCGGGCTCAACACCGCCGCCTACGCCTCCTACCAGGGGCTGGCCATGCCGGTGCTGTTCGTCTGCGAGGACAACGGCCTGGGCATCAGCGTGCGGACCCCGGACGGCTGGGTGGCGGCCGCCCGCCACCGGCTGCTGGAATACTTCGAGGCCGACGGCTGCGACCTGGCCGACGTCCACGACGTGGCGAGAGCCGCCGCCGAGCACGTCCGCAGGCACCGCTCCCCCGCCCTGCTGCGCATCGGCACCGTCCGACTGATGGGCCACGCCGGCTCCGACGTGGAGCTGTCCTACCGGACCAAGCGGGAGATCAACGCCGACCTGGCGCGCGACCCGCTCGTCGCCACCGCCCGCCTGCTCGTCGAGGCGGGCCTGACCACGCCCGACGAGCTGCTGACCCGCTACGAGACGACGCGCGAGCACCTGTTCAAGATGGCCATGGAGAGCTCCCGGCGCTCCCGGCTGACCTCGGCCGTCGAGATCATGGAGCCCCTCGCCCCCCGCACCCCCGAGGCCGTCGCCCCGGCCAGCACCGTGGCCGCGGCTTCGAGGGAGAAGGCCTTCGGCGGCAGGCTGCCCGAGCTGGAGGGCCCGCTGACCCTCTCCCAGGCGATCAACCGGACCCTGGCCGACACCCTGGCCGCCCACCCCGACGTGCTGGTCTTCGGCGAGGACGTGGCCCGCAAGGGCGGCGTCTACGGCGTCACCCGCGGCCTGCAGAAACGCTTCGGCGCGGGCCGGGTGTTCGACACGCTCCTCGACGAGCAGGCCGTGCTCGGCCTGGCGCTGGGGTCGGGCGTCTCCGGGCTGCTGCCGGTGCCCGAGATCCAGTATCTGGCCTACCTGCACAACGCGCTGGACCAGATCCGGGGCGAGGCCGCGACGCTGTCGTTCTTCTCCCGAGGGGCCTTTCGCAACCCGATGGTGGTCCGCGTCGCCTCCTACGCCTACCAGAAGGGCTTCGGGGGCCACTTCCACAACGACAACTCCGTCGCCGCGCTGCGCGACATCCCCGGCCTGGTCGTCGCCTCTCCCGCCCGCCCCGACGACGCGGCCTCGATGCTGCGCACCTGCCTGGCCGCCGCCCGCACCGACGGCAGCGTCTGCGTCTTCCTCGAACCGATCGCCCTCTACAACACCCGCGACCTGTTCGACGACGGCGACAACGGCTGGCTCTCGCCGTACGCGCCGCCGGCCCGCTGGGCGGAGACGCACATCCCGATCGGCCGCGCCCGCAGTTACGGCGACGGCCGTGACCTGACCATCGTGACCTTCGGCAACGGCGTTCGGATGAGCCTGCGCGCCGCGGTCAGGCTCACCGCGGAGGGATACAGCTGCCGGGTGCTGGATCTGCGCTGGCTGTCGCCGCTCCCGATCGACGACCTGCTGCACGCGGCGGAGCTGACCGGCAAGGTGCTGATCGCCGACGAGACCCGGCGCACCGGCGGCGTCTCGGAGAGCATCGTCGCCGAGCTGCTCGACGCCGGTTTCACCGGCAGGATCGCCCGGGTGACCTCCGCCGACAGCTTCATCCCGCTGGGCGACGCCTCCAGGCACGTGCTGCTGTCGGAGGGCGAGATCGAGGACGCCGCCCGCAAGCTGCTGGGCTGAGCGCTCGCGAGGCGGGCCGCGGGCCGTCGTGCGGGGATCGCCGGCTCACGGCCGCGTCGCCGGCGGGGTGACCCGCCGGTCGGCGCGGCCGGATCGACGGTGGGATCATCCGAAGACGTCGGACACGTACCTGCCGTTCCTTTCGACCTCGGCGATCCACGCGGTCGCCTCCTCGCCGGTGCCGCCCGTCGCGTCCTGGTAGATCCTGACGAGGTTCTCCCGTACGGCGGGCGCCATGTGCCGGCCGTCGCCGCAGACGTAGACCGTGGCGCCCCGCCGGAAGAGATCGCGGACGCGGTCACGCTCCCGCCAGACGCGGTGCTGGACGAACGTCACCTCCTCCTCCGGCTGGTGGGTGAAGGCCGGCAGCACCCGGACCACGCCGTCGGCCTCCCACCGTGCCAGCTCCTCGCGGTAGAGGAAGTCCACGTCGGGGTGGTCGCAGCCGAAGAACAGCAGCGTCTCCCCGACCGGCTCGCCGGCCGCCTTCCGCAGGGCCCGATCCTGGACGAAGCCGCGGAAGGGCGCGATCCCGGTGCCGGCGGCGATCATGATGACCGGCGTGTCGTTCGAGGCCGGAGGCTGGAACGGGACGTTCGGCCGCCGGACGGCGACCGGCACCCGGTCTCCCGGGCGCAGCCGGGCGAGGTAGGTGGACGAGATGCCGCGGAACCTGCCCACGCCGGACAGGGCGGGGGCGTCCACCACGCCCACCGTCAGGGTGCAGTGCGCCGGGTTCCAGCGCGGAGACGACGAGATGGAGTACTGCCGGACCCTCATCGCGGGCAGCATGTCCAGGAACTCCCCGAAGGGCATGTCGAGCGAGGGGTAGGTGTCGAGCAGGTCGAGCACGCTCACCCGCTTGTCCAGGATCTCCTGCCGGTGCCGTCCGGGGTCGCCGGCCAGGGCCGACAGGCGGACGCGGTCCGGCGGGCACTGGGCGTGCTCCGCGAGCCGTTCGAGGTCCTTGCGCGTCGCCGGAGCCGACAGCTCGACGTGGTGGCCGAGGAGTTCCCGCACGGAGAGGGGCTGCCCGGTCGGCAGCGACGCGGCCATGGCGCCCCGGCTGGAGTGCAGGACGACGGCGGCGTCGGCCTGGATCCCGAACCGCCGGGCCGCCCGCTCGACCAGCTCGGGATGGTTCTCGGGAAGGACGGTGAGGTAGTCGCCGGTCTGGTAGGTCGTGCCCTCGGGAAGGGCGAACTCGATGTGCCGCTTGGAGCGCCCCAGAGGGGATCCCACGTCGACCAGCTCCCGGTTCTCCACGACGGTGGCCAGCCCGAGCCGGTTCTGCGCCACCAGCTCGGCGCTCGGCGAGGGGATCACCTCGACCTCGTACAGCGGGCCGGTCTCGACCTCGCCCTCCTTGACGCCGAGGCTCTCGCCGAGCCTCTCCCAGAACGGGGCGTACCAGCGTTCGAAGTCGCCGAAGAAGTCGCCGCCGGCGTCCGCCTCGCCCCGGGCGACGACCCGCTGGGCGCCGGCGTCGCGGAGCCTCTCGTCGATCATGGTGGGGACGGCCTGGTAGGTGGACAGCCAGTCGCGGCTGCCGCACCCGAAGACGGCGTACCGTACGCCCTCCAGCGCGCCCGGCGGGACGTCGGAGAGCCAGGCGACGAAGTCGCGCGCGTTGTCCGGCGGCCGGCCGTTGTAGGAGGCGGTCACGACGACTACCGCCCCCTCGGCGGGGAGTCTGCCCACGTGCTCGTCGAGCGGGGCCACCCGGACGGTGTATCCCCGGGCGGCGCCGTCACCCGCGACGCGCCGGGCGAACGCCTCGGACGCGCCGGAGTTGGAGCCGTACAGCAGCAGCAGCGGGGTGCCGTGCGCGGTGACCGGCCTGTCCTGCGGCGGGGCCGACGGCTCGGGCGCGGGGGCCGGCCGTTCGACGGCCTGCCGGACACGGGCGCGGATGCGCAGCCCCTCGGGCTTGAGGGTCAGCGTCTCCTTGACCTTGAGGTCGTACGGCCGCGGTGTCCAGAACTCGAACCGCTGCAGCAGCATCGACAGCACCAGCGTCGCCTCCTGGAGCGCGAACGCCCGCCCGATGCAGGAGCGGCTGCCGTTGCCGAACGGCAGCCACGCCTTGTCGGGGAGGTTCTCCCGGGCGCCCGGCGCGAACCGGGCGGGGTCGAACCGCTCGGGCTCGGCCCACACGGAGGGGTCACGGTGCAGGGAGGGCGTGAGCACGAACAGCACGTCGCCCTTCTTGAGCGGGTAGCGCTCGGCGAGCACCGTGTCGTGTTTGGCGTGTACGGCGAACGCCGGCGCGGTCGGGTACAGCCGGAGCGTCTCGCGCAGGATCTGGTCGATGGAGCCGAGCTGGGAGAGGTGCTCGAAGCGCGGCGTCTCCGCGCCGAGCACGCGGTCGACCTCGTCGCGGGCGTGGCGGAGGACGTCGGGGTTGTCCAGCAGCAGGTGGACGGCGAACGACAGCAGGCCGCTCGTCGTCTCGTGCCCGGCGATCAGGAAGGTGACGAGCTGGTTTCTGATGTTGGCGTCGTCGAGCCGCTCCCCCGTCCTGGGGTCGGCGGCGCTGAGCATCAGGCCGAGCAGGTCGCGCGGGGCCTCGCCGGGATCGGCCTGCCTGCGCCGGGCGATGAGCTCGTCGCAGACGTCGTGCATGAGCGCGGCGTCGGCCTCGTACTGCCGCCGGCTGACGAACATGAGCTTGTTCTGCAGCGGCACGCGCCGGGACCGGCCCCCCGCCTCGCTGAGGGCCCGGACCATCGCGTCGATGAAGGGGTGCATCTCCCGCTGGTAGAAGGAGTTGAAGCGGTAGCCGAACCCGCTGAGCGCGATCGTGTCGAGCGTCAGGCGGGTCATGTTGTCGGCCACGTCGATGTCCTGGTCGGCGCCCAGGCGCTCCCACTTGGTCAGCATCTGGTCGGCGATGTCGATCATGTCGTCGAAGTAGTTCCGCATCGCGGCGGGGCCGAACGCCGGCATCAGGATCCGGTGGGCCCTGGCCCAGTTGGGCTCCTCTCCGTAGGCGGTGAACAGCCCGTCTCCGGCGAAGTCGCGGATGTGCTCCAGCGGCCCGTGCACGTGCTTGTCGAAGCGCGACTCGTCACAGGCCTCCGCCACCAGCTCGCGCGAGCTCAGGATGAGCATCTCCCTCCCGGGGACGCTCATGCGGAAGACGGGCCCCAGGTCGGCGGCGAGCCTCATCATGCTCTGCACCGGCGCGTCGGAGTCGATCTCGAGCGCGTTGCCGACGATGGGGCGCATCGGAGGCTGGGGGATCCTGGTGGATCCGGCGTGGTCGGTCATGTCTGTTTCTCTCCCCCGGAAAGAAGTGGTGGTGATCGGTGCGGCGACGTCACGGGGACGCCGGCCGCGCTCACGCCCGGGCCGCGGCGATCCGCTCCGCCACCGAGGCCGCCCGGCCGGCCGGTACGCCCGCCGCGATGAGGCACGCGGTCGCCGCGGCCACGGCGCCGCCGTTCTCCCAGGCCCCGTCGTTCACCGCCTGGAGCAGTCCCAGCGTCATCGACTCCACGGCGTAGGACAGCGCCGGCGCCGGCAGGTGGTCGCTGAACACGCCGAGCCGCTGCCCGTTCTCCAGCAGCTCGGCGGCCTTCTCCCGGACGGGACGGAGCAGCTCGTGGATCCCGGCGCTGGTCAGGTTCCGCTGGGCCAGTGCGATGAGCAGCCGGTAGCGGTCGCCGACCTCCCAGACGGCCAGCGTGAAGCGGGCCATCGCCTCGTCGGGCGAGTCGGCGTCGGCCTGGCCGCGGTGGAAGGCCTCGGTGACCTCGCGCGCCGCCTGCTGGGCGATGCCGTCGATCAGGGCGTCCCGGCTGGGGAAGTGCCCGTAGAGCGTGCGCCGGACGACCCCCGCCGCGCGGGCGACGTCGTCCATGCTCGCCTGGGGGTTACGGCTCAGCTCCTGTGCGGCGACCGCCAGGATGCGCAGCCTGTTCGACCGCGCCCGGGCACCGCCCGTGGCGACCGTGTCCAGGACGGCCATGCGACTACCCCCTTCAACTGCCCATATATCGGTATTTGCACACTGCTGTGCAGTTAACCAAATTGCTCAACGATGTGCAAATCGGCGGCACTCTCGAACGGGGTAGCCCTGGAAAATACTTGACGGATTGGAAAGTAGAAAGTACTTTCCAATCAGGAAAGAACTAGGGAGTAGATCATGCACATCACCCCCGAAGACGCCGCGCGGACGCTGGCCCAGGTCCACGAGACGCAGCACCGAGCCCTTCGCTCCGCACCGCCGATGTTCCCTGCCTGGTACCCGGTGGCGGTCTGGCTCTTCGTCACCGGCATGCAGTTCGTCACCGAGGTCACGCCCGCGCGGTGGCTCTGGATCGCCGTGCCGGCCCTGACGGCCGGCCTCGCCGTCGCCGTGCTCAAGTTCGTGAGAGACGTCCGGAACGCGAACCTGCGCCCTCACCCCTCCGTGGTGGATCCATGGGCGTGGGCCGGCTTCGCGGCCTGGATGATCGCCACCGGCGCCGGGGGCGCCGCGCTGGCGTGGTGGTTCACGGGGACCGACATCGCCTACCCGCGCACCCTCATGGGCGTGATCATGACCGCGGTCGCGGCGGTCACCGCCCCCCTCCTGGCCCGGTGGATGTCCACCCGGACCGCTCGCAGGGCAGGGACGACGCAGCGATGACGCCGCAGCTCAACCCGGTGATCCACGCGCCGACCCGGCTGCAGATCGTCTCGCTGCTGGCGGCCGCCGACGAGGCCGAGTTCGCCTTCGTACGCGACAACCTGGACATCAGCGACTCGGTGCTGTCCAAGCACGCGAGCGCCCTGGAGGCGGCCGGCTACGTGAAGATCCGCAAGGGACACGTCGGCAAGCGCCCGAGGACGTGGTTCAGCCTCACCCGCGAAGGGCGCGCGGCCTACACCGCCCACGTCGCCGCCCTCCAGGCCATCGTCGCCCAGTCCGGCCTCTCGGTCCTGCCCGGCTGAGATCTCACGGCCGGGCTTGCCGCCCCCCATGCCTCATATTTCGGAAATATCCGAACGGTCACTTTTGGCCGCCAAACTCGCCGCCGACGCCGGAACGGTCGAGGACCTCCGGGAAACCCGGAATGATTCAACCCAAAAAATCAACAGATTGATTTACTGTTTCATGACGAAGCACATGGAGGGTCGGTCGTTTTATTTCACACACGGAGGGTCGGTCGATGGTTTCCGTCAATCAGGGAGCTTGGGTTCCCGGCAGCGACAATTACCACTACGGCTACAACTCGCTCCCCAACCTCCCGATCACCGGCGCCCCCGCCGACGCCAACTTCCGGCGCTGGTCAGTGCTGCACGACGGCACCCTCTACCGCCTGTACGCCTTCCGAGGCAGCAGCCGCGACACGCTGTACCAGTTCGCCTGGGACGGCACGTCGTACGCCTACGGCTACCACTCGATCCCGGTGCTCACGCTGACGGGCGTGCCGGCGGACGCCGACAGCGGCAGCGTCTCGCTCCTGCACAGCGGCGGGGCCTACCACGCCTACCTGCACAGGCTCGGTGACCCCGGCACCCTGTACCAGTTCGTCTGGGTGCCGGGCACGGCGACCTACCAGTGGTCCTACGGCGAGCACGCCCCCGCCCTGCGGGTCACCGGCTTCCCGCCCGACACCGACTGGTCGCGCTGGTCGATGCTGCACGACGGCACCGCCTACCGGATCTACGCCTTCCATTACGGGTGCGACGACAGGATCTCCCAGGGCTCGTGGAACGGCGACGCGGCGGAATACCAGTACGGCCACAACTCGATTCCCCAGCTCAATCTGAAGGACTTCCCCGACACCAGCGACACCGGCCGGGTGGCGATGTTGCACGACGGCACCGACTACCGCTTCTACTTCCAGACGCGGTAGCCGCCTTCCTGTCAGGAGCGTCCGATGAGACCCCTCCGCGCGACCCGGAAATGCCCTGGACATATCGCATTCCAGGGCATTTCATTCGCCGACAGAGCGCCGACTGCCCGCAATACAGCTAAATGCAGTATTTGCATTTTTGCGATTCACCGTTCTCATGGGTGACGGCGTGCGCGTGTCCTGAGTGACGGCGTGCGCGGCGGACGCGGGAGGAGCCCAGGCCCGCGCCCGGACGGAACCCACGGCCCGGCGGAGGCCTACAGCCAGTCCCGGCGCTTGAACACCACGTAGAGGGTCGTGCAGACGCCCGCCATCAGCAGCACCGCGAACGGGTAGCCCAGATCCCAGTGGATCTCGGGCATGTCGTCGAAGTTCATGCCGTAGATGGTGCCGACGAGGGTGGGGGCGAACAGGATGGCGGCCCAGGCGGAGATCTTCTTGACCTCCTCGTTCTGGGCGTTGCTGGCCTCGGTGAGATTGGTCATGTGCTCGTTCTGGGCCTGGGCGACCATGGTCGAGTTGACCACGAGGATGTCGTGAAGCATCTGGCGGAAGCCGCTGACCCGCTCCGCCACGGTGATCGCGTGGTCGGCGACGTCGCGCAGGTATCTCTGCAGCTCCTGGTCCACCCCGTACTTGGCCGCCCCCGCGATGAATCCCTCGATCATGCCGAGCAGCGGCCCCGTGGCCCGCTGGAACTCGATCACCTCGCGCGAGAGCTCGTAGATGCGGCGGGAGACGCCGGGCTCGTTGCCGAAGACCTGGACCTCGATCTCGTCGATGTCGTTCTGCAGGCCCGCGACGACCGGGGCGTAGCCGTCCACGACCGCGTCCATGATGGCGTAGAGCACCGCCTGCGGGCCCTGGCCGAGCAGCTCGGGATCGCCCTCCATGCGCCGGCGGACCTGGGACAGGTCGGGGGCCTCGCTGTGCCGTACGGTGATCACGAAGTTCCGGCCGACGAAGAGGTGCAGCTCGCCGAAGTCGACCTCTTCGGCCTCGTCGACGTATCTGGCCGGGCGGAGCACCACGAACAGCGTGTCCTCGTAGCGGTCGGCCTTGGGCCGCTGATGGGCGACGATGGCGTCCTCGACCGCCAGTTCGTGCAGGTCGAACTCCTCCGCGACGTTGAGGATCACCGCGTCCTCGGGCCGGTAGAAGCCGATCCAGGCCATGCTGTCGGGGGTGTTCTTCAGGCACTCGAACGCCTCGGGCAGCGATCCGGGGGTGGCCGTCCGCCGCCCGTTCACGTAGATCGCGTTGTCGATGACGTGCGACCGGGGCGAAGGCGGCTCGTCGCCGGCGGAGCGCGGGTCCATCGACCGTTCGGGAGAGTCCCGCACCGCTCCGGAACGCCCGCGCATCAGGCTCCGCACGCCCCTCATCCGCCGATCAGCCACGTCCCACTCCTCATCCGACGTTCATGAACTCCTCCAGCGACCGCATCGCCCTACCCCGGATCGTCGCCCGGAACATCGGGGTCCAGCCGAAGAAGAGCCCCACCGGCCGGCCCAGGGCCATCTTGGACCAGTGCTTGAAGTCGAACTCGTCGTGGTGCCGGATGATCAGGCCGCCCTCGAACCGGAACAGCGCGTCGATCTCGTTGACGACCTCCCTGCCCGTCCTGCCGAAGGTGTAACGGGCCGTCCAGTGCGCCGAGCCGTCGTGGTCGCGCGCGCTGACGTCCCGGACGGCCACCCCGATGTCACGGTTGCGGCCGAGCAGCATCCGCCACATGCCCATGACCCTGTCGCGGCCCTCCAGCTCCTGGAAGACGGGGTCACCGAACGTGACCTCGGGGTGGTAGCAGCGCTCCATCGCGTCGGGGTCACAGCGTCCGAAGGCGTCGTAGAAAGTCCTGATGAGCACGGCGTTCTGGTCGTTCACGCGGGTCCCCCGATCATCGTTCTCCCGGCGACCGGGTGTCATCGGGAGAAAGACCAAGCAGATCGGCGGCGCTGTCCCAGCACACCGCCCGCAGCCAGTCCTCGCCGAGGCCGAGGCGGTTCAGCGCGTGGATCTGGTGTGCGTAGGGGTGGGGGATGTTCGGGAAGTCGCTGCCGAGCAGGACCTTACCCGCCAGGCCGAGGTCACGCAGCCGCGGCCCGAGGCGAGCGGGGAACGGCATGCGGCGCTCGGCGAAGTCGGTGAAGGTCATCGTGGTGTCGAGCCGTACGTTCGCGAAGGTCTCCGCCATCCCGAAGAACTCCTCGTACTCCGGCATGCCGAGGCGCGCGACCCGCTCCTCCACGGGCATCCGGTAGTGGATCGGCCACCCCGCCCCCATCAGCGGTCCGCCGTTCTCGAAGTGGTGCCAGACCCGGCGCTCCATGCGCTCGGGCAGGAAGTGGACGTGCACGTCCGCCAGACCCGGCAGGCCCAGACCTCGCCACCAGGCGGGGACGTCGGCGTCGACCGGTTCCGGAATGATGCTCTGCACATCCACGACTTTATCGCCAGCACACCGGATGTCATGGGACGCTTTGCTCCGACGCCGTGAAGGAGAAGTGATCGTTGTCCGAGGTCTGGGTCACTCTGACCACGCCCCAGGCGGGGCCGCCGCTGTGGATCGTGCTGCTGGCCGCGCTGGCGGCGCTGGCCGTGGTGACGTGGTCCGCCTCGTGGCAGCTGTCCCGGGGTCTGATCACGATCGCGCACGAGGGCGGGCACGCGCTGGCGGCGCTGCTCACCCGGCGCAAGCTGCAGGGCATCCGGCTGCACTCCGACACGTCGGACTTGCGATAGCCCAAACCGTCTCAATATCCTGGTGACACCACTCAGACACCAGGAGTCAGTTTGCGCGTGCTGGCAGTGAA
>NZ_FOQY01000005.1:0-59377 GCF_900113865.1 Streptosporangium canum | reverse complement strand
AAGCTCCTATTTGGCTGTCAACATCGCCACCCGCCAGCGCGTTCCCGCCCTCAGCCGCCCACCCTTGATCGTTTGGAATCCCTAACATCCGACACGTCGGACTTGCGATAGCCCAAACCGTCTCAATATCCTGGTGACACCACTCAGACACCAGGAGTCAGTTTGCGCGTGCTGGCAGTGAAGCGGATCAGCCGGGACACAGAGCAGTCCTCGGCACTAGCTCGCCAAGAGGTCCAGCTATCGAAAGCGATCAGAGAAGGCCACCACACAGTGGCCGGCTGGGTTGAGGACGCCACCGTGTCCGGGGCGGTCAACCTGGACAAGCGGCCATCACTCGGCCAGTGGCTGACAGCTCCGCTGATCCACGAGTGGGACGGCATGATGGTCACCGAGCAGGACCGGATCACCCGCGACGACCTGCACTGGGCTGCCTTCGTCGGATGGGTGCTGGAGAACGGCAAGACCATCGTCGTCCTCGATGACCCCTCCTTCGACATCACCACACCCAACGGCCGCCTCATCGCCTCGGTGAAAGCGGCCCAGGCCGCCAACTACCGCAACTCCGTCAGGACGAAGAAGCTCAACCAGCTTGAGTGGTACCGAGAAGAACGCCTCTGGTCGGGCGGCTCGTGGCCCTTCGGCTACCGGGCAATCCGCGTCCTGCACCGCGAGGCGCTGCGCTGGCGTCTCGGCATCGACCCCGTCACCGGCCCGCTCATCCGAGAGGCATACGACCGCCTGGTGAACAAGGGACACTCGATACGCATGATCGTCCTGGACTGGAACGCTCGCGGCATCCTGACCGCCCGCGACTACCAGCGCCACGTCAAAGCCCTCGAAGGCGGCGAGCAGGCCGAGGCCGCCGTGAAGGGCACTCAGTGGTCAAACACTGTGCTCCGGGTGGTCCTGACGAATCCGGCCCTCATGGGCTACGCGGTCTACAAGGGAGAGATTCAGAAGAAGGCCGGCCTGCCCGTGCAGTGGGCCGACCCGATCCTCACCCTCGAAGAGTTCGAGAAGCTCCAGGAGGTGCTGGCCCGTCGCGGTGGCGCTAACCGGAACATCACCCCTCGGACCACCGACTGGGCGGGCATCTTCTACTGCGCCTGCGGCTCGGTGTACTACTCGAACTCGGCCCCCCGGAAACTGAAGGACGGCTCGGTAAGACGCCACGACTACTACCTGTGCAAGACGCGCCAGGTCGGTACCCGTTGCGCCTACGTGACGTCCTGGCCCCTGGAGATCCTCCGTACGCACCTGGAGGACGCCTTCCTCAGCAACGCGGGCGACCTCGAAATCATGACCAGGACATACATCCCTGGCTCCGACAGGTCAGCCGACATCCGCCAACTCCAGGAGGCCCTGGAAAACCTGACCGGCAACCTCATCCACCTGAAGCCGGGCAGCGCCGGAGCTACCGCAGTCCTCAAGGCGATGGAGGAGCACGAGGCAGCTCTGGCAGAGCTTGAGGCCCTGCCCGTGATCCCATCGCGGTGGCAGGAGTCCGGCACGGGCGAGACGTTCCGCCAGTTCTGGGAGCGCAACCCCTCCTGGGAGGTCCGCTGCGACTTCCTGCGCAAGACCGGAGTCCGCCTGTACGTGGCAGGCAACCCCAAGGCCCCCGACCTTGACCTGTTCCTCCCGGACGACCTCCAGCAGCGCATCATCAACGCCGTGTCGGACACGGTGGAGCCGGGAGCCCTGGAGGCCGCCGGACGCCAAGCAGACGATGCCATGGCAGAGCGCAGAGCCAGCGACGCAGCCCTGCGAGAAGCAGCCATGGAGGCGACACGGGGAACACGGGACCTGACCCGGTAGGACGAATCCCGAAAGTCCGCTCTATAGGTAGGTGAGAAGGGGGAGGCAGGCAACAGCCTGTCTCCCTTCAACTTGTTCCGGACCTTTTCGGAAAAGTCCGCACCATTACTTGGTGGGAAGGGCAGAGGAGCGGCGCACCCATTCAGCGCGCTCCAGCCCCACCCCCACCAGCTCGGACCCTCCCGGAAAAGTCCACCCTTGGGCTAACCCCGCTCCCCCCTCATGGGGGGTAAGGGGGGTACCGGTTAACTAACTAGTTCTAAGAAACACCGAAGGTGTTTCGTTAGATCGTTAACCAGTAACTCCTACTAAGGATCGGCCTCCAGGCCGATCCACCTGGAGAAACTTACTTCTCACTCCAACACCTCCTTACGTCTCCGACTCCGGAGGTGAGCTTGCCTAGAGCACCCTCCAAGTGCCTGAAGAAGGACTGCCGACAGGCAGCCACCAACCAGGGCATGTGCCCAACGCACTACGTGCCCTGGGCTCAGACGAGCCCACGGAACCAGACGCGGCCCAAGAACGCCGCGACGCTGATGCGTCGAGCCCGACGTCGTGACCGAGAGCGCTGCTACGTCTGTGGCGGCCCCGGTCGGATCGTGGACCACATCGACCCGGTCGCCGAAGGCGGCTCGTGGGATCTGAGCAACCTGGCCTGCATCTGCGATGCCTGCCACCAATCCAAGAGCCGCGAGGAGGCTGCCCGAGGTCGGGCGCGTAACCGATGACCGATGCAAACTGTGGCCCTGGCGGCTTCTGCGGGTACTGCGAGGTCCCCTGCTTCCTGCGGGGCCAGGAAGACGAATCCTTCAGCGCGCTCCTTGAGCGCGGTCCTGAGGGTGACTTCGAGGAGTTCTCCGAGGACTTGGAGTCCTCAGACTCCGAAGCACTCGGCTGTCCCCGATGGGACGACCCTGACGCCGACTGCGACGAGTGCGACGTCAACTTCTTCTGCTTCAACGACTACGAGTCTCCTGAAGCTTGATCACCAGACGGGTAGCCCGAGCGATACCGAGCTTCTAGCCGGTGGGCACAGGCACGGTGCGTGTGAGGGCGGGTTCCGCGCACCCCACATTCTTCTTTCTTCTACCAGGAGGTTGGTAAACATGACGGCTGAGCGAGGCAAGCCGGCCAGCGAGCAGGCCGTCAAGGCTGGCGACAAGCGGAGGGCCAAGGGCGCCAGGCCAACGGTCGAGATCGTGGACGAGGTCTACGAGGTTGACCTGTTCCCCGCCTTCGAGCACCGCTCCGCCCGCGCCCGGTTCAGGGCCTCCGAGGAGTCCTGATGGCAGGCCGAGGGCCGGCCCCCAAGGAGAACGCCGTCCGGCGTAACGCCGTGGACCTCTCCCACCTGGAAGGTGACGAGGACGTCCCCGACAAGCTGCGCAAGCTGTTCAAGCGCGACAGCTACTCGGTGGCCACCTGCCGCTGGTGGGACACCTGGGCTGAGTCCGAGCAGGCCGAGTCCTTCAAGGCCACCGACTGGCAGAGGCTCCAGATGCTCGCCCCTCTGGTCGAGTCCTACTACCGCCGGCCAGGCCACAACGCTCTGGCCGAGATTCGCCAGAACGAGTCACTGCTGGGTGCGACGGTCACCGACCGGATGCGCCTGCGGATGGGCAAGAAGGACGCCGACAAGTCCGGCTCCGACAAGCCCGACAAGCTCCCCGAGAACGTCGCGGACTTCGAGCTGTATCGAAGTCTCGGCGGTGCCTGATCTGACACCAACCTGCGCGAGAGGCATCACCCATGGCCGCGAAGCCTAAGCCCACCCCGCCCAAGTCCAAGCCCGCGCCCCCGGCGAAGGGTGCCGTCCCGCCCAAGCGCGGAGGGCCGCCGAGCAAGAACCCGGCCACCCCCACCCGGACCCCCGCCCCCCGAGGCGGCCGGGGCCGCACGCGCTGACACATGAAGGAGGTTCCCCATGCAGTCTGGGAACCTCCCCGAGGGAGTCCCCCACCCGCAGCGTTCGCTGGGTTACCAGATCCTGCGCTGGGGCGAGCGCTTCCTAGTTCAGCCGGACGGTGAGAACGCGGGCGATCCCTGGCAGTTCACGCCCGAGCAGAAGCGCTTCATCCTGTGGCTGTACGCGATCGACGAGCGCGGTAAGTGGCTTTACGACACCGCCTGTCTCCGCAGGAGTAAGGGCTGGGGCAAGACCCCAGTCCTGGCGGCCCTGGCCATCATCGAGTTCATCGGGCCCGCCCGCTTCTCGCACTTCGACGAGCAGGGCTTCCCGGTGGGCAAGCGAGTTGGCCTGCCGCTGATCCAGATCGCGGCTACCTCGATCGACCAGACCGCGAATACGCGGGACATGATCCGGGGCATGCTGGCGAACTCGCCGGCCGAAGACGAGTACGACATCGAGATCGGTAAGGAGCGGATTCAGTTCCGCTCTGGCCGGCCTGGTCGTATCGAGCCCGTCACCAGCTCCAGCCGAGGTCTGGAGGGTGCTCGACCCACCTTCGTGGTGGGTGATGAGACGCACCACTGGGTGCCCAGCAACGGCGGCGTGGCCGTCTTCGAGGTGCTCGACCGTAACGTCCGCAAGACGGCCGGCGCGGGCTCGCGCTACGTGGAGTCCACCAACGCCTTCAACCCGAACGAGGACTCGGTCGCGCAGCGTACCTACGAGGCGTTCCTGAAGAAGCCGAACGGCAGGCTGCTGTACGACTGCATCGAGGCCGACTCCGAAGAGATCGACCTCAAGGACCTTCCTGCTGTCGAGCTGGGCCTGAAACAGGCGTACGGCGACTCGCACTGGGTGGACATCCAGGGCCTGATCGAAGCGATCCAGGACCCGCGTACGAGTCAGGCGCAGGCATACCGCTTCTACCTGAACAAGATCCAGGAGAGCGCCGACGCTTGGATGGCCAAGCCCGTCTGGGATGGCCTGCGCGAGGACGACGACCCGATCAAGGCCGGCGACCAGATCGCTATTGGCTTCGATGGTTCGCTCTACAGCGACGCCACGGCGATCGTGGGCTGCCGTCTCCGCGACGGCAAGCTGTTCATCATCCACCTGGACGAGGACCCGCACGACCCGCTCAGGGAATGGCAGGTGGACACGCTGCTGGTGGACAAGCGGATGCGCCAGGCGCAGGCGACCTACCGGGTCGAGTGGGTCTACGCGGACCCGTCCTACTGGCAGAACGTGGTGGGCACCTGGGCCTTGGACTTCAAAGAGTCCGACAGGGACAACCGGGACATCGTCTTCGAGTTCTCCCCGGCCCGAGCCAAGCAGATGTGCGAGGCGGTCGAGCGGATGCACACCGCCGCTCATCTGGCTGAGGACATCTGTCACGACGGCAACCCGGACCTAGCCCGGCACATCGCCAACGCGGTCACCTACGAGGTCCCCCAGGGCCTGCTGATCCGCAAGGAATCGAAGAAGTCCAAGAAGAAGATCGACGCCGCGATTGCGGCGGTCCTGGCCTACGAGGCGCGAGCCGAGGCCATCGCTGACGGTCGCATGAGGGTGCGCCGGCGCGCACGCCTCCGCACCTACTGACACACCTGCCGCCCGAGGCTCCCGGCCTGACGCCGAGGGCCTTTCCCATGCCCGCAAACAAGAGGTTGGTAACTCATGGCCCTCGGCCACACCGGGGGCCGCCCCCAGACTCCGCTGGAATGGATCGCCTATCTCGAAGGCAAGCTGTCGAAGCAGCGCTCCGAGGTACGGAAGTACGCCACCTACTACGACTCCGAGAACAAGACGCTGAACTACGCCCAGCAGAAGTTCAGCGAGATCTTCGGCGACATGTTCGTGGGCTGGAGGGACAACTTCTGCCCGCTGATCGTGGACAGCATCAGCGAGCGTCTACGGGTCCAGGGCTTCCGGATGGGCCCGGAGGAGGCCGCGGATAAGGACGCCACGGAGATCTGGCAGTACAACTCGCTGGACGCCGAATCGAACGCCGCACACATCGACGCCCTGATGGGCGGGGCCAGTTACCTGGTGGTGTGGGGCGACGAGGAGGACATGCCTCTGATCTCTCCTGAGAGCGCTGAGGATGTCGTCGTCCAGTACGAGCCCGGCAGTCGGCGTAAGCGCGCCGCCGCGATGAAGCAGTACATCGACGACTGGGGAGTTGAGCACGCCACTCTGTGGCTGCCGGACGGTGTCTACACCTCCGAGGTGCGGGGCAATGGCGAGGGCCGGACGTGGACAGGGCCGGAGCGGGAGAACAACCCGCTCGACAAGGTCCCGGTCGTTCCGCTGTATAACCGGACCCGTCTGAAGCTGACCCCCTTCAGCGAGCTGGCGAGCATCATCCCGGTTCAGGACGCGATCAACAAGGTGGCCGCTGACGCTCTGGTTGCCTCGGAGTTCGCTGCCTTCCCGCAGAGAATTTTGGCAGGTATCGAGCAGCCTCCGGACAACGCCACTGACAGTGAGCTGGAGCAGGCTCGTCAGGCCATGATCAGGGCGTACGTGGACCGCATCCTGACCCTGGACAACCCCGACGCTAAGTGGGGCCAGTTCGAGGCGGCCGACCTCAAGAACTACGTGGTCTTGATCGACATGCTGGTCCAGCACATGGCCAGCCAGTCCAGGGTGCCTTTCCACTACTTCTTGCTGAACGGCGGACAAGCGCCGTCCGGCGAGAGCATCACCGCCGCAGAGGCCGGCCTCGTGGCCAAGGCCAAGGAGCGGATGCTGCACTTCGGCGAGTCCTGGGAAGAGGCCATGCGGCTTGCGTTTGAGGTCAAGGGCGACACGTCCAGGGCCAAGGCGTACAGCGCGGAGGTCATCTGGGAAGACCCCGAGTACCGCAGCAAGGCGCAGCAGGCCGACGCTCTGCTGAAGCTGAAGGAACTCAACGTTCCGGTCCGTCAGCTTCAGGAGGAGTACGGCTACACGCCGACCCAGATTCTCCGCTTCGACGCGATGCGCGAGGAGGAGATGAAGCGACAGAAGGAGCTGGACGACAAGTACGGCCCTGAACTCGTGGACCCCCTGACCGGTAAGCCGACAGGCAAGCCCGGCCAGCCAGGAGCACAGCAGCCGCAGCAGTCCACTCGCGGCGAAGCCAAGCCGAAGTCACCTCAGGACAAGGTCGCTTCGGTCGAGCGCCAGAAGAAGGCCGCTTAACCCCTCGCAGTACGCACGCCAGCCCTAGCCGACATGGTCAGGGCTTTTTGCATTCCCCAATCCGACATGGAGAAGGACACCGATGGACGACAACCAGAACCAGCCGCCCTCCGACCAGAACACTCCCCCGGCTCCACCCTCCCCCAATCAGGGGGTTGGTAGCGACGCTGACACGGACTGGGAGGCGGAGGCCAAGAAGTGGAAGCACTTCGCCAGGACGCATGAGGCCAACTGGGAGAAGGCTTCCAAGGAGCTGGAGAAGCTGAACGAGGCCAACATGACCGACGCTGAGCGTACGGTCGCTGAGGCCAAGGAGCTGGGCCGCCGTGAGGCCCTGGAGTCCGTCGCAAAGCAGCGTGCGCAGGACAAGTTGGAGACGGCTGCTGCCAAGGCCGGCGTGGATCTCACGCCCGTCCTTGAAGCGCTCGATGTCTCCAAGTTCGTCGCCGAAGGCGACGTCAACGCACAGGCGATCAACAACTTCGTCGCACAGGTCGCCAGCCAATTCGCCCCTCCCAAGGGGCCCAAGTTCGCCCAGGGGCTCGGCATCGGCCCGCAGGGCTCTAGCGCAGCAGGCCAGCTCACCCGAGCGGACCTGCCAAGCATGTCTCCTCGCGAGATCGCTCAGGCCCGTAAGGACGGTCGCCTGGACGCCGTGTTGCGCGGCGAAAACTAACCCCCCGCATACCGGGCCCATGGCAGCACGCCGTGGGCCTTTTGTATGCCCAGAACTAAGGACATCCCTTGGCAACCACCTTCACCAACGGCCTTTACAAGGACGGCGGTGCGCGTCTCACCAACGGCACGGCCGGCGTCTTCGTCCCCGAGGTCTGGAGCGCTCAGCTCCTGACGGACACTGAGGACCAGCTCGTCCTCGGCAACCTCTTCGGTACCTCCACGTACGAGGGCGAGTTCAAGCGCGAGGGCGACGTAATCCGCATCCCGCACTTCCGCGACACCGTCGTGGACAAGGGCGTTGTGCCTGCGTACGGCTCCATCGGCACGGCTGACAAGGCTGAGCTGGAGTACATCAAGATGCAGGTGGCCAAGGGCTCCAGCTTCCACTTCGAGGTGGACTCCCTCCACCAGCTCCAGACCAAGCAGGGCGTGGACCTCATGAGCGAGCTGGTCCGCCAGCGGGCTCGTAAGACCGCTCTGGCGCTCGACGCGCTGGTGGCCACCGCCATCGTTCAGGGCTCGATCGAGACCGCCGCAGCCTCGGGTCTGGGCAAGGACGCCAACAGCGACGGCGGCACCGCCGCGCTCCACGGCCTGGTCGAGTCGGTCGCCCTGGGCACCGGGGCCACCGCCCGCTACAACCAGATCGTTGACATGCTCGCGCTGCTCGACGACGCCAACAGCGAGGGTGAGCGGTTCCTGGTCATCGGCACCTCGGTTCGTTCCGAGATCCTGAAGATGAAGGAGTTCATCGACGCGAGCCACTGGGGTGGTACTCCCATCATGGTGAACGGCTTCGTCGGCTCCGTCCTGGGCGTCCCGGTGGTCGTCTCCAACACCGTTGGTGCTCGCGTCGCCCGCAAGGGCAAGCAGGCGCTGTTCGGCCAGACCCACACCGCCGCCACCTCCGTGGACATGATCCTCGGCACGCGGGGTTCGGTCGCTGCGGTCATCCCGAACATCGACATGGACACCTACAAGCCGGAGGCGAAGTTCACCGACGCCGTCAAGGCCCGCGTCCACTACGACGCCAAGGTGATCGCCCCGGCCGAGATCGTCGTGGGCACGCCGGCCACCCCCTGAGCCCCACTGGTTGGGCCCCCGGCTTGAGGTCGGGGGCCTGGCCCCTGCTCGATTGGAGACACCCATGCTGATGTCGGTTGCCGACATCGAGGCGCGCACCGGGCAGGTGTATGAGGACGAGCGGCTGGATCAGGTCAACGCCTACATCACCGATGTGACCGCACTGGTGGAGTCGTTCCTGGGGCGCACCTACGACACCGCCACCCCTCCGGCCGCCGTGAGGGCGGTCGCCTGCCTGGAGGTGATCCGATATCTAAACACTGACCCCGGAATTGCTGCTGACCGGGTCGGTGACCTGTCCACCAACTACGCCTACGGCGGGTCGGTGGTCGCACTGTCGAGCGACGTCAAGACGGCGCTTCGGCCGTTTAAGTGGCGCAGTGGTCTGGGCTCGATCCAGGTCATCAGCCACCTCGTTCCCCCTCCGGCCGAGGGGAGCCCTCCGTGATTCTCGACAGGGCCCCGGAGCCAGTCAAGATTTTCAAGACCGAGTGGGTGTCTGACGGGTACGGCGGCGGCAAGAGCCCCGTCTCCTCCAGCTCCTTCATCTCGGCCAACGCGTTCCTCCTGCCGACCGGTTTCGCCGGAGCCGGCTGGGCGGCCAACATGCGTCTTGCCTCCCAGGGCTGGGCTGACACCGCCCGAGTCACGGTCGTCATCAAGTGGTCGCCCAAGCTCGCCGAGCTGGGCCAGTGGTCCCAGATTGAGGCACAGGGCCGCATCTGGACGGTCGTCCAGGACCCCAAGCGCTGGAGAACCCGGCGCACGGACTACATCACCGCGCTGTGCGAGCTGAAGGGCGGCACCCCTTGAGCTACTCAGTGGACCCCAGGGTCGCAGAGATCGTGGCCGGCCTGGAGGGTGTGCATGCCGAGGTCATCTCAACCGCCCAACGAGGCGCGAGGTTGCTGAAGAAGAACATCAGGAACCGCACCGGGGCAATGGCGCGCAGCGTCAGGGCCGAGGCACTGGGAGACAAGGACGCCTTCTTCGGTATCGGCGACGAGGGCGCGATCGGCTACAACTTCGGCCACCACAACACCTGGTCCGATACGGACATCTCTGGCAGCCGCGTGATTGAAAGAACTATCGGGGAGATGTGATGATCCCTGACCCAGAGAAGGCGATCATCGCTGCCCTGCACCACTACATGCCCGAGCTGCTCACGCAGGCCGGCTCCCGCGTCTACAGCCAGGCCCCCGAAGACTGGGACAAGCAGAACTTCCTGGTGGTGCGTGCCACCCCAGGCGGCGCTTCCAGGCAGCCGCACCTCTACAGCACGTGCTACTTCGAGATCGAGTCGTTCGCGTCGTCGCGCGGTGAGGCTTCTCGCCTGGCCCGCCAATCCGGAGTCGCCATGGAGAAGGCCGCTCGGGAGAACTTCCGCTACATCGACGGCCCCGAGATGGGCTACCTGTTCCGCTTCCGCGAGGTCAACGCGCCCAGCCGCATCTACGACGGCCTGAGCAGCAAGCACGGCGACACCTACATGTTCCAGGGGACCTACCAGATCTCCACCCGCCCGCTGCGCTGAAGCCCTTCTTTCTTCTTCATCCCCCTGCATGCATATAGGAGATTGGTAACTCAATGGCTCCCACCTACCTGACCAAGGACCCGGTCCTCGTCCCGAACACCGGCTATGTGTTCGTTGCCCCCGAGGGCACTCCCAAGCCCACCCTGCCGCTGGACATCCGCAACCTGCGCACCCTGCGCGAGAGCGTCGGCGTCTCCTGGGCATCGATCGGCAACACCTCGCTGGAGAACGGCATCGCCCACGAGTCCGAGGGCGACGACGCGGAGGTTTTGGGGACCTGGCAGAACCCGGCCCTGCGGACGACCAACCCGCCGAAGGTCTACACGGTCACCCTGGCGCTGGCCGACTTCACCACGGAGACCTACAAGCTCTACTACGGCGGCGGCACCGTGGCGGCCGATGGGTCGTTCGTGATCCCGTCCGTGCCGGCCTCCTCCACCAAGGCGATGCTCGTCGTCGCGGTAGACGGTGACCGTCACGTGGTCGAGTACTACGAGCGGGTCTCGATGATCGGCTCCGATGGCGTCACCTACGACCCGGCCGCGCTGAGCGAGATGCCGGTCAAGGCGACCATCCTCGGAGGCTCCAACGGCCTGGGCGAGATCAGCCCGGTCATGTGGGGCAAGGCGGTCGTGATCACCCCGCCGACCCTGGACACCGTGACCCCGGCCACGGCTGCGCCCGGCGCGACGATCCAGCTCACCGGTACCAACCTGACCGCTCCGCTCACCGTGTGGTTCGGCGTCTACGAGGGCACCAACGTGATCACCTCGCCGCTGGGCACTCAGGTCACCGTCACGGTCCCGGACCCGGTCGAGACCGGCGACGTGGCCGTTCAGGTGAAGGTCGAGAACAACTTCGGTGAGTCCGCCGAGAAGCCCTTCACCATCGACCAGTCCTAACCCCCCTCAGCTTGGGCGCGGCCTCGAAACCCGCCCAGGCACCGAGCCTCGCCGCACGCGTTGGGAATGGCCGTGCGGCGGGGCTTCGCCATTCCCACCATTCCCACGTATGCAAAGGAGCCCCCGTGGCTGTTCTGAGGTATGAGGACCTGGTCGAAGAGGTCGAGCGTGAGACGGCCGACAAGGGCCTGCCGTTCCTCGCCAAGGACGGTAAGACCGTCATCCTGCGGCCGATCATGCTGCTGGGCAAGGAGGAGCTGAAGGTCGTCCAGGCCCTCCTGAAGGTCATCGGTGACGACACGGCCGACACCTTCGCCCGGATCGACGCGATGGAGAACATGCTCATCGCCGCCGCCGACAAGAAGGACTCGCTGAAGAAGTCCCTGGCCGACCTGCCCCCGCAGATCCGTACCAAGGTCTTCAACGCCTGGATGGAGGCCGGTAAGGGCCCGGAAGCCTCCGCCTGATCGACCTCATCGACAGCCACGGGGATGAGCTGTTCGCCGATTTCCTGCGGTTCTACCAACTGGACCTGCGGGACCTTCGCCGCGGACTGCTCTCCCCCACGCTGGCCCTGGCTCTGATCAGGCATCTCCCAATCGACTCCGCCTATGTGACCGCGCTACGCGGCCCGGAGTACGCCGGCTGGGACCGGCACGCCTACGTGATGGCGGACCTCTACGACGCCTTCAACGCCTTGACCTACCTCTACCAGGCAGCGCACAGCGACAAGCCGAAGAAGGTCAAGCCGCTCCCGCCCTACCCCCGTCCCGGCGTGGTGGTCGAGGAGAAGGCCACCCAACCCAACGCATTGCTTGCCCGATTGCGGGGCGAGGACGCCCCTGCGCCCGTGCTCGGGCCTGGCTCGAAGATCCCTCTTCCTCCTCCTCGCCCCTGAGCCAGATGGAGGAAACACATGGCGGGGAGTCCTGCGCGCAAGGAAGTTGGGCGCGTCGGGGTCAAGGTCGTTCCGGACACCAGCGACTTCGGTAAGGAGCTGAAGGCAGAGCTTGCCCGATGGTCCAACGAGAAGATCAGCGTCGAGGTCGAAGCCGACCTTGCCACGTTTGAAGCGGACCTGAAGAAGTCTCTGACCGACCGAACGCTTGACGTCGAAGTTGAGCTTCAGACGGCCAAGGCCGAAGCGGCGTTGCAGACGTTCCTACGGAACCGCAACATCAGCGTCCAGCTCGACCTTGACACCAGCGCGGCCAGCGCCCGCATCGCGAGCATCACCAAGGCCGACTCCAAGACGATCAACATTGACGTCGATGCCGGCGCGGCTGAGGCCCGGATCAAGGAACTCACCCGGCCCGAGACCAAGACGATCAATATCGATGTCGATAAGACCTCCCTGTCTTCGGTCTCCAACGAGGTCTCCTCGATCGGCAGCAAGGTCGGAGGCATCTTCGACGGGCTCTCCGGGGCCGTTGGCAAGGTCGTGTCGGGGATCGCCACGCTGGCCTCCACCGCAGGGGGTGCCTTCTCCGGGCTGATCAGCAGCGGCGGAATTGCCCAGGACGCACTGGGCAAGGTCGGTGGTGCGGTCGCAGGTATCGCGTCCGGCATCCTCCAGCTCGGCGCGGGCGCCGCTGTCATGGCGGCGATCGTGACGCTACTCGGCACGATCGTCACAGCCGCCGGTGCGGCAGCCATCGCGATCGGTGGCGTGCTGGTCGGTGTGGCCGGCTTGCTCGCCATTCCGCTGATCCTCGCCGGGGTGGTCTACAGCTTCATGCAGTCCTCCAAGGAGCTGAAGGAGGAGTGGGACGCACTCATCGGTGACTTCACCGATGCCTTCCGAACCTCGATCCAGCCGATGCTGGACGAGATCGGCAAGCTGGCCACCAAGGCGGCCGACGCCTTGAAGGAAGGCCAGCCGGCCTACGAGGCATGGGCCCGAGCACTGCATGCGGCCTCAGATGCGCTCGGGCCGCTGACCGAGGCCATCGGTGCCTTTGTCGGCAACGCGCTGGTCGGCATGACCACGGCCCTGGCGAACCTGCATGACTCCGGCTTCTGGGAGGGTATCAAGTCCGGGTTCGAGAACCTCGGTCGAGCCTTCGGCGACTTCTTCACGAAGCTGTCGGAGTGGGGCCCCGCCCTCGCGTCGTCGTTCGAGGCGCTCGGGTCCGGCATGGCCGTCCTTCTGCCGTCCCTGGCCAACCTGGCGGGTGCTTTCGCAACGTTTGCGCCCGACGTCATCAATGGGCTAGCCCTCGCCTTTGCGCGGCTTTTCGACGCTTTCGCCGCGAACAAGGAAATCTACGGTGCAGCGGCCCAGGCGTTCGCCGACGCCCTGGTGAGCATGGCCCCGGCCCTGGAGGCTGTGGCTGCGGCCTTCGCCCTGATGGCTCCGGACGTCTTGGCTACCTTGGCTGTTGCGGTCGCCTCCTTCGCTGAAACGCTGTCCAATCCGGCGGTTGCCGAGGGTTTGACCAACCTGACCACCGGTTTGATCAACTTCGGTTCAGCAGCGGCTGAGGCTGCCGCGACGATGGCCGCCAACCTCGGTAACGCCGGCCAGCAACTGGCGGACTTCGTCGATGGGATCAACGGCACTCTCCAGCACACCTCCACCGTCACCACCGAGCACCTGAAGGGCCTGGTTGACCAGGCCGACTCCACCAAGGAGGCCGCAGACAACCTCCAGCGGCAGCTCCAGGTGACCTTCGGCACGGCGGTCGCCGAAGCGGTGAACAAGATGCGCGAGCTTCGCACCTCTTGGCAGGAGAGCATCGACAGCCTGGTGGAGACCGGGCAGACCGGATCAGCTCAGCTAAACGAGACCTTCCGGACGCAGTTCCTCGGCCTGCTGAACACGATCGAGTTCACCGGCACTGAGCTGGACTCCAAGTGGGTCGCCGCGATGCAGTCGCTGATCACGGCCACCCAGTCCTCAGGTGACCCTCTGGCCGCGTCCATGGGCGCGAACATGCAGAAGATCCTGACCGTTCTTCAGGAGGCCGGCCCCCAGGGCATCGCCCAGGTTCAGGCCATGCTCCAGGGGATGACGGACCAGGTTCAGGCAGCCCAGATCGCCCAGATGATGGGCCTCAAGATGGGCGAGACGAACCAGCAGATCACCACCGGTGTAGACACGGCGAAGGAGAGCTTCTCCAAGCTCCCCCAGGTGATGCAGGAGGTCATCAACTCCTCCCGAACCCCGGAGGAGCTGGCGGCCAAGCTGTCCCAGATGAACACCATCATCGGGCAGAAGGCCACCGAGGGCGCGAACGAGTTCAAGAAGCTGCCCGATGGGATGAACCAGGCGGTGCTGTCGGAGAACGTCTCCACCGGCATCACCGGGATCATGACGAAGATCAACACTGCGGTGACCACCGGAGTGGAGACGGCCAAGACCTCCTTCGCACAGCTCCCCGTGGGCCTGGCCTCAGTGGTCACTTCGGACGCCTCGATCGTGGCCGGCATCACCGGCCAGATGACTAAGGTGAACTCCGAGATCACAACGGGCGTCAACCTGTCGGTCGTGGCTTTCAAGAAGCTGCCGACCGAGATGAACGCTGCCGCCACGGCTGACCAGACACCGGCCACGGTGAAGGCGAACATGGCGAAGGTGCTGGAGAGCATCACCACCTCCGTCACCCAGGCCGTGGCGAAGTTCAAGGAGATGGCCACCCAGGCTGCCTCGCACGGGCAACTGTCAGGCTTCGTCTCGGCGATCCAGTCGGCGATGTCCCAGGCCAGGGAAGCCGTCGCTTCGGCGGTGGCGGACATCATCGCCTCCCTGGAGAGCTTGAACCAGACCTTCCAAGGCCCGACCATCACCGCACCTCAGGTGGAGGGCGGCGGAGGTGGTGGAGGTGGGCAGGAGCCTTCCTTCGCCCCCGAGTCAGCCCCCATGGGGATGATGCTGATGGCAGAGCCGGTGGCAGTGAAGGCGCTGGACTCCAGTGCCGAGCCTCTGGCCACGCTGGCGGCTGGGGTGGCCACCTACATCAGCGCGGTCAGGTCGTCCGACAAACAGCCGGCCTCCGAAGGGTCCGGGGTAACCAAGGTCTACAACATCACGGTCAACGCCGCCCCGAACGTCCCCACCGAGGAGTCTCTCCGCAGGCAACTGTCCTACGCCGACACCCTCTACGAGAAATAAGTAAGTAACTCCCCCCACCCCCTTGATGGGCCCTGGCCGACTCCGGCCGGGGCCCTTCTTTCTTCCTGCCCAGGAGGTCTGCCCGTGCTGTTTCAGCCCACCGTCGTGCAGTTGCGGGGAGTGGACGGAAGCCTCTACACCCTGACCGATGAGGGCTCCACCGGGGCAGCCGTCCTGCTACAGCCCGGAGCCAAGGGGTTGGATGCGCCGGCCTTCGACACCAAGGCCGACGAGTACCCGGCCATCGATGGCGGCTTCTACCGGTTCGCCCGAGCCCCCATCCGCGAGATCTTCCTGCCCCTCACGATCACCGGCACGACCAGGGCAGAGATGATGGCGCTCAAGCGCCGCTTCATCGCCAGCCTCAACCCGAAGCGGGGGCTCATCTCCCTCCAGACGATCGAGTACACCCAGGTCGGCAAATCTCTGGTGGCCGAGACTCCCCGAGCTATCACCGGCTACTACGTCAGCGGCATGGAGGGCGGAGAGGGGACCGAGGACGGCGTCCACTGGGCCAAGTACGGCCTGGTGATGCGTACGCCGCACCCGTACTTCCAACACACGAGCCGCGCCATCGCCACCTTCCAGGTGTACGACCTGGTTCGCCCCTTCGTCGACCCGCCCGAGGGCGCACAGCCGTTCCTCAGCGTGGACGGGACGACCCCAGGCAAGGGCCTTGGCCTGTCTTCCACCCCGATCTGGGTCAACGACATCGACCTGGAAAACCCTGGAGATGTCGAGGCTCAGCCTCGCTGGGAAATCCGCGGGCCCCTGTCCTCTCGACTGTCACTGGTCCGCAAGGACGACGACGGCAACACCGTGGCTGAGCTTCGGCTGTCCGCGTCGCTCACCATCGCCACCGGAGAGGTCATGGTCATCGAGACCACCAAGGGCTCCCAGTACATCCGCATCTACCCGGCGCGCGAGATCGGCATCGAATACGACCCGCTCGGAGGTCGCTCGATGTGGTGGGCGCTGGACATCGCCTCCGACATGTGGGCGCTCCAGCCGGGCCTCAACCACATATCCCTCGTCATCGACAAGCCCACCGGCATGACCCCCGAGCAGGAGACCGCCTGGGAGGCTGCCAACCAACCGAACGTCGTGGCGACCTACCTGCCCTCCTTCATGGGAATCTGATCATGCGCAACTTCCGAGTCTTCGTTAGGGAGTCTCTGTTCCCCCGCACCAAGGCGGAGGGCGGCGACGACCTGGCCCCGCTCGTCATCGTCGGCGAAGCCGACGCCCACACCAAGTTCGAGGCGATTGTCCGCCACAACGCTGTCGGCTCATGGACCATGACCATCCCGGCCGGCCACCCTCAGTCAAGGATGCTGACCCCCGGCCGAGGGATCGTGGTCTTCCAGGAGGGCGTAGCCGAGCCCCTCTTCTCCGGACCCATCCGGCAGCTCAAGAAGATATGGGGCTCCCAGGATGCCGGGGCCGGCACGGTGGAGGTAACCGGGGTCGACGACAACTGCTTGATGGCTGAGCGCCTGGCCTGGACCAACCCCAAGGCCGATATTCACCTGGCCTCCGCGTTCAGGTACTGGAAGATGAATCCGATCTGGCCCAACGTGGCCGAGGTGCTACGCAATCTGTTCCTGGAGAACACTCAGGGCCAGCCGATGCGCCGCCTGGAGCGGCTGTTCATCCCCGGCCCGGAGTCCACGGCGGACCTCCTCGGAGACGACACCTCCAGAAGCGCCCAGATCATGTTCGACCAGCCCGACCAGCTCGTGGCGATGCTGAGCGCTGTCTACGGCTTCCGTATCCGCTTCATCTGGCACCCGAACCCCGCCGAGGTCGCCTCCAACGGTGACCCTAACGCCACCGGCCCTGGGATTCTGCTCAAGCTGGAACCCATCGCCAACCGCACCAATGAGGTGAGGTTCGGGACCGAGTTCGGAAACCTCCGGGGCTACTCCTACATGACCAAGGCTCCCGAAGCGACCCGGCTGGTGATCGGCACCAAAAACCGGACGTGGACCGAGACGGTGAAGCAACCCACCTTCGGTGACAACGGGCTCGGGGACGGCTACACCTTCACCACGAAGGAGAGGTCCGGCCCAGAGCGGTGGTTCGGCTACTACACCAACCACATGTACGACCCCGACTGGTGGGGCGACCCCTACGAGACGCCGGACGATCTCCAGCACACACTGGCCTGGGCCAACGCGGGTTTCTCCGCCGCTGAAACCGAGTGGGGAGTCACTGCCGAACGTTACAAGGACAAGCGGGACATCCCCTGGATGTGGACGCAGGTCCCAGGTAAGCCCGAAGGCTGGGCAGAGGACCCGCCCCCCTGGACATCGCAGTACCGGCTTCTCCAGGACGAGGTGGAAGCCTTCAACCTCGAATCGGGCCCAGTTGCCTCCATCACGATCGACCCGTTGGAGACCAACAACGTCATGTTCGGCCGGGACTACGGCCTGGGCGATCTGATCCGGGTCATTGTCGACGGCGAGGTGCGAGACGAGGTCGTCCGTGAGGCCCGCCTCAGCTCCACCGTAGAGGCCGGCCCGCTGGTCCAGCCGACCATCGGCACCTTCGGCTCCACCGAAACGCCCTACCTGTACGCAGCAATCCGGGCCCTGTGGGACCGAGTCCATGGCGTGGAGACCCGAGAAGGCCCTGAGCCGCTAGAGGACCTGCCCGACATCACCTGCTCAATTAGGAAGATGGTGTATACGTGACCATCGGGCCCATAACCGCTGAGAGCCGGGGCTGCTACACAGCGGCTGTCGGCAATTACCCGCTAGGCGCTACCGCTTACTTGGTCTCCGCGAAGGTCGACACCACACACTACGTCGAAGTGCAGATCGACGGTTACCGCAAAACCACACCTGTGATTTGGCCGAAGGACGGCGACTCGATCGCCAAGTTCTCCATCGAGATCCCCAACGACGGCCGCTCACACACAGTTCAGATCGTGGACACCGGCAGGCTTGGTACGACTGCGGCGGCAAGTACATCCGTCACGTTGACCTCCGCCTGCCCTGGGGTGCTCAAGGCCGAAGTCGTTGAGACGATTCCGAACCCCACGACCCGCGAAAAGTACGTGACCGTGAAGGTCTCCCACGACGGGGAGACCTCCGGGACTTTCACCGGTCGGCTGCTGATGGACGGCAAGGTGTCCGGCCCCGAGATCACGCTGAGCAACGGCGACTACCAACCCCGGACTATCACCATCCCGGCCGATGGCGGCAAGCATCTCATCGAGGCCGAGACGCGGCTGAACGACGGATGGTTGGGAGCCACGGCGTTCCTGTGGTTCGTAGTGCAGGCCGACTCCCTCGGGGGCGGCCCGTTGCCGATCTCTCAGGAGACCTCCCAGTTCTTTCCCGGAGACACCGTCATCATCCAGGCCATAGACGACGCTCGGCCGCTGGCCACCGATGGCAGCGAGTGGGTGAAGCTGGACTACGCGCCCAAGGACACGACGGGGCTGTGGAAGCCCGTGGGAGATGGCCTGTTCCGACCGGACGAAGAGGGCTTCTGGTTCGCAACCCTCAAAACCAATCCGACCGACTTCCCGGCAGGCTCTCAGTGGGCTATCGCGGTCAGGAAAGTCCGCAAACACCAGCCGACCTACGGGACGCTTAACCACTTCACCATGATTGCCGGGCCCCCCGATCCGGTACCCCCATTGGCAGCGCCAATCATCGCGGGCCCGCTGAACCACAACCAACGAGCATCCACCTGGATGGAACTCTTCGGCACGGGCCTGCCCGGATCTGATCTGATATTCGAGGTCACTCGCGTCACTGAATGGGGGAACGCCACCCAAGTGCCGCAGCGGACCACGGTCAAGAGAGATGGCACCTGGCGGACCCACGTATACAGCGAACAGTCCACTAAGCCCCTGCCCTACAAGATCCTGCGGTATCGGGCCAAGGCCGTCATGGGCGGTCAGGAGAGCCCCTTCTCCAACAGCCTCGACGTCACCTGGCACTACCCCCTTCGCTAAGGACTAAGGAGTCCACCTTGACCATGCCACCTCCCCCCAGTACCGAGCACGGTTGGCCCTTCGCCACCGGGCCGGGCCAGGTTGTCTCCGTGCGTGATTGGGAGACCATGGCCAGCACGTGGCAGCTCTCCGGAGTCGTGGGCTACCCCGAGACCAGCGCCAACCCGTCTGACGGCAACCGCGGATTGTTCGCCACGAAGGTCAACGAAACCCAGATCGTGATCCTGCCGGGGGTGGCCACCATCGGCGGACACTACTTCGAGCTGAAGTTGGCCAAGACCTTCGACCTCGACATCACCGGCTCAGGCTGGGATGACACCAACACCAGGCACGACCTGATAACGCTGCGCCTGGACCGTGCCGGGGAGACTTTCCACCTCGTCCAGATCAAGGGCGGAATCGACATGGTGGGTCAGGTTCTCAGCATGGAAGTAGCGGACGAGATCCCGCTCGTCCAGCTCGACATCGTCAAGGACACCGGCCTGACGACCGAACCCTTGGACCGCCGCTGGTTCGTCGGTAAGCAGGTGCGCCCGATCCGAGGCAGCGTGCCGTTCCTGGACCCCGCCCCCTACAACGGGGAATTCGGGGTGGACATCACCAACCACTACCTCGTGGTGGGCTCGAATGGTGCGTGGGTACCGGCCGCGCAGGTGTTCAACAACGACGGCGCATACGGCCCGGCCATCACCGCCCTTCAGGGCAGGGCCACAACCCTGGAGGGTCAGACCGCCTCACTCCAGAGCGACCTCGACACCGCCGAGGCCGGCCTGGCTGCCGCACAGGCCAAGCTCGACCTGATCCCGTTGGGGACCTGGGTGGACGTCACCACTTTTGCCACCGGCCTGGGCAACGTGGTGGCCTCCCCGATCCAGGTACGCCGCCAGGGGGACATCGTCCACATCCGAGGCTCGCTGCGCAGGACGAACGGCACTGCGCTTGCGGCTGCCATCCGGGGAACGACCACCGTCCTTACCCTCCCCCCCGGCTTCTTCCCCTCCGCGACCGTGGCTCTCAGCCTGACCGGCCGTAACGGCACGACCGCCTCCTACTCCCTGTCCGCGCTGATCAACACGGTGGGCGGGATGACCATCCTCACTGACGCAACGGCATCGAACAACCTGCTCACCGTCGACCTGACCGGCTCTTGGATGTTGGGGTGATCGAGTGAACGAGACCGACCCGTACTTGGGGATCGCCCTGGAGAGGTTGCAGCGCCTCGTTGAGGTGGGGTTCGAGAGGACCGGCGGGCAGACTTCGCTCATCCTGCTGCGCCTGGACCAGGGGGACGGCAAGCATGCCGAGCTGGTCAAGCGTGTGGACGAGCTGGAGGACGTCCTGTCCGAGGTGGACAAGAACGCTGTCACCAACACGCAGCTCACCGAGCGAACCCGGCTGATCCTCACCTTCGTAACCGTCTTGGTCGCGGTGGCCAGCTCCATCTTCGCCGCCATCCAACTCTTCAACCCCTGATCAAGAAGAAAGAAGTGCTGGGCCCTGCCAACGGCGGGGTCTTTCTGTTTTGGAGGTCTGCTCGATGACAACCGCCGCCAAGGTGATCGCAGAGGCTCGGGCAGACCTGGGCATGCAGGAGAGACCCCCCAGGTCCAACCTCGTGCCCATCACCCGCGCCTTCGGCCGAATCCCCGGCTACCCCGGAGGGGGCTACGGCTACCCCTGGTGCGCCGCCGCCACATCCATGTGGTGCAAGGCCGCTGGGCTCAAGCCGAACACCGACTACCCGCACACCGCATCCACCATCACCCAGTACAACTGGGCGAGGTCCAACAGGCGCTGGCACTCCACACCCAAGGTGGGGGACCTCGTCCTGTACTCCAAGGGCGGATCGGCCGGCATCTACCACGTCGAGCTGGTGGAGAAGGTGTCAGCCTCTTCCATCACGACCATCGGAGGCAACACCTCCGGGTCCGCCGGGAACGTTCAGGGCGAGGGGGACGGCTGCTACCGCAAGACCATCTCCCTGGGCAACTCCCGTATCTACGGCTACGTCCGCCCCCACTACGCGGGAGCCTCCGACGAGCCGGTCAAGCCCTGGGACGGGAAGACCTTCCCCGGCCACCTGATCCGCAAGGGCGATCGTGGGTCGGAGGTCAAGGCCGTTCAGCGGATGCTCAACGCCTCCGGCGCGAAGCTCACCGTGGACGCAGACTTCGGACCCTCCACCGATCGTGCGGTGAGGGTCTTCCAGCGTGACCACAAGCTGACGGTTGATGGCGTCGTAGGCCGATCCACATGGAAGGCCCTGGCCGGCGTCCCGTCTGATGGGCCTGAAACCACCCCGCCACCTGCGGGTAAGCCGCCCGCGGATTCCCCCCTGAAGGTCGGAGACTCAGGCCCGGAGGTCAAGCGCGTCCGAGACCGGCTGATCGCCCTCGGCTACGTCTACCTCAAGCCCGGCTCGAAGTGGGGCCCGCTTCAGACCGTCGCCGTCATGGACTTCCAGGCCCGCCACCGACTCGGAGTGGACGGCCAGATCGGGCCCGCTACCCGCAAGGCCCTGGGCCTGTAAGGAGGAACACCCCGCGTGGATGTGAACGAGCTTCAGGCCAGCCTGCAAGCCCTGATGGACCAGGACAAGGTCCGTCCCCAGAACCCCCGGCACGAGCCAGAACCGGCTGGCGTGCTGGTCGCTACCGCTCCGGACCCCGACCCCTACGAGCACTACTTCGTGCCCGTGGGCCCCATCCCCAACCAGTTCGACGACCACCTTCTCGAAGACAACGAGGAAGCAGGAGATGTGAAGATCACCAACGCTGCAAACGCTGCCTACCGCGCCAAGCGCACCGGCTACCAGGGCCTGATCGCGTCCGTCCTAGTCGCAGTCGGCGGGGTTCTGACCTCGCTCACCGTTGGCGCGGACATTGACTGGAAGCTTCTGGGCCTGTCCGCCGGCCAGGCGGTCCTCACCGCCGTCATCTCGTTCCTGCACAACGACAAGAGCGCGGGCACCTCTGAGTGACCCCGTAGCAAGAAGAAAGATCTCTCGACCCTCGCCCGCTCGGGCGGGGGTTTTTTCATCCCCTCAAACAGGAGGTTGGAAGTGGCAGGTATCTACCGCTTGAAGATTGACCAGGGCTCAACCGTGAAGCGGGCCCTGCGCTGGCTCCGCAACGGCGTACCGGTGGACCTCACCGGAGCCAAGGCACGTATGGAGATCCGCACGTCCGCAGGCGGGACGCTTCTGCACCGACTGGACACCATCAACGGCGGCCTCGTCCTGGGCGGCACGGACGGCACGATCCAGATCCTCATACCGGCCGCCGCCTCTACGGCCTGGGGGACGCTCCAGGGCGTCTACGACCTTGAGGTGATCTTCCCCGACGAGACCGTGACCCGCCTGATTCAGGGCACCGTCGCGATCTCTGCGGAGGTGACGACCGGTGAGTGACATCGTCGAGATCTCCGAAGAGGGTGTGCTGGGTTTCGAGGCCCCTGACGACACCGTTGAGGTAAACACCCAGGACACGATCGAAACCGTCGAGGTCGGCTACGTGGAGGGCGGTCGAGGCTACAGCGCCTACGAGATCGCCGTCCGGGAGGGCTTCATCGGGACCGAAGCCGAATGGCTCGCATCCCTCAAGGGCCCGGCCGGCGTCGCTGGCCCCGAGGGGCCGGCTGGAGCTCAGGGCCCCCAGGGCGACCAGGGCCCCGCAGGTCCCGCAGGAGTCGAAGGACCCCAGGGCCCTGCCGGTGCTACCGGCCCGGAAGGTCCTGCCGGACCCGAAGGCCCCGCCGGTCCCGCTGGTGAGACTGGCCCGAAGGGTGACGCTGGCCCGCAGGGCATCCAGGGCGTGCCCGGTCTGAAGGGTGATCCGGGAGCTGCCGGTGCGACCGGTGCGCAGGGAGCCAAGGGCGATCAGGGTATCCAGGGACCTCAGGGTCTCCAGGGCGCGAAGGGCGACCCCGGAACTCCGGGTGCTGTCGGCCCGGCTGGTGACATCGGCCCGCAGGGGCCCAAGGGTGACACCGGCTCCACCGGTCCGCAGGGACCGGAAGGCCCTCAGGGGCCTCAGGGAGTCAAGGGTGACCCTGGTGACCAGGGGCCGATCGGTCCGGAAGGCCCGGCAGGTAGCGATGCCAACGTCACCGTCCACGAAGAGGCGCTCGACCCACACCCGCAGTACCTGACTGCGGCGGAGGGGAGCGCGGCTTACTCCGCTGTCGGCCACAACCACGACGCGGCTTACGCGCCGCTGGCTCACACCCACCCGGCGGTCCTGCCCCCGTTCTCCATGACAGGAAACCTCACTGTCGGCGTGGGGGTCTTCCGCATCTACAACGACACCGGAAGGACGCTCACGCTTTCTTCGGTTCGCGCCTCTGTGGGAACCGCACCTACCGGTGCGGCAATCATCATTGACGTCAACATCAATGGGACCACGGTGTTCGGCACTCCGGCCAACCGGCCCACAATCGCGGTTTCCACCAACACGGCGAAGTCCACGGGGATGAGCGTTACCACGCTCGCTGACGGGGCCTATCTGACGGTGGACGTGGACCAGATCGGATCGACGATTCCTGGTGCGAACCTGACCGTTCAGATCACCGCATACTGAGGAGGTTGCATGGCTCTCGCAATTGCGACTTCTCCGGCTACGGTCTCGGGAAATACCGTGGCCAATGTCACCACGGCGTCATTCACCCCACCCAACAACTCGCTGCTAGTGGCGTGCCTGGGGGTGCAGTTCGAGCGGGTCATGACCCTGACCAACTCCGGTGCGGCGCTGGCGTGGACCAAGCGGAGAGAGACCAACACCAACAGCTACACGGCCATCTTCACCGCTCCGCTGGTGACCGGCCGAGCCCTGACGGTTACCGCTACGCCAGACTCGGCCGTCTCTCTCGGCATGAAGCTTTTCGTCGTCACAGGAGCCGACCTGGTCAACCCTGTGGGCGCTGTCGGAGGTGGTGGCGCTGCCGGTGCAACGGCCTCAACGACCGTGACTGCCTACACATCGACAACCGCGAACAGTCTGGGCATCGGCGTTGCCGATGAGTTCCTCGCCGGGACCGTTTCGACGGGTGCAGACGCCACTGGATTCCCGTTCCGAATTGTCGATCAAACCTCCGGCGTCATGCTCTACAAGAATGCCGCGACGGCTACGCCCGGAACCGGCGTAACCATGACGTTCAACGGCTCCGGAGCTGCCAACTACGTTTGGGCCTGGTCGGCGATCGAAATCCTGCCCGTTCCCGTAATTACTCCGTTCACGGGTTGGGGCGTCCCCATCAAGTAGCCCACCTGCGTAGCAAGAAGAAAGAAGCCCCCGGTCTTCGGACCGGGGGCCTTTTTGCGTTTCAGAAGGCTACCCGTTCAGAGGAGACGGTGCCTGCGTAGCTCCGCGCTTCGCGAGGATCTCCTTGACCATGGCATCACACCCGGCCAGGTAGGCATCATCGTCCGCTGGTGACTCAGGCCGGCCGAGGCTCTTACGCACCCGACCATCAGGGCCCTTGAGGTGGCTTAGCCCCTCTTCGCAGGAGGTGAATTCCCGAAGCGACGGCGTCACCATCGTGACCTCGTAGGCCGCTTCCCGACCCTCCTTGTAGAAGGGGTTCGCCTGCGGGTCATGGCCTGTGGCCGTACACCCGATGGCGCCTACTACGAGACACGCCACTTGGCTGAGGAGGAGTAACGGCTTCGCTTTGCCCATAGATCACGAGCGTAGCCGCCACCCCCGACATCACAACCCTCTCTCCCATCTCGGGGTCACTCGAACAGCGTGGACGTGAACTTCAGGGCGTCCACCAGGCCGCTGTCTACGTGCCGGTTGTGGGCGACGATCAGGAACTTGATCAGCCGCTCCAAGTCCTCAGGCTCAGTTGTGAGCGCAGCCGTGGCGGTCATCCCAGACCCGGAGTTCTCGATCACGAACTCGACCAGGCCGCAGTCCTCCTTACGCAGGACCATCAAGTGGCGGGTAACTCCGTCATCGAGCGTCTCATCCACAATTCGGTGCATGATGCCTTCTCTCCTCAACAGGGACTAGCGGGTCTGCCTGACCGCGATCTCTCGGGTAGCAATGGGGTTGGGAACGCCGTGGTCCTCGCCGTACGGCGTCACCAGGAGGTCTCCGCTGACGTTGACGTCCAACGTGTGCGCGTCCACCCACTCCCACACGTTGCGGAGGACGTCGAACCCCCGGAGGGGGCAACCCTCCTCAAAGAACAGCGTCCCGTTCCAGCTCTCCGGGATCGGGTCGTCCCCGGATGCGCGAGGAACGATCGTGAGCGTGAACCGAGTCAGACCCTCGTACGGGTCGTAGCTGAAGGCCAACGGCGCATCGTCAACGAGGTATACATCCTCGCCGTCATCCCAGTAAGACCAGTAGATCCAGCTCACCTCGTGAAGCCCATTGCGCTCTCGGATCTTCATCGAGACGGGGGTCAGATCGGTTGAGCCAGCCTCCTTGATGTAGAAGGCGGTCTTGGACCAGTCGGCCTCCTCGGACGTAAACCGCCCCTCGGCCAGCCCCTGCTGGACCGAGATGTAGTTCGTAACCCACCGGTCGTACTCGTGAGCCGCCATGCTGTTCTCATAGATCTCGAAGATTGAGCGCCCCTGAAGGGACGTGCCACACCCTGACATCGGATACCTCCTGCATAGAGAAGGGCCCGCAGGCGGTCCTGCGAGCCTGAGATGGAGTCGTACTACTGCGGCGCGGTCACTCACTGACCCGCATCGACGGCCAGCGCCACATCAGCGCGGCCAGTTCGTTCGTGGTGGAATCCGCGGGGCCTCTACTCCGGATCGACCAGGTGAACCGAGCCCCGGCATCAGCCAGACCGGTGCAGTGGGCGAGCTGATAGGTCACGTACTCGATGAGATCCCTACGGGCCCGGCCGGCTGGGACTCCGGCCCACTCCTGCCAGTCGCCGGCCTGGACCTCGATGACCACCCGGCACCACATGCTGAGCACCCCGTCGACCACCTCGCGTGGACGCGGGTCCTTCTTCCAGCGGGGCACCGCGCCGCTATCGGCGATGCCGGGCAGCCACCACAACGTGTCGCTGACGTAGTTGGATACGTCCGCACCCACACGGGCGGTATCGATCCCCATTCGCCTGGCCCACGCTTCTTCGGAGACATCCAGCCGGAAGCCAAAGTCCACCTTCATCCGTTGCTGATCCCTGCACGCTCGCAGTGGACCTGCCAACCCTTCTCGAAGTCCAAGCCGAAGTACCGGCCCAGCTCTACGCTGCCGAGGTTGCCGTCCTTGTCGCGCGGGGTGCGCCAGCTAACGAACTGGCCATCCCAGACGGAGAAGGCGAACACGCACCCGGCCCGCCCGTCCTGGCCGGGGGTGTAGTGCAGGACTATTGCGCCATTGTTGAGCGCGGCGCCGAACTTCAAGGTCTCTCCCATGGATGGACTCCCTTCGGTGGTACCTAGCAGACCGCTATGGCGATCTCCCCACCCGACCGGGCCGGACACTTCCGACCCGGTGAGCAGAGGGACCGTCAGGCGACAAGCAGAGGCTTGGGGTCCTGCTCCTGGTCCTCTTCGGCGATCTCCTCAACCCAGGTGAACAGGGTTGCGGGACGTCCACCTTCGGACCGCATCTTGGTGGTCTTGATCTGTACGCAGGCGTCTGTGATCGCCCTGATCTCCGCAGCCCTGACCCGCTGGAACTTGCGGGCAACCTCGGTGCTCGTCGCACCCTCGGGGCCTGCCTCGCGGATGTAGGCGAGAATCCGGGCCGGGATGTCGCTGCCGTCAGACTCCGCTTCAGGCAACGTGTACGTCACCGTCTCCACCATGTAGTGGACCAAGGCCAGAGCCGCATCAAAGTCTGCGACCTTCAGCTCGGTTCGCTTGTCGGCCAGGCAGTACAGCCCGGCGATCCGGATCATGTAGGCCATGGCCCGCTCGGTGTACTGACCCAGCTCCTCGTTACCGGTCGTGAGCGCGTCGCAGATCTCGCGGTGCTTGTGCTCGAAGACCTCCGCGACGTCATCGGGCACCACCAAATCGGTGACCTCCTGGGCGAAGTTGACCATCTGCCGGAACCGGTTCCCGAGCTTCTTGATGATCTCTTCGGGGTTCGGTGTCGCGAACACGGGCAGCTTCTTGCTCTGCATGACCCACACCGGGAAGAACCGGTTGTAGGTGCCACCCGTCGCGTCCTTGGAGCCGCTGATCGCACCCCAGTTCTTCGGCTGCACATGGCCCACGATCGCGACATGGGGCTTCATGATGACCAGGTCCGTCTGGCTGGTCCGGTGGTTGATCGTGGCCCCGTCCCACGCCTTGCGCAGGTAGGTACCGATCTTCGTGTCCCGCTTGCTGTTGGAGATGAATGTGTCCATCTCCTCCTCGATGAAGAGGACCGGGGCAGCCACTCCACGGATTGCGCGCTCTGACAGTTCGGCGGCAAACCCCAGACCGGTAGCCGGGCACCCGTAGACCACGTTGTTGATCCCGAAGGTGCCCAGACCCTCCGTCAGCACCTTCATGGCAATCCCCGTGGCCGTGCCTTTCCGGGCCACCCCCGTAGGCCCGACCAGGACCGGCCAGAAGCTCAGGTTCATTGACCCCTTGCCCGTGCCGACACCGGGAAGGTTGCCCACGGCGGCGGAGAACCCAGCCAGCAAGGTCGTCAGTACACCGACCTTCGAGCCTTCCGTGAACGGGTCCAGCTCGTTCACCATCTTCCCGATGGGCCCGGTGAACATGACCAAGTCCGGTTCCGGCATCTTGTTCGTGAGGTTGCTCATTTTCCAATCTCCTGTTTGAAGTAAGAAGTAAGCACGTCGGTAGAGGTTCGGTAAGGGGCACCCGCGAGGGGTGCCCCAGGCCCAGCCGCTACGCGGCGACTGCGAGCCTGATTTCGTGGTCGATCAGCCCGATGCCTTCCATGTGCTTGATGAGCCGGGCCCTGAACTCGGGCGAGAGGCTGTCGAGCGTGCGGCAGGTCGGCACGTTGTGAGCCGGTTCGATCCACACCTGAATGGCCGTCCGGGGAGCGCCAACCTCACGGGCCATCTGGACCTGCTCGGCCGTCCAGTAGTCGTACGACCCAATGAAGTGGCAGTAGCCGAGAATGAAGGGGTAGTCGCGACGGTCCTGGGGCGTAACCTGCATAGGGGAATGCCTTTCGTGGAGGGGGTCAACCAAAGCGAGCTAGAAGCTCGGTAAGGCGGCCCGAAGGCCGCCAGGCCCAACCTCTAGCGAGTGCGGTCCAGCAGCTCCCGGACGTTCTCAGGGGGCCTCATGTCATTCCAGAAGTAGCCGCAGTTCGCACCCGGAGGACCCTGGAAGATCTCCTCAACCTCCAGGTCCTCGAATGCCTCGTCCTGGGAATACGCGTGAATCTCCAGGGCTTTGGATTCGGCAGCCTGCGGGCTTTCGGCATCCACAACCCACGTGTAAGGCTTCTCGCCGTCCTCGCGCTCACGGCCCGAGATGGTCACGGTGTATGTCTTAAGCGGCATCGGTGAACTCCAGACCTTCGATCCACAGGGACGCATGCTTCGCGGTGCGGTTGCCGTTCAGCTCCTCAAAGGCGTTGACCACGGCGAGCCGGAGAATGCGCTCCCATTCGTCCTGCGGAACCAGGTGGAGAGCATCCGCAATCTGGTCCCCGACGAGAGTCTCAATGGGCTCGCCGGTCGTCTTCGGGAGACGGGCCATAGCCCGACGCTTGATCCGCCTGCGGGCCTTCATGTCGTTGCTAGCCATTGTTAGTTCTCCTTCGTGAAGAAGTCGGCGGGGAGGTCGAGCAGGTTAACCAACTGGCACAGCAGGCAGACGGTGCAGCTAAGCCGTACCTCGTGAGGCGTAAACTCGGATTCGCATTGTTCGCACATCAGGCACATGTGAACTCCAGTTCTTCGACGCCGGTTTCCAGTGCGTACTGCACAGAGAAAACGACCTGGCCGAACCGACCGACGCGAACAGTCCGGTCAGGCAGGTCGTAGGTGTAGACACAGAATCCGTAGTCGTGGAGGTCCTTCGTGAATCCGTAGAACCATTCGTCGAGCGCCTCGCGGGAATCAAATCCGCATCGCTCGTGGTTGCGGATTCCATCCAGGCCCCCGTCTGAGTCAGGCGAAGGATGCTCACAGTCGAAGGTGTGGGCCTGGTTCATGCGGGCCAGACCTTCCTGGACCTCAACAGGAATGCCCTTGCTGACGTATGGGCCGGAGGGGAAGCCGTTGTAGGTGAGCGTCTTGTGCGCTACTCGCCAGACCTTCATGTTCGGTTCCTTGCTTGTTTGAGCTTTACTTGTTTGGCTTTAGAACGGGTACGTAGCGAAAGTGACGGCGGCGGTTCTGTTAAGTGCAGCCGACAACTCCAGGGCGATTGCCAGTTCAGACTGGATGTATTCGTCCTCGTGGTTCTGCTCACGAAAGCGGCGGGTTAGATCGCTCAAGTACTCGACCCGGCGCTTAACGGCGATACCAAGGCTGATTTTCTGGTCATAGGTGAGTTCCATCACATTCCCTCCGTCATGAGACCAGCCAGTCTCGGAAAAGCGGCCCGAGGGCCGCCAATCCCAAACGGGCTAGATGGAGCGGAAGACGTTACCCTCGGAGGAAATCCAGTGGTCCTGCTCCCACGAGATGGTGTCCACCTGAATCCTGAAACCAGGGGGGCAGTTAGCCAGCTCCGGGTAGATTTCCTCGGCGTAATGCCAGGCGTAGTCCTCAATGGACTTAAAGTTCCCGCAGAACGCGTCCTGCCAGCTTCTGAGCGCCTCATCCAGGTGCTCTATCCCGCCGATGTGCGCGAGATAGTCAGTGAATGCGTCGCGGTCGCCTTCGCTGATCTCGCAAAGCGCCTCGTGCACTTCCCAGACCTTCTCAAAGCTCTCGTACTCAGAGAACGAAACGCCGTGGTCGCTCTCGTAGTCGCCCATGACAACTTCCTCAGCGCCCAAGGTGGCCTTCGAGACCTTGGCCTGGAACTCGTCGAAGTCTTCACACTCGTCGAGGTTGATCCAGCCGCCGATCAGAACACCCGAGTTGTACGCGCTGAGGTTCCAGTAGTGGACCGAGATGGTGGACATACCGGTGAGAGAAGAAAGAAGCATCTCAAGCCTTTCTCGAATGAGCGGATTGCTCGGTAAAGCGGCCCGAGGGCCGCCAGACCCAACCTTCCGTTCAGCTACGGCCCATGGGGGCGAGCACCTCAACCGACTTGCACTTGTGGTTGAATGCGTTGTTCACGATGCATTCGAGCCAGTCGCCGTCGTCGATCCCGTAAACCTGCTCACCGCAGGTGGCGCAGTTGAATACTCCGCCCCAGGTGTCGCTGTATACGACGTCCTGGATGCGGTTGAGTACCAGTGACAGCGCGTCTTCAGTGCTCATTCTGAATTCCCCTAGCTTCTCTTTGATCAGCAGATCCAGCGTGCTCATGACGCTCATTCCTCGTCCTCCCAGTCGCAGAAGATCAGCTTGTTGTTGTGGTAAAGCGCGAAGGTGATCCCGTTCAAGCTCGTCATCACACGGCGGGCTTCCGCAATCGCAGCCTCCCGGCCCCACGCAAACAGAGGGATCGAGGTGACCCGGCGAGTGAATAGCATCCGAATCTCGTACTCGGAAAATCTCGTATCGGTCATTCCGCGTCCTCCTTGATGCGCTCGAAGCGCTCCCATATGCATTCGGGATATGACATGGCGTCCACCGCGTGCCCCGTGCAGAACTCGGCTTCCCGAGTACCTCCGGTAGGCTTCTTACGGGACAGGTGCCAGCGCGCTTTGTGATTGCAGAACGCCCATTCGCACCGCTTGTAGTTCACTACGGCCTTTCCGATCAGATCTTTTCGGCGCTGAGAATCGTTCCGGCGACGCGCCTTTCGCCCGTCGCATGCGGGGCGCAGATCTGGTAAGTCCCGGCCCATTCGCTGGCCCGGATCTCTGTCTTAAACGCTGCCTCGTCTTCGCACATGAAGATGTCGCACGTCATTTCAGACCGCCTTGTTTTAGATCAATGCCTTCAGTTCGGCCTTGATTTCCTTGGCACGCGGACCACGGAACGTGGAGGCGTTGGACAGGAAGTAGCGGATGATGGAATCCGCACTGTCGGCGTAGTACATATCCGTGACCTCCTTCAGCTCCTCCATCGCCTCCAGGTAAGGCACCGCGCCGAAGTAGACCTTCTTCCACTCAGCCCGAATGTCCGACGCGATTACGTGGATAGGGCGGGCGGTAGCAGTGCGCATTTCAGTTCCCCTTGCTTTCGATCCAGACAACCCAGGTCACGGCCTGCACGACCTGGGGAAGCATTCCGAGGCGCTGTGCGGCCTCTCGGTAAACGTGCGCCAGAAGCGCATAGCGGTTCTTAGAGCCCAGGCCCCGATCAGCACTCCCGTACCTCTCACCCACGGCAACGTCATGGGCATGGCGGTCAATGCAGATCGCATCCGCATCGGTCGGGTCAGCAATGCACCGGTAGAAATGCCCCGTCTTGGAATCCATCGGTAGGACCAATTCCGGAGACTCGCCCGACATAATCCGAGCGGCCTTTCTAATGGCGTCACCCACATGTCCAGTGGGCTCACCATTAGCAAATGCCCGAGTCGCGAGTTTGACGTTCTCGCCCCACGACTTGTTGGCCGAAAGGGCAGCGATAACGCCCGCACCCGCATTCACATTGCCATCGGAAATCATTTCCGCAAGCTGGTTTGCGGTGCGATACCAGTTCATTCCGCGTGCCATCTGATCGGTTGTGGCGGAATCCCAAACCTTGAGGATGTTCCGTACGTAGCCCTCTCGGATAGCCGCATCGGGGTTAATGTCGATGGGCATAGCAATGCCTTTCTTCGGCGGGGGTTGAATCCGTAATGGGTGTCCCTAGGCGCGTTTGAAGCGCTTACTCCCTGGTCAGAGGGCTAGGGACCGCCTATCAGGCGAACAGCACGTGTGCGTTGATCTCGTCGGCAATGTCCGCCACACACCGACGCCTGCCACCAACCGCCGCGAGCTGAGAGATCAGCTCCTTGGCCTGATCGCACCACTTGGCGAACCCGGCGATCGACTGGTAATCGCCGTAGTCGTTGACATTCACCCGACACCCGCAGGGCTTTTCGACCATTTGCTTGTACGTGCTCACTGCGTTTCCAATCTCTTTGTACCAACCTCTTAGTTGAGGGCAAAAAAGAGGGGCCCTCTGCGGACTGCTAGACGAATGCCTGGTAGTAGTTCTCCTGGTTGTGGTACCACTCCTCGATCCTGGAGAACGCGGACCATTCGTCCCAGGACGAGCCAACGAGAATGGCGTGGTCCCCGAGGACCGCATATGCCTCGTGCGTCTCCCATTCGGTCGATCCGACCTGCTCGACCTTGCGCAGGGTTAGACCCTTTAGCTCACCGAGGCCGCTGAGCATCTTGAGGCCATACTCATATGAGTACGCGCTGTAGCTGAAGTCGATCATTTCTCACTCCCGTTGTAGAACTCGATCGCCATCTCGACCTGGTAGTCCAGGACGAGTAGCTCGGACCATGTCGCACTAGCCGCTTTGGACGTCCACCCGAAGGCGGGGCTGTGGTGGGCCTCCGCAAGCTTGAGCAAAGCCGCGGTGAGTGCCCGGCCCAGCTCCTGAAGCTCCGAATCCGTCAGCTCTTTGAACATGCCGGTCCTCCGGTTGTGGCCAAGGGGCCGCGTCCCTTCGACGCGACCCTGTGACCACCGCCGAAGCGGTGACGTGCCTGGGCACGTGTATCCCAAGGCCGGCCGGGGACTACCTGTCCTTGATCTCGCCGGTCTCTCGCCAGACCTTGAACGCCTTGGGGATGCTGATCCGGACGGGACTCTTCTCGCTGAGGAAGTCCAACGCGTGAGCCCAGTAGGCCATGCTGAAGTCCCATGCCTCATCGGAGTTCTTGGGCTCACCCGAGGCGTCCTGGAAACCCCAGACGTAGGCGCACGCCTGCTCACTGAGTACGAAAGCCTGGCTACTCTTCCAATCGGGAAGCTCCAGGCTGATCTTGGCCATCTCCCTGTAGTTGGGTTCCGCTGCCATGCGCACATCCCTCCAGTTGTGACCAAAGGACCACGTGCCATCCACGTGATCCCGTGATCACCGCCGAAGCGGTGCTGTATCTGCTAGCCAGCCCAGATGAGTTCGGTGTCCACGGCCCTGTAGCCGCCCGTCGAAGCGTCCTGGTCAAGCTTGACCAGGGCACCACCCGTGATGTCACAGCGACCGCCCACCCGAGCGAAGCCCAAGCCCTTGACCATCACCCGCTGGCCGATAAAGAGCTTCTGGCCATCAGAGTCGGTGCGACCGATCCACTCCAGACGGTCGCGACCCTCGGCGAGGTAGGAGCCGGGAGGCCACTCCCCCTTGCAGTACGCGGTCAGGTCGGCAAGGCACTCCTCTTCGGACGTGACGCCGGTGATGAAGCCGTCCACAATGCGGGTGAGCGTCACGGGGTCAGGGATCAGCATGGTTCCTCCAGTTGTGATCCAAGGGCCCGCCCAATTGCGGGCCCCAAGACCACCGCCGAAGCGGTGTTACCAACCTCTTAGATCGGTGCATGGCCGTTGCTGGTGAGGGACGAGATGCGCTCCAGCAGGGACTCGACGCCGTCCTCGGACAGGTGCCCGATCACGTCACCAGCGATCGGGGTGTCGTAGGTCAGTTCGTAGTCGGCGCCGTCCCACTTCAGGACCGCAAGCTCCGTGCCGTAGCTGAACGAGTGGTTCACGACGGACGCACCGAAGCCATTGTCGAAGCGGTAGAGGTGCTGCCATCCACCGTTGAGGGGCCTGCGGTTGATCGGCTCAAACCTGCTCATGCGAACCTCCAGTTGTGATCTGAGGACCACACACTCGTGTGGTCCCAAGACCACCGCCGAAGCGGTGTCCAGCTCTACTTGGTGCAGAGCTGGTCGTACTTCTTGGCGGCCCGGCCGCCCCAGTAGTAGCCGAGCTTCTTGTGAGCCCCGGCGTACTTGGCGACCTTGTAGACCGCCTCTGTCTTGTCGCCCTTCGTGACGCAGACGATCACGCCGGGGTGGTTGTAGCTGAGCGCCCAGTAGGCGTCCTGCTTCACCTTGCCGTGGGCCGCATAGGCGACAGTCGGCTTGGCGGGCTTGGTCGGGGCTGCATGTGCAACGCCCGCCGTTCCGGCGAACGCCACAGCCGCGATTCCCAGAGCCATTGCCATCTTGCGAATCATGTCCATCTCCCTCAGTTGTGACCTAGGAACCGCATGGCCTTCCATGTGATCCCTAGGCCACCGCCGAAGCGGTGGTTCTTGCAGGCAACCCGCTGCAATCAGCGGAGACTTTCACGGCTCCCAAACGCGGGACCGTCTTCAGCGTCAATCGCGGGTCACCCTCTTGCGATGGCACGGGAAACCACTCCCGTACCGAGTTTTTGTGATAACCGTCGCCTAAGCGACGGCGAGATCTCTTGCCATTACCACGGGACTCTCACGAATCCCGCCTCACCTAACCGCCAAGCATTGCGGGCAAGGGGCCAACTTTCGGGCCTTCCTTGCAGTACGTTGCCGGGCCACGGTGCCGATCTGCTGGGCAGGTAGCAAGTAACCCCAGACCTAGATCAGACAAACACCAGCCATTTCCCGTCCCGCAATGGGGGGACGGGCCTTTTGTTCCCGACGAGTCATCTACCGATACCTAACGCTCGGTTCAGGCTCAATCTCCGGCCCGGCATCTCAGCAGCAACAGCCATTCCCAGGGGTTCGCAACCCTTCCCCTCGCTTCCCGACTGGCCAATCCAACAAGCCAGCAAGCACAGCGAGTGCCTGGATTGCGCGCCTTAGGCGCAGCGTGTTGCCCGGACTCCGGGCTCTTAAGTTCTCAAACTGCTTACGGTCCCGGCTTGAGTCGCCGTGATCCGTCGCCTCCCGTCACACTCGGGAGGCTCAGAGGGTCACCGGCCGAAAGGTTCTCCGGCCTGCCGCCCGGTCTTGCTGGGCGGTCTCGGTCTTGCTGGGGCTGATCTTACCAACCCCTAGCGATTGTTCCACCCTCTTGTTTGAGGGCCGACTTTGCCGATCTGGGCTGTTGGGCCACTCCCCCGCACTCTGACGGGTTCGTCGTGGTCCGCCCTGTTCGGCGTGGTCACCACTCTACAGGAGGTTGGTAACTCTCGCTACCTCTCCCCCGCCTCCCTTGCGGGTGGCGGTCTGCCTTGCCCTTCCGCCGTGGTGGCCGGTCGTGCTTGGCATGGCTGTAGCTTGGCACAAGAGGATGGAAGTTGGCAAACAGAAAGGGCGAATAAGGCGCTGATCTGCGGAATGTGGACGCCTTTGTGTGCGCGGTTTCCCTTCCACGAAAGGGGCCGAACTGCGGACAAGGGGAGGCAGGCAGGAAGAGAGCGACATGCAGCGCTAGAGAAGGGCAGGACAAGGCGCTGAGACACGGGCAGGGCACAGACAAGGCAGGGCACTAGGGCACGGCACAGCAAGGCGAGACAGAGCGAAGGGCGATGACGTGAGCAAGCGCAGTGAGATGAGCGCGCTCAACAGCGCGCGATGTGAGGTCACAGTGATGGAGAAGAAAGAAGCCTTGACCTGCGGTTTTGTTACTTCTTTCAACATGGGCGCCACATGGTCGCAACGATCATGGTCTCGCCTGCTCAGCGGGGGTGTGGGGGGGTGCATACATACGCCTGCGCGCGAGCCCGAGGGTCCTGCCTCCTCCGACCAAGTACAAGTCTGGGATCGCTCTGTAGAGGCCGTAGCCGGCCTTCTAGCAGAAGGTTGGTAGCCGGGTCTCCAAAATACAAAAACCCCGCTCAGGGGGGCCTTCTGGGCCCTAGAACGGGGTTATTTGTGGAGCTGTTGGTGGGTCATGTCGCCGACCCGGAATCTGCCTCTGAAATCCGTGCGACGGGGGCCCCGTATCGGGCCCCTCCGGATGCCGGCGAGGTCTGATTCGGGGCATATCGGATCTCAGTTCTTAGTGTCGTCTGTCGAAACGTTTGGAGCGCTGTCCGCAACCCAGAACCCCGTTGTCAGGGTGCCGTCCTCTATGTCGGCCATGATGATCGGGGCTTCACGAGTTGGTGCCATGACGGGGTTGAAGAAGAAGCTCGGCCACGGCCGGCCGAGTTCTAAGTGGACCAGGTACAGCCAACCGCTGCCCTTGTACCGCATCCGCTCGACTTTGAAGCGGTCACCTTCGTGGAGCAGCTCGACTTCACCAACTGGAAAGCCGTGCAGGCTCCCAGGAGGGACTCCGGCAGCCCTCATAACCTCGTTGATCTCCCCGATGGGAATCCAGATGGCGAAGAAGTTGTGGTTCTTGTCGCTCCACGAGCGCAACAGCCGCCCCTTGAAGGGCGGAAGCAGATAATACGACGTTGACTTGTTGAGACTGATCCCGGTCGGGACCGTGTACTCGTAGAGGAAGCCGTCCTCGTAGCCCTGACGGACGATATGGATACCTGAAGGGTGGTTGACGATTACTTCCACATCCGTCGTAGGCCGCAAGGGGTTCCTGGGGCCGCGCCGGGAGGAACCCCGGCCGGCCTTGTGGTATGGAATGTCCATAACGTACAGGTATACCGCTAGATGTCGATTTACGCTAGGAAGTTTCGTAACTCTAGGTAGCTCTCTTTTTACCCGGTTAGGACGTTGGGACGGCCTGCCAGGTGCCACTTACGCTCCACGGTGAAAGAGACGCGCCCTTGCTCGCTCACGGGCTCTCCCACACTCTTGGCCCAGGCCCTCACGAGAGCGGCCTCAGTAGGCTGTCCACCCTTCGCGCGGGAACGCCGGCCCCGGCCGGCCTTGGAGTCCGCGGGCTCCTTGGGGACGACAACAGAGCACTCTTCGATAGCCTCCCATGCCTCCGTGAACAACTTCTGGTGCTCGTCACATAGGTCAACCCGCCGCCTCTCACCCCTGAGGTTGGTCCAGGTGTTGTGGTGGGTCGCCTCAACGTGGGAATCCTCATCTCTGTCACGATGGTGATCACAGATGGTGATGACCTTGGTAGCCATGTCTGCTCCTTCGGGCTCCGGGCCCTAGATAGAAGAAAGAAGTGGGCCCTTAAGGTCTATTGTACCAACCTACTACAAGCTCTTAAACGCAAGAAAGCCCCCCGCCACGAGGGCGGGGGGCAGGGTCTACCAGCGTTCGACTCGCACGACGTCCTCCAGGAGGACGATGAGCTGTGTTGCTAGCGCCTGATGGAGCCGTAGGACATCATCCAGGCCAACACCCACCTGATGCCGCAGCTCCACCACTCGGCCGTCGTCGTCCTGGCCGTACAGGTTGGCCAGGACCCCGATGGGGGAGGTGCTACCAACCGTGTAGAGGGCCGGCAAGCCCCTACGTAGAGCTGGGCAGGCGGTTAGGGCCTCCGGGACGCATGCTCGGCAGGTGGGGGCATGGGTAGTTGCCTGCGGGGCCTCGTTGACGGGCAGCGCGGAGGGCATGACCCACCAGATACGCCTGGTGTCGGGGTCGGTGGCCGACTCGCCACAGACCCGACATCGCTGCTTCAGCATGCACCGCCGTTGACGCAGCGAATGGATCATGGGCCACAGGGGCGTTCCCTCCCGCACGCCCTCCCGCAAGGTGCCACAGCGAACCCATAGCGCTCCGAACATCCACTCCTGCGGAAGCGCGTCGCGGTAGGTCAGCCTCGGGAGCCCCGCCGCCCACTCGAATGCGAGCGGCAGGTCGAGACTTTCCTCGGCGTACGGCGTGATGTAGGGGGGCTTTCGTCGGGTGTGGGCTGGGCCATCGACTCTCACAGACCCCCCTCAGGACTTCCAGAGAGCTGCCCGCTGGTCGGCCTCCGCTTCGGCCGCCTCCAGCTCCCGGATCTTTCTCGTTAACGCCCGCACTGTCGTTGCGGAGAGCCTTGCTGAGGGCTCCGCCCTTTTGGCGTGAACCGCTTCCCTCTCGCTGGGAATCCACGCGACCCAGCCGGGGATTCCGATCGGAACTTCGCGGCCTCCAGGCCCAAGGGGTATCGAGTTTCCGTCCATGGGGTCATGCTGCCACGTCTAGGTGTAGTAAACCATCCCTACGTGCATTGCAGTGCGTCGTCGTGTGTCTATGTCTAGCCTGCTATGGCTACCTATGTTGACTGCTCGTGGCTGAAATGCATCCCCAGCGCTCCAAGTGGAGGCAGGCTTTCCGGGTCATCAAGGAGCAGATTCGCGTGGGCGAGCTGGCTCCCGGAGATCGCGTGCCGACTATCCACGAGCTGATGGCCGACTACGAGATGAGCAACACCGTGGCGCAGAAGGTCCACAGGGCCCTGCGGGATGCGGGCCTCGGCGAGACGGAGCCTGGGACTGGTAGCTACGTCCTGGAGGGCGCGGCAGAGAAGGCCGGCGACCCGGACTAAACGGGCCTGGAACGAAAAAAGGCCCCCGGCCGGAGCCGGGGGCAGTCTCTTTCACTGGATGTAGGCGACCTTAGGCGCTCACACACCTACCGGGGCGAGATGGACGACCTTCAGCGGGCGGAAGCTACGGTTAAGCCGGGCCCAGGAGATGTTCGTGAACTCCGCCGTGTCGACGATGCAGGCCCAGCCGTCTGGGCCTCCCCGGTTCTGCCAGGCGTCACCGTCTGAGTCCAGCACCACGGAGCCATACGGAGGCTCCTCGGGCAGGGGGAGGTCCTGGCCGCAGGCATAGCAGGTGTCGCTCACACAGTCTCCTCGTCGCCGTTGTCGCCGGGATCTCCGGCACAGATGAGGGTGATGGGGCCCAGCTCGTTCACGAGCCGGTACCAGGTCCAGCCGGAGTAGTCGTATCCGCCCACGGCGCAGTCCCAGCGGCCGACACCCTGGAGCTGCCAGGCGTCCTGATAACTGTCCACGACGATGGCCTTGTAGCCCTTGGGCTCAACAAGCAACTCGGTCACACGGCCTCCTTGGCGTCGTGTACGAGGGTGATGGGGCAGAGATGTTCGATGATCGTGCGCCACTCCCATCGGCTGTACTCGTCGGAGTCGATAGCGCAGTACCACCGGCCGTCGTCCCTGCGCTGCCAGGCGTCGTCCATGTAGTCCAGGACAACGGAGCCGATGGCCGGCTCCTCAGTGATGACCGTCATGCTGCCTCCTTGGTGGTTTCCAGGCGGATGCGGGCCAGGAAATCGACTATCTGGGCCCTGATGTGTTCCGTCTCGTGCTCGCGGTAGTCACTGTTCTCCAGCCGGCCCTCCAGGTGTGCCTGGAGCGTGAACAGCGTTGCCGGCGTCAGGTCCGCCAGCCCGTGGGCCTCGAAGGGGCTTGGGCAGGAGCAGCCGGAGTCGTCGGCGAAGAGGAGCTGGCCTTCGGCGTTGCGCCAGATGACCGTGTAATCGAACCCGTAGCCGCCGTCGTAGAAGTCGATGCAGCCGACGATCTCCAGGTTGAACTTCTCGGGGGTGTCGTAGACGTTGTTGAACCAGCTCAGGGGTTCATCTCCTTGTGAGGGGTTACGACGCGGGCGATGCCGGCACCCCTGATGAGCTTCAGGCAGCCCTGGCAGGGGTCGTCGGTGCAGTAGAGGGTTGCGCCTACGCAGTCATCCCGGTTGGCGTCGAGCAGTGCGTTGGCCTCAGCGTGGACGCTTCGGCAGTCGCTGTATCCGGGGCATATCTCCTCGCCCCTTTCGGCCTTCGACACCCTCAGGCAGGGCCGCTCGATGCATCCCGGTGCTCCGGGAGGGACTCCGTTGTAGCCGGTCCCTGCGGTGCGGTGGTCGGGGCGTGCGATGACCGCACCAACGCGGCGACGGACGCAGTCGCCGCGCTGAGACACAGCCGAAGCGATTCCAAGGAAGTACTCATCCCAGCCAGGCCGGCCGTGAGCCTCGCCAGGTCGAGCTTGGATGGTGAATCGGTTCTGTCCATCGAAGGAGACAACCTCTTCGTAGTTGTCGAGCAAGGGGCTCCTAGAAGTCGTGCAGGCAGAGCGGGCAGTGGTAGATGTGCCGGGAGGAGAGCTGGAAGGCGAGCGGCGCCACGTCCGTGAGCCGCTTGTTCATCGCGGCTATGGCCTCGTTGTAGAGGTCCACCAGGTCTTGCTCGGTCACGTAGGCGTGCCCGCACTCCACGCAGATGGAGTAGACGCCCGAGGGCGGGACCGGCTCGTCCCGCCCGCAGGAGTAGCAGAAGTCGGGGCTAGGCAAGGCCGAGCGCCTTCGCGATGGTCCAGATCGCGCCGAGGATCACCATGCAGTAGACGAGTCCGACGATGTCGTTGATCTGTCTCACGAGCCGTCCCAGAGTTCGTTGACTTCGAGGGTGTTCTGGAGGCGGTCCTCCAGGGCGGTGAGACGTTCTTCGAGACGTGAGCGGAGCATTGAGCAGTTATGTGCTGGCGGGAAGCTGAACGTCTCCTTCGCGCGCTCCATGTTTTCGACGGTCCTCGTGACTGCTGCGGCGATCTCCCCCAGGTAGCTGGGCTGCTCACTGATCGGGATTGAGCTGAGCGCCTCGCGGAGCTGCTGGTAGAGCTTGGTCGCAGCCTCGATGCTCAGCGGAAGCGGCTGGTGCTGGGTCAGGCCGGGTACCTCGAAGGTGGCCCGGACAAGCACCACGTGCTCCTCCTCGAACTCGTGGTAGGCGGGCGCAGCCGTGACCTCCCGGTAGATGGGGCCTCGGGCCTCGTTGTCTCTCACCACGCCTTGTAGCCCTCCTCGGTCAGGAACTGGTTGGTGACGTCACGCCAGCCGGGCGGGTCGAGCTTCCAGACCTTGACGCCTTTGGCGCAGCCGCCTCTGAAGGACCCTTGGATGGACAGCTTCAGCGGGCCGGTGGAGCCGAACAACTGGCCTCGTGCCCGGATGCCCGTCACGAAGTAGATCTCGGTGGGGAATCCTCCGTCAGTCACTCGAACTCCTTGGCCACGGCGACGTCGCCGACGTAGATGGTTTTGTTGACCTTCACGAGGGCCGGTGTGGCGGTGATCCCGAACAGCCGGGCGACGTATCGCCCGGTGTCGGTGCTGACGTCGAGCTTCCGGATGGGTGCGCCGGCCTCGATGGCGGCGTCCACCTTGGGGCTGATGCGGCGGCATGGGCCGCAGGTGGGGCTCCAGAAGTACAGATGCATCAGGCGAGCACCGCCTTAATGAGGCCAGCGATGGCGGCGACGAAGGTCACGATGATGAGGAGGAAGAAGAGTAGGGCGACGGTGTTCCCCACGAACTTGGCGAGCTTCTCCATGCAGATCCCTTTCAGACTTCGAGGAGCGACGAGAGAGCGCGGACGCGCTGGTCCATCTGGGAGGCCGCGGTGAGGTCGCCGGCCTCCTGAGCGCGCTGGAGCTTGCGGCGGTAGGTCTCCAGGTGGCGCTTGGCCTTGGCGCGGAAGTCCGCGCGCTGGTGGAAGTTCGCCTTCGCCTTCAGCTCGGAGTTCTCCAGTTCCAGGTTCTGGACCTGGTAGGCCAGGAGGTCGATGTACGTCTTGGCCTGGGAGCTGTTCTTCTTGGCAACCTCTGATGCGGTGGCTGCGTCCCGGTTGGTAGGCATGGGGTCGCCCTCCTTGATGATCTCGTAGCCCTCGTCGGGGACTTCGACGGTGATGTGTACGTAGGTGGGTGTGCCGAAGCGCGACTCGATCTCGGCGCGCTTGAGGGGGATGTGCGTCCCGTTGGGGATGAGCCAGAACCGGTCTTCGCGCTGGAAGAAGGTGAGCTTGGTGTCGCTCATGCGGCCCTCCGGATCTCCTCGTTGCCGAGGACGTCTCCGAAGTCCTGGAAAGCGCCGGGGGCGATGCAGTGGAGGTGGGCGAGGATCTCTTCGGCCAGCTCGCGGATCTCGGCGTCGGCGGCAACGTGGTAGCGCTTGGTCAAGACCTCGCGCCAGGCGCGCAGGTTGCCGGTGACGACCATGTCCACGGGCTGGGCGTTGAGCAGGAAGGCGCGGGCCGCTTCGCGGGCCTGCTTGCGGGGCATGCCCTGGGCAGCCAGCTCGTTCCGTACCTGTACGTACAGATCGACGGCCTGGGCGTGGAAGGCGTGCAGGTCGCCTTCCATGTCGGTCCCCCGCAGGGCGGGAGGGATGGCAGGCTCGCGGCCGGTTTGGTCCACGTAGCGCTGCGACTGCACGCTGAAGCTGAGGTGCCTGTGCCTGGTCAGTTCGGCGAGCAGGGACCGGCTGACGCCTTGGATGAGGAAGGTGGCCGATGCGTGCTCCAGCACCGAGAAGTGCTGGTGGGCGATGATGTTGGCGAGGTATCCCCGGTTGGTCGAGGTGTCGGGGTTCTTACGCTCCCAGGCTTCGTAGCACTGGCGGCCGGCGGCCTCAGCCAGAGCGTCTGCCCAGGTGACCCATGCCTCGGTCTGGAAGCCAGTAGCTTCCTGGAAGGCGTGGGTGTCGAAACGAGTGCAGGCGATCAGCTCTACGCTGCTCAAGGTTCTCCTTGTTAGTGGTCGGCTCCGTAGAGGGAGCCCCAGGAACGGGCGGCGACTTCGGGCTCGGTGACGAAATCCACGCCCTTGATCTGTGTGCGTAGGCACTCGCCGATCTCCTTGGCCAGGTCGTTGGCCTGGTTCTTGGGGAGACTGGCTACGACTTCGTCGTGGACGGGGAGACGCAAGAAGGAAGTAAGTCCGGCGCGGTCGGCCTTGATCAGCCCTCGGGCTGTCACGTCGCGGCTGGCGGACTGGATGGCGTAGTTGATGGCGCTGTAGGCGCGGGCGGAGTCCACGTACAGGCGGCGGCCTGTGATGGTCTCGATGTAGCCCTGCTTACCTGCGGTTGCGGTCATCTCCTTGGCGAGCTTGGAGACGCCGGGGTATGCCTTGTTGAATCCCGCGATGGTCTTCCTGGCCATGGCTTCGGGGATCTTGGCCTGTTCGACCAGGGCCTTCCATCCCCCGCCGTAGCAGACGAGGAAGTTCGCCATTTTGCCGATCTTCCGGGTGACGCCTGCGGCGTCGGCGGTGATCTGGTGAAGGTCCTCGCCTAGCTCGAAAGCGCGGTACATGCGCTCGTCACCGGAGAGGACTGCGGCCATGCGCAGTTCCTGTGCGGCGTAGTCGATCGAGGCCATGACGTGGCCTTCGTCGGCCAAGAAGCACCTGCGGACTATCCAGTCACCGGACGGGAGGGTCTGGGCCGGGATGCCAGTGATGGACATGCGGCCCGTGCGGGCCTGAAGGGTGTTGATGTTGGCGTGGCAGCGACCGTGCTCGTCGGCGTTGGCCAAGAAGGATTCGGGCCAGGTGCCGGCCCACTTGCCTGCCTTGCGCATCTCCTTGATGCAGCGGGCGAAGTACATGCCACCTTCGGCCAGGTGCTCAAGCAGGTCGTCGTCTACCTGGGGCTTGCCGGTGGGGGTCTGCTTGAACTCCAGGTGGCCCATGTAGACCAGGGCCTCGAAGACGTTGTCGGTGCTGTTGGGGTTGAACTCGTCGACGTCGATGAAGCCCAACTTCTCGACCTCGCGCTCGATCTCCATCTGCCACCAGGTCTCCTCCTGACGGAGGCGGGTGGCCAGCTCGTTGGTGTAGGGCTGGTCGAGGAGGAAGCCTTGCTTGGAGATGTCGGAGCAGATCCGGGCGATCTCGTGCTCGTAGCCGATCAGGTGTCGGGCGCTGTCGGGGACCTTGGGGAGGAGTGTCTTGGCCAGGACCCAGGCCAGGACGGGGTCCATGAGCGCGTACATCTGGAAGATCTCGTCGTCGAGTGAGACCTGCTCGAAGTAATCGGCTTTCTTGAGGCCGAGTTCCTTACACTGCTGGCCGACCGAGCCCTTAATCTGCTTGGCGGCCACGGGGTCGATGAAGACCTCGGTCAGTTCCTCCAGCTTGTGGCCTGGACCGCCTTCCTTGCGGGCGCGGGAGTCCACGAGGCGGGAGATGATGCCGGTGTCAATCGTTTTGGGGAACAGCTCGGCGAGGGGAACCCCCAGGTGGCGGTCAGCCACCTGGAGGTCGAATGCTGCGTTGTGGATGTAGAGCTGCTTGGCGTGGCGCAGCGTGGTGGTTGTGTACCAGGCGAAGCGGGGGTGTCTCTCCACGGGCAGGAACCAGGTTTGGTCCCCGGCGCTGAACTGGGCGGCCCGGACTCTGAAGCCGGGCTTGTAGACCTCCAGGCTCGTGGTTTCGGTGTCGTAGCCGAACTCGGTGTGCCGGCCTGCCCAGTCGGCGAAGGCGGGCAGGTCCTCCTGAGTTTCGACAACGTGACCGGTGACAGTGCGGCCCGCGAGCCGCATCTCGTGGGTCCGCACTACCAACCTCCTAGTTCAGGGCGTGACTTAGCGCTGCTTGACAAACAGGGGCTTGCACTGGTCGGGGTTGCCCTTCTCCAGCGGGCAGAAGTGCGCGGCCCAGGGGCCCTTGGCACCGTTGCCGGTGCGGTAGGTCATCTCACCGTGGGCACAGCTCTTGCTCTCCTGGCCGGCCGGAGCAGATGCCTGCGGGCGGGCCGGGGCCCCGCCGTTCGCGGCGGGTCGGGCTGCCGCCTGAGCGGTGCCCGAGTCGAGGGACTTGGCGAACCTGGCGACCTTGGCGGTCAGCTCCAGCAGGGCCTTGGCCTCGTTGAGCGTGGCCATGGCCTCCTCCACGGAGTTGGAGTGGATGACGGTCCACGGGGCGTCGAAGCCCGCGCCGTACTTGACGGTGGTGACGATCTTGCCCTCGGAGGTGCCGTTGCTGGTGATGGTGCTCTCCTTGCTCGGGGTGGTGGTGTTCGGGGTCGCCTGCGCCTCGTCGGCGGGCGGTTCGGGGGCGGGGGCCTCAGCGGCCCAGGGGTCCGCTGCGGGGGTGTCGGTGGCCCAGGGGTCTGCGTCGAACGCGCTCATCTAGCTACCAATCTCCTGTTTGAAGGTGTGGGAAAGGGATGGTGTGCTACCTGATGGGGCAGGCTCCGTTGGCACAGTCCTCGTCGGTGCCGTCTTCGACGTTGGTCAGGCCGGTGGAAGCCACCCAGTCCTCGTAGTCCTGCTGGGTGATCCGCTCGTAGGGGGCCAGCTCGTAGCCGCGCTCGGGGAAGATGGTGGACCCCTTGAGGGTGCCGACGTACTTCTTGAGCGTCTCTGACAGGGACTCGACGGTGTACTCGCTGGGGTTGAGGTTGGCGGTGAAGCTCACCGCGTTGTCGGCGTACTCCTCCTGGACCATCTCCTGGAAGGACAGGAGCTGATCGAGGGTGAGTTCGTCGGCGGACTCCACGATGCCGCCGGGCCAGCCGGCCGCCTCCACCCGCTCCACAACGGACTCCTTGGAGGGGATCTCCACGACGACGGTGTTGGCGGCCTGCGGGTCGTCCACCACGTTGTAGCCCTGGGCGCGGTACGCCTCCACCTGAGCCTGCTGGTCGGTGTCGAGGGTCGAGAAGCGGATGCGGCGGATGTAATAGCGGCTGAAGACCGGGTGAATGCCTTCGGTGGTGCCGGGCAGCTTGGCGATGCTGCCGGTGGGGGCGATGGTGGTCACCTTGACCGGCTCAGGAATCCTGAGCTGGAAGGCGTACTTGCGGGCCTCATCCCGTACGGCCAACTTAAGCCTGCGCAGGATCGCACGGACGATAGCCCTCTTAGGTGCCGTGCTGTAAGGGATGCCCATGAGGGCCAGACCCTCCTGGACGCCGAACAGACCCACTCCGATGCGGCGGTTCTTGGCGAGGATCGCCGCCTGGTTGGGGTCGTTCACGTCCCCGAAGGTTGCCCGGATCAGGAAGCGGGTCATTAGCCTCGCGGCCTTCTCAGCTTCGTCGAAGTCGAAGTACGACTTCTGGGCGAACGCTGCGAAGTTGAGGTGGCCGAGGTTGCAGTTCTCGAAGGGCTCCAGGGCGATCTCCCCGCAGGGGTTGGTCGCGTAGACCTCCCCGGTCTCACCCTCCTGCGACAGGTCGCGGTTCCAAATGCCAGGCTCCCCGTTGAGCAGCATCCCCTGGGAGATGCGCTCCAGGACGGCCTGGGCGTGGCTGCGCTCCTCGGGATCAAAACCGTGGCCGTGGATGGCGTCGATGAAGATGTTGTCGATGACCACCGAGATGTTGGTGGTCCAGTGGCCGCCGCCCGCCTTGCTGTCGATGAAGTCGAAGATGGCCGGGTCATCCCAGGGAAGCATCGCCATGCGGGCCGAGCGGCGGTTGCCGCCCGCCACGACGCACTGGGCGATGGCGTGGTCCACCGCCATGGCGTCCAGCGGGGTAACCGTCTCACCCTCTCGACGGTTGAGCACGGCGGCGACTTCGAGCAGCATGCGTGCCAGTGGCGCCGGTCCGCTGGCTGTGCCCCCGAAGGTCTTCAGGCGGGAGCCCGCGCAACGGACGTTGGAGACGTCGAACACCCGGTCCATGTGCAGGGTGTCGGGGCGCATGTACGAGTCGAGCAGGTCCGACAGCGCGCCGGCCCAACCCTCGCGGGAGTCGTCCACGACCAGGGGCCAGTCCCACTCGTGGGAGAACTCGTCCGACAGCAGGCCCTCGGACCTCATCGCCTCGTAGTCGGGATGCGCCGGGTCACACACGATGTGGACGTCCAGCTCGTGCCGTACGGGGCCGTAGACGTCGAGGAAGTTCGAGGCGTAGTTGCTGCCGACTCCCCCGCCTTCCATGAGGCGGAGGAAGGTGAACTCGAAGTGCTCGGAGAATCTGTCGGTCCAGCCTGAGGTGTGGCAGTTGAACAGGTACTGCCGCCCGCGGACTCCACTGGCCCACAGGTGCCGGCCTGCCGGGAGGACGGCGAAGGACTCCATCAGCTCGGAAAGCTCCCTGCCTTCCCTGAAGTAGGGGGCTCCGTCCTTGGGCCACTGGACGAGGTCGAGGTTGCCGTGGACGACACGGCTGACGGTCTCGGGCCAGCTCTCCTTGGTGCCGTCCAGCTTGGTGCGGCTGTAGGTGCGCTGGTAGACGGTCTCGCCCGTGGGGCCGAAGGTGTAGGTCAAGTCAGTTCCCCTGGATTCTGGTGGTGGTGAGTGCGTTCGCGTTGGTCATGGCCTTGCGCCGGCCGGGGCCTTCGTGGCTGGTGATCTGCGGGTTGAGGTGGCGGTTCAGCTCGCGGGTGAGGGTGGCCACCGCATCGCTGACGCGTCGCTTGTCGGGCTCGGGGAGCTGTAGGTCCTCCGGCCCGAAGGCCGCCAGGATGGTGTCGTGGACCTTGTCGCTGACCCGGTCCAGGGCCGATCTCAGGTCGGCCAGGTTGACCCACAGGCTCTTGGCGTCCACCGCCACGGCGTGATCGACGTCCTTGCTGGGGGTGGTGTAGGAGTCCGGGTGGTAGTAGAACTCCTTGAGCAGCGCCCTGACCTCTCGCGGCGTGTAGACCACTGCCTGCGGGTTCTCCAGCATGTAGGCGTAGTGCTGCTTGCCGCAGTACACGCTGGCCCTGCGAGAGAGAAGAAAGAACAGCACCTCATACTCGCTGCGGTCGTAGTCGGCGGCCTTGGCCAACTGGGCGGCGTTGTGCTTCCACTCGCGCAGTGCTTCGGCCACGATCTCGGAGGCGATGTCGTCGGCCGCCATGGTCGGGTACTGCCAGGAGAACTTCCGGCCAACGTGGGCTGCTACCTGCATCAGCAGCTCAGCGTGCTCATCACTGATCAACAAGTTGCCAATCTCTTGTTTCCGGGCATACGTCAGGCGGCGGTGGCGAACTTCCCACCTGAGCCGCGCTTGATCGCGCCGTAGCGCTCGCCTTCGACGACGAAGGAGCCGTCCGACCACACATCGATGGCGTGGGGGCTGACGTCGTACTTGCCGACATACAGCAGCCCGAAGCCGCTCTGCCAGTTGGCCACTCCCCCGGCCCCGAGGTACTGGGTCTTGCGGTGGTCCATGAGGTTGCCGACCTCGAATCCCCAGCGGCGGACGGGCTTGCCGCCGATGTACTGGGCGGTGTGCCGGCGGATGCCAAGGCGGTGGGTGTGGCCCATGACGATGTTGGCCCCGGCCTTGGTGGCGTGGTTGTAGGCGGAGGTCCCGGCGATCTGGGACATGCCCTTGATCTCGTGGCCGTGGACCAGGACGGTGTCCTGACCGATCTTGAAGAAGGGCTTGATCAGGTCCACGCCGAAGCCGTCGAAGTCGAGGAGCTTGGCGAAGTGGAAGGTTTCGGAGAACTCCGCGAGGGCGGGGGCGTTCTGCGCCAGGTAGACGCGGGGGCGTTCGTCGTGGTTGCCCTCCAGGATGCCGACCGGGCCGCTGTAGACGGCCCTCAGGGGCTCCAGGAAGTTCTTCTTGCCGTAGTCGCTGTGTGAGATGACCTGCTGCTCGAACTCGTTGCGGGTGCCCTTGGACCACCTAGACGGTGTCGGGTAGTCCATGAGGTCACCGATCTGGTAGACCGCGTCCGGCTGGTACTCGCCGATGAAGGCGATCACGTTGCGGAGAGCCCGCTTGTCCTCGTAGGGGAGCTGCGTGTCACTGATGACCACGATGCGCTTGGTCAGTCCCACAGGCCCTCCTTGGCGAGCTTGTCCACGGTGTCCACGTACATGAAGGTCCAGCCGCCGGTGTGGGTAGCCCAGTGATCCTCGGCTGTCTTCTGGCGGTGGAAGATGCAGCCTGGCTCGCACCACAGGCCGTTCTTCTGGCGGGTCTTGTGCCGCTTGAGGGCGGCCTGGCGGGACTTGAGCAGCAGGTCTGTCATTCGTTCTCCTCTTCGTCCTGGCCGAGAATCGACTTCTCCTCGCCGCTCAGGGCGTCTTCGTCCCAGATGAAGCCCACGTTCAGCCACAGGTCGTAGCTGTTTGGCAGCTCCGGGTCTTTCCAGATCATGAAGCGACCGCCCTGGACCTCGTCCTTGCGGGCGTCGAGCGCCTCTTCCACCAGGTGCGCAAGCACGGTGTCGATGGTTTTGGCGCTGGGGATGATCAGGCCGTCTTCGGTGTGGTAGCACCAGCCCTTGGCCTGGAAGAGTCCTGAAAGCTCAGTGGGATCAAGCTCCCACTCCCCGGAGATCCGCATCAGCGAAGCCCCCGCCCGTAGCCGGGGTCGGCCGGCGTCCTAAGAGGTGCGTCGAAGGCTGACGGCCAGGAGGTGTAGTTCGGGGCGTGGACGGACACCGGGGCCGGCTCGCTCGGCGGAACCGGCGGGGCGGCCGGCTTGGCGTGCTTGGCCGTGTTGGTGGCGTAGCCGGTGAACGCCTGGTCCACAGCCTCCTTGAGCAGCGTGAGCTTGTAGCGCAGCATCACGTTGTAGGCGATACCGTCCTCAACCTCCTCCATTGCGTACTGGACCAGCTCCTGGAGGCTCATCAGCTCGAACTTCTGCTGGGAGCCCTCGTCGTATTGCGCCTTGCCGACGCCGAGGATGCGGGCCTGAACGGCTACCACGGCGGACATGATTTCCTGGGCGAGTTCCTCGCTGGTCATCGTGATACCAACCTCTTGTTTGGCTCGAAAAAAAGAGGGCCTGGAACGGGTGTCCACGGTCCAGGAATGCGTGATGTGTGACTTGTCCGAGTTCAGGCCCCGAGCTTCGCTCTCAGGCCCTCTCTCCCGTGCTCCCCGTAGAAGGAAGTAACATCCCCCCGGCTCATGGGTATGGGGCGGACATTGTCCAATCCCCCGGCCACCTTGGTCACGAAATCTCGTCCGGCATCATCGTCGTCGTGGAGCACGAAGACGGCGTCGAACTGCACCAGCAGCCGCCGCCAGACGGGCTCCCAGGAGTTGGCTCCGGGCGCTCCCACGGCGGGCAGGCCGGCCTGCGTGGCAATGGCCCGATCGAACTCGCCCTCGGTCACGCAGATGTTGCGTGTACCCAACTGAAGTGCCTCGGTGCCGTACAGGCGCGGGATGTCACCTGCGATGCTGCGGTACTTGGGGGTGGGGCCGTCCCCCAGTCTCCGGAAGCGGATGGCGATGCACTCGCCATCCGGGGTGAGGTAGGGGATGGACAGGTAGTTGCGCACGGCCTCATGGCCAGGCTCAGGAGAACGGACGACGCCGAACCGGTGGCTGGCGATGGTCGCCTCGGTGAGGTGCCTCTCCGGGCCCGTCAGATAGGCCAAAGCCTCGTCGTCGAGCTGGTCGTGGTACGCCCTTGAGGTCTTCTCCGTAAACAGCCTGGAGGACTGACTGGGGACTACAGCCTTCATTGAGTTCTACCCTCCTTACCAGGGTGTAGACGTTGCCCTTGGCCGGGCACGCCTGGCAGTTGAAGGCGTCGTAGCGGACGCTGGCGGACGCCTGGGTGTCGTCGTGGAAGGGACACTTCATCGACTTCCATCGGCCGCCCGCTTCCACGTGAGGGACGCTCGCGCCGAAGTACTCCAGCAGTGGGGTGATGGGGAGATCAGCCATTTCCAACCTCCTGTTTCAGCGGAGGAAAAGAGCCTTGCCAAGAGCGATCATGATCACCGGGTTGATGGGCTTGGGCTCCTTGACGGGCGGCCGGCTCAAGTCGGTCGGAGGCTTGGACTCGTAGTACTTGGTCTGCTTCATCGCTTCTTCCTCTGCCGTCCGTTGTTGTTGGCCTCTTCGGATGCGTAGCGGTGTCCGATGACCTCGATCGCGGGCGGGCGTTCCAGGTAGTCGGCGGCGGCCCGCAAGACCTCGGGCCGGTCTCTGGCGGCTGTGAGGAGCCTGCCGTTACACATCCGGCACAGCAGGCCCCGCACAACTCCGTCGCGGTGGTCGTGGTCCACACTGAGGCGCTGGCGTCGGGTGCCCAGGCAGATGGCGCACTTGCCTTCCTGGGCCGCGAAGAGGGTGTCGTACTCGCCGGCCTCCAGGCCGTAGGTCTTTCCGACCCGGCGGCGGTGGTGGGCTTCGCTGCGGGCCTGCTTCTGGCAGGTGGTGCAGATTTTTCCGCGAGGCCCCGTGAAGAATCGATCCGAGCGATTCTTCTCGCACCGCTTACACCTCCTCATGGGCCTCACGCTCCCTGAGGTGCTCCTCGCCGAACTCCTGCTTGAAGTCATCCCAGACCGCGTCCGGCAGGTTCTCTCCTGCCCGTCCTTCCATGTCGGTGATGAGCATCCGGTCCAGGTCGGCGTTCAGCTCGACTGACAGGTCTCCGGAGGCTGAAGCCTTGCCCGAGCGGTTCTTCAACACGTACACCCCGAGGGCCCGGCCGGAGGTGGTGTAGGTGTCGGTGTAGGCGAGCCCCAGGATGAGGGTCTGGAGCTTGGAGATCTTCCCTCTGATGTCCTTCAACTTGAGAGGCTGGTCTCCGCTTTCGGCGTCCCCCACGACGTGGTGCAGGACGACGACGGCGGCTTCGGTCTTCCTGGCCAGGTCGGTCAGGAACGACATGGTCGCTTCCAGGCCGGTGAAGCCCTCACCGCCCGCCTCATCGAAGACGTTGGCCAGGTTGTCGAGCACGATCAGTTCAGGCCATCTGCCGTAGGCGTAGGCGTAGGCCATCACCTCTTCCTCGATGTGGGTCAAGGAGGGGGCCGCGTCGAAGTCGAACCACATCTTGGTGTACTCGCGCAGGACCTTGTCGTACTTCTCGGCCTTGCCGGCCTTGTAGGCGGCTTCGATGTCGAAGACTCGATCGCCGGTGATGATGGCCGCTGCTCGGATGGCCTGGGTGACCTCGTCGGAGTCGGCGCTCATGTAGATGCCTCGGCAGCCTGAGCGGATCGCCAGGTTGAGCGTGAAGGCCGACTTACCTACTCCTGGCGCTGCGGCCACCATGGCGACCTGCGAGCGCCGGACATGGACGGTCGCCTCGGCGAGGGTCTTCCACACCACGGGGATAGGGGCGCCCGCGGACTTGGCTTTTCTCTTGGCGTGACTAAGCAGCAGCATTGGCCACCCACGAGGGGTCGAACTTGTCCACGCCGCCGAGCTGCTTGTGCAGCCACTTCAGCCCCAGGACGGTGATCCGGACCTGGGGGGTGCCGGCCATGTCCTCTCCGCTCCTGGGGTGGAAGTAAGAAGTAAGTCGCAGGCGGACGTGATTGGTGTGGTTGGCGTACGGCACGTTCTTCTGGTCGATCACCTTCAGCTCTCGCAGCTTGCGGAACAGCCGGACGCTGCCGATGTCGATGGCGCTGTCCCGGTTGAGGATGTAGCTGGCCTCGCGCGCCGAGTAGTCCCGCTCAGTGTTGGCCAGGACCTCCCAGGCGTCGGCGGCCGGCTCCAGCGCGGCCACCCTGGTCTCGGCGTAGTCGGCGCGGGAGGCTTCAATCTCCGCGCGCTGCCGTTCGGCCTTGGCGATCTCGATGGCCCGCCTGGTGCGGTCCGTCTCACGCTCCAGAGCGGCCAGGGGGTCGGACAGGTCTACCTCGTCCTGGACTTCCTGCTTGCGGGTCTGGACCGCGAAGTAGTTCTGGGCGGCTGCGATCTCGGGCTTACTCGGGTCGCCGTTCATGGCGACCATGTACGCCCCGTAGCGGGTGAGGCGGTAGTCCACCTGCTCCTGCGTGCCACCGAAGCCACGAGCGACATGGTTAATCTGTCGATTAATCATGCCCTGACCTGCGCCTGCACCCATGGCGTTGTCAATGGCCCTGATGGCTCGGGCGATGGACTTCTCGAACATCTGCCACGTTGCGTAGTTGACCATCGTGCAGAAGTCGCGGCCGGTCCAGTACTCGCCGCGATCGTCCACGCGACGGATGGCGTCGAAGGGGCTGGTGTTCACGGAGGCGAGATCGTTCAAGGGCTCTCCTACTTCTTCAGGGGGCAGTGGATGATGACGCCGCAGGTGCGGCAGGCATCGCCGGAGTTGGGCAGGAAGAGGCGCTGTTCCTCGATCTGCACCTGGCGGAGGAACCACGTCCTGATCCACTCGTGGTCCAGCTTGGTGAGGTCGATGGGCACAGTGGGCTTGCCGTCGCGGGTCATGAAGTACTCGCCCCACTCCACCTGCGCGCCGATGACGTCGTTGACCGCCATGGCGTAGACGATGAGCTGGAACGGCACGTCGGGGATCTTGCTGCCGGTCTTGATGTCGCGGACGCGCAACTCTCCGGTCTCGATGTGCTCCATGAGCAGGTCGATGTAGCCCCGGACGATGACGCCTGCGAACTCGACCTCGAAGCCGACTTCGGCGGCCACGGTGCCGTCAGGCATCGTGTAGGGCCGCCACTGGTCGTCTTCCAGGTTGTAGCGGATGTAGTCGGCGATCTGCTGCTGGCCGCCTTCGTAGCGGTCGATCAGGTCGTTTTGGACCTTCTTACGACCTCCGACGAGCCAGCGGTCCCGGTCGGGGAACCGCTGGTCGGCCTTGGCGATCTCCTCGCGCCAGGTGGTCTTGAAGATCTCCTGGGCGGCTTGTACGGTCATCGTCCGGCCGGACTTCTCCCAGCCATCGGCTGCGTCGTGGACGCCGATGCCCTGGATGGTCCATCCGGCCGGCAGGGCGGGGAGGCGCTCGATGCGCTCCAGCTCGAAGGCCGTGCCGCAGCGGGCGATGGATGTGAGTCTCGATACTGATGTTCGTCGGCTCAATAGACCGTTTCCAAACTCTTGTTTGCGGTCATGAAAAAAGTTAGGCTGCCTTCCAGAAGTTGATGCAGATCTCACCTTCGTCGTTGAAGGCGTCACGGAGCAGTGCGCCCTGCGGCAGGTGCGCAATCCCGTCCTGAAGGTCGGCGACTGTCGCTCCTGCGTTGGGCAGGATCTCGTAGAGATTGCCGTCCCGTCCGCCAGTGCAGACGATCATGAGGCCGTGGTTGCTGTAGAGGACCTCGGGGGCGTTGAGTTCAGCAATGAGGTCCAGCGGTCCCAGCTTCATGGTGTTACCAATCTACTATATGAGGTGATAGAAAAGGTGGCCCCTAAGCCAAGGGGCCACCCGTTCTATTCGTCGTCTCCATCGACGGCACGCTGCACGTCCTCAAGGACCATGCGTATGTGCCAGGGGTCAGAGGCTGGTTTCTCGAAGAAACCGTCCTCCGGGGTGTAGTCGATGTCCATATCCCCGTCGTGTAGCCGGTAGGCCCAACGAAGGGCCGTGTTCAGCTTGGCGATGGGAACTTGCTGCCCTTGTGCAACTTTGGACAAGTTTCGCAAGGAAGTAGCGGGACCGGAATGCCCATGCTCTTTCGCTAGAGTCCATGGTAAGAACTTCTTGTGCGAAAGAGTTTTCTTTTGTAATCCGATGCGTTCAACAGCTTGCTGAACGCCACTAACAGAGACATTGAAATGTGTTGCGATCTCCCTGTACGTCCTACCTGCTTCTACGAGTCGTCGAAGCTCAAGGGAATCAATGCGCTGGTTAACCATTTGGGTCACATCCTTGGCAGTGTATGCGCACCTACAGGATGGTACTCCTTGCTCATCGGTAGTCGCACGGGTCTGCTGGGTAAACCAAAGGTAGACCGCAAGTAGATCTCTCTTAAGTTCTGTCGGGGGGTTTCGGCAGACTTCCAAACGCACGGTACATAAGGATCTTTGTGAGGTCCGCCCGTGCGCTTGGGGTGCGTCGAAATGACGACAGGTCCCAACCCAGAGCCGGTGTTGCCCGAAGATCGGGCCCACGGTTTTCGGTCGTTTCACGGAACCTTATGACTGGGGCGCGGCGAATGACAGCCGTCTTTATATCTCCACCTCACGAGGCTAGGATCTGTGCCTTTCAGCAACAGCTACCTGCCCCGGACCGTTCTTCTGGCGACGGTGCCCATAGATTGTCAAGTTACTAGCGCGTCTCCACTCTGCCTCCTGGCCTTTGGAGCCGTTCAGCGGTGGTGCGCTATTTCTAAGTTACCAGCCTCTTGTTTGACTGGCAACTTATGTGCTTCGGGGCCGTTTTACCGGCCCCTCGGCGTCTTGCTCTTCCCAAGTTACCAACCTCTTGTGAGGGTGTCAACCTGGCCGCCCGGAGATGGTCTTGCTAGCCCCAGACTGGAGCGTTGAGGGCCGATTCACCGGCCCTCGCTGCCCCTCTCCACAAGCTACCAAGCTCCTATTTGGCTGTCAACATCGCCACCCGCCAGCGCGTTCCCGCCCTCAGCCGCCCACCCTTGATCGTTTGGAATCCCTAACATCCGACACCTCGGGCGTCACCCTGACCCGGGGCAGGCCCACCGGCCCGGGAATGATCCTGACCGCCGCGGCCGGATACGTCGCCCCGTCCCTGCTGGGACTCGGCGGGGCGTGGCTGACCTCCGCCGGCTACGTGGCGATCCTGATCACGATCGTGATCGCGCTGCTGCTCTGCATGCTGCTGCTGATCCGCAATCTGTTCGGCGTGGTCAGCCTGGTGGCCACCGGCGGGGCGACAGCCGCCCTCACCTGGTACGCCCCGCCCGACGTGGACGCCGTCCTCGCCTATCTGGCCGTCTGGTTCCTGCTGTTCGGCGGTGTCCGGCCGATCGTGGAGCTGCAGCGCAAGCGGCGGCACGGCCACGCCCCGGGTTCCGACGCCGACCAGCTCGCCCGGCTGACCTTCCTGCCCGGCGGGTTCTGGGTGCTGCTGTTCCTGCTGGTGGCGGGTGCCGCCCTGCTCGGCGGGGCCTACCTGCTCGTCCCGTTGCCGCTCGCCTTCCCCTGATCGCCGGGCGGCCGGGGCTCCTCGCCCTCCTCTGATCGCCGGACGGAGCCGAGGTTCCTCGCCTGCCACTGATCTCCGGACGGGTTATAACAACACGTTATGGATGAACGGTGGCACCATTTTTCGCGATCACCTCTCTACCGCAGAGTATTGTTCTTTTTCATTGACAGTTAAACGATTTCTTGAGTTTATGTCCAGGTATGCCGTCCTTCTAGTGAGAGTCGGTCGATGCCACCCCAGCTATATGTCGCCATAGCCGGGATCGTCCTGATCTCACTGGGCGTAACCGTCACCCTGGCGCTGCGGATCAGACGGTTGCGCGCCGAGCAGGAGAGGGCCGTCACCCGCGCGCACGAGGAGTTCGCCCGCGACGTGCACGACCTCGTGGGGCACTGGCTCTGGCTGGCCTCCATCAAGAGCGAGCTGGCCTACCGGCGGGCGGCGGGCGACGCGCGCCTGCGCGGGGATCTGGGCGAGGCGCTCCAGGCCGTACGGCACGCCGCGCACGCGGTGCGCGACGCCTCCAAGGCACACCGGCACCTGTCCCTGCACGGCGAGAGCATGCGCGCCCAGGCCCTTCTCACGAGCTTCGGGGCCGCCTGCACGGTCCGGATGGAGGCCGCCGGGCTGTCCCGGGAGGTGAGCGCCGCACTGGGGACCGTGGTCCGCGAGGGCGTCACGAACATGCTGCGGCACAGCGCGGTCAGGACCTGCGTGATCGAGCTGGCCGAGCGCGACGGCCTGCTGCGGCTGACCGTCGCCAACGACGGCGCCCCCGGGCGGGCCCCCCTGCCGTCCGCCGGCGACGGCCTGGGCAATCTCCGCGACCGGGCGGCCCGGCTCGGGGGCACGGTGCGCGCGACCGCCGGCGAGGGCGGCTGGTTCACCCTGATCGCCGAGGTGCCGCGAAAATTTTCCGAATAAGTTTCATTTTTAAGGCGAAAGCCCAGGTGGCGCACATGCTCATGATTAGACCTGTGAAGTTCGCATGTATGAGTAGTTGAGTTTGTAACTGGTGATTTCTCGGGTTATCCGTAATTCTCTCTTCTGGAAGACAGCAGGGAGATTGCCGTGAATGACCAGTATGAGCTTTATTGCCTCGCGGACCGGCTCTTTTACGACACCCTTGACGGCCGCCGGGGCGATCACCCCGATTTCGCACTCGTCGCCAGGGATGTCCCGGACGGCTGGGAGCACGAGGCGACCGACACGTGGATGCACTACGCGCCCCTCGCCACCCGGACGCCGGCACAGGGCTGGAAGATCCACGTCTCGGCGTGCCTGGATGACGCCGAGCGGGCCATGGAAGCCGTCTGGGACTACTGCGTGCCCCGCGGGATCGCGTTCAAGTTCCTGCGCAACCGGCCGGTCATGACGATGCTGAACTCCAAGGCGGCGGCCCGCGGGTCCAGCGGCAAGCTCGTGACGATCTACCCGCTGGACGAGGGGCAGCTCGAACTCACGCTGAAGGAGCTCGACGAGCTGCTCCGCGGCGTCAGCGGCCCCTACATCCTCAGCGACCTCCGCTACGGCGAGGGCCCCCTCTACGTGCGCTACGGCGGCTTCACGCCGCGGCGCTGCCTGGGCGGCAACGGCGAGCTGGTCCTCGCCGTCGAGGACGGCGAGGGACGGCTGGTCCCCGACACGCGTGGAGCGGCCTTTCACCTGCCGGCCTGGGTGACGCTCCCGGGGTTCCTGGAGCCTCATCTGGCCGCCCGCAACGCGGTCACGACCAACGACCTGCCGTACACCATCGAGAGCGTCATCCAGTTCTCCAACGGCGGGGGCGTATATCTCGGCCGGGACCTGCGCACCGACGAACGGGTGGTGCTGAAGGAGGCGCGCCCGCACGCCGGGCTCGACGCCGCCGACCGGGACGCGGTGACGCGGCTGGCACACGAACGGGACATGCTGGAGCGCCTGGCCGGGCTGGACGCGGTGCCGGCGCTGCTCGACTACTTCACGCTCGGCGATCACCACTTCCTGGTCCAGGAGTTCGTCGACGGCAATCCGCTGCAGCGGCTCCTCGTGCAGAGATATCCGCTGACCCGGGCCGGCTGCGACCAGGAGACCGTCGCCGGATACACCGAGTGGGTGCTCGACGTGCTCCCCAAGGTCCGGCAGGCGGTCGAGTCCCTGCACGGGCGGGGAGTGGTCTTCGGCGACCTGCACCCCAACAACATCCTCCTCACCGGCGAGGGGCGGCTGGTCCTGATCGACTACGAGGTCGCGACCCTCGCCGCGGACCGCGGCCGGGCCGCCCTCGCCCACCCGGCCTTCGGCGCGCCGGCCGACCGGCAGGGCGTCGACGTCGACGTCTACGCCCTGGCCTGCCTCTGCCTGGGACTGTTCGCCCCCCAGCTCACGATCATGCTGCCGCTCGACCGGGCCAAGGTCGTCCACCTGGCCGGGCTCGTCACCGAGACCTTCCCCGTGCCGCCCGAGGTGGTCGAGGAGGCCGTCCGGACCATCATGGGGACGGCCCCGGTGACGGCGCGGCCGATCCCCCGGCTGGACCGGGACGGCTGGCCGCGGGCCAGAGAGGCGATGTGCCGGGCGATCATGGCGAGCGCCACCCCCGACCGGGAGGACCGGCTCTTCCCCGGCGACGTGGCCCAGTTCCAGGCCGGCGGGGGCGTCAACCTCGCCTACGGCGCGGCGGGCGTGCTCTACGCGCTGAAGGCGGCCGGGCTGGGCCGCTTCCCCGAGCACGAGGACTGGCTGCGCAGGAAGGCGCTGGCCCCCGCCCGGGGGACGGGCATCGGCTTCTACGACGGCCTGCACGGCGTGGCCTACGTCCTGGACCTGCTCGGGCACCGCCAGGACGCGCTCGACACGGTCGAGCTGTGCCTGCGGGAGAAGTGGGAGTCGCTGGAACCGGGCCTGTTCGGTGGGCTCGCGGGAGTCGGGCTGAACCTGCTCCACCTGGGCGCAACGACGCGGGAGCAGGCGTTCACCAACCTGGCGCTCCAGATCGTCGATCTCTGCGCCGACAGGCTCGGCGGCCCCGACGACGTGCCGGAGACCAGTGGAGGGGCCAATCCCCGCGCGGGGCTGATGTACGGCTCCTCCGGTCCCGCCCTGCTGTTCCTGCACGCCTACGAGCGGACCGGCGACGCCTCGCTGCTCGACCTGGCCGCCGTGGCGCTCCGGCAGGACCTGCGGCGCTGCGTCCCGGGCGAGGACGGCACGTTGCAGGTCAGCCAGGGCTGGCGCACGCTGCCCTACCTGGACGAGGGCTCCGTGGGCATCGGCGTGGTCCTCTCCCGCTACCTGGCCCACCGTGACGACGACGGCTTCCGCGCCGCGCTCAGCGGCTGCCGGCGCGTCACCGAGGGCCGCTACTTCGTCCAGCCGGGGCTGTTCACCGGCCGGAGCGGCATGATCGCGGCCCTCGCCGCGGGCCTGGGACCGGCGCCGCACGATCCCGACATCGACCTGGCCGAGCAGATCCACGGACTGAGCTGGCATGCGCTGCCCTACGGCGGCGGGCTGGCCTTCCCCGGCGACCAACTGCTCCGGCTCTCCATGGACTTCGCGACCGGCACGGCCGGAGTCCTGTTCGCGATGAGCACCGCGCTGCACGACCGGCCGGTGTTCCTCCCCTTTACCGGGCCGCCCGGCGGCACAGGCGCCCTGACCATGGCATTGCCTGTGCGTGGATCCGCCGAGCGGCTCCGCTCCCACGAGCCACTGAAGGAGGTGTAAGCACATGGTACTTCTCGACCTCCAGACCCTGGAAGCCCCCACCGGCGGTGGCGGCGGCGGTGGCGGCAGCACGCTGACCGTTCTCGGCTGCGAGTCCTACAAGCCGAGCAACCTCAGCCTCCTGCTCTGCCACTAACCCGTTCACACCCCCAAGAAGTGAGGTAATCCCATGGTTCTTCT
>NZ_FOQY01000035.1 GCF_900113865.1 Streptosporangium canum | reverse complement strand
AAACTATCATTCGGTCCATGTCACCGTGATGGGAACCGAACCCCGATATCCGCAGAGGCCGGACCGTCGTCCACAGCCTTCACGCCCACGTGGTCTTCACGCCTATCTGCGGGGCGGGCACTTTTGGTCCCCGCCCTCCTTCGCCCTGCTTCGCCGCTTCATGCGGCGGCGCCCCGCCGCCGATCATCGAGGAGTACCTCGAGAACCAGAAACGGCCGGGCTGAGCAGCTCACGTGAACCAACTGTCACGGCACCGCTCGGGCCTGGAGGCCCTCCCGCGCTGTCGTTTCCTCCCGGGCGTAAACGCCCGGGGTTCCACGCCAGATCACGCTGAAAGGCGGGTCCGCCCCGGAGTCGCCGCGGCGGCGGGACCGGGCTCTCGACGGGACGGACCATGTGACCACCCGTCTCGCTCTCCGGTTCCGGGCGCTGGCGCGCCACCCGGCCGGCGGCATCCGGCCGCCCAGTTGATCGATGGGCGACCCGACAGATGATCTCACCCTTAATCAGGAAGGCAAAAAACCCCTCCCGGTGATAAAGACGCCAAATCGGACATTATTGGATGCTTCGCCCTTAATGATTTTTTTCGGACATCCAGCAGGCGCCGGCCCCCGGCGCCCGCCTCCGCTGGAGACGCGCCACGACCACATAGGCTGATGTGATGGACAAGGTGGTCAAGAGCGACGCCGAATGGCGCGTCCAGCTCTCTCCCGAGGAGTTTCACGTTCTCCGCCAGGCGGGCACCGAGCGCCCCTTCACTGGAGAATACGTCGACACCAAGACCGAAGGCGTCTACAGCTGCCGGGCCTGCGGGGCCGAGCTGTTCCGGTCGGACACCAAGTTCGAGAGCCACTGCGGCTGGCCGAGCTTCTACGAGCCGTCGGAGTCGGAGGCGGTGACCCTGATCGAGGACCGCTCGCTCGGCATGGCCCGCGTCGAGGTCCGCTGCGCGGCCTGCGACTCCCATCTCGGCCACGTCTTCCACGGCGAGGGCTACGCGACGCCCACCGACGACCGCTACTGCATCAACTCCGTCTCACTCAGGCTGGAGCCCACCGACTGACCACCGGCCCCGCCGGGCCCGCGGCGAGGGCCCGGCGGAGCCGGACATCCCTTCCGCGCCCACCGGCCCGGACATGCCACATTTGGCATCCCGGACGGTGCGGGCGGGCAAAGGCGGGGTAGAGCGAAATCACGCAGAGTATGCGGACACCTCCGTAACGTGATCTTCCTCGAGGAGCCGCCGTGCACATCCGGCACAAGTGGGAGGTCATAGAGATCATCGGCCGGGTGGTCACCCAGCGCTGCAAGGTCTGCGGCAAGACCCGGGTCCGGGTGACCTGATCGGGCGGAACGCCCCGCCGCCCCGCTATCCGCCGGGCTCGGGATGGGTGACGCGGCAGTCGGAGTCGTCGGGCCCGAGGATGTTGGCGAGCACGGGATTGCCGTTCTCCCCGAACTTCGCCTGGACGAAGACCACCGGGCTGGACACACCGAGCTCTCCGACGAGATAGTTCACGCCCGTCTCACACAGCTTCAGTGCCTGCTTCGAGTTGTCCGCCGACTCTGGAAGATCCGTATATATCCGTAGATAGCCGCCGACTATGCGGATGTCCTTGACGCGCTTGGTCGCCTTGTGGCTCTCGAAGTAGGCGAACGCCTTCTTGTCGCTGTGCTTGGACAGCCCGGCGGCCTCGGTCTCGTCCGCCGCCCGCTTCTTCGCGTCGGGCCGGGCTGCCATCACCGGGCCTCCACCGGCGGCGGCCTCCAGCGGCGCCGCCGGGGCCACCCCCGCCGCCGCCTGCGACTGCGCCTGGGACTGCGGGGCCGGCCGCAGCAGGGACCCGCCCAGCGCCAGCACCGCGACCGCCAGCGCGGTCACCCCCACCGAGACCTCAAGAATCCGTGAGCGGATCTTCCTCCTGCGGCGCGCGTCCGCGCGCCCGGTGGACCGTGCCAGGTCTTCGCCTCTTTTCACCCTTGGCCTCACATAGACAGGTGATTTTCCCTGAGTATGGCAAACCACGGGATGATATCGGACGTTTCGCGGAATTCATCTGGCCGTCGTCGCCCCCGGAGCACCACACGTCCCGGGGACACCAGGCGTACCCGGGACGACGGCGCGCCAACCGGCTCCGGGGCACCCGGCCCGCGGCGACGGGCCGGGACCGTGCGGCCTCCGCGCCCGGGCTACGGCAGGGCGGCGATCAGCTCGCTGACCGGCTTGCGGATCCCCGTGAAGAAGGGGGTCTCCTCCCGGGTGTGCCTGCGGGCCTCGGCGGCGCGCAGGGTGCGCATCAGGTCGACGATGCGGTGCAGTTCGTCGGCCTCGAAGGCCAGCATCCACTCGTAGTCGTTCAGGGAGAAGCAGGCGACGGTGTTGGCCCGGACGTCAGGGTAGTCGCGGGCCATCTTGCCGTGCTCGGCGAGCATCCGGCGGCGGTCGGCGTCGTCCAGGAGGTACCACTCCAGGGAGCGGACGAACGGGTAGACGCTGACGTAACGGCGCGCCTCCTCATCTGCCAGGAAGGCCGGGATGTGCGACTTGTTGAACTCGGCCGGGCGGTGCAGCGCCATCGCCGACCAGACCGGCTCGGTCAGCAGCCCGAGGTCGGTGCGGCGGAAACGGGCGTAGGTCTCCTGAAGGTCCTCGGCGGTCGGCGCGTGCCACCAGAACATGAAGTCGGCGTCGGCCCGGAACCCGGTCACGTCGTAGAGGCCGCGGGTGACCACGTCCTTCTCCGCCATCTGGGCCAGCAGGTCCTCGACCTCGTCGGCCACGCCCTCACGGTTGCCCGGGCAGCGCTCGGTCAGCCTGAAGACCGACCACATCGTGTAGCGGATCACCTGGTTCAGGTCGCGCGCCTTGGGCCGCGGGTTCCCGTCCGTCGTCCTCACCTCTTCGTCAGTTCCGTCGACGCCGTCAGCTCGTCAGCGAGTCGGCTCTCTTCTGCCATTCTCCCGTGGGGTCCAGGTGGTCCAGAATCCGGGCCGCCGCGGTGCGGGCGGTGGAGACGCAGGCCGGGATGCCGACGCCGTCGTAGGCCGCGCCGCACAGGGCCAGGCCCGGCTGGGCCGCGACGGCGGCGCGGATGCGGGCGACCCGGTCGAGGTGACCCACGTCGTACTGCGGCAGGGAGCCGCCCCAGCGGGTCACCCGGGAGTCGCGCGGCAGCCCGCGCACTCCCATGACCTCGACCATCTCGGCCATCGCCAGCGCGACCAGCTCGGCGTCGTCGCGCTGGAGCACCGCCTCCTCCCCGAGGCGGCCGATCGAGCACCGCAGCAGGATCAGGTTGGGGTCGGCCTCGGCCAGGTGCGGCCATTTGACCGAGCTGAACGTGGCGGCCTTGATCGGCCGCCCGTCGACGGGCGGCACCAGGTAGCCGCTGCCGGTCGGCGGCTGGGGGAACGCCTCTCGCGGGTAGGCGAGGGTGACGATGGCCATGCTGGCGTAGTCGATCCTGGCCAGCTCGGCGGCGGCCAGCGGCGCCTCACCGGCGAGCAGGCGGCTCGCCGACGGCCCCGGGGTGGCGACGATCACCGCGTCGGCCTCGATGACCTCGGGCTCGGGCACCGGTCCGGCCACCAGCTGCCAGCCGCTCCCGGTCCGGCGCATCTCCCGGACCATGACGCCGGTCCTGATCTCCGCACCGGAGGCCGCGGCCACGGCCTCGGGCAGGCTGCCCATCCCCCGCCGCAGGGTGGTGAAGACGGGCCCGGCGTCCTTGGGCGCCTCGGCGGCGATCGCCCGGGTGGCGGCGAGCAGCGACCGCTCGGACCGGGCCGCGATGGCGATCCTCGGCATCGTCGCGTCCAGCGAGAGCCTGTCGGCCTGGCCGGCGTAGACGCCGCCGAGCAGCGGCTCGATCAGGCGCTCGACCACCTCGCTGCCCATCCGGGCGCGGATGTAGGCGGCCACCGACACGTCGGTGCCGACGAGCGTGGCGGGCAGGATCTGGTCCAGGGGCACGCGGGCGAGGCCGCCGGGGCTGAGAACGCCGGATCTGGCCAGCGAGGTCAGGTCGGACGGGACGCCCATGACATGCCCCTTGGGCATGGGCCGCAGCGCCCCCCGGGACAGGATGGCCGCCTGGGTGGCGCCGGGATGCCGTAACTCCTCGCCCAGACCGACCATCCGGGCCAGGTCCTTGCCCTCGGGCCGCCGCGCGAGCATCGCCTCGGCCCCGGCGTCCGCCGAGACCCCCGCGACCTCGGTGGCCAGAAGCTTGCCACCGACCCGCCGGGCGCCGTCCAGCACGGTCACCCGGACATCTTCGCCGCCCTGTCGCAGGTACCACGCGGCGGCCAGCCCCGCGATCCCGCCGCCGACGACCACCACATGGCACCGGTTGCCTTCCATGACTCCTGACCGTACCGTCCCCCATGGGCGCCCGTGCGACCCGCCACCCTGTGTCCCGCGGGCCCGGGGAACGTGACGTCATCGTGACTCCCCCCGCCAAACCCCACCGGCGGACAGCCCGTCAATAAAGGCATGAGCAGATTCCGGTACGGCCGGCGCCTCGCGGTCCCGCTGGCGGGTTTGGCGTTGTTGGTGTCCGCCTGCGGAGGCACGGGCGGATTCGCGACCTCCGATTCCGCCCCCGCTCCGGCGGCCGACATGCGGACGAAGAGCCAGGCAGGGGGGGCCGACGCGGGCGAGAGCGCCGCGCGGCCCGAGAAGCCGCGGGCGCGGACCGAACAGGTGAAGGTGGTCCCGCAGGACCGGGCGATCATCTACACGGCGGAGATGACGGTCCGGGCCAAGGACGTCACCGGGGCGGCCGACCGGGCACGGCAGATCGTCACCGCCGCCGGCGGCCATCTGGCCATGGAGAAGTCGGACGCCTACTCCGGTGGCGAGGGCTCCGCGATGCTGGTCTTCAAGATCCCGCCCGGGGGCTATCCCGGCGTGCTGGAGCGCCTGGGCAAGGAACTCGGCACGCGCGAGTCGCTCCAGCAGAACACCGAGGACGTCACCGAGCAGGTGGCCGACGTGGAGAGCCGGCTGAGGTCGGCGAAGTCGGCGCTCGACTCGCTGCGCGCGCTGCTGAAGAAGGCCGACACGATCGGCGAGGTGCTGGACGTCGAGCGGGAGATCTCCGGCCGCGAGTCCGATCTGGAGGCGCTGCAGGCCAGGCAGAAGTCGCTCGCCTCGCAGACGAGCCTGGCGACGCTGACGCTGAACCTGGTGGGCCCGGCGACGGTGATCCCCGAGGAGGAGGACGAGCCGTCCGGTTTCCTCGGTGGCCTGCGATCGGGCTGGGAGAGCTTCGTCACGGCCCTCAAGATCGGGCTGACGGTCCTGGGCGTCCTGCTCCCCTGGCTGATCGTGATCGTCCCGCTCTGGCTGCTGGTGGCCTTCCTGCTCCGCCGGAGCAGGAGGAACGGCGCCCGGAGGGCGCCGTCGCAGCCGCTCGCGGCCGCTCCCGGCGGACCGGCGGGGAGCCCCGGCGGCCAGGGATCCCCGTGGGTCTTCGACGGCCCCGAGCGGGATCAGACTCCCGGCCGGGCACGACCTTCCGAGCAGGGACGGGCTCCCGAGGAACCCGGGCCGGCACAGCCTTCCGAACGGGATCAGACTCCCGACGGACCCGGCCGGGCACGACCTTCCGAGCAGGGACGGGCGCCCGAGGGACCCGGCCGGGGGACGGGCCCGGATCCGGCCGAGGGGCCGTAGGGCCGCCGCGTTCCCGGCGCGGGACGTCAGCGGGCCGAGGTCCTGTGCACGAAGTCCGTGAGGCGGGCGAGCTGGTCGGGGTCGGCGCCGGGCGGCACGCCGTGGCCGAGGTTGAAGATGTGCCCTTCGGCCTTGGCCCCGCGGGCGAGGATGTCACCCGCGCGGCGCTCGACGACCTCCCAGGGGGCGAACAGCGTCGCCGGGTCCAGGTTGCCCTGCAGCGCCTTGCCCGGCCCGACCCGCCGGGCGGCCTCGTCGAGCGGGACCCGCCAGTCGACGCCGACCACGTCGGCCCCGGCCTCGCCGAGCAGGGCGAGCAGCTCTCCGGTGCCGACGCCGAAATGGATGCGGGGGACGTCCAGGTCGGCCAGGCCGGCGAAGATGCGGCTGGTGTGGGGGAGGACGAACTCGCGGTAGTCCTCGGGGGCGACGGCGCCGACCCAGGAGTCGAAGAGCTGGACGGCCGAGGCTCCGGCGGCGATCTGGATGCGCAGGAATTCGAGGGTGATCGCGGTCAGCCGCTCCATCATGGCGTGCCACAGGCGCGGCTCGCCGTACATCATGGCCTTGGTGTGGTCGTGGTTCTTGGAGGGGCCGCCCTCGATGAGATACGAGGCCAGGGTGAACGGCGCGCCCGCGAAGCCGATGAGCGGGGTCGGGCCCAGCTCGCCGGTCAGCGCGCGCACGGCCTCGGTGACGTAGGAGACGTCGCCGGGCTCGAGCGGGCGCAGCGTCTCGATCGCGGCGGCGTCCCTGATCGGCTCGGCCACCACCGGGCCGACGCCGGGCTTGATGTCCAGGTCGATCCCGATCGCCTTGAGCGGCACCACGATGTCGCTGAAGAAGATGGCCGCGTCGACGCCGTAGCGGCGGACCGGCTGCATCGTGATCTCCACGATGAGCTCGGGGGTGGCGCACGCGGTGAGCATCGGCACCTCTCCGCGCACGGCCCGGTATTCGGGCAGCGAGCGACCGGCCTGGCGCATGAACCACACGGGCGTGCGGGAGACGGGCAGGCGGCGGCAGGCGCGCAGGAACGGAGAGTCGGCAAGCTCGGGAGTCACCCTCCCAGGGTGCCATGCCAGGGGCGCGGTCCGCTCACCAAGGCCATTAGCTGGGGTTCTCGGTACGAAATCACCGGTTATTCAATGAGATCACTGCCAACAACGCCCAGACAGTTTCAAGTCATGATGACGATCGGGTTCTGCCGGTTTCGAGTGCTTCGTCCGCCAGAAACCGATGTAGGTAGGCATCCGATGCCGTGGGGCGGCGCGGAGCGATCATGTTTCCGGGTACAGTTCCTCCCATTGATGAACCTGGCGCAGCCCCCGGCTGGTCCAAATGTTCGTCAAGTCACCGCGCGGCATCGATTCCGGCACCACTTTCGGGACACGCCGAGCACGTTGCGCGGAATTGTCGGCGCGACGTGCCAACGTCGGACCACGACCCGACGAAAGGCCCGTGCGATGTCCACGATGTGGAGTTCACCCGAACGCCGCGGTGAGCACTGTGCTTCCTGTGCCACCGAGCGGGTTTTCGAGCAGCCCCCCTGTTCCGACGGCCACGGGCCGGGCCTGTGCCCGGAGTGGGCCTGCGCCGAGTGCGGTCACGCGCTGTTCCTCGGGGTCCCCGACGGCGAGGGCGCGCCCGCCCTCCGCCGGTCGATGGCAGTGGCTTGATTGGCTCCAATGGCTCCTACACACACCCCAGTGGTCCCAATGCGCTCAGTTCCGACCTACTCTTCCGATATGACCCTCGGTGACGCACCGCCCGCTCCCGCCGCTTTCCGGCGGGCGGCGGCCACTCTGCGCCCTGCCGAGGTCAGACCGGAGATCGAGCTGGAGGACATCCCGGCGCCCCAGCGCCTGGCCCCCTACTCGGCGGCCATCGGCGCGTCGGTCTATCGCGACGACGACGAGCTGGCGGTCGGCCGCCTCATCATGCTCTTCGACCCGGACGGCCAGCGCGGCTGGGACGGGCCGTTCCGTCTGGTCGCCTACGTCCGGGCGGACATGGAGCCGGAGATCACCGAGGATCCGCTGCTCGGTCCCGTCGCGTGGAGCTGGCTCACCGAGTCGCTCGACGCGCACGGCGCCGGTTACGCCGCCGCCGGGGGGACCGTCACCCGGGCGGTCTCCGAGGGCTTCGGCAACAAGGCCGAGGACCCGGTGACCACGGAGCTGGAGCTGCGCGCCTCCTGGTCTCCGCTGGAGGAGGATCTTTCCGGCCATGTCGCCGCCTGGTGCGATCTGATGTGCCTTGCGGCGGGTATACCACCCCTGCCACCCGACGTGGCGACCCTGCCGCCACGACGTCGCGAAGATCCGGAGCCCTTCCGAACGTGACCGACGAGACAACCATCGTTCCGCTGCTGGAGCCGCGAGAGGGAATCCCGCCCGTCATCGAGGATCCCGCGGGCCTCGCACGTGTCGTGCGCGCCTTCGCCGAGGGCACCGGCCCGGTCGCCGTGGACGCCGAGCGGGCCTCCGGTTACCGCTACAGCGGCCGCGCCTACCTGGTGCAGCTGCGCCGCGCGGGGGCGGGAAGCGCGCTGATCGACCCGACCTACTGCCCGGACCTGTCGGAGCTCGACACGGCGCTGGCCGACGCGGAGGTCGTGCTGCACGCGGCCTCCCAGGACCTTCCGTGCCTGGCGGAGCTGGGCTTCCGTCCCCGGGAGCTGTTCGACACCGAGCTGGCCGGGAGGCTGCTCGGCTACGAGCGGGTCGGGCTCGGCCTGATGGTGGAGAACGTCCTCGGGCTGAAGCTGGAGAAGGGCCACTCCGCCGCCGACTGGTCCACCCGCCCGCTGCCGGAAGACTGGCTGCGCTACGCGGCGCTCGACGTCGAGGTCCTGGTCGAGCTGCGGGACATCCTCCACGAGGAGTTGAAGACCAGCGGGAAGCTGGCCTGGGCGCAGGAGGAGTTCGCCTCGGTGCTGGCGTACAAGTCACCCGCGCCGCGCTCGGATCCGTGGCGGCGCACCTCCGGGATCCACAAGGTCCGCTCGCTGCGCGGGCTGGCCGTGGTCCGGGAGCTGTGGACGCTCCGCGACGAGTTCGCCCGCGAGTCGGACCTCGCCCCCGGCCGAGTCCTGCCCGACTCGGCGATCGTCACCGCCGCCCTGGAGCTTCCCCGCACCACCAAGGCGCTCACCGAGATCCCCCCGTTCACCGGCCGCAGCGCCCGCCGGCACCTGCGTGACTGGCTGGCCGCGATCGGCAGGGGCCGCGCGCTGCCGGACTCGGAGCTGCCGCAGCCCAGCACCCCGGGTGACGGGCCGCCGCCCGCCAACCGGTGGATGGATCGCGACCCGGTCGCCGCCCGGCGGCTGGCCGCCGCCAGAGCCGTGGTGGCCGCGCTCGCCGACGAGCACCACATGCCGACGGAGAACCTGGTCCAGCCCGACGCCGTGCGCCGCCTGACCTGGGAGCCGCCCTCGGTGATCGACGAGGAGAGCGTCTCGGCCCGGCTGCGCGAGCTGGGCGCCCGGGAGTGGCAGATCGGCCTGACCGCCCATCCGATGGCCAAGGCGCTGATCCGGCTGGAGACCAAGGGCGAGATTTAATACATCTGCCCGAAAAGTCGCTTTACCTGCAATCTGTCCCTTAAGTTCTCACGGCGGACATCCCGGGCGAGCCGCGGTCCATCCGTCTCCACGCTGAGACGGCGATCCGGATCGCCCCGAATGGGCGGCGCCCGCGTGCCGCCGCGCCTTTCCGCGCCGCACTTCCAGCACCAATTCCCCCAATTTTCACACCTTTCATGCTTTATGTACGGCATGCAGGCTTATGTCCATTTTCGACGGGCGATCATCTGACCCCGAATGACTTTCCCGGCCTCCGCCCGCACCCGGACGCGGCACCCCGGCGCCCTTGCGGTCTCCCGCCGGCCAGTTCGCCCCGGCAAGGTGATCGCGCCTCATGGTCGGCCGTCTCGCCGGCACCGTTACCCGACTCCTCACGGCCGGGCCGCCCGGACCGCTTCCGGTAAGCGCTTGCCGAGGATGCGGCGGCTGCCGTACGGTTGTCTGGAAAGCGCTTTCCCTAGGAGGCTCGAGAAGATGTCCCCGCGAAGCATCGGCGTCGTGATGAACGGTGTCACCGGCCGTATGGGCTACCGCCAGCACCTGGTCCGATCGGTCCTGGCGATCAACGAGCAGGGCGGCGTGACGCTGTCCGACGGCAGCCGGGTCACGCTCAAGCCGGTGCTGGTGGGCCGGAGCCCGGAGAAACTCGCCAGGCTCGCCGCCGAGCACGGCATCGCCGACTGGACCACCGACCTGGACGCCGCCCTGGCCGACGACGGCAACCTCGTCTACTTCGACGCCCAGGTCACCCAGGCCCGGGTGAAGTCCGTGCTGAAGGCGATCGACGCGGGCAAGCACATCTACGCCGAGAAGCCGACCGCGGAGACCTACGAGGAGGCGCTGGCGCTGGCCGAGGCCGCGACCGCCAGAGGCGTGAAGAACGGCGTCGTGCAGGACAAGCTCTTCCTGCCGGGACTGCTCAAGCTCAAGCGCCTGATCGACGGCGGCTTCTTCGGCCGGATCCTGTCGGTGCGCGGCGAGTTCGGCTACTGGGTCTTCGAGGGGGACTGGCAGGCCGCGCAGCGCCCGTCGTGGAACTACCGCGCCGAGGACGGCGGCGGCATCGTGCTGGACATGTTCCCGCACTGGGCCTACGTGCTGGAGAACCTGTTCGGCCGGGTCCGGTCGGTCTACGCCCAGGCCGTCACCCACATCCCCGAGCGGGTGGACGAGGAGGGCAGGACCTACCCGGCCACCGCCGACGACGCCGCCTACGGCGTGTTCGAGCTTGAGAACGGCATCGTGGCCCAGATCAACTCCTCCTGGAGCGTCAGGGTGAACCGGGACGAACTGGTGGAGTTCCAGGTGGACGGCACGCACGGCAGCGCGGTCGCGGGCCTGCGCGACTGCCGCGTCCAGCACCGCGCCACCACCCCCAAGCCGGTCTGGAACCCCGACCTCCCCGTCACCGCGCGCTTCCGCGACGGCTGGCAGGAGGTGCCCGACAACGCCGACTTCGACAACGGCTTCAAGATCCAGTGGGAGATGTTCGTCCGCCACGTGATCGAGGACGCGCCGTTCCCGCACGACTTCGCCTCCGGCGCGCGCGGCGTCCGCCTCGCCGAGCTGGGTCTGCGCTCCTCCGCCGAGGGCCGCCGCCTGCCGGTGGAGCCCTGATGCGGATCGCACTGCCCGGCGGGGAGCACACCCTGCGCGAGCCGGTCACCTGGGCCAAGCCCCCGGGTCCCGCGAAGAGCCGCACCGTCTACGCCGCCGCCCACGTCGTCGCCGACCCGCTCGGCGACAACACCCCCGGCTCCCCCGCCGCCGTCGACTGGGACGCCACACTGCGCTTCCGCCGCCACCTGTGGTCCCACGGCCTGCGGGTCGCCGACGCCATGGACACCGCGCAGCGCAACATGGGCCTGGACTGGGCGGCCACCCGCGAGCTCATCGGGCGCAGCGCCGCCGAGGCGGCGGCCTTCGGCGACCCGGCCGCGCTGGTGGCCTGCGGCGCGGGCACCGACCACGCGCCGCGGGCCGGGACGCTGGACGAGATCGTGGCCGCCTACACCGAGCAGATCGAGACCGTGCGGAACGCCGGCGCCGGCGTCATCGTCATGGCCAGCCGCCGGCTCGCCGGGATCGCGCGCGGCCCCGAGGACTACCACACGGTCTACGGCAAGCTGCTCTCCCAGGTCGACCGGCCGGTGATCCTGCACTGGCTCGGCGAGATGTTCGACCCGCATCTCGCGGGCTACTGGGGCTCGGCGGACGTGGCCGAGGCCACCGCGTCGTTCCTGGCGCTGGTCGGCGAGCACGCGCCGATGGTGGACGGGGTCAAGGTCTCGCTGCTGGACGCCGAGCACGAGATCGGGCTGCGCGCGGCGCTGCCCGAGGGCGTCAGGCTGTACACCGGCGACGACTTCAACTACCCCTCACTGATCAAGTCGGGCAGCCACGCGCTGCTGGGCATCTTCGACGCGATCGCCCCGGCGGCGGCCGCGGCCCTGCACGCGCTCGACGCGGGCGACCTCGAAGGCTACGACGAGATCATGGAACCGACGGCCGTCCTCTCCCGGAAGATCTTCGAGACGCCGACCTACCACTACAAGACCGGCATCGTCTTCCTGGCCTGGCTCAACGGCCACCAGGACGCCTTCTGCATGGTCAACGGCGCCCAGGCGGCCCGCTCGCTCCCCCACCTGAGCGAGGTGTTCCGCCTGGCCGACCGGGCCGGGCTGCTGGCCGACCCCGAGCTGGCGGTCTCCCGGATGAGGTCCCTGCTGGCGGTGCACGGCCTGTGAGCGGGCAGACCGGAGGCGGACGGGCCGTGCCCCGTTTCGCGCTGAACCAGTGGACGACCAGGCGATGGTCGGTGGCCGAGGCCGTCGACGGATGCGTACGGCACGGCGTCGAGGCCATCGGCCTGTGGCGGCAGAACGTCGCCGAGCAGGGGCTGGAGGAGACCGTCAAACTGGTCGGGGACGCCGGGCTGCGGGTGTCGTCCCTGTGCCGGGGCGGCTTCCTGACCTCGGGGGACGCGCTCGACGACAACCGCAGGGCGATCGACGAGGCCGCCGCCCTGCAGGCCGCCTGCCTGGTCATGGTGGTCGGCGGCCTGCCGGGCGTGGTCCCCGGCGAGCCCCTGGGCGCGATCTCGCGGGATCTGGCGGGCGCCCGGGAGCGGGTCGCCGAGGCGCTGGCCGCCCTCGCCCCGTACGCCGGTGAGCGCGGGGTCAGGCTGGCCCTGGAGCCGCTCCACCCGATGTACTGCGCCGACCGGGCGGTGCTGTCCACCCTCGGCCAGGCCCTGGACCTCGCGGAGCCGTACCCGGTGGAGCAGGTCGGCGTCGTCGTCGACACCTTCCACGTCTGGTGGGACCCGCAGGTCCTCCGGCAGATCGCCAGGGCCGGGGAGCGGATCGCGAGCTACCAGGTGTGCGACTTCCTGTCCCCTCTCCCGGCCGACGTGCTGCTCGGCCGGGGGGTGATGGGCGACGGCGTGATCGACTTCGCCCCCCTGACCACGGCCGTGGCCGAGGCGGGCTACACCGGGGACATCGAGGTGGAGATCTTCAACGCCGACGTGTGGGCCGCCGATCCCGACGAGGTGCTGCCCAGGATCATGGCCAGGTTCGGCGAGCTCGTCGGAGGCTGACACGCGGGGCCGGACCTGCGGCGGAAGGCCCGTTCCGCCGCGGGACGGAGGTGTCCATCCGGTCCCGATGACGGCTTCACGCCGGAGCGGTGGGCGGGTAACCGTACGGTGGGGGTATGACGACCGCAGAGAGCGAAGCGAGTCCCGCCATACAGCGGCCGCCGGAGCATGTGACGGCTGTGTTCGAAGCGATAAGGGAGTGGGAGGCCGCCAATCCGGAGTCGGCCCCCTCAGGGCAGGGAGAGGCCATTCTGTGGGCTCTCGGCAAGCGTGACCAGGCGCCGATCAGCGGTCGCCCGGCGTCGGGAGCCTTGCCCACTCTCGCCGAAGCACGTGCGGAGATCGATGCCGCCGAACGGGTTCCGCGCGAGGGCCGGGTCGTTCCGGCCGACGGGGTCATCAGTGCCCTGAACTGGTTGATCGGCGCGAAGGACGGAGTGCCGATGCCCGGCCGCCGTTCCTCCACGGGCTGGGGACATCTGGTCGGCGGCCGCGGGGTGATCCTCCGCACCGACGCCGAGATCGACCGGGTCGCCGAGCTCGCCCGGGCGGGCCTGCGGAGCATGCCGGGCGAGCGGGAGAAGGCATGGTGCTCCGGAACGGTCGCCGTGTGTGAATGGCTGCTCGGTCACCGCTCGAAGTCCCCCGTCCGGAACACCCCCCGTCCCATTCACGGGCCGACCGGACTCAACCTCGGAATGGAGGAGAGCGCCGCCGAGGACGTGTCCCGGCAGCTCGGCCGGGGGCGCCAGCATCCTCCCGCCTACGGCGACGGGGTCATCTGGACGATCCGCTGGCTACGCGGGCAGATCACCGTCCCGCCCATGAACGAGCAGGGACAGCCGACGCTCAGCAACCGCTGACCGCCTCCTACGACGCGAACGGCCCGGACACCCGCGGGGTGGCCGGGCCGTTCGTCGCGCCGGGGGACGGCCTCAGGCGGGCCCGCGCGTGCTCTCCCGCAGGACCACCTCACCGGCCACGGACTCGGCCCGGATCTCCTCGGCGGCGTCGAGGGCCAGCTCCAGCGCGCGGGCGCCCATGTCGGCGAGCGGCAGCCGTACCGTGGAGAGGGCCGGGACCAGGTCCCGCAGGGTGACGATGTCGTCGAAGCCCGCCACGGAGATGTCGTGCGGCACCCGGATCCCCCGGTCCCTGAAGGCCGCCAGCGCGCCCACCGCCATCACGTCGTTGACCGCGAACACGCACGTGGCGCCGGAGACCTCGGCCGCCGCCGCGTAGCCGCCGTCCCGGTCGAAGGAGCCGTGCACGATCTGCGGGGCGGGCAGGCCGAGCCCGGCGAGCACCCCGGCGAACCCCGTCGCCCTGTCGCGGGCCGTGATCAGCCCGGCGGGACCGGCCAGCACCGCGAAGCGGCGGTGCCCCAGTCCGGTGAGGGCCCGGGCCAGCGCGGCGGCGCCCTCGCGGTTGCCCGGCACCACCGTGTCGGCCCCGAGCAGGTCCTGGCCGACGCAGGCCACCCGGCCGCCGGTCTCCCGGTAGCGGTCGAGCTCCTCCCGGAGCCTGCGGGTCACGTGGGGGTCGGCGATCCGGGATCCGGCGAGCAGCACGGCGCGGACCCGCTGCGCGTTCAGGGCCGAGACGTAGGAGATCTCCCGCTCGGGGTCGCGGCGCGTGGTGCCGACCATGACCACGAGTCCCTTGCTGTCCGCCACCCGCATGGCCCCGTCGGCGAGCGCGGCGAAGTAGGGGTCGGTGAGGTCGTGGACCACCAGCCCGATCACGTTGCCGGCCCCGCGGGCCAGCGTCTGGGCGGCCACGTTGGTGCGGTAGCCGAGCTGGGCCGCGGCCAGCTCCACCTTGGCGCGCAGGGACGCCCCCACCTGCCGGGTGCTTCCGTTGAGCACCCTCGACGCCGTGGCGAGCGAGACGCCCGCCTGCCGCGCGACATCCTCAAGCGTGACCATCGGCGACCTCCAGGAAAGCGTTTTCAAGTCTGCCAGAGACGCCCTCCTCCCGCATCCCGGCCGCACGGGCCCCCTGATCGCACGAGGTGTTGTTACCGACCAGTAGCATAGGGGGGAAGCTACCCAGCAACGAGGAGCGAACCCCGTGCCTTCCTCTCGTGACGTCGTATTCGTCGACGGCGTGCGCACGCCGTTCGGCAGGTCGGGCCCCAAGGGGCTGTATGCCGAGACGCGCGCCGACGACCTGGTGATCCGCGTCATCCGCGAGCTGATCCGGCGTAATCCCAACCTGCCGCCGGAGCGCGTCGACGAGGTGGCCATCGCGGCCACCACGCAGATCGGCGACCAGGGCCTGACCATCGGCCGCTCCGCCGCGGTGCTGGCCGGGCTGCCCAAGAGCGTCCCCGGCTACTCGATCGACCGCATGTGCGCCGGCGCCATGACCGCGGTGACCTCGGTCGCCGGAGGCATCGCCTTCGGCGCCTACGACGTCGCCATCGCCGGCGGCGTCGAGCACATGGGCCGCCACCCGATGGGTGAGGGCGTGGACCCCAACCCCCGGTTCCTGGCCGAGCAGCTCGTGGACGGCTCCGCCCTGGTCATGGGCATGACCGCGGAGAACCTGCACGACCGCTACCCGTCCATCACCAAGGAGCGCGCGGACGCCTTCGCCCTAGCCTCCCAGGAGAAGGTCGCCAAGGCCTACGCCGACGGCCGGATCCAGCCCGACCTGGTCCCGATGGCCACCCGGTCGGCGGAGAAGGGCTGGGGCCTGGCCACCGCCGACGAGGGGCCCCGCCCCGCGACCACCCTTGAGGGGCTCGCCACGCTGAAGACCCCCTTCCGCCCGCACGGCCGGGTCACCGCGGGCAACGCCTCCGGGATCAACGACGGCGCGACCGGCTGCATCGTGGCCGCCTCCGACGTCGCCGAGGAGCTCGGCCTCACGCCGAAGATGCGCCTGGTCTCCTACGCCTTCGCGGGCGTGGACCCCGAGGTCATGGGCGTCGGCCCGATCCCGTCCACCGAGCGGGCGCTCCGCCTGGCCGGGCTCTCGATCTCCGACATCGGCCTGTTCGAGATCAACGAGGCCTTCGCCGTACAGGTGCTGGCGTTCCTGGAGCACTTCGGCATCGCCGACGACGACGCGCGCGTCAACCCCTACGGCGGCGCGATCGCCTTCGGTCACCCGCTGGCCTCCTCCGGCGTGCGGCTGATGACCCAGCTCGCGCGCGAGTTCGGCGAGCGCCCCGACGTCCGGTACGGCGTGACCACGATGTGCGTCGGCATGGGCATGGGCGGAACGGTCATCTGGGAGAACCTGGGCTGGGAAGGTAAGAAGTGACGGACATCAAGGAACTCTTCGCCGACGAGGTCGTCACCAGGGCGATCGTCCGCGACGTGGAGCTGCCGTACGGCGCGGGCACGATGGCCCTGATCACGCTGGACAACGGCTTCGACCACACCAAGCCGTCCACGTTCGGCCCCGGAGGCCTCACCTCGCTGAACGAGGCCCTGGACTCGGTGGCCGGCCGCGGCGACCTGGCGGCCGTGGGCGTCATCGGCAAGCCGTTCGTCTTCGCGGTGGGCGCCGACCTCAAGGGCGCCGCGACGGTCTCCGAGCGGGACCAGGCGCTGCGGATCGGCAGGCTGGGCCACGAGGTTTTCCGCCGCCTCGGCGAGCTGGAGGTGCCGTCGTTCGCGTTCGTGAACGGCGCGGCGATGGGCGGCGGCCTGGAGGTCGCCCTCCACTGCACCTACCGGACCATCTCCTCCGGCGTGCCCGCGGTGGCCCTGCCCGAGTGTTTCCTGGGCCTGGTGCCCGGCTGGGGCGGCACCCAGCTGCTGCCCCGCCTGATCGGCCCGGCCGCGGCCATCAAGCTGATCATCGAGAACCCGCTCTCGCAGAACCGCATGATCAAGGGCCGCGACGCCTTCGCGGCCGGCGTCGCCGACGCGATGTTCGAGCCCGCCGACTTCCTGGAGGAGTCGCTGCGCTGGGCGGCCCGGGTGCTGCGCGGCGAGGTGACCGTCTCCCGGACCGACCATACCGCCGAGGACTGGTCCAAGACCGTCGCCGACGCCCGCTTCCTGGTCGACATGAAGCTGCACGGCGCCTCCCCCGCCCCCTACCGGGCGCTGGACCTGATCGAGCTGGCCCGCACCGCCTCGCGCGACGAGGGCTTCGACGCCGAGGACCAGGCCCTGGCCGACCTCCTCATGGGCGACGAGCTCCGCGCCGGCCTCTACTCCTTCGACCTGGTGCAGCGCCGGGCCAAGAAGCCCGCCGGCGCCCCCGACAAGGCCCTGGCCCGCAAGGTCACCAAGGTCGGCGTCGTCGGCGCGGGCCTGATGGCCTCCCAGATGGCGCTGCTGTTCGCGCGCCGCCTGGAGGTCCCGGTCGTGCTGACCGACCTGGACCAGGCCCGGCTGGACAAGGGCGTCGGCTACGTCCACGCCGAGATCGACAAGCTCCTCGGCAAGGGCCGCGTCTCCGGCGACCAGGCCAACCGGCTCAAGGCCCTGGTGACCGGTTCGCTGACCAAGGACGCGTTCGCCGACGCCGACTTCGTCATCGAGGCGGTCTTCGAGGACCTGAAGGTCAAGCAGAAGGTGTTCGCCGAGGTGGAGGAGGTCGTCTCCGCCGAGTGCGTGCTGGCCACCAACACCTCCTCGCTGCCGCTCACCGAGATGGCCTCCTCGCTGCGGCACCCCGAGCGGGTCGTGGGCTTCCACTTCTTCAACCCGGTGGCCGTGATGCCGCTGCTGGAGATCATCCGGGGCGCCGGGACCGACGACGCGACGCTGGCCACGGCCTTCTCGGTCGGCCGGTCGCTGAAGAAGTCGTCCGTGCTGGTCAAGGACGCGCCCGCGTTCGTGGTCAACCGGATCCTGACCCGGTTCATGGGCGAGGTCATCGGCGCCGTCGACGAGGGCACTCCCCTGGAGGTCGCCGACCACGCGCTGGACGGGCTCGGCCTGCCGATGACCCCGTTCACCCTGCTCCAGCTCGTCGGCCCGGCCGTCGCGCTGCACGTCGCCGAGACCATGCACGCCGCCTTCCCGGCCCGCTACGGCGTCTCGGACAACCTCGCCAGGCTGGTCGCGGCGGGCAAGCCCGGCGTCTACGCCCCGGACTTCTCACTGGACGCCGAGGCGGTGGCCCTCTTCTCCGGCGGGACCTCCCCGTCGACCGCCGAGGAGGTACGGCTGCGCGCGCTGCGGGCGCTCGCGGAGGAGATCCGCCTCATGCTCGACGAGGGCGTGGTCGCGGCCGCCCAGGACATCGACCTGTGCATGATCCTCGGCGCGGGCTGGCCGTTCCACCTGGGCGGCATCGCCCCGTACCTGGACCGGACCGGGATCGCCGAGCCGCGCTTCCTGCCGCCGGGCGCGGCCTCCGTCCCCGCCTAGCGTCGCCTCCCGTCCCGGCCTTCCCTGACGGCCGTCCCCGCCCCGCGCGCGCTCCGGCCCGCGGGCCGACGGGGCGCGGGGGCGCGGGGCGGGGAACCGGGCGCATCTTCCCCGCGCCCGGCTCCCCGCCCCGGCCGGTCGCGCCGGCCCGCCGCAGGGGATGCCGGGCCGGAGACCGGGCGGATTCTTTTACCGGAAGAGGACCTGGGCATTACCCGGCCGGGGAATCACCCCTCATGTGAGAACCGTCAAGATCGTCTCCGCGGCGGCGGTGTTCGCCCTCGCGACCGCGCTGCCCCCCGCCGCCTCGCCCGCCTCGGACCGGTCGCCCGTCCCCGGGGGCGGCTCGGCCCTGACACTCACCCTCTCCGTGGCCGACGGCACGAACTCCGGCGTCTTCCTCACATGCGACCGGGAGGGCGGCAGCCATCCCGACCCCTTCACGGCCTGCGGCCTGATCCGCAGGGTCGGCGGCGACCTGTCGAAGCTCGCCTACGACATCGACATGATCTGCCCCGAGGAGTATCTCCCGCACACCGTGCGGGCCCTCGGCACCTGGGAGGGCAGGCCTGTCTGGTTCGGCAGGACCTACGACAACCGCTGCGAGATGACCGCCCTCACCGGCCCTCTCTTCCACATCTGAGCCTCCGGCCGCGCGGCCCTGGTCCGGGATCTGAGCCCTCCGCCCGCGCGGGCCCGACCTGGGGGCCACCCGTGGCCTGAACGGCCGCTACCGGCTGTCCAGGGGCCGCCGTGACACCCGGCTGTGGCGGTAGCCGTAGGTGACGTAGACGACGACGCCGACGATCATCCACACGACGAACCTGACCCAGGTCTCCACCGGCAGGTTGAGCATCAGGTAGAGGCAGGCCAGCACCGACAGGATCGGCACCAGCGGGACCAGCGGGGTGCGGAAGGAGCGCGGGAGGTCGGGGCGGGTGCGCCGGAGGATGACCACCGCGATCGAGACGATCACGAACGCGAAGAGCGTGCCGATGTTGACCAGCTCGGCGATCGTCGACAGCGGCACCAGTCCCGCCAGGATCGCGACGATGACACCCACCATGATGGTGATCCGGTACGGCGTGCCGAACTTCGGGTGGACCTTGGCCAGACCGGCCGGCAGCAGGTGGTCCCGGGACATCGCGAACATCACCCGCGACTGGCCCATCATGAGGATCATCACGACGGTGGTGAGACCGGCCAGCGCGCCGATGCTGATGAGCGTCGCCGCCCAGGTCTGGCCGACCGCCTTGAACGCGTCCGCCAGCGGCGCGGCCTCGCTGAGCTGCGAGTAGGGCTGCATGCCGACGACGACCAGGGAGACCGCGACGTAGAGGATGGTGCAGATGACCAGCGAGGCGATGATGCCGATCGGCAGATCACGACGTGGGTTGCGGGTCTCCTCGGCCGCGGTGGCGACCACGTCGAAGCCGATGTAGGCGAAGAACACGATCGCGGCGGCGCTGAAGATGCCCAGCACGCCGAAGGCGACGGGGCTGATCCCGAACAGCACCTGGATCAGTGGCGCCGCGAGGCCCTCCACCGCGGGGGTGGGCTTGGACGGCGGGATGAACGGGCTGTAGTTGACCGCATTGATGAAGAACAGCCCTGCCACGATGACGAGCAGGACGACCGCGAGCTTGACGGTGACGATGACCAGGTTGAACCGGGAGGAGAGCTTGACCCCGGAGACCAGGATGACGGTGAGCAACAGCACGATCAGTGCCGCGGGCAGGTTGAAGGTCGCTCCCTCGCCGGCGATCGCGGCGGGCAGGGTGATCCCCATGGAGGACAGCAGCGAGGTGAGGTAGCCCGACCAGCCGACCGCGACCACCGCGGCGGCGAGCATCAACTCGAGTGTCAGGTCCCAGCCGATGATCCAGGCGGGGAACTCGCCGAGCGTGGCGAAGGCGAAGGTGTAGGCCGATCCGGCCACCGGCACGGTGGAGGCGAACTCGGCGTAGCAGAGCGCGGCCAGCGCGCAGACGATCCCGGCGGCCACGAACGACAGCGCGACCGCGGGCCCCGCCAGATCCCTGGCGACCCGGCCGGTGAGCACGAAGATACCGGTACCGATGATGACGCCGATGCCGAAGACGGTCAGGTCAAGGGCGGAGAGGTCCTTGCGCAGCCGGTGCTCGGGCTCCTCGGTGTCCTGGATCGACTGCTCTATCGATTTGACGCGGAAAACCTCCACGGAACCCCTCCTGACTTTCCGAAGTCGCTATCCCCCACAGGTCAGGTCATGCCCACCTGATCAACGGCTGAACGGCGAACTAGGGGTTCTTTAGGGGAAAGTCCCGATGTCTTCCGCTCTCCCCCGCGACACCATCGAGTCATGCTCTTGGACATGCTGGGCCAGTTGGACCCATATCTGATCGGCGCGGCGCTGCTGGCGGTGCTCGCGCTGGACGGTTCCCTGCTGATCGGGGCCGTGCTCCCCGGGGACGCGGCGATCGTCGTGGCGGGGACCGCGCTGACAGGCCCCGCCGAGATCGCGGTGGCGGCGGTCGCCGGGGTGATCGGGTGCTGTCTGGGTGCCACCGGCGGCTGGCTGATCGGCCGCCGGTACGGCTCGCGCGTCCGCCACAGCAGGGCCGGCAAGTGGATCGGCGAGCACCGCTGGGCCCGGGCCGAGCGGTTGACCACCGGCGAGGGCGGCGGCCCCGCCCTCGCCGCCTCCTTCTTCCTCCCGGTGGTCAACGCGCTGACCCCGGTCCTCGCCGGAACCCTCGGCGTGCCGTACAGCCGGTTCATCCGCTGGACGCTGGCCGGCAGCATGGCATGGGTGAGCACCTATCTGGTGCTCGGCTCGCTCGCGGGGGAGTTCGTCCGGCAGAACGAGCACCTGATGGTGCCGGTCGCCGGATGCGTCGCCCTCCTGGCCGCGGGCCTCGCCGTGATCGGCCGGCGGGCCCGCGCGGACAGGAGGGCACGGGTCAGCGAGCCGGGTGGCTCTCCAGCGCCGCAGACCGTTTCGCCACCGCTTCAGTGATCTCACGGGCGATGTCCTGCGAGGTCAGGCCGATCTCGCTGAGGATCTTCGCCCGCTTCGCGTGGTCCAGGAAGCGCTGCGGGATGCCGTAGGTGCGGACCGGGACGTCCACGTCGGCGTCGCGCAGCATCCGGGCGACCGCGTCGCCGACACCGCCCACCCGGCCGCTGTCCTCGACCACCACGACCAGCTTGTGCGCGCCGGCGGCCGGCACCAGGGCCTCGTCCAGCGGCTTGACCCAGCGCGGGTCCACCACGGTGGTCGAGATCCCCTGGGCGTCGAGCAGGGCGGCGGCCTCCAGGCACATCTCGGCCATCGGGCCGACGGACACGATCAGCACGTCGGGGTCGCCCGCGTCGGGGTCGCCCGCCCGCAGCACGTCCATCCCGCCGAGCTGCCCGACCGCCTCGATCTCGGCGGTCACCGGCCCCTTGGGGTAGCGGATCACGGTGGGGCCGTCGTCGACCCGCACGGCCTCCGCCAGCAACTCGCGCAGGCGCGGCTCGTCGCGCGGGACGGCGATGGACAGGCCCGGGACGACCTGGAGGATCGACAGGTCCCACATGCCGTTGTGGCTGGCGCCGTCGTCGCCGGTGACGCCCGCCCGGTCGAGCACGACCGTGACCGGCAGCCTGTGCAGGGCGACGTCCATGAGGAGCTGGTCGAAGGCCCGGTTGAGGAAGGTGGAGTAGAGGGCGACCACCGGGTGGAGCCCGCCGAGGGCCAGGCCCGCGGCGCTGGTCAGGGCGTGCTGCTCGGCGATGCCGACGTCGTAGAGACGGTCGGGGTAGGCCTCGGAGAAGGGGATCAGGCCGGTCGGGCCGAGCATCGCGGCGGTGATCGCCACGATGTCCTGCCGCTCGGCGCCGAGCCGTACGATCTCCTGGCTGAAGACGTTGGTCCAGCCGTGCGGCTTGGGCTTCTCCTCGCCGGTCAGCGGGTCGAAGGGGGTGGGCGAGTGGAAGCAGTCCTCGTCGTGGTTCTCCGCGAAGGAGTAGCCGAAGCCCTTCTTGGTGAGCACGTGCACGATGACCGGGCGGCGGAAGCCGCGGGCCTTGCGCAGCGCGGCCTCCACGGCCTGCTCGTCGTGGCCGTCGACCAGCCCGATGTATTTCAGGCCGAGGTCCTCGAACATGACCTGCGGGGCCAGGACGTCCTTGATGCCCTTCTTCACACCGTGCAGCGCGTCGTAGACCGGGGGGCCGACCACGGGGACCTTCGCCAGGTTGTCCTTGACGAACTCCAGCACGTCCTCGTAGCGCTGGGTGGCGCGCAGCGAGGCCAGGTGCGAGGCGAGGCCGCCGATGGTCGGCGAGTAGGAGCGGCCGTTGTCGTTGACGACCATGATCAGCGGCAGGTCCCGGTGCGCGGCGATGTTGTTGAGCGCCTCCCAGGCCATGCCGCCGGTGAGCGCTCCGTCGCCGATCACCGCGACGACCGTCCGGTCGCTCTCGCGGCGCACCTTGTAGGCCTTGGCCAGGCCGTCGGCGTATGACAGCGCGGTGGAGGCGTGGGAGTTCTCGACGATGTCGTGCTCGGACTCGGTCTGGCTCGGGTAGCCCGACAGGCCGCCCTCCTGGCGGAGCGTGTCGAACAGCCCCGCGCGGCCGGTGAGCATCTTGTGGACGTAGGCCTGGTGGCCGGTGTCCCAGAGGATGCGGTCGCGCGGCGAGTCGAAGACCCGGTGCAGCGCGATCGTCAGCTCGACCACGCCGAGGTTGGGTCCCAGATGGCCGCCGGTGCGGGCGGTGGCGCTGACCAGCAGGTCCCGGATCTCGGCGGCGAGCCGCGGCAGCTCGGCCGCTCCGAGCAGTTTCAGATCCCGTGGCCCCTTGACCGACTCCAGAAGACTGCCAGGCCGTCCGGTCCGCTCACTCACGGAATCATCTCCTCTGTCCAGTCAGCATCAGACCGAGTCTAGTTCGCGTGACGGGCACTGCCTCCAAGGAAGGGGATTCTGCACGTTTTATTCACACTTGCAATAGCCTTTGCCTCACCATGAGCACTCTCCCCTTTAGGCAACTATCGTCACTCATCGTCGCTTCCTTGGCTTTCTCCCTGGTCACGGGCGTCGGTGCCGCGAACGCCGCCACTCCCTCGACCGCCAAGGCCTCCGTCGCGGAGACCGCCAAGGCCTCCGTCACGAAGGAGCAGGCTCCCCCGCGCGGCCGCACCGCCGCCACGGCCAACCCCCTCTACCGGACGGGCACGCTGCCCGACCTGCGGTGCACGACCGGACAGATCCGCGCGGGGAGCGCGGCTTCCTACAAGATCTTCATGACCCGCGTCAACCGCTGCCTGAACCTGATGTGGAAGACCCAGTTCAGGAAGGCGAAGCTGCCCTTCGCCCAGCCCAAGCTCCGCTTCGTCACCTCCAAGGTGAGCAGCCCCTGTGGCCGCTGGCCCAGCGGCGCGGGCGGCTACTACTGCTCCAGCAACCGCACCATGTACATCGGAGTCACCCGCGCGGTGCTGAAGAACCCGTACGGGCCGAACCACGCCCAGTTCATGGCCCATGAGTACGCGCACCACGTGCAGCAGCTCGCCGGCATCATGAACTACTACGGCCAGAGCGTCTGGCGGGCCAGGTCCTCCACCAAGCTCGCCTTCTCCCGCCGTCTCGAACTGCAGGCCGACTGCCTGGGCTCCGCCTTCCTGCGGCAGGTCGCCGACGATCTGCCGGTCGACCAGGAGCAGTGGGACGCGATGGTCCGGTGGGTGGACGAGAACGGTCACAAGAGCTGGCCGACCAACGACCACGGCAAGGGCCGCAGCCAGGCCTACTGGATGGAGCGCGGTTTCAACGCGGGCTCCCCGTCCGCGTGCAACACCTGGACCGCGTCCCCCCGTAGCGTCGCCTGACCCTCCCGCAGCGACCCCCGACCCCTTCCAGCCGAGAATGCGGCCGTGCCTTCCGCACGGCCGCATTCCGCTTTACCCTCAGTTTCCCCTCTACTAGGGTTCGGGATCATGCGTACCCCCCTTATCGCCGTGCTTTCCGGCGTGCTCGCGAGCCTGCTGTTCGCCGGCACCGCCGGCGCAGGCGTCGCGGAGCAGGCCGGGCCGGCGCCCACGGGCAAGACGGCCCTGACCGGCAACCCGATCTACAAGAGCGGGAAGCTCGACCTCAAGAAGTGCGAGGAGCAGCCCGTCCGCCCCGACGACCTCGACTCCTCGCGGGTCTACCTCGAATTCCTGATGGACTGCCTCAACGAGAGCTGGGAGTACCAGCTCACCAAGGCGAAGCTGCCGTTCTCCAGGCCCAGGCTCGAAACGATCTCCCGGATCGGCCGCCCCACCGGCTGCGGCGACTTCCCCGAGGGGGCCCAGGCCGTCTACTGCCCGATCAACAAGAAGATCACCTTCTTCCTCAGCCCGTCGATCCTCTCCCAGCCGACCGAGCTGTTCCTGTTCCAGGTGATGGCCCACGAGTACGGCCACCACGTGCAGCAGCTCTCCGGGATCATGGGCGCGGTCGACAGCCGGACGTACAAGAGCGACAAGGACTTCCTGCCCGTGCTCCGCCAGGTCGAGCTCCAGGCCGAGTGCCTCAGCGGCGCCTTCATCGGCAGCGTCTGGCAGTCCCTGGGCCGCCGCCAGTCCGACTTCACCTACGTCCTGCGCGCCGCCTACGACACCGCCAGCCACGGCAAGGCCGTCAACATCGCCTACTGGCTGAAGCGCGGCTTCGACCAGGAGGGCCCCGGCGCCTGCAACACCTTCTCCGCTCCCAAGTCCAAGGTCGCCTGACCACTCCCCCTCTCCACGACCACCCGTCGCCGTCCCACAGCCGCGCGACGGGTGGTCGTCTCTTTCCACCCGGAGGGTGAGTTCTTCACTCCCGGGAAGAGAACGCCGGCCGTTCCGGGCCGGACACGAGTGGCGACAGGGACTTGACTCTGCGTAATGTGGTGACACGACCTGTGTGCCCTCCGCGCCGTAACACCAGGTCCGGTCCCCCCATTGCCCGACGGCGAGGAGAAGAACGCGTTGGACACGACAGACGTGCGCATCCAGGTCCTGGAGACCGATGTGGCCGTGCTCAACATACGCACCGAGGAGAACAGGGCAATGACTTCGGCGATGTTCGAAGCGCTCAACGACCTGCGCACGGTGACGGCCGACCTCCGGACGGAGGTCACCGGCCTCCGGACGGAGGTCACCGGCCTCCGGACGGAGGTCACCGGCCTCCGGACGGTCACCGACGGACTGCGCAAGGGGCAGGACGAGCTCCAGTCGAGCGTCGCCGAGCTCCGCCAGGGGCAGGACGAGCTCCGGTCGGGCGTCGCCGAGCTACGCCAGGGGCAGGACGAGCTCCGGTCGAGTGTCGCCGAGCTCCGTATGACCACCGTGGCCCTCCGGATCGGACAGGACGAGCTCCGCGGGGACGTGGCCTCGGTCAAGCGCTCCGCCGGAAACCTCGAGTCGTCCATGAAACGGGCCGAGGGTGATGTTGCCGACCTCAAGGCCGGTCACATCGAGCTTCGCCACCTGGTGGCCGGTCTGATCAAGTGACGCGCGACGGCCGTCGGCACTCCTCGGGTGAGGGGTGTCGGCGGTCGTCCGTATCCGGCGTCGCGCACCGGAGCCGCACGAGAGGTCAGGAACCCGCCCGGGCGAGGACTTCGAGAGGGTCGGCGAGGACCTGGGCGAAGGCGAGCTCGGCGGCGCCGACGAGGGTGGCGTCATCGCCGAGGGCCGACGTACGCAGGCGGAGGCTGTCGCGCGAGGGGGGCAGGGCGTCGACGGCCAGACGGCTGCGGACCTGCGCGGCGGAGCCGAGGTAGACCTCCCGGAGCATGCCGCCGAAGACGACCATCTCGGGGTTGAAGACGTTGACGAGGTTGGCGACGCCCAGGCCCAGCCAGTCGCCGACACGGCTCAGCGCCGCCTGCGCGACGATGTCGCCGCGGTCGGCGGCGTCGACCACGGCACGGACGGCGTCCCTGCCCATCTGGGCGCCGAACCTGCCGGCGGCCTCCAGCACGGCCCGCTCCCCCACCTCCGCCTCCAGGCAGCCGAGCGAGCCGCAGCCGCAGGGGCGGCCCTTGGGATTGACGATCATGTGCCCGATCTCGCCGCCGAAGCCCTCGTGACCGCCGAGGAGCTGGCCGTTGACGATCACTCCGCCGCCGATGCCCACGTCCCCGTGGAGGTAGACGAGGTCGCGGCAGCCGACGCCGACCCCCCGGGTGTGCTCGGCGAGAGCGGCGAGGTTGGCGTCGTTGCCCACCGTCACCGGCAGGCCGAAGGCCAGCCTGCGGGCCATCTCCTCGGCGAACGGCACGTCCACCGAGCCCATGTTCGGCCCGAACCTGATGACCCCGTCGCTGCGGCTCACCCCGCCGGCGAAGGCGGCCGCCACCCCGACGCACACCGTGTCCGGCCTGGTCTTGCGGTGCATCTGCCGGGCGAACCCGGCGAGCGGCCCGACGATCTCGTCCAGCGAGAACGGGCCGCGCCGCCGTACCGCCTCGCGCCGGTCCAGGATCGTGCCGCCGAGGCCGACCCGGGCGGCGACCAGCCGGTCGACGCCCACGTCGAGGGCGAACACGTAGACCCGCGCCGACTCCGGGCGGACCACGAGGGACGGGCGTCCGGCGCGGCCGGTCTCCCTGGGCAACTCCTCCCGGACCAGGCCCGCGGCGGTCAGGTCGGCGGTGAGGGCCATGATGGTGCTGCGGTTGAGTCCCATCCGGCTGGTGAGTTCCGCGCGTGAGGTGGGGCCGCCGAGGTGCACATGGCGGAGGAGGGCGCCGAGGTTGTGGCGCCGGATCTCCTCCTGGGAGGGGCCAGCCCGCATCGCGTGGGTTTCCTTCGGGGGGTCGGGGTCGCTGATCACCTTAGACCAGTGGCGGCCGCCCGCTTGCGGGACAGTGCGTCCACCCCTGCGGCCAGCAGCAGCACCGATCCGGTGACCATGAACTTCACACCGGAGCTGTAGCCCATCAGGCCCATGCCGTTCTCGATGACCGCGACCACGGTACCGCCGAGGATCGCGTCCAGCACCCGGCCCTTGCCGCCGAACAGGCTGGTCCCGCCGATGACGGCGGCGCCCACCGCGTACAGCAGCACGTTGCTGCCGCCGGTGTTGGGGTCGACCGAGCTGGCCCGGGATGCCGCGATGATGCCGCCGACGGCGGCCATGGAGGAGCAGATCACGAATGCGCTGATCTTCATCCGGTCGACGTTGATGCCCGCCCGCCGCGCGGCCTCGGCGTTGCCGCCGACCGCGTAGAGGTGGCGTCCGAACGCGGTACGGCGGAGCACGAACGTCCAGATCAGCAGGAGTACCACGATGACCGGCACCACGATCGGCACGCCCGCGAGCGAGACGACCGCCGCGTTGCGGCTGCGCTCCACGTTGAGGAAGTAGACCGCGAGCCCGCCGAGCAGGGCCAGGGCCCCCACCCGGACCGCGATCAGCGAGATCGGGTCGGACGCCAGGCCCCGGACGGCCCGCTTGCGTGCCCGCAGCAGCTGCAGCCCCGCGTAGGCGACGACGCCGGCCACCAGCAGCCCCCAGCCCAGCGCGGGCGGGAGGTTCTTGTTGGCGACGGCGAGGATCGTCTCGTCGCGGATGGCGATGATGGTGCCACCCTTGATCAGCAGGAGGACGAGCCCCTGGAAGGCCAGGAAGGCGGCGAGCGTCACCACGAAGGAGGGGATGCCGAGTTTGGTGACGATGGAGCCGAGCGTGGCGCCGATCACCACACCGGCCAGGATGGCCGCGCCCACCGCCACGTACCAGGGCAGGCCCTGGTTGGTGAGCAGGATCGCGAGGATCGAGGCGCAGACACCGCTGGCGAAGCCCGCCGACAGGTCGATCTCCCCCAGGAGCAGCACGAAGACCAGGCCCATGGCGATCACGGTGACCGCGGCGCCCTGGGTGAGCAGGTTGGCGAAGTTGCCCGCGGTGAGGAAGGAGGGGCGCAGGACGGCGAAGACCGTGCAGAGCACGACGAGGCCGAACACGGCGGGCAGCGCGCCCATGTCGCCACCGCGGACCCGCTCGGCGTAGCCGCGGACGTTGGCGCTGATCGAGGGCGCCTCGGCCTTGCGTGCGGGGGAAATCGTGGCGCTCATACCGTGACTCCGTTGGTGAGGCCGAGGTCCCCGCTCCGGCCAGAGGTGATCAGTTCGACGACCTGCGCGTGGGTGACCTCGGCGGTCTTCACCTGGGCCGCCATCCGGCCGAGGTAGAGGGCTGCGATCCGGTCGGACACGGCGAACACGTCGTTCATGTTGTGTGAGATCAGCACGACGGCCAGGCCCTGGTCGGCGAGGCGGCGGACCAGCTCCAGCACCTGTGCCGTCTGGGCCACGCCGAGCGCGGCGGTGGGCTCGTCGAGGATGACGACCTTGCTGTTCCAGAGCACGGCCTTGGCGATGGCCACGGTCTGCCGCTGGCCGCCGGAGAGGCTGGCGACGTGCTGGCGGATGGACTTGACGGTCCTGACCGACAGGCTCTCCAGGGTCCTGGCCGCCATCTCCTCCATCGTGTCCTCGTCGAGGACGATGCCGCGCCTGTGCTCGCGGCCGAGGAACATGTTCTGGACGATGTCGAGGTTGTCGCAGAGCGCGAGGTCCTGGTAGACGATCTCGATGCCCAGGTCCGCGGCGTCACGCGGGCTGTGGATCTGGACGGGCTTGCCGTCGAAGAGATACTCGCCCGAGTCGATCGGGTGGATGCCGCCGACGCACTTGACGAGGGTGGACTTGCCCGCGCCGTTGTCGCCGACCAGCGCGGTCACCTCCCCGGGGTAGACGGAGAAGGCGACGTCGTGGAGAACCTGCACGGGACCGAAGCTCTTGTCGATCCCGCGGAGTTCCAGAACGGGGGTCATGTGGGGCTCCTCGGGTACGGGGGCACGGCCGGCGGGATCCGCCGGCCGTGCCCCCGGCGCGTTACTGGATTCCGGCCTCGGCGCACTTGGCGGCGAACTCGCCGATGCACAGCTCGTCCTTGGTCACGAACCCGTCGGCCACGACGTCCTTGACGCTGTCGAAGAAGATGGCCTGCGGGTCGAGCAGGACCGCCGGCACGTCCGCGCCGCTCTCGGTGTCCTTCACCGAGCCGGAGGCCGCGGGCTTCTCACCCTTGGCCAGGGCGATGGCGAGCGCGGCCCCCGCGTCGGCCTCCTTCTTGATCGCCTTGTAGACCGTCATGCACTGGTCGCCGGCGAGGATGTTCTGCAGACCCTGCACGGTGGCGTCCTGGCCGGTGACCGGGACCTTGCCGTTGAGGCTGTTCTTCTTCAGCACGGCGATGGCGGCGTTGCCCAGGCCGTCGTTGGCGGCCAGCACACCGGCGATCTTCGGCTGCTCGGTGAGCATCTGCTCGAAGATCGTGCCCGCCTGCGCGTTGTCCCAGTCCGGCACGGACTGGTCCGGCCCCTTGACGTACTCCTTGGCGTCGTACTTGAGCTTGAGCACGCCGTCGTAGCCGTTCTTGAACAGCGTGGCGTTGTTGTCGGTGGGCGAGCCGTTGAGCTCGGCCACGATCGGCTTGTCGGCCTTCTTGTCGGTCAGGCACTTCACCAGGCCCTCACCCTGCAGGGTGCCGACCTTGGTGTTGTCGAAGCTGACGTAGTAGGAGGCGCCGCCGTTGAGGGTGAGGCGGTCGTAGTCGATGGTGGCCACCCCCTGGGCCTTGGCCTTGTCGAGCACGGCCTTGCCGGTGCCGCTGTCCAGGTTGACGATCATCAGCACGGTCGCGCCATTGGTGATCATCTGGTCGGCGATGGTCTGGAACTGGGTCTTGTCACCCTGGGCGTTCTGGATGTCGTAGGCGACGCCCGCGGCCTTGAACGCCTCCTCCAGGTACTTGCGGTCGGCGGTCTCCCAGCGGGCGGAGGACTTGCTGTCGGGAAGGATGACGCCGACCTTGCCGGCGACCTTGCTCTCAGCGGGAGTGGCGCCGCTCTGGGCGGTGCTGGTGTCGCCGCTCTCGCCCCCGCAGGCGGTGAGACCGAGGGTCATCGCCGCAGCGGCGGCGGTCAGGCTGAGGATCCCCTTGCGCATGATGCACGGGTCCTTTCTTCGAAAAGTGGGGGGTCTGAGGGTTGGAGCATGGCGAATTCGCGGGCACGGCTTGCCGGGTCTCGGTGTGCCGTTCCGTTGAATGTTGTTTGCGGCAACGTATTCCGCGCTGGCCAGGAACGCCAGACCCTCCACCGCTAAAGTTTGTTGTGGCCGGTAACAATCCAGAAACGCGGACTTAACCGGCGGCGCTCTGCACGTGCAACTCGCCGAGATGGCTGTCACTTGACCGCGGTTGCCGTCACCGATCCGGGCCCCCCGCTCGGGCCGCCGCCACCACCGGCAAAGTAACCCTGTGCGACTGGCGTGACGCTACGTGGTTCGCAGAAATACTCAGTTCCGACAGACCATGCCACGCCGCCGGGCCGGCATCCGTCCGTAGCCGGCGCCTACCGGATTCTCGCCGGCGGCGATCCAGTTCAGGCTGCGGATTGAGCACCTCGTGAGCTCTCACCGGTTGACCGGTGCCGACGGTTCCAGGTGCAGCCGGACGCCCCTCTGCCGCGAGACCCTGTTGGTCAGGGTGTGCAGCGCGGAGGCGAACGCTCTGCCGTGCGGGGTTCTGAAGAAAAGGTAATTATTCTAGGCACCTGCTAATGTTCATTGGCATGTACTGGAGGTTGAGGTGAGTGATCCCGCGCCGACGGGAGACGATCTGGTGCGGGTGCTGGCCACCTTGTCCAGCCCGCACCGGCTGCGCGTCATCGCGGCCCTCGCAGGCGGCCGGAATTACGTGAGCCGACTGGCGCGTGAGCTCGGCATCAGCAGGGCGCTGCTCCAGGTCCACCTGAAGAAGCTGGAGGCCGCCGGTCTGGTTTCCTCGCAGCTGGAGCTGTCGGAAGAAGGAAAGGCAATGAAGTACTACGAGCTACGCAGGTTCTCGGTCCATCTGACGCCGGAGCTCATCCTGGACGCCGTACGGACGCTGACCACCGAGAAGGGCTCGGAGCGATGAACGAGCACGAGTGGCAGGAGGTCATCGGCACCATCGGCATGTTCGCCCTGATCACCGCCGTAATCGTCACGATCATCTGGCAATTCGCCATCTCCTGGCGGGCCAAGGCTCAGCTGGCACGCGAGGCGGAGTACAAGAAGATCGCCGAGACCGCCGCCGCCTCCCAGCAGGACATCGGACGGCAGCTCGCCGAGATCAATGACCGGCTCTCGGCGCTGCGCGACCGTACCGACGCCATTGAGCTGGTGCTCAAGGACGTGGAGTAGCCCCCGAGACACGGTTCCGGGCCGCCGAGCTGCAACTCGACGGCCCGGGAGCGGGGAGACGAACCACCTCGCCGGCAGGCGAGCTCCACAGGAACACTCCACCAAGAACGAGGAGAGCAGTTCATGCTGCCCGAAAGCAAATCGACCCCTCGCGCCGGCATGCCGCCCGGCCCCCCGATGGCCAGGACCGGGGTGATCGCGGCCGTCGCGGGCTGGTCGGTCCGGCACCGCACCCTGGCCATCGCCGGCTGGGTCGCGTTGGTCCTGGCCGCCGTGCTGTCCAGCGCGCTGGTCTCCGGTGACAACGCGCGGGCCGTCGACCCCGGCGAGGCAGGCCGCGCCCAGCAGATGGTGAACGCCCAGCGCAGCGACGACTCGGTGCGGGAGAACGTGCTGATCCAGTCGCGTGATGGCACAGGCCGCTTCTCCGACGACCCGAAGCTGCGCGCCGCCGCGAAAGACCTGGTGACCCTGCTGCGCCGGACACCGGAGGCGGTCCGGGACATCGGCTCGCCGCTGGCGGCGCACGGCGAGCGCTGGGTGTCGCGCGACAGTCGTTCCGGGCTGGTCACCTTCGAGGTGGCCGGTCCAGACGAACGGTTCGACGACAACTACGCCGCTGCCATCGCAGCCGTGGAGCAGGCCCAGCGGCGCCATCCCGGGGTGCGCTTCAGCCAAGCAGGCGACCGCAGCCTGTCCGGTGCGGTCGACGAGGGCATCAAGAACGACCTCGGGCGCGCCGAGACGACGTCCCTGCCACTGACCATCGTGATCCTGCTGGCCGTGTTCGGCTCGCTGATCGCCGCCGGGATCCCGCTACTGCTATCGGCGACCGTCGTGGCGGCCACGTTCGGACTGCTGGGGTTCATCGGGCAGTGGGTGCCGTTCAACGGCGCCGCCTCGGCCATCGTGCTGCTGATCGGCATGGCCGTCGGCATCGACTACTCGCTGTTCTATCTGCGCCGGGTCCGGGAGGAACGCGCCGCGGGCCATGACGTGCGCGAGGCGCTGCGGCGTACCGTCGAGACATCGGGGCACGCGATCGTGGCCTCCGGATTGACCGTGATGCTCTGCCTGGTCGGGCTGCTGTTCACCGGCGTGGACGTCTTCAAGGGCCTGACCGCCGGCACGGTCCTGGTCGTCGGCCTGGCCGTGCTCGGCTCGCTGACGGTGCTGCCCGCGCTGCTGGCCGTTCTGGGGCACCGGGTGGACTGGGTCCGCATCCCCTGGCTGGGCCGGCGCAGGATCGCGGCCGGCGAGTCCCGCATCTGGGGGCAGGTGGCCCGCGCCGTGGTCGCCAGGCCGGTGCTGAGCGGGGCCGCCATGAGCATGGTGCTGCTGGTGCTGGCGCTGCCCGTGCTCGGCATCCGGCTCCAGGACGCGGCCGTGACTGCCAGCTTGCCGCCCGGCATCTCCCCGGCGGTGGACGCCGCGACCGCGATGCAGCGCGAATTTCCCGGCGCGGCGACGGCTGCCCGCGTGGTCCTCGCACGCGGGGACGGCGGCTCGGCCGACACTCAGCAGGTGCGCGCCGCGATCGAAGGGCTGCACCGGCAGGCAGCCTTCAGCGGCGGTCTGCTGCTCGAACCGATCACCGCCGTCCCGGTCGGCCACGCGATGGTGGTGCGAGTACCGCTGGCCGGGGCCGTCACCGACCCGGTGGCCGATCGGGCGCTGGCCATGCTGCGCGGGCGGGCGCTGCCCGCGACGTTCGGGCAGGTGACCGGCGTCTCCTACGCCGTGACGGGCAAGACCGCCACGCCCCATGACTTCGCCGTGCAGGTGAACGATCGGACCCCGATCGTGGTCGCCTTCGTCCTCGCCCTGGCGTTCGTGCTCCTCGCCGTGACGTTTCGGTCGTGGACGATCCCGCTGATGTCGATCCTGCTCAACCTGCTGTCCGTCGGCGCCTCGTGCGGGGTATTGGTCTGGGTCTTCCAGGACGGCCATCTGGAGTCGCTGCTGGGATTCGGTTCCTATGGCGGGGTGGTGAGCTGGCTGCCGCTGTTCATGTTCGTCATCCTGTTCGGGCTGAGCATGGACTACCACATCTTCATCCTCAGCCGCATCAAGGAACGCCGACTCGGCGGAGCCTCCGCGCGCGAGGCGATCGTCGGCGGCATCGCTGCCAGTGCCGGGGTCGTCAGCGGCGCGGCGTTCATCATGATCGGCGTCTTCACGGTCTTCGTGACGCTGTCCGCCATCGAGTACAAGATGCTGGGACTGGGCATGGCGGTTGCCATCCTCATCGACGCGACCGTGGTCCGCGGCGTGCTGCTGCCGGCCGCGATGGCACTGCTCGGGGAGCGGGTCTGGATGCGGAACCGCCCGGCGGGATGATGTCCCGCCGGGCGGCTCTTGTCCGGGGTGTTCCCCCTTTTTGCGGGCGAGGCTCGCGTGCGGCCCCGCCCCCCTGCCTCAGCTCTTGGCGAGCAGGGAGCGCAGGACGTACTGCATGATGCCGCCGTGGCGGTAGTAGTCCGCCTCTCCGGGGGTGTCGATGCGCACGACCGCCTGGAACTCCTTGCCGTCGGCCCTGACCGTCACGGTCTGCGGGACGCCGCCCTTGTTGAGCTCCTCGACCCCGACGAAGTCGAAGGTCTCCTCGCCGGTCAGGCCCAGCGACTCGGCCGTCTCGCCCTCGGGGAACTGCAGCGGCAGCACGCCCATGCCGATCAGGTTCGAGCGGTGGATGCGCTCGTAGGACTCGGCGATCACGGCGCGGACGCCGAGCAGCGCGGTGCCCTTGGCGGCCCAGTCACGAGAGGAGCCGGAGCCGTACTCCTTGCCCGCCAGGACGACGAGCGGGATACCCGCCGCCTGGTAGTTGGCGGAGGCGTCGTAGATGAAGGACTGCGGGCCGCCCTCAAGGGTGAAGTCACGGGTGTAGCCGCCCTCCACGCCGTTGAGCAGCAGGTTCTTCAACCGGATGTTGGCGAAGGTGCCGCGGATCATCACCTCGTGGTTGCCCCGGCGGGAGCCGTAGGAGTTGAAGTCCTTGACCGCGACGCCGTTCTCGCGCAGGTACTCCGCCGCCGGGGTGCCGGGCTTGATGGAGCCGGCCGGGGAGATGTGGTCGGTGGTGACCGAGTCGCCCAGCTTGGCGAGCACCCGGGCGCCGGAGATGTCGGTCACCGGCTCCGGGGAGGCGGGCATGCCGTCGAAGTAGGGGGCCTTGCGGACGTAGGTCGAGGCCGGGTCCCACTCGAAGGTGTCGCCGGTCGGGATCGGCAGCGAGCGCCAGGTCTCGTCGCCCTTGAACACGTCGGCGTAGTCGTGCAGGAACATGTCCTGGTCGATGGAGGAGGCGACGGCCGCCGAGATGTCCTCCGCCGAGGGCCAGATGTCGGCGAGGAACACCGGCTCGCCGTCGGTGCCGGTGCCCAGCGGCTCGGTGTTCAGGTCGAGGTCCATGGTGCCCGCGAGGGCGTAGGCGACGACCAGCGGCGGCGAGGCCAGGTAGTTCATCTTGACGTCGGGGTTGATCCGGCCCTCGAAGTTGCGGTTGCCGGACAGCACCGCGGTGACCGCGAGGTCGTTGGCCTGGATGGCGGCGGAGATCTCCTCCTGCAGCGGGCCGGAGTTGCCGATGCAGGTGGTGCAGCCGTAGCCGACCAGGTTGAAACCGAGCTTGTCGAGGTACGGCTGGAGGCCGGAGCGCTCGAAGTAGCCGGTGACGACCTGCGAGCCCGGGGCGAGGGAGGTCTTGACCCACGGCTTGCGGGTCAGGCCCTTGTCGACCGCGTTCTTGGCGAGCAGCGCGGCGCCCATCATGACGAACGGGTTGGAGGTGTTGGTGCAGCTGGTGATGGCCGCGATGGTCACCACGCCGTGGTCGATCTCGAAGCTCGTGCCGTCGGACAGCGTGACCTGGACCGGCCTGCGCGGGCGGTCGCCGTTGAGGCCGGGGGCGTGCGGCTTGTCGCCGTTGCCCTCGTGGGAGACCGCGGGCGAGTCGGAGGCGGGGAACGACTCGTCGGACGCCTCGTCGACCGGGCCCTGGACGCTCGGGGCGTAGTCCTTGACGGCCGCGCGCCAGGCGCTCTTGGCGTCCGACAGCGCGATGCGGTCCTGCGGGCGCTTGGGGCCGGCGATGGACGGGACGACCGTGGCCAGGTCCAGCTCGATGTATTCGGAGAAGACCGGCTCCTCGGCCTCCGGGTCCAGCCACAGGCCCTGGGCCTTGGCGTAGGCCTCGACCAGCGCGACCTGCTCGGCAGAGCGGCCGGTCAGCGTGAGGTAGTCGATCGTCTGGCCGTCGATCGGGAAGATCGCGCAGGTGGAGCCGAACTCGGGGCTCATGTTGCCGATCGTGGCGCGGTTGGCCAGCGGCACGCTGGAGACGCCCTCGCCGTAGAACTCCACGAACTTGCCGACGACGCCGTGCTTGCGCAGCATCTCGGTGATCGTGAGGACCAGGTCGGTGGCGGTGGCCCCGGCGGGGAGCTTGCCGGTCAGCTTGAAGCCGACCACGCGCGGGATCAGCATGGAGATCGGCTGGCCGAGCATCGCGGCCTCGGCCTCGATGCCGCCGACACCCCAGCCGAGAACGCCGATGCCGTTCTCCATGGTGGTGTGGGAGTCGGTGCCGACGCAGGTGTCGGGGTAGGCCTTGCCGTCACGGATCATCACCACGCGGGCCAGGTGCTCGATGTTCACCTGGTGCACGATGCCGGTGCCCGGCGGGACGACCTTGAACTCGTCGAAGGCGGTCTGGCCCCAGCGCAGGAACTGGTAGCGCTCGCGGTTGCGCTCGTACTCCCTGTCGACGTTGCGCTGGAAGGAGTCCGGCCCGCCGAAGAAGTCGACGATGACGGAGTGGTCGATGACCATCTCGGCCGGGGCGAGCGGGTTGATCCTGGCGGGGTCGCCGCCGAGGTCGCGGACGGCCTCACGCATCGTGGCCAGGTCCACCACGCACGGGACGCCGGTGAAGTCCTGCATGATCACGCGGGCCGGGGTGAACTGGATCTCCACACTCGGCGCGGCGCTGGGGTCCCACTGGCCCAGTGCCCGGATGTGGTCGGCGGTGATGTTCGCGCCGTCCTCGGTACGGAGCAGGTTCTCCAGAAGGATCTTCAGGCTGTACGGGAGGCGTCCCGACCCCTCGACGGCGTCCAGCCGGTAGATCTCGTATCCCGCGTCACCGACGCGGAGCGTGTCACGGCTGCCGAAGCTGTTCGCGGACACGGTTCGCCTCCCTCATCACCCAGTTGTCCGGCGCGCCAACCAAAAAAGGCGCAATTGAATCCTGCCGCACCGCCGGAGTGCCCAAGTCAGTTAGGTATGCCTAACCCGGAACCCGTCGGCTGCAGCGGATGTCTCGACATCAAGATATCGTCATAGATATCTCGACATCAAGTTACCCGCCAGTATGCTCAGAGTGGGGCGAGGCGGAAGTAGAGCAGCCCGAGAACGACGACGGAAAGCACCGGGGCCAGAAACTTCTGCTCGAAGGCGCGGCCGGTCTTGATCCCGATCTTCCACGGCAGCAGCCATCGCTGCCGCATCGGCCACAGCACCGGGCAGCCCTTCTCCGTGCAGCAGTCCCCGATGACGTGGGTCAGGCACCCGACCGCGACCGCCAGCCCCAGCCAGGCGTAACCCACGTTGTCGCTGCGGAACACCGCGAACAGCCCGACCGTCAGGCCGATGTTGACCATCGCCGAGGCGAACTTCTTGCCCGGGATGCCGATCCCGATCGACCGCAGCGCCAGGCCGATGAGCAGCACGACCAGGATGTCACGGCCGATCGGATAGGTACTGGCCAGGTAGTGGGCGCCGAATCCGGCGCCCACGGCGAACAGCAGCGAGTGGGTGGCGTTGCGGTGACCGCCGCTCAGCCACGCGACGGCCTTGCTCAGCCCCCAGGTGACCGGGCCGAAGGTCTGGGCGATCGTCGCGCTGGGATGGTCGAGGTCGGGAAGCATCGCGGCCCCGGAACAGATCAGCGCCCCGGCGACGAACTCGGCCGGGGTGAGCGCGTTCACCATGACGCCGGTCTCCATGAACCGGGTGGACTCGGTGAGCAGCGGCAGGGCCGCCAGCGTCGGCGCCACCCCCAGCCAGGCGATCGCTCCCGTCAGCGCGTGTGTATGCCCCATCATCGGCCGAACACCCCTATCAAGATCACGCTAAGCGACTCTACGGCAAAGCCCGCCCCAAGAAGAGGACCGTGCCATTTTGCGTCATCGGCGCGTCGAGCCAGTGAGACCAATCCGATACATGAGTGCTGTTCACCTTTTTTGGATTTTGAGGTTACCTGAGCGTAACAAGCGCTTGTCTCGATGTCCCCATCCCTTCGCGAGAGGTAACCCCCCATGCCCCTCCGCCTGCCCGGACTCGTCATGGCCGCGCTCGTCGCGGTCACCGGAGCCGTCCTCGCCGCCCCGGCGGCGCATGCCGTACAGAACGACGCCAGGCCGCTCCCCGCAGCACTGGAGAGCGTCCGCAGGGCCGAGGCCGTCAAGCTCTACGGCGACGAGGCCATCCGGCCCATGGATCAGCGCAAGACCGGGCTCGTCTCGCTGGGCGACAGCGAGATCTCCGGTGAGGGCGCCTTCGACCGTTCTCTCTACGAGCAGGGAACGGACGGCCCCGACAACTGGTGCCACCGGTCGAAGAAGGCCGCGATCCACGTCACCGGGATCCCTGCCGACGCGACCTTCAACCTCGCCTGCTCCGGCGGGCAGACCAACGACATCACCATCGGCGGGACCCACCAGTACAACGAGCTCAACCAGGGCGACAACCTGGCGATCAAGGCCCGCAACACGCGCATCAAGATGATCACGGTGGTGGTCGGGGCCAACGACACCGGAGGTCCGGAGTTCGGGCCGACCATGACCGGGTGCGTGGAGGACCGGGTCCTGTTCAGGGGAAACTGCTGGCCCAGGCACTCGGCCGGCTGGGCGGGCCGGATCGACTTCATCGTGCCCCGGGTGGAGAAGGCCCTGCGCGACATCCGGCAGATCATGACGGAGGCGGGCTACGCCACCGCGGACTACCAGCTCGTCGCCATGAGCTATCCCGGCCCCGCCAGCCCGGACGTGGAGGACAACCCGAACTTCCCCGGCTGGTACAACGGCGGCTGCCTCGGCTACCTCTCCGACCTGGCCTTCGCCCGCAACAAGGCGGTGCCGATCTTCGAGCAGGGCATCCGCAGGGCGGCGGGCCTGGCCGGCGCGCGCTACCTGGACGCCAGCAGGCTCTTCCACGGCCGCGAGGTCTGCATGGACGGCCCCTGGGTGACCGGGCTGCACGCGGTGAACGGCGACCTGTTCAACCCCCGGGCGACCCAGCAGTCCTTCCACCCCAACTCCGCCGGGCACGCCGCCTTCGGCGCCTGCCTGGGGCGCTTCTACGCGGCGGACACCACCCAGGCCACCTGCATGCTCCCCGCCGGCACCCTCACCCCGGCGCTCTACCCCGGCCTGCCCGAGTTCAGGCAGCTCAGGAACGGCGCGACCGGCGACTGCCTGGACGTGGACGGCAACTCCACCCGCAACGGCCGCAAGCTGCTCGGCTGGGCCTGCGAGGGCACGCGCAACCAGGCCTTCTGGTACGACCCGGCGCGCAAGTCCCTGCACACCGAGCTCTCCCACGACCGCTGCGCGGACATCGACGGCGGCCGGCTCACCGCGGGCACCGCGATCCAGGTGTGGGACTGCAACGGCAGCGCCGCCCAGCGCTGGACCCATGACGGCGCGCGCCTGCACGCCGCCGACGCCCCCGCGCTGTGCGCCACGCTCGCCGGCGGCGCCCCCGGCGCCAGGCTGACGCTCGCCGCCTGCGACTCCGGCGACTCCCGGCAGGTCCTCACCTGGGAGGCGAAGAAGGCGCTGACCTACACCGAGCTCAGGTCCGGCGGCAAGTGCCTGGACGTGCCCGGCAACTCCCCGGCGAGCGGGGCGAACCTGGTGCTCTACGCCTGCGACGGCAACGCCGACCAGTTCTGGGCGCACAACCCGGTCTCCGGGCAGCTGCACAACCTGGCCGCCCCCGGCTTCTGCGTGGACCTGGAGGGGGGCACGGTCGCGGCCGGCCAGCCGATCCAGGTGGCGAACTGCTCCTCGGCGGTCGGGCAGTACTCGGCGTCGATGCGGTGGAACCTGACCGGCGGGACGTTCCTGTCGCGCAAGGACACCGGATGGGCGATCGCCCCGTCCGGGACCTCGGACGGCTCGGCGATCGTGCTCCAGCGGGCCGCGGGACAGAAGTGGAGCGCCGGCGCGGGCCGCGCGCCCGACCCGTGGAAGTTCCTCACGGCCGACGTCTACTGAGAGACAGGCGATCCGCCGGAGATTCTCCGGCGGATCGCCCGCACATCCCGGAAACGACAGACGGGACCGTTCCGCACCGAAAGCACCCCCCAGCCCTTCCGGCACGGAACGAATCCCGTCTATGTCCTTTGTAACGTGCAGGTCTCAATGGTTGTTCCGAAATCAGCCGAGAATTTCGTGATCTAGCTCACTTCTCCGCTGGGCGCCCTCGATATCACCGTGAGTGACGGTCATCAGGAACGGCACGACGGGCAGGGCGGCGACCACCGCGAAGATCGCGAAAGCCCCGGTCAGACCCACGATCTCGGCCAGCAGCCCGGCCAGACCGGCCCCGATCGGGAGCATCCCCCAGCTCAGCAGGCGGGCGGCGGAGCCGTAGCGGCCGAGCAGCCGGTGCGGGACGATCATCTGGGCCAGGGTGCGGCTGTTCACCGTCCAGAGCGTGCCGCCCATGCCGCCGACGAAGGCGGCCGCGCCGACCGCCCAGACGTCGGGGAACACCGCTGGGACGATCATCATGACGACCGTGCCGACCAGGTCGGCGAAGAGCGCCCAGCGCACGCCCAGCAGGCGGTTGACCGTGGTGACGAGCACGGCGCCGAGCAGCCCTCCCAGGCCGATCGAGCTGAGCAGCAGGCCGTACCCCGCCGGGTCGAGGTCGAGCAGCCGGAGGGCGTAGGAGGGCAGCAGGGCCAGCCACGCGCTCCAGCAGGCCACCAGCGCCGAGATGGTCAGCGACATCGTGCGGAGCAGGCGGTGACGCCAGAGGAAGGCCAGCCCCTCGACCATCTCCGCCCGGACGCTCCCCGGCCGGCGGGCCCGCCCGGAGTCCCGCTCCTCGGCGGCGCTCACCCGGAACCGGCCGGCCAGCAGCGCGAGCAGCACCGCCCCGAGGGCGAAGGCGGCGGCCGAGGAGCCCAGGGCCAGCGCGGCGCCGAAGCCGACCAGCAGGCCCCCGATGGCCGGGCCGGCGAACTCGTTGGCGACGGTCTCGGCGCCGGCGATCCAGGCGTTGACCCGGCCGAGCCGCTCCCTCGGCACGGCCGCCGGGACCAGGGCGCCGACCGCGGAGTCCGCCACCACCTCGGCCAGGCCGATGGCGGCGCCCGCGAGATAGAGCAGCGGCAGCGACAGGGCGTCGCCGGCGAGGGCCGCCAGCAGGCCCAGCGCGACCACGAGCCTGATCAGGTTGGCCGCGGCCGCCAGCCGCCTGCGGTCGTTGCGGTCGACGAACACCCCGACGTGGAGCGAGGCCAGCAGCCACGGCAGCGTCAGGGTGAGCCCCACCCCGGCGACCAGGCCCGGGGAGTCGGTGAGCCCGACCGCGAGCAGCGGAAGGACGATCTTGGCCACCCCGTCGGCGAGGTTGGTCGCCACGGTGAAACCGATGAGCGCCCTCTCGTTCCGCCGCACCGTTCCGCCCACCCGCTCCGCCTGGACCGTCATACGTAACCACCTAACACGTTTAGGGGGTCACACTGTATCCGCTGGGACGACCAGACGGAAGAGGCGGACGGCTCATCAGGGCTCGGACCAGCCAAAACCCCCATATCACCTCATAGACTTGTCGTTAGAATGTTCTCGATATATCTTTGAAGCATCGAGAGCGGTCGAAAGACGATCGCGATACGAGGAGGAATCATGACTTCCGCACATACGATGGGCGGCGACTGGGGCCGGGCCGTCCCGCACGAGCTCCGGCGCGAGATGAAGCGCGCCGCAAGGGAGGCCTGGCGGACCATGGCCGCCGGCTGGCAGCAGGGCGAGTCCCACCACGGCGGGCCCGGCCCGCACGGCTGGGCCCCCCATGAGCACCGGCACCGGGGGCACCGCGGCGGCCCGTTCGGCGGCGGCGCCTTCCCTTGGGACTTCGGCAGGGGCGGTCCAGGACGCGGCGGCCCGTTCGGCGGGCGTCCGCCGTTCGGCCGGGGGCGCAAGGCGAAGCGGGGTGACGTCCGCGCGGCGATCCTCGCGCTGCTTACCGAGGAGCCGCGCAACGGCTACCAGATCATCCAGGAGATCGACCGGCGCAGCGAGGGCGGCTGGAAGCCCAGCCCGGGCGCGGTCTACCCGGCACTGCAGCAGCTCACCGACGAGGGCCTGGTCCTGTCGGAGGAGAACGACGGCCGCAAGTCCTTCCGCCTCACCGAGGCGGGCCGGGCCTACGTGGCCGAGCACGCCGACGAGGTGCGCGCCCCCTGGGAGGAGATGACGCCCGACGTCGACGACAGCACCTGGGAGATGATGAACCTGGCCCGCCAGTCGGGGTTCGCCATGCTCCAGATCCTGCAGACCGGCAGCGACGCGCAGATCCGCCAGGCCAGGCAGATTTTGACCGAGACGCGCCGCAAGCTGTACCAGATCCTGGCCGACGGCGACTCCGGCGAGGAGTGAGCGGCCCGATGACGTCCCGGGACGACCTCCGTATCGGAGACGCCGAACGCGACGCGGCGGTGACGGCCCTGCGTGAGCACTACGCGCAGGGCCGCCTGACCCACGAGGAGCTCGACGAGCGCATCGAGCTGACCCTGTCCGCGCGCACCGGCCGCGAGCTGGCGCTGACCTCGGCCGATCTGCCCGACCTGGACGGCCCCCGCCCCGAGGACCGCGACGGCCCCGCGCTCGGATGGGAGCACCGCGACCACGGCTGGGCCGGAGCGTGGCACGGGCATCACGGCCGCGGCCCGCGCCGGGGCGGCCACCACCCCGCCGCCTGGCACCGGCACCGGGCGGGCCGCCGGGGTGGGCCGCCGGTCGCCCCGTTCCTGATCCTGATGCTGGTCATCGGGGTGGCGACCACGGGGTTCTGGGTGCTCAAGTTCGTCTTCCTCGCCTGGCTGGCGATGGCCGTGGCGGGCATGCTCCACCGCAGGCGGTGGCAGCGCGTCCGGGCCGGAGGCGGCCCCCGCCACTGAGCACCGGCCCGGCCGGCACGGGGACCCGCGCCGGGCACGGACCCGGCCGGCGGCACGGCCCTGACACGTGGCCCGTCCGGGGGCGCGGGGGAGGCACGGAACCCGCCGGGGACTCCGCCGGGTTCACAGGGTTCACGGGAGGCACCGGCACGGTCCTAGCCCATCTCCTCCAGCCTGCGCCCCTTGGTCTCCCTCACCTTGAACAGCACGAAGACGAAGGACAGCACGGCGAAGAAGGCGTAGCCCACGTAGGCCCCGGACAGGCTCCACGCCGCCAGGGACGGGAACGAGACGGTGATCAGCCAGTTGGCCACCCACTGGGCCGCGGCGGCCACCGACAGCGCGGCGGCCCTGATCCTGTTGGGGAACATCTCGCCGAGCAGCACCCAGACGACGACCCCCCACGACAGCGCGAAGAACAGCACGAAGACGTGTGCGGCGACCAGGGCGACGGTGCCCTGCGACCCCGGCAGCCGGACGGTGTCGCCGGTGTGGACTCCCGCGCTGAAGGCCCACGCGGCCGTGGCGAGCGCGACCGCCATGCCCGCGGAACCGATCAGCAGCAGCGGCTTGCGGCCGATCCGGTCGACCAGCGCGATGGCGATGAAGGTGCCGACGATGTTGATGATCGAGGTGGAGAAGCTGATCAGCAGCGAGTCGCTCTGGTTGATGCCGACCGACTGCCACAGCGACGCGGAGTAGTAGAAGATGACGTTGATGCCGACGAACTGCTGGAAGACCGAGAGCAGGATGCCGATCCAGACGATCGGCAGCAGCCCCAGCGCCGGGCCGCGCAGGTCCCGCATCCGGGGCGGGCGCTCGCTGCGCAGCAGGTTGTAGATCTCCGTCACCCGCGCGTCCAGGTCGACCTTGTCGCCTTCGACCTCCCTGAGCACCTGGCGCGCCAGGTCCGTCTTCCCCACCGCGATGAGGAAGCGCGGCGACTCGGGAATGATCGTCGAGAAGAGCAGGTACAGCAGGGCGGGGATCAGGCAGGCGCCGAGCATCCACTGCCAGGCCTGCAGCCCGAACAGCACGTTGTTGACGTTGCCTCCGGCCGTCTGCGCGATCGCGTAGTTGACGAGCTGGGAGACCGCGATGCCCAGCACGATCGCGAGCTGCTGGAAGGATCCCAGGCGTCCCCGGTAGGCCGGCGGGGCGACCTCGGCGATGTAGGCGGGCCCGATCACCGAGGCCATGCCGATCCCGACGCCGGCGAGCACCCGCCAGAAGGCCAGGTCCCAGATCGCGAACGGCAGCGCCTGACCGATGGAGCTGACCGCGAACAGGAGCGCGGCCACCTGCATGGTCCTGGTGCGCCCCCAGCGGTCGGCTATGCTTCCGGCGATCCACGCGCCGACCGCCGAGCCCAGCAGCGCGATGGCCACCACGATGCCGATCTGGACAGGGCCGACGCCGAAGTGCTTCTGGATTCCGGTGACGGCGCCGTTGATGACCGCGCTGTCGTAGCCGAAGAGGAACCCGCCCAGTGCCGCCGCGGCGGTGATGAAGACGACATGCCCGAGATGCTCACTGGAAGTGCCCGAAGAGGCGGTACCGACCATGACCGTCCTTTCCCCCGAAGAACGTAGGTATCCCTGGATCGGCACAGGAGATCGCACCCGATCCGGTTCGGGGGGCTGTTCATGTCATGAGCTGCGAAAACATAATTCGACTTAATGAAGAGTGTCTCACAGCGTCTCGCTGTGGATCAGCGCGGCTCTCGTCACAGGCCCCGCGTCCGGGCGTCACGCGCCGCGCGTGATCGCCAGGCGCCGCGCGCGGCCGTCGCGGGCTCCCGGGCGCGACAGGCGGCCCGGGACGGCGAGACGCCCGGCACCTCGGGAAGAGCCGGGAAGCCCCTGGGAAGAGGTGCGGGCATCCGCCCGGCGGACTCGTGTCTCCTACCAGCGCAGGACCGCGGCGACCCCGTCGAAGTCGGTGAGGGCCTCGGAGGCCTTCTGGTCCAGGACGACCACCTCGGCGTCGATGTCCAGAGCGCGCTCGATCATGCGCTCCCCCATCCTGGACTCCTGCACGAGCGACTGCGCCGTCTCCCCCTGCGGCACCTGGCCGGGCGGGCAGAGCCACCCGCCGGCGGTACGGCTGCCGCTCCACTCACGGGATTCGGCCAGCAGGAGCTGAGCCACCCGGCTCTCGTTGAGCCCGGTGAGCGTCTCCTCCAGGCCGAGTGACCCGCGCCCGCCGGACAGGGCGGCGTCCTTGACCCGCTCCGCCAGCTCGACGCCGCGCCGGGTCCGGGCGGCCAGCAGCTGGGGTTCCGCATACTCGGCGATCTTCGCCGGGGGCAGCGAGTCCACCACCGCGTCGATCTGGATGACGTCGCCGTTCAGCTCCGCCGCCACGACCTCGGTCAGCTGGACGTCGCCGATCAGCACGACCGTGGTCCAGCCCCGGCTCTCGGCCTGCTCGGCGATGTCCGGCACGGTGGCACGCAGCAGCCTGGTGAGGTTGTCCTCGACCCGGCGCTCGAACCTGTCCCGGTGCGCCGCGCCCTGCCGGGCGAGCTCTGAGGCGGCGGGGCCGCGCATCTGCCGCCAGTCCTCGGCGCTGACGTCGAAGTACGTCCTGTCGGCGTCCTCGGCCATGCCGTACCGGTAGTCGATCATGCGTAGTCCGTCCCGGGAGACGAGCGCGATCCCGGCCGGCGGCGCGGTCTCGACCGTGTTGACCAGCGGGCGGACGTAGGCGGTCGACTCCAGCACGATCTGGTCGGCGACCGGCAGCTGGAAGGAGAAGGTCCACACCTCGTCACTGCCGATCGGGGCGTACAGCACCCGCCCCAGCCCGGACTCGGTCGGGTTGAGCAGCAGCCCGAGATCCTGGTCGAGCCCTTCCAGCCTTTTGAGGACGGCCGTCCGCCGCGCCCGGTCCTCGTCGGCCATGACCTGTTCCCGCAGCTCGGTGAGCTGGTTGCCGAACCGGATCCGCCAGGCGGGCCGGACCGCCGCCTCCTCCCGGGGGTCGGCGGTCACGTAGAACGACAGAACCCCCTGGTCGTCGTGGATGGCGACGACTTCCCGCAGAGCCGCACGATCGAATCTCACGACGTTCCCCCCTGATGGTCCGGCCTCCAACGATATGGACCTGTATGGGGGGAGCGATCGTCCCAATCGGGAAAATGCCTTCCTGCTTCACCTGTCTTTACCCGGAGGTCACAGACGCGGGTCCACCGGCTCGGATTCCAGTGCGAGAACGGCGAAGACCGCCTCGTGCACCCGCCACAGCGGCTCGCCGTCGGCCAGCCTGGACAGCGCCTCCAGCCCGAGGGCATGCTCCCGCAGGGCGAGGGAGCGCTTGCGGCCCAGGAACCGGTGGCGCAGGACCTCCAGGCTCTCGGTGTAGTCGGGGCCGTAGATGATCCGCAGGTACTCCCGCCCGCGCACCTTGATCCCCGGCTGTACCCGGCCCTCGGGCACGGCCGCGCCCGGTCCGCCGCCCCGCCCGTCCGCTCCCTCGCGGCCCGGCCACTCCAGCGGCTTGACCACCATGCCCTCCCCGCCCTCGGCGGTCAGCGCCGACCACCAGGCGGTCGCGGCGTCCCTGGACTCCTGCGAGGCCAGGTCGACGGACACGTGCCGGGTGGGCGCGATCAGCGGATCGGCGAGCCGGGAGAGCACGTCCAGGTGCCAGGAGTGCGGCTCCCGCGCGGCGGTCGCCCGGCCCTCGCAGGCGAGGACCTGGAACGGCGCCAGCCGTACGCCGTCCAGGCCGGAGACCGGCCAGCAGTAACGCGCGTACGCGTCCCGGAACCGGGCAGCGTTGGTCAGGCGGCGGCGGGTGCGGTCCAGCAGATCGCCCACATCCAGCCCGCGCCCCGCCGCCGCCTCCAGGACGGCGACCGCCTCCGGCAGCGCGGTGCGGGCCGCGGCCCCGACCGACGCGTACTGGCTGCGGATCAGCCCCTCCGCCTTGGCCGACCAGGGCAGCAGCTCGCAGTCGAGTGCGAGCCAGTCCGACCCCAGCTCGTCCATGAGAGGGGCGCAGGCCCGCCTGAGCCGGTCCACCAGCTCGGTGGTGTCGGCGAAGAACGGCCTGCCCGTGCGGGTGTAGACCGCTCCGGCGGTGCCGTCGGCGACCCCGAACCGCTCCGCCGCCACCTGCGGGCTCCTGGCCAGTACGGCCACCGCCCGCGAGCCCATGTGCTTCTCCTCGCACACGACCCGGGTGATCCCGGCGGCCGCGAACTCCTCGAACGCCTCAGCCGGGTGCTCCAGGTAGCCGTCGAGCCTGGAGGTCTCCGGCGGCGCCATCGTCGGGGGAAGGTAGACCAGCCAGCGCGGATCGACCGCGAACCGGCTCATGATCTCCAGCGCCGCGGCCGAGTTCTCCTCCCGGACCTTGATCCGGCCGCCGCCGTGGCGTACCTCGATGTGCTGGGTGCCCCGGACGTCCTCGATGGAGAGCACACCGGGGTCGCGGTGGCCCGGGGCGGCGAACGGCCTGACCGACTCGTACCAGACCTTCTCGGCGGGCACCGAGACGATCTCCTTGGCCGGGTAGCGCAGCGCGGTCAGCCGCCCGCCGAACACGACCCCGGTGTCCAGGCAGATCGTGTTGTTGATCCACTCGGTCTCGGGGACGGGGGTGTGACCGTAGACGACCATGGCCCGGCCCCGGTACTCCCGCGCCCAGGGGTAGCGCACCGGCAGGCCGTACTCGTCGGTCTCACCGGTGGTGTCGCCGTACAGCGCGAAGGAGCGCACCCGGCCCGAGGCGCGGCCGTGGTAGGCCTCCTTCAGCCCGGCGTGCGCGACGACGAGCCTGCCGCCGTCGAGCTGGTAGTGGCTGATCAGCCCGTCCATGAAGGCCAGGGCGGCCGTCCGGAACTCCTCGGGCTCGGCGGCGAGCTGGTCCAGCGACTCCTGCAGCCCGTGGGCGACCCTGACCTTGCGGCCGTTGAGCGCGCGGGCCAGCTTCTGCTCGTGGTTGCCCGACACGCACAGCGCGGTCCCGGCCGCGACCATGCCCATGACCAGCCGGAGCACGCCCGGCGAGTCCGGGCCCCGGTCCACCAGGTCGCCGACGAACACCGCCGTCCTGCCCTCGGGGTGGGTCGCGCCCGTGGCGCCGGGTTCGATCTCCCAGCCCAGGGTGCGCAGCAGCGTCTCCAGCTCGGCGCGGCATCCGTGCACGTCGCCGATGATGTCGAACGGCCCGGTCAGCTCACGCCTGTCGGACCACGCCTTCTCCCGGACGACCGTGGCGGCCTCGATCTCGTCGGTCCCCCGCAGCACGTGGACCCGGCGGAAGCCGTCCCGGGAGATCTTCGCCATGGACCGCCGCAGGTCCTTGCGCTGCCGCCGGATCACATGGGGCCCGAAGTCCCGGTCGGGCCTGGCCTCGTTCCGCTCGATCGCCACCTCCTCCGGCACGTCCATGACGATCGCGTCGACCAGCACGTTGTGGGACTTGGCGAGCTCGATCAGCTTCTTGCGCGCGTCCCACTGGACGTTGGTGGCGTCCACGACCGTGAGCAGGCCCCGCCGCAGCCGGGTGCCGACGATGTAGTCGAGCACGTCGAAGGCGTCGGGGGTGGCGGCCTGGTCGTTCTCGTCGTCGGCCACCAGGCCCCGGCAGAAGTCCGAGGAGACCACCTGGGTCGGTGTGAAGTGCTTGCGGGCGAAGGTCGACTTGCCGCTCCCCGACACTCCGACGAGCACGACCAGCGACATCTCCGGCACAGCGATCTCAGTCATCTCCGCCTCCCGCGTTCGCGGCGCTTCCCCTGCCGAACAGGGCCATCTGGGTGGGCGGCCCCAGCTCGGGGTCGTCGTCGCCGACCGGCCGGAAGGCGACGTGGTAGCCGTACTCGCGGCAGACCCCCGCCGCCCACGCCTGGAACTGCGCCCGCGTCCACTCGAAGCGGTGGTCGGGGTGGCGCATGCCCTCCAGGAAGTCGTAGCGCACGTTGTACTCGGCGTTGGGGGTCGTCACGATCACGTGCCCCGGCCGGGCGGCGCCGAAGACGACCCGCTCCAGCGCGTTCAGCCGCGGCGGGTCGACGTGCTCGACGACCTCCATGAGAACGGCGGCGTCGTATCCGGCGAACCGGTCGTCGGTGTAGGTCAGCGCCCCCTGGAACAGCCGCAGCCGTTCCCGCCGGCGGTCGGGCATCCGGTCGAGCCTCAACCGCCTGGCGGCGATCGCCAGCGCCTGCGCCGACACGTCCACCCCGGCCACCTTGGTGAACTCCGGCCTGTCCAGCAGCGCCCCGACCAGCTGCCCGGACCCGCACCCCAGGTCGATGACGCTGTGCGCCCCGGACTCCGCCAGCGCCCCGAGCACCGCCTCCCGGCGCAGGACGTTCAGAGGCCGCTTGGGCGCGGCGTCCCGCTCCCCCGGCGCCTCCCCCGCGGACACCGCCGGAAGCTCGCCTGCGGGCACCGCCGGAAGCTCACCCGCCGGCTCCGATGAGGGAGCGTCCGCCGTCGGCCCGGGGTCGGCCGCGGGATCCTCCTCGACGGGAGGTTCGAGGTCCTCCTCCACGTCGTCCCCGAGCTCGGCCAGACGGGCGAAGGCGGTGCGGGCGAGGGCCCGGCGGCGGCCGAGGTAGCGGCGGGTGATCAGGCTCCTGTCGGGGTGGGCGGCCAGCCAGGACTCACCCGCCCGGATCAGCTTGTCCACCTCGTCGGAGGCGATCCAGTAGTGCTTGGCGTCGTCGAGCACCGGCAGCAGCACGTAGAGGTGGTTGAGCGCGTCGGCCAGCCGTACCTCGCCGCGCAGCGACAGCCGTACGTAACGGGAGTCGCCCCACTCGGGGAACCCCTCGTCCAGCGGTACGGCCTGGGCCTCGACCGTCCAGCCCAGCGGTTCGAAGAACCGGTGGGCCATCTCGGGACCGCCCCGGCAGGGCAGCACGGGCAGCGTGATCTCCAGCGGGATGGGGCCGGCGGCCAGTTCCGGACGGCTGTCGCAGCGGCCGGTGCGGGCCGTGCGGAACACGTCCGCCAGCGCCACGGCCAGCAGCGACGACGCGGCGTAGGGCCGGTCGTTGACGTACTGCCCCAGCGCGTAGTCGGGGGTGGACCGGCCGCGCGAGCGCACCAGGCGGACCGGGTCGACGTCGAGCATCAGCGCCGCCGTGCAGCGCTCCTCGCCCGCCTCCGGGTAGAAGACGCGGGCCGTGCCGTACGACTGGCCGAACTCCTGAACCCGGTCCGGGTGTTTGTGCAGCAGGAATCCGAGGTCGGTGGCGGGCCGTACGGTCGTGGAGATCGTGAGCAACACCCGGCTCAGTCTGCCCGATATCCGATCATGTGCGCCATCGGTTAGACGACGCCGGGAGCCTGCCGGCTCCGGCGTCGTCGACGTGGGCGTCCACGGCCTACACGTGGGGCAGGACCTCGGCGGCGATGAGCTCCAGGTGGTCCAGGTCCGACAGGTCCATCACCTGGAGGTAGATCCGTTCGGCGCCCAGCTCGGCGAACCGGCCGATCTTGTCGACCACCTCGGCGGGGGTGCCCGCCAGGCCGCTCGCGCGGAGCGCGGCGAGGTCCTGTCCGGCCGCCTCGGCCCGGCGCGCGATCTCGGCGTCATCGGCGCCGACGGCGACGCTCTGGGCCGCCGAGAGCACGATCCGCGAACGTCCCTCCGCCTCGCACGCCTGCCGGATCCGGCCGTAGGCCAGCCCGGTGTCGTCCAGGGTGTGGAAGGGCAGGTTGTACTCGTCGGCGAACCGCGCGGCCAGCCGGGGGGTGCGCTTGGCCCCGAACCCGCCGACGATGATCGGCGGCCTGGGGCTCTGCACGGGCTTGGGCAGGGCGGGCGAGTCCGCCAGCCGGTAGTGGGCGCCCTCGAACGAGAACGTCTCGCCCGCAGGCGTGGCCCAGAGGCCGGTGAGGATCTCCAGCTGCTCCTCGAACCGGCCGAACCGCTCGCCCACGGGCGGGAACGGGATCCCGTACGCGGTGTGCTCGGCGTCGAACCAGCCGGTGCCCAGGCCCAGCTCGACCCGGCCCCCGCTCATCTGGTCCACCTGGGCCACGCTGATCGCCAGCGACCCCGGCAACCGGAAGGTGACCGGGGTGACCAGGGTGCCGAGCCTGATCGTGGAGGTCTCCCTGGCCAGAGCCGCGAGGGTCACCCAGGCGTCGGTGGGGCCGGGACCGGGGTCGCCCGGCCCGATCCGCATGTAGTGGTCGGAACGGAAGAAGGCGTCGAAACCCAGACGCTCGGCGGCCTGCGCGACCGCCAGCAGCTCGTCGTAGGTGGCACCCTGCTGCGGTTCGGTGAAGATCCTCAACTTCATGAATCCCATTATCCGGGCACTCCGGACGGCATCCACAGAAAGCCCGCGCGGTGTCGCGACCGCTTGCTAACGTTCAGACTTTCGGTCGGCTCGGTAACGGACCGAACACTCCCCGCGACCACTCGATGTCGTCCGGAAGGTGAATCCCATGTCGGTGGCGACAGACCGCTCCGCCGCCCGCCGGACCCGCGAGCCGGGCACCCCGCCCCGATCCCTGGTCGCGCTCGCGTCGGTCGCGCTCGTCGCCGGCACCGGCCTCGCCATCTGGGTGCTGCCCGCCGAGACCGGCGGCTGGGCGCGGGCCGGCCAGGCGCCCCACGTCAGGGTCGGCCCTCCCCGTCTGGCCACCCGGCCCGCGGCCGACCAGGCGCCCGGACCGGCGCCGCCCTCCCCCGCCGGCGTCCGCCCGTCGGGTTTCGTGACGTTCGTGGACACCGTCCGCGATCCGCTCTACAACCTGACCAGGGCCGCCCGGCGGAGCAACGTCCGCTGGTTCACCCTCGGGCACCTCACCGCCGGGCAGCACGACTGCACGCCCGGGTGGGGCGGCGGGCAGGAGCAGGACGGCAATCCGGTCGCCGACCGCCTGGGGCGCCTGCGCGCGGCCGGCGGCGACGCCGGTCTCGCCTTCGGCGGTCCGGTCGGCCGTGAGCTGGCCGCCGCCTGCACCGACCTCGGCCGCCTCACCGCCGCCTACCGCCGGACGGTCGGTGCCTTCGGCGCCACCTACATCGACTTCGAGGTCCAGGATCCGGGTGACGACGGGGCCGTCCTGCGCCGCGCCGGCGCGATCACGGCCCTCCAGCGTGAGGCCGCCGCGCGGGGCCGTCCGCTCACCGTGAGCTTCACCCTGCCCGCGACCGGGACCGGCCTGGCCCCCGGCGACGAGGCGATGCTCCGCTCCACCCGGCAGGCGGGCGCCGAGATCACCGCCGTCAACCTCCTCACCCCGATCCGGCGCGCCCCCTCCGGCCGGGCGGACCTGCGGCCCGTCGCCTCGGCCGTCCGCGCCGCCCACGTCCAGGTCGCCCGCTCCCTGGGCGTGCCCACCGCCTGGCACCGGATCGCCCTCACCCCCGTCCTGGCCGGCTCCGGGGACCTCACCGCGTCCGACGCCCGCAAGCTCGTCGCCTTCACCACCCGCAACGGGCTGGCCTGGCTGTCCACCCGGGGCGCCGCCCCCACCTCCGACGTCGCCCGGCTGCTGGCGGCCATTGCCCGCTAGACAGGCGCCTCAAGCGGGGTTATAACTGGGCTATAACCCTTCACTAACCCCATTGGGGGCCCAATGCCGAAGATCAACGTCTATCTGCCCGACGAACTGGCCGAAGCGGTCAAGGAGGCGGGCGTGCCGGTCTCGGCCGTCTGCCAGCGCGCCCTGGAGCAGGCCGTACGGCGGGTCACCGCCATCCGGGAGACGGCGCTGGGCTCCCCCGACCTCGACGACCCGACGGCCCGCTTGACGCATTTCACCGATCGGACCCGCACCGCGGTCAAGCTCGCGGTGGAGCAGGCACGCGCCGAGGGGGCCGCCGAGGTCGGCACCGAGCACCTGCTGAGCGGCATGCTGGCCGAAGGCGGCAACCTGGCCCTGCACATCCTGCGCGCCATGGAGATCGACCCCGAGCAGGTACGGCGTGAGCTGGACCGGCTGGCCCCCGCGGAGCCGCCCGCCGGGCCGGACGGCTCCCCGCTCCGGTTCGGCGGACCCGCGGCGGGAGCCCTGGAGCTGGCCGTCACCGACGCGACCGGCATGGGGCACAACTACATCGGCTGCGAGCATCTCCTTCTCGGGCTGATCGGCGAACCCGACGGAGCCGCCGGTCAGCTCCTGCGGGGTCTCGGCGCCGAGCCGCGGCTGACCCGCCGCGCCGTCACGGCCGCCCTGGCCGGCTACGTCCACCTCCGGGCGCAGGGCCAGGCCGGAGCCGCCGCGGCGGCTCCGGCCACCCCGGCCGCCGCCCTGTCCACCGCCATCCGCCAGGAGCTGCAGCCGATCCTCCAGCGGCTGGAACGGCTGGAGGAACGGCTCGGCGGCGACGAGGGGTAGCACCGGCCGGAGGCCGGGTCGGCTACCTGGTCAGCAGGGCCACGCACTCCACGTGGTGGGTCATCGGGAAGGCGTCGAAGGCGCGCAGGTCGGCGAGGCTGTAGCCGTGCTCGGCGAGCCAGGCGATGTCACGGGCGAGGGTGGCCGGGTCGCAGGAGACGTAGACGATGCGGCCGGCCTGGAGGGCGGCGACGCGGTCGACGACGTCGCGTCCCAGACCCGCCCGGGGCGGGTCGACGACGACCAGGTCGGCGCGCTCGATGCCGAAGCGGTCGAGGGCGTTCTCGACACGGCCCCGGGCGAAGCGGGCCTGGGGCAGGTCGCGGAGGTTGCGTTCGGCGTCGCGCACGGCCACGGCCTCGGACTCGACGCCGAACACGGCGCCCTCGGGACCGACGGCCTCCGCCAGGCCCGCGGCGAACAGGCCGACACCGCAGTAGAGGTCCAGGGCCCACTCCCCCGGCTGCGGGGCGGCGAACTCCAGGACCGTGGCGACCAGCGTGGCCGCGGCGCCCGGGTGGACCTGCCAGAAACCGCTCCCGGTGACCTGGAAGTCCCGGTCGCCGACGCGCTCGGTGAGATGGTTGCGGCCGTGGACCACGCGGGTGCGGCCCTTGCCCTCGTCGACGAAGACGGCCACGCTCGTGTCGAGGTCGGGCACGGCCACCGTACGGCGGGGCCGGGGGGCGACCACGACGGCCTGCTCCCCGGTGCTGGAGGCGATGACCTCGACCGAGGAGGCGTTGCGCCAGTTCATGACCTCGGCGCCGACGTTCTCCACCTCCGGATGGGCGATCAGGCAGGCGTCCACCGGCTCGATGTCGTGGGAGCGGTGACGGCGCAGGCCGAGGACGCCCTCACGGTCGACGGCGAACTGCACGCGGGTGCGCCAGCCGAGGCCGTCGGGGGCGCCGGGCACCTCCTCGACGACGCCCTTCCACTCGATCCCGGCCAGCCGCCTGAGCTGCTCGGCGACCACGTCGGTCTTCAACAGGCGCTGGGCGTCGAGGGAGGCGTGCTGCCAGTCGCAGCCTCCGCAGCGGCCGGGCCCGGCGAACGGGCACGGCGGGGTCACCCGGTCGGCGGAGGGCTCCAGGATCTCGACGGCGTCGGCCCGCAGGAAGCGGCTGGTCTCCTCGGTGATCTCCGCGAGGACGCGCTCGCCGGGGAGCGCGTGCCGTACGAAGACCACCCGGCCGTCGTGGCGGGCGACACACCAGCCGCCGTGCGCGACCGGTCCCACCGTCAGTTCAACCGCCATGCCATGCCCCCACAGTCCGTCGTCGTCGAGCCTCCCTGTCGTCAGGAGTACATACGAAAGGTTATGCCTTGCCGTCCTCGCCCCGGGCCATCTCGTCACGGGCCACCGCGTCGCGGGCGGACTCCTCCACGGCGGCCTCCTCCTCCCGGAGCGCCTCGTCGTGGCGCGCCTCCTCCGCGGGCGCCTCACGCTGCCGGCGGCGGACGGCGTTGGGGGCGTAGCGCTCGGGGCGGCCCTTGAGACGGTCGGAGGAGTGGAGCTGCCAGGGCACGCTGGTGACCATCACTCCGGGCTGGAAGAGCAGCCGGCCCTTGAGCCGCAGCGCGCTCTGGTTGTGCAGCAGGTGCTCCCACCAGTGGCCGACGACGTACTCGGGGATGTAGACGGTCACCACGTCGCGGGGCGAGCGGCGGCGCAGCGACTTGACGTACTCCAGGATCGGCCGGGTGATCTCGCGGTAGGGCGAGTCGAGCATCTTCAGCGGCACCGGGATGCCCCGCCGCTCCCACTCCTCCTGCAGGGCGCGGGCCTCCTCGCCCTCCACGCCCACGGTGAGCGCCTCCAGGGTCGAGGGCCGGGTGGCGCGGGCGTAGGCGAGGGCGCGCAGGGTCGGCTTGTGGATCTTGGAGACCAGGACGACGGCGTGGTTGCGGGCCGGCAGCATCGACTCGTCGATCTGGGAGTCCTCGGAGACGGCGAGCTCGCGGGCCACCTTCTCGTAGTGGCGGTGGATTGCCTTCATCATCAGGAAAAGCAGCGGCATGGCCACGCAGACGATCCACGCGCCGTGGGTGAACTTGGTGAGCAGCACGACCACCAGCACCACGCCGGTCATGACGCCGCCGAAGAAGTTGATGACCCGCGAACGTCTCATCTGCTGGCGGACCGAGGAGTCGGTCTCGGTCTTCAGATGCCGGGTCCAGTGCCGGACCATGCCGATCTGGCTCAGCGTGAACGACACGAAGACGCCCACGATGTAGAGGTTGAGCAGGCGGCTGACGTCGGCGTCGAAGCCCCACAGCAGCAGGCAGGCGGCGGCGGCCAGGAAGATGATGCCGTTGGAGAAGGCCAGCCGGTCACCCCGGGTGTGCAGCTGGCGGGGGAGGAAGCGGTCCTGGGCCAGGATGGAGCCGAGCACCGGGAAACCGTTGAAGGCGGTGTTGGCCGCGAGGAACAGGATCAGCGCGGTGACCGCGGCGATGGCGAAGAAGAACAGCGAGCCGGAGCCGAAGACCGCCTCGGCGACCTGGGCGATGATCGGCTGCTGGTAGTAGCCGGGTCCCGCGGGCCTGCCGTCGATGAGCACGTCGTAGGCGGCCCTGGCGGGGTCGGCGAGCTTGACGCCGGAGGCCAGGCCGAGCGAGATGATGCCGACGAACATGACGACCGAGACCAGGCCCATCATCAGCAGCGTGGTCGCGGCGTTCTTGCTCTTGGGCTTGCGGAAGGCGGGCACGCCGTTGCTGATCGCCTCCACGCCGGTGAGCGCGGCGCAGCCGGAGGAGAACGCCCGCAGGATGAGGAAGGCCGCCGCGAAGGACGTCATGTTGGCCTGCTCGGCGAGGATCTCGTAGCCGGCGGTGGGGGCGCGCAGCTCGTCGCCGAGCACGAGCAGCCGGAAGCCGCCCCACACGATCAGGCCGATGACCGCGAACATGAAGGCGTAGGTGGGGATCGCGAAGGCCCCGCCGGACTCGCGGATGCCGCGGAGGTTGACCAGCGTCAGCAGGACGACGATGGCGATCGCGACCAGTGGCTTGTGCTCGGCGACGTAGGGGATCGTGGCGCCGACGTAGTCGACGCCGTTGGCCACCGACACCGCGACGGTGAGGACGTAGTCGACCATCAGGGCACTGGCGACGGTGAGGCCGGCGTTCTGGCCGAGGTTGACGGTGGCCACCTCGTAGTCGCCGCCGCCGCTGGGATAGGCGTGCACGTTCTGCCGGTAGGACGCCACGACCGTGAGCATCACGACGACGACGGCGATGGCGACCCACGGGGCGAAGCTGTAGAACGAGAGCCCGGCGATGGAGAGGATGACGAGGATCTCCTGCGGGGCGTAGGCCACCGAGGAGAGCGCGTCGCTCGCGAAAACCGGCAGGGCGATGCGCTTGGGGAGCAGTTGCTCATGCAACTGCGTGCTGCGCAGCGCCCGCCCGATGAACAGGCGCTTGACGAGGTCCGTCACCTTTGACACGTCTGCCGATGCTAGTCCCCATCCGTCCGCCCCGCTGACACGGCACTCCCTGAGCGGGCCATACTGACTAAGTACATCGGGAACAAGATCCGCCTCAACGCGACCGGCGGGGGAGCATGCATATCGTGATCATGGGATGTGGCCGAGTGGGTTCGACCCTGGCGCACATCCTTGAGGACAGCGGCCACTCGGTCGCGATCATCGACCGGGATCCGCAGGCCTTTCGCCGCCTGCGGGCCGGTTTCCGCGGTCGCCGGGTCACCGGGATCGGCTTCGACCGGGACGTCCTGGAAGAGGCCGGGATCGAGTCGGCGGGCGCCTACGTGGCGGTGAGCAGCGGCGACAACTCCAACATCATCTCCGCCCGGGTCGCACGCGAGACGTTCGGCGTGGACAACGTGGTTGCCCGCATCTACGACTCCCGGCGTGCCGAGGTCTACCAGCGGCTGGGCATCCCCACCGTCGCCACGGTCCGCTGGACCGCCGACCAGATCCTGCGCAGGGTGCTGCCCGAGGGGGCCGAGCCGCTGTGGCGCGACCCGACCGGGTCCGTCGTGCTGGCCGAGGTGGCCTACCACCCCGGCTGGATCGGCACCAGGAGCAAGGACCTGGAGGAGGCCGCGGGCACGCGCATGGCGTTCGTCAACCGGATGGGCGAGACCCTGCTGCCCAAGAGCGACTCCGTGGTGCAGGAAGGCGACATCCTGCACGTCATGGCGGTCGAAAGTGACATGGACCGCATCAACAAGGTGCTGTCCGGTGCGCCGGAGGAGGGCCACTGATGCGCGTCACCATCGCGGGTGCCGGAGCCGTCGGCAGGTCGATCGCCGCCGAGCTCCTGGAGAACGGCCACGAGGTCCTGCTCATCGACATCGACCCCAAGGCCATCAAGATCGACACCGTGCCGCGCGCGGAGTGGCTGCTCGCCGACGCCTGCGAGATCTCCTCCCTGGACGAGGCGGCCCTGGCCGACTGCCACGTGGTCGTCGCCGCCAGCGGCGACGACAAGGTCAACCTCGTCGTGTCGCTGCTGGCCAAGACGGAGTACGGCGTGCCGCGCGTGGTCGCCAGGATCAACCACCCCAAGAACGAGTGGCTGTTCAACGAGTCGTGGGGCGTGGACGTGGCCGTCTCGACCCCCCGCCTGCTGAGCGCGCTGGTCGAGGAGGCGGTGAGCGTCGGCGACCTGGTCCGGCTGATGACCTTCCGTCAGGGGCAGGCCAACCTGGTGGAGCTCACCCTGCCCGAGGACGCGCCGGTCGTCGGGCAGCGCGCCGGTTCGGTGCCGTGGCCGACCGACACCGCCCTGGTCGCGATCCTCCGCGAGGGGCGGGTGCTGGTGCCCACCGCCGACGACCCGCTGGAGGCCGGAGACGAGCTGATGTTCGTGGCCAGCCAGGAGGTCGAGGAGGAGCTGGCCCAGCTCCTGTCCGCGCACCGGTCCATCCACTGAGACGGGCGCCGGTCCCGTACGGCATGCCGTACGGGACCGGCGCCCGTCCCGGATCCGGCGTCCGCTTCAGGATCCAGCGTCCGTTTCAGGGAATGGCGGGCGGCCGGACCGGGGTCCGGCCTCTGGTCAGCAGCCACACCATGGCGGCGAGGCCCGCGACCTGGAGCGGCCAGCCCATCACGATCTTCAGGATGCCCAGCTCGGCGACCGCGTCGTTCCCGCCGATCAGATAGACGGGCAACTGCACGGCCACCCGGATCACGCACGGGACCATCAGCATCCAGGTGAGCCTGGAGCAGAGCCGCACGACGGCCGGGTCCTTGCGCCAGCCCGTCGGGTCGCCGGTGACGGATCCGATCAGGAAGCCCACCAGGGGCCACCGGGTGACGATCGACAGCAGCATCACCACCGAGTAGCCGGCGTTGTAGAGGATGCCGGGCAGGTAGACGTCACGGGCGTCGCCGGTGCGAGAGGCGAAGAACGCGCCGATGCCGATGCCGATCAGACTGTTGATCACGAACTGCGGCGACGAGCGCTGCAGCAGCCGCACCACCAGCAGCACCACCGCCGCCGAGATGCTGACGACCAGGGACATCCTCAGGTCGGAGGTGCCGATCCACATCCCGGTGAAGGTGATCGTGGGCACGGCTGCCTCGATGATGCCGCGCACTCCTCCGAAGGCCTTGGCGAGCTGAACGCGCATCGCCGCCTCCACCGTGTCGTGCGCGACGGTCTCATCGGTGGTGGTCATGTTCTCGCTCACCGTTCTGTGGTCGTCAATGGCTCACGCACCGCCCGCCGGACGTAGCTCGTATCGAGGATTGAACATCACCTTGCGCCCATCCTGCACACTGACGAGCCCTTCGGCCAGCACCATCCTGCCCGGTTCGATTCCGGCGATCCTCCGACGGCCCAGCCAGATCAGGTCGATCACATCCGAACCGTCATAGAGCTCCGCCTCAAGCGCGGGCGCGCCCCCACGAGGCCGCAAGGTCACGGTCCGTAGCGTACCGGTAACGCAGAATCGGCGGCGCCCGCCGCACGAGACGATGGGGGTGGCGCCATGACGATCGAGGTCCTGCTGGAGTTCGCTGGCCTCCAACTCGGCCTGACTCGTCGTCAGCCGACGGAAAAAGCCCCGAAATCCGCCCTGTTTATGCGGTTCCTGAGAACCCACGACCTCTCCTTCACATACGTGTTGAATCAGCGTACGCGATCCCCCACGTCAGCGAAGCTCGGCTATCTCCGGACCGCGCTTGAAGGGGTTGAGGTCGGGCACGTCGCCTCCGGCGGCCTGCTGCTCCATGGCCTGCCTGGCCTCCGGCGGCAGCCGCAGCTCGATCGCCTCCTTGGGGGCCATCGGCTCGTCGCCGCGGACCACCACGATGTCGCGGATCACGCCCTCCAGCGTCGCGGCCGCCTCGGCGTCCAGCGCGGCACGCCCGCTGATCACCGCCCGGAGGAACCAGCGCGGGCCGTCGACACCGATGTAGCGGACCGGCTGGGCGACCCCGTCCGCCGGGACCTGGGCCGCCAGCTCGACGCCGAACGGCCCCTCCCGCTCCTCGGCGGTGCCGCCGGCGCCCTTGACGCCCTCGGCGAGCTCGTCCCGCACCTCGTCCCAGATGCCGTTGCGCTTGGGCGCCGCGAACGCGTGCACCTGGAGGGCGCTCTCACCGACCATGATGACCGCACCGACGATGTGGTCACCGGCCAGGTTGAGCTGCACCTCGAAACCGGGGTCGACCGGCAGGCGCATACCGCCCAGATCGACCCGCTCCCGCTCAGAACAGGGCTCACCCGAGTCCCACGGACCGGACTCACGGGCCTGCACCTGCTCGACCTTCTCGACCTCCTCGGCCACGGCCGGGGACTCCTCGCGACGGCGACGTCCGAACACTTTCCTCACGCTCCTTGAAGATTCGCTGGTCGCTCACCACTCCTCGCTCACTTCGCGGCCGGCTCGTCCCTCTCCGTCCGCTCCGCTCGCTCCGTCGGGTTCGCTCCCTGTCATCGGCCGGTGGAGCCGAACCCGCCGGCGCCTCGCGCCGATCCGGGCAGCCGGTCCACCTCGTGGAACACCGCATTCTCCACCCGCTGGATCACGAGCTGCGCGATGCGATCCCCCCTGCGCAGCCGTAGCGCGTCCTTGATGTCGGTGTTGAGCAGCGTCACTTTGATCTCGCCCCGGTAGCCCGCGTCCACGGTGCCGGGCGCGTTCACGAGCGTCACACCGTGCTTGGCGGCCAGGCCGGAACGCGGGTGGACGAACGCGGCATAGCCATCGGGCAGGGCGATCGCCACCCCGGTGCCCACCGTGACCCGCTCGCCGGGGAGCAGTTCGACGTCCTCGGCGGCGTGGAGATCCGCGCCCGCGTCGCCCGGATGGGCGTAGGAGGGCAACGGCAGCTCGGCGTCGAGCCGGTGGATCAGCACCTCGACGTTGTCGGTCACGGATTCACCTCGTACTCGTGATGTTCGTCGATGATGGCCTGGGCATCACCGTGCTTGGCGAAGTGTTCCATGCCGACCTCGACGAAGAGCGCGGCGGCGCGCACGGCGACCGGGCCGTCCGGGGAGCCGATCCGCCCCTCAGCCTCAAGGTACGCCTTCCGGCCGGACATCCCGGTGCACCAGGCGCGCAGATGCAGGGTGGTGCCGACCGGGACCGGCGCCAGATAGTCGGTCTCCAGCCGCCCGGTGACGTAGGGGCGCTGGAAGAGCCAGATGGACATGCCGATGACCTCGTCCATCGCCGCGGCCAGCACGCCGCCGTGAGCCAGGCCCGGCGCACCCTGGTGCGCCTCCCCCACGGTGAACTCGGCGACCACCGTGGTCCCGTCAGGCGAGGTGGCCGTCAGGTGCAGGCCGGTCGGATGCTGGTCGCCGCAGCCGAAGCAGCGGCTGTAGTGCGGGCCGAGCGGGGTGCCGGGCGCGGGCGCGCCGGGGAGCGCCTGGGGCCGGGCCGCTCCCGGGGGAGGGGTTGTCACGGTGGAACGGGTCACGGAGCAGAACGTTACCCCTTGGGCTGCGGTGATCCCTCATTCACGGGCACGAAGGGCTCGGCGACCCCGGCAGGCCGGCCCCGCCCCTGCGACTCGTCCCGCCCCGGCGACCGGCCCGGCTCCGACGGCTGGTCCGGCTCCGGCGACCCGTCCCGCTCCGACGACCCGTCCCGCTCCGGCGAGTGGCCCTGATCCGATGACCGGCCCGGCTCCGGCGTCGGGTCGGGCTCCGACGACCCGTCCCGCTCCGACGACCCGTCCCGCTCCGGCGAGTGGCCCTGATCCGATGACCGGCCCGGCTCCGGCGACCCGTCCCGCTCCGACGACCCGTCCCGCTCCGGCGGCTCAGGCGGTTCGGGCGGCTCGGGTACGGCGGGCAGCGCCCTCGGCGGATCGCTGCTGAGCTCGGGCAGAGCCCGGTAGATCACGGCGGCGACGGGCACCGCCACCGCGGCCCCGGCGATGCCCGCCAGGATGCCGCCCACGGCCAGCACCAGGATGATGGCCAGCGGGTGGAAGCTCAGCGCCCGGCCGACGATCAGCGGCTGGAGCACGTGGTTCTCCAGCTGCTGCTCCACCACCAGGATGCCCAGGAAGATCAGGGCGTAGATCGGGCCCTTGGCGCCGAGGGTGACCAGGGTCGCGACCGCGCCGGCGAAGAAGATGCCGACGATGGGGATGAAGCTGGCCAGGAAGATCAGCACCGCCAGCGGCGCCCAGAGCGGCACGCCCATCCCGGCGAGCACGATGCCCATGATCACGCCGTGCACGCCGGCCACCGCCACCGTGCCCTGGACGTAGTGCGAGAGCGTCACCCAGGCGGCCCGCCCGGCCCGGTCCACGCGGGGCGCGGTCCCCCCGAAGGCCCGCAGGAACCACGCCCAGATCCGGTCGCCGTCCTTGAGCAGGAAGAACGTGACGAACAGCAGCAGCACGATGGAGGCCAGCACCTCCAGCGCCACGGTGGCGCCGGTGAGCACCGTCTGGGTGATCTGGTTGCGCTGCGTGGTGACCTGAACGGCGATCTCGTCGATCCACGTGCTGAGCTGGCTGGGCTTCAGGTGCAGCGGCCCGGTGTAGAGCCAGTCCTCCACGGTCTTGGAGGTCGCCCGGACCTGGTCGACGAGTCCGGGGAACTCGTCGTTGGCCCGCACCCCGATGAACCAGCCGATGCCGCCCAGCACCGCGAGCGCGATGAGCAGGGTGACCCACGTGGCGTAGATCGGCCGCATGCCCATCGCCCGGAGCCTGCGGGTGACCGGGAACAGCAGCGCGGTGAGTAACAGCGCGATGGCCACGGGCAGGACCACGATGCGCAGCATCGCGATGAACTGCGCGAAGTAGAAGACGGCCCAGCCGATGATGATCAGGCACAGGCTCCACGCGGCCAGGCGGAGCAGCGTGCGCGGCACCAACTGCGTCAGACGTTCCCGATCGGAGATCACGCTTTCCAGACTGTCACGCCGCGGCCGACAGTGCGCGGGGTTATCGGCCGGATACGAAAAGGAGGGGCCGGGATGACCGGCCCCTCCCCGCGTCGTGCGGTCCGGATCAGCGCTCCTGCGGCGGCCGGGAGATCACCCTGTCGTCGAGGTAGCAGTCACAGTTACCGCAGCCTGGAGTCATGCCCTGTCCTCCCCTCACCTGTCGTGCTCCGACCGTACGGCAGGACCACCCGACCGGGAGGACAGACTTGTGTGGGATCAGGCCAGGGCGACCTCCACCAGCAGGTCGCCCTCGCCGGGCCGGAGCACGAACTCCTCGATGACGCCCGCGCCGCACAGGTCGTCCTGCGCCTGCCGTACGAGATCGGCCTGGGCGCCGGTGACGGTCAGCCGGGAGACCTCGCCGCGCATCGACAGTTTGGCGTCGGACTTGGCCTTGCGCACCCGGCCGAGGACCGTGGCCACCACCGGGAGCAGCTCCGCCTCCCCGCCCCGCTCGGAGGGCGTGGGCCAGGACGCCCGGTGCACCGATCCCTCGCGCCACCAGGACCAGACCTCCTCGGTGACGAACGGCAGGAAGGGGGCGAACAGCCGGAGCATGACGTCCAGCGCCTCGCGCAGCGCCGCGTGGGCCGAGCGAGCCGCCGCGCCGCCGTCGTAGGCCCTGGCCTTGACCAGCTCCAGGTAGTCGTCGCAGAACTCCCAGAAGAACCGCTCGGTCCGCTCCAGCGCGCGGGTGTAGTCGTAGGCCTCGAACGCCTCGGTGGCCTCGCCGACCACCTGCGACAGCCGGGCCAGCATCGACAGGTCGATCGGCTCGGTGACCTCGCCGCCGTCCTCCCCCAGGCTCAGGACGAACCTGGAGGCGTTCAGGATCTTGATCGCCAGACGGCGGCCGATCTTGATCTGGCCGGTGTCGAAGGCGGTGTCGGTGCCCGGACGGCCGTGGGCCGCCCAGTAGCGGACCGCGTCCGAGCCGTACTGCTCCAGCAGGCCGAGCGGGGTGACGACGTTCCCCACGGACTTGGACATCTTCTTGCGGTCCGGGTCGAGGATCCATCCGGAGATGGCGGCGTTGCGCCAGGGCAGGGTGCCCCGCTCCAGGTGCGCCCGGACCACCGTCGAGAACAGCCAGGTCCGGATGATCTCGTGGGCCTGCGGGCGCAGGTCCATGGGGAAGACCCGCTCGAACAGGTCCTCGTCCCGCTCCCAGCCGCCCGCGATCTGCGGGCTCAGCGAGGAGGTGGCCCAGGTGTCCATGACGTCCGGGTCACCGGCGAAGCCTCCCGGCTTGCCCCGCTGGTCCTCGGTGTAGCCGGGCGGCACGTCGCTGGAGGGGTCGATGGGCAGCGTGGACTCCTCCGGCACGATCGGCGAGGAGCGGTCGGGCTCGCCCGCGCCGTCCAGCGGGTACCACACCGGGATGGGCACGCCGAAGAACCGCTGCCGGGAGATCAGCCAGTCGCCCGCCAGGCCCTCCACCCAGTTGTCGTAGCGGACCTTCATGTGGGGCGGATGCCAGGACAGCTCCTCGCCGCGCGCCAGGAGCGCGTCCCTGAGCCCGTGGTCGCGCCCGCCGTTGCGGACGTACCACTGGCGGGTGGTGACGATCTCCAGGGGCCGGTCGCCCTTCTCGTAGAACTTCACCGCGCGCTTGACCGGCCGCGGCTCGCCCTCCATGTCGCCGGATCCGCGCAGCAGCTCCACGATCCGCTCGCGGGCGCCGTGCAGGGTCCTGCCCGCCAGCTCGGCGTACGGCTCCGCCGGGACGCCCTCGGGCGCCTCGGGGAGCATCCGGCCGTCCCAGCCGACGACCGCGCGGGTGGGCAGGTTCAGCTCACGCCACCAGGTGACGTCGGTGATGTCGCCGAAGGTGCAGATCATCGCTATGCCGGAGCCCTTGTCGGGCTCCGCCAGGTGATGGGCCAGCACCGGCACCTCGACGCCGAACAGCGGCGTGCGCACCGTGGTGCCGAACAGCGGCCGGTAGCGCTCGTCGTCGGGGTGGGCCACCAGCGCCACGCAGGCGGGCATCAGCTCGGGACGGGTCGTCTCGATCCAGACGCGGTCGCCGAACCCCCTGGCCCGCTGCTCCTCGGAGAGGGTGAAACCGAGCCGGTGGAAGGCGCCGGGCCACTCCCGGTCCTCCAGCTCGGCCTGGGCGACGGCCGTACGGAAGGTGACGTCCCACAGCGTGGGGGCCTCCGCCACGTAGGCCTCGCCGCGGGCCAGGTTGCGCAGGAACGCGCGCTGGGAGGCGGCCCGCGCGCCGCCGTCGATGGTGGCGTAGGTCAGCGACCAGTCCACCGACAGGCCCAGCCGGCGCCAGAGCTCCTCGAACGCCTTCTCGTCCTCGATCGTGAGCCGCTCGCACAGCTCGATGAAGTTACGGCGCGAGACGGGGATCTGCCGTTTGGCGTCGGGCCTGGCCGGTGGCTCGAACCGCGGGTCGTAGGGGATGGAGGGGTCGCAGCGCACGCCGAAGTGGTTCTGCACCCGGCGCTCGGTGGGCAGGCCGTTGTCGTCCCAGCCCATGGGGTAGAAGACCTCGCGACCGCGCATGCGCTGGAAGCGGGCGATCGTGTCGGTGTGGGTGTAGGAGAAGACGTGGCCGACGTGCAGGGACCCGGAGACGGTCGGCGGCGGGGTGTCGATCGAGTAGATCTCGTCCCGCGTGCGCGACCTGTCGAAACGGTAGGTGCCCTCGGTCTCCCAGCGGGCTGCGCATACGGCTTCCAGCCCGTCGAGAGTCGGTTTCTCGGGCATGGGCGCATGGCGCGGTCGCTGTTGTGTCATGCCTCCCTATGGTATTGCTTCACGCGGTGCGACGCTGTTGGAGACTAGTGTTCCTGTGCGGAGCGAAAAAAAGGGGAGGACCCATATGGCCGACAAGACCGAGAAGCAGGACATGGCATGGCGGGCCATCGGCGGCCTGGTGGGCCTGGCCACCGCCTGGGGCGCCAGGAAGGTCATCGGGTTCGCCTGGGAGAAGACGACCGGCAGGAAGCCGCCGGCGGACAACGAGTCGCTGGACATCAGCCTCGGCGAGGCGATCGGCTACGCCGTGGTGATGGGCGTGGGCATGCAGGTCGCCCAGATCGTGGTGGCCCGCACCGCCAAGAAGCGCTACAACGCCTGGAAGGCCGTGAAGAACACGGCCAAGGAGGTCGCCTCCTGACGGCGGGCAGTGCGAGGGAGCCCCGGGGTCTCAGGACTCCAGGGCCGCGAGAAACTCCTTCGCCCAGCGGTCCACGTCGTAGGTCGCCACCCGTCTGCGCAGCGAGCGCATCCGGCGGGACAGATCGTGCGGCGTGGCCCGCATCGCGGTCAGCATCATCCGCTTGAGCCCGTCGATGTCGTAGGGGTTCACCATGAACGCCTGCCGCAGTTCGTCGGCCGCCCCGGCGAACTCGCTGAGCACCAGCGCGCCACGCAGGTCGTTGTGGCAGGCGATGTACTCCTTGGCGACCAGGTTCATCCCGTCGCGCAGCGGCGTCACCACCATCACGTCCGCCGCCAGGTAGAGCGACGCCAGCTCGTCGCGGCCGTAGGACTGGTGCATGTACTGCACCGGTTGCAGGCCGAGCTCGCCCTGCTCGCCGTTGATCCGGCCGACCTGCAGCTCGATGGAGTCGCGCAGCCGCATGTATTCCTCGACCCGTTCCCGGCTCGGCGTGGCGATCTGCACGAACGCCGCCTCCCCGGCCTTGATCGAGCCCTCGCAGAGCAGCTCCTCGAACGCCTTCAGCCGCTGGCCGATGCCCTTGGTGTAGTCGAGCCGGTCCACGCCGAGCAGCATGCACTCGGGGTCGCCCAGCTCCGCGCGGATCTCCTTGGCCCGCTCGATGATGTGCGGCTCGCGGACCAGGGAGTCCAGCTCGCCGAAGTCCACCGAGATGGGGAAGGCCCCGGCGCGCACGACCCGGTCCTCCACGTAGATCTCGTGCTTGTGGTGCTGGAAGCCGAGCAGGCGGCGGCAGAGCCTGATGAAGTTGGAGGCGCCTCCGGGGCGCTGGAACCCGACGAGGTCGGCGCCGAGCAGGCCCTCGACGATCTCCCGCCGCCACGGGAGCTGCGAGAACAGCTCGACCGGCGGGAAGGGGATGTGCAGGAAGAAGCCGATGCGCAGGTCGGGGCGGAGCTTGCGCAGCATGGCCGGGACCAGCTGGAGCTGGTAGTCCTGGATCCACACGACGGCGTTCTCCGCGGCCGCCTCTGCGGCGGCCCGGGCGAAGCGCTCGTTGACCACCCGGTAGGCCTCCCAGGTGACGCGCGAGTAGACCGGCGGGGCGACCACGTCGTGGTAGAGCGGCCAGAGCGTGGTGTTGGAGAAGCCCTCGTAGTAGAGCTCCACCTCCGACTCCGACAGCGGCACGGGGATGAGGTGCATGCCGTCGTGGTCAAAGGGTTCGAGCCGCTCGTCGGGGGCCCCGTGCCAGCCGATCCAGGCGCCCTCCCGGCGCTGGAGGACGGGGGCGATCGCGGTGACGAGGCCGCCGGGGCTGCGCCGCCACATGTCCTCGCCCATCCGGTCGACGGGAAGGCGGTTAGCCACGATCAGAAATGAACTGCGGCCCTGCACAGATTCCTCCAGATAGTCGTCTTACCCATAACGACTACCCAATTCGGGCGTTTCTATGACTTTCCACTTGAATTCCCCGATGAGCCCGCAGATCCGCCCGGACGATGTCGGCGAGCTTCCTGGTGGCGGCGCGGTTGAGCACCCCTCCGGCCACGGCGCCGGTGAGGAAGGGGCCCAGCGTGGTCAGATGGCGGCCGAGGGTGCGCATCAGCCGGTTGCGCAGGGCGGTCTTGGTGGCCGCGCCCAGGGCGACGGTGACCGAGCCGGGGGACATGGGATCGACCCCGCGCTGCCTGGACCAGGCGGTCACGTAGACCACCGCCCGCTGGGAGCCGGTGCCGGGCACCGCTATGCCGTAGACCTCGTGGAGCTCGGCGATGAGCTTGACCTCGATCGCGGCGACCACGAGGGTCTCCGCCACGAGCTGGGCGGGGGCCGACAGCAGCAGGGGCGGGGCGGCGAACTCGGCGGCGGCCAGGGCTCCCCCGATGGCGCCGACCGTCATGGTGGCCTTGGACGCGGTCCGCGCGAGGTCGTCGGCCAGCGGCTCGGCGGTGAGCCCGTGGTGGTGCTCGGAGAGGGTGGCGAGGTCGCGGATGGGGATGCGGGGCGCCACGGCCATGAACACGTCGGCCAGCCAGCGGCCCCGGCCCGTCCCGGAGGCCTTGGCCTTCCTGGCGCCGTCGGCCAGAGTGGTGGTCAGGCGGCCGAGCAGCCGTCGCCGCTCGGCGCCCTCCATGTCGCCAGGCTCTGCGAGCCTGCCGACGATCTCGGCCACTTCGTTCTCCGGTGTGCCGGCCGACTCCTCGGCCGTGGAGTCGTCCGGCTCGGCACCGGTCTGTTTGTTCTCTGACGGCATGTCTCGGAACCTCCTCAAGGCTTGTCCTTGGGCCCTACCCTTCCATCGGAGGGCACACATCGGACAGGCCATCGGAACGATCGTCAGGCCGCGCACTCCCGGCAGATCTGCTGGCCGTTCCTTTCGACGGCGAGCTGGCTGCGGTGATGCACCAAGAAGCAGCGCGCGCAGGTGAACTCGTCGGCCTGACGAGGAATCACCCGGAGCGAAAGCTCCTCGTTGGACAAGTCGGCACCCGGCAGTTCGAGCGACTCGGCGAGATCCGTCTCGTCGATGTCGATACTGCCCGAGGACTTGTCGGTACGGCGTGCCTGCAGTTCCTGAAGACTGTCCTCGTTGAGGTCGTCATCGGTCTTGCGTGGGCTGTCGTAATCGGTAGCCATCGGTCTGCTCCATCCCCCTCATCTATCTGTCTGCGCCGGCTCGCGCGTGTGTAACGTCCGAGAGGCCCAAGTTGTGCCCAATCCGACAGAGAGATTCCTGCTCGGTACCCCGCCGGAATGGTCGCTGAACCTCCCCACACGTGAGGGACCTCCCGCCAATGGGCATGGTTAGCCAAATATGGCGTAAACCACAGCATTGGCGACATGAACCACCGTGTTCGACGGCACATCCAACCACATGTACGGCGTGAACGAGACGCCCCCCGCCGGATCAACGTGATCGGAGTCTCACGGTCACCACGAGACCTCCTCCGTCCCTGGGGACGGCGGTCACGTTGCCTCCGTGAGCGCGCACGACCGCACGGACGATGGACAGCCCGAGCCCCGCTCCCCTGGCCGATTCGACCCGGTCGGCGTTGAGCCGCCGAAACGGCTCGAACAAGCTGTTCACCTCGTACGCGGGCACGTGCGGCCCGGTGTTGGCCACCTGAACAACCAGGGCCCCCTCCACCATTCCCGTACGCACCCAGAGACGTCCGGCTTCGGGGAGGTTGTGTTTTATCGCGTTCTCCACCAGGTTCGCCACGCAGCGCTCCAGCAGGACCGGATCGCCTTCCGTCTGGGCGCTGCGGAGCTCGGCGGTCATGGTGACCCCGGCCTCCTCGGCACGCGAGGTCAGCTGCTCCACGGCGGTCTCGGCGACGTCCTTCACATCCACCGGCTTGCGCACGCTCAGCTCGCGCTCGCTGCGGGCCAGCAGCAGCAGACCCTCGATCAGGTGCTCGTTGCGGGCGTTGACCTCCAGGAGCGTACGGCCCAGCGCCTTGAGATCCCCCGACGCCTCGGGGTCCCCCAGCGCGATCTCCAGGACCGTCCGGTTGATCGTCAACGGGGTGCGCAGCTCGTGCGAGGCGTTGGCCACGAACCTCCGCTGTGTGTCGAACGCCACATTGAGCCTGGTCAGCATGGCGTCGAAGGTGTCGGCCAGCTCCTTGAGCTCGTCGTTGGGCCCCTTGAGGCCGATCCGCTCGTGGGCGAGCGTGGTGCCGGAGAGCTTGCGGGCCGTCGTGGTCATCTGCTGGATCGGCTTGAGCGCCCGGTCGGCGACGAGGTAGCCGATGATGACCGCCAGGATGCCCACGCCCGCCAAGGCCAGCAGCGAGCGCCTGAGCAGGGCTTTACGCGCCTCGTCGATCGCGAGATGCCGGAACCCGGTCCATTCCTGCTGGAACTTCTGCTGGTAGGCGAACGGCGCGTCCGGCAGGCTGATGGGCGGCCAGGCATCGTTGATGGACCAGCCCACCAGCATGTAGATCACGAACAGCAGGAGCATCCCGGCCACGAAGAACAGCAGGCCGTAGGTGATGGTGAGCCGCCACCGGATGCTGACCCGGTCCATGAGCGCTCGCACCCGGTCCAGGACCGAGGGCTGTTGCGGGGAGGCGCCTTTCGGGGGCGGCCCGTCCCACACCGGCGGGCCGGTCGGCGGCGGCGGCTGGGGCCGCGCCGGAGCGGCGAAGGCAGGCTGGGCGCCCTTCCTCGCCTCCCTCTCGGAGTGCGGGCTGATCATCGGATGGGTGGGCACCGACTCGCGCGGCCCGTCCGCCGGAGCGGACACGGGCCGTTCCTCTCCCCCGCCTGCTGGAAAACTCACAACTTGTATCCGACTCCGGGCACCGTCTCGATCACCTGAGGCTCGCCCAGCTTCTTCCTCAGGGTCATCATGGTGACCCGCACCACGTTGGTGAACGGGTCGATGTTCTCGTCCCACGCCTTGTCCAGCAGGTCCTCCTGGCTGACGACGGCGCCCTCGGCGCGCATCAGCTCCTCAAGGACCGCGAACTCCTTCTTGGTGAGCGCGATCTCCTCGCCGTCCCTGCTGACCAGCCGCTTGCCCGGATCCAGCCGGACCCCGGACCGCTCCAGCACCGGCGGCAGCGCCGGAGCGGAACGGCGGCCGAGCGCCCGCACCCGCGCCACGAGCTCGATGAACACGAAGGGTTTGGCCAGGTAGTCGTCGGCGCCCAGGCCCAGCCCCTCCACCTTGTCGTCCACGTCACCCGAGGCGGTCAGCATCAGGATCCGCGACGCGGTCCGCTCGGCCACCAGGCGGCGGCAGACCTCGTCCCCGTGGACCACGGGCAGGTCCCGGTCCAGAACGATCACGTCGTAGTCGATGTAACCGGTCCGTTCCAGCGCGCCGCCGCCGTCGTAGGCCACATCCACGGCCATGGCCTCACGCCGAAGCCCCGTCGCGATCGCGTCGGCGAGCACCCGCTCGTCCTCAACCACAAGCACCCGCACGGCCTCTGGTACCTCCCGTGAAATATGGAAAGAGCCGCTGGAACGGCTACCCATTGTCGCCACACCCTCCGTAAGCCGGCGGTAAGGCCACTGCCACGATAGACACCGTCCGTGATGTGTGACACATCCAGGTTTAGCCGATGCCGATTGCTGGGTACAGCCCGAAGCCAGTCCTCCCAGCCCTACCCTTCATCCCCCGTTGAGAAAGAAGGTGAAATGGGCGAGTTCACGACCACGATCGGACACCGCCTCGACCAGGCCTACAAGAATCTGCAGGAGGCCAGGTCCGCCGGCGACGACTACCTCGCCGACACCTTCACCGCCGAGATCGAGGACCTCCGTCGTCTGGCCACAGACAACGGCATCTCCCTCTAGCGCTGACGCGAGGAGGCCCCGGCGTCACGCCGGGGCCTCCTCGCGTCAGGTGTCCCTGACATTCTCCCATCGGGCGTCCCCGGCGTCCGGGAGGCCCGCTCCGGGCCTCCCGGCTCGGGGACGCGCTTTCAGGCGTCGCGCTCGGGGTCCAGGGGCGCCAGCAGGTCGTGCAGCTCCTCGAACAGGCCCGGTGCCGCGCACAGCGTGAGCTCCGGACTGGCCGGCCTGCCGTTCAGCCCGCCCAGCCTGGCCCCTGCCTCGGTGGCGACGAGGCCGCCGGCCGCGTAGTCCCAGACCTGAGGGCCCCGCTCGTAGTAGCCGTCCACCCGGCCGGCCGCCACCGAGCACAGGTCCGCGGCGGCCGAGCCGGCCCGGCGGATGTCGCGCACGCGCGGCACCACGTGGGTGAGCACCTCCGCCTGCACCCTCCGCCGTCCCGTCTCGTAGCCGAACCCGGTGGCGATCAGGGCCCGGTTCAGCGGCACGCCGGTGTTGCAGCGCAGCCGCTCCCCCGACAGCCACGCGCCCTCGCCCCTGGCCGCGGTGAAGACCTCGCCGCGGGGCACGACGTTGACCACCCCGGCGATGACCTCGCCGTCGACCTCGACCGCGATGCTGACCGCCCAGTCCGGCAGGCCGTACAGGAAGTTGACCGTGCCGTCGATCGGGTCCACGATCCAGCGGACGCGGCCGTCGCCGGTCGATCCGCCCTCCTCGCCGAGGATCGCGTCATCCGGCCTGACCGCCTTGATCCTGGCGCGGATCAGCTCCTCGGAGGCCTTGTCCAGCGCGGTCACCACGTCGGTGGGGCTGGACTTGGTGGCCAGCACCTCGGGCCGGGCCGGGCGTTTGGCCAGGAGCATCTCCCCGGCCTCCCGGGCGATCTCCTCGGCCAGGTGGGCGAAGGTGCCTAGGGTCTCCATCGTCCCGCCCTCCTCGTTGTCCCACGCTCCGCCGGGCTCACGAGAGCGACTCCGGCCGCTTCCACTCCCGGCCGAGAACGTGCTGGTCCAGGAAGGCGAGGACGGTCTCGTACCAGACCACGGCGTTGCCGGGCTTGAGCACCCAGTGGTTCTCGTCGGGGAAGTACAGGAACTTCGACTCCACGCCCGAGCGCTGCAGGTCCCACCACAGGCGCAGGCCCTCGCCGATCGGCACCCGGTAGTCCTTGTCGCCGTGGATGACCAGCATCGGCGTGGAGATCTCCGCCAGGGACAGGTGCGGGGAGAGGCCGGCGTACAGCTCGCCGCCCGGGGTGCCGAACTCGCGCTGCCAGTACATGGGCGCGTCGGTGGTGCCGGCGAACTGGTCCAGGTGCCAGAGCGAGGCGTGGGTGACGATCGCCTTGAACCGGTCGGTGTGCCCGGCGACCCAGTTGGCCATGTAGCCGCCGAACGAGCCGCCCATGGCCGCGGTCCTGGTGGCGTCGACCTCCGGCAGCTCCAGCGCGGCGTCGGTGATCGACATCAGGTCGGCGTGGGTGCGCGGGCCCCAGTTGGCCCAGCCGCGCCGGATCATCTCCGAGCCGTAGCCGGTGGACAGGCACGGGTCGGGCAGCAGTACGGCGTAGCCGTGCTGTGCCATGATCCACGGGTTCCACCGCCAGGACCAGTCGTTCCAGCTCGACAGCGGGCCACCGTGGATCCACAGCAGGAACGGCGCCGGGTTCTCCGCGGAGGCCCCCTCGGGCAGCACCAGCCAGCCCCGGACCGTCGCGCCGTCGTCGGCGGTCGCGGTCACCTCGGTCAGGGTTCCGGGCAGCTCCAGCTCGGGGGCCGGGGAGGCCAGCTCCTCGACCGTGCCGCCGGCGGTGACGCGGACCGGTCCCGCGGCGCGGTCCACGGCGCTGCGCAGCGCGTAGACGGCGCCGTCGGGCGCGACGTTGAGCGACAGGTAGGCGGCGTCGTCCCCGGTGAGCCGTACCGGCTCGGAGCCGTCGGCCGGGACCTGGAAGATCGGGCGGCGGCCCTGGTGGTCGGCGGCCACGTACAGGGAGCGCGAGTCGGGGGCCCAGGCGATGTCCGACGGCCACAGCCCGCCGCCCGCGGCGTGCCCCTCGCCGGTGGCCAGGTCCACGATCCACAAGGTGGTCTCGGGGATCCGCGAGGTGTCGGCCTGGACACTGCGCACGCACGCGACCAGGCGGCCGTCGGGAGAGACCTTGACGGGGCCGTCGAAGTCGTAGCCGTCCTGCTCGGCCAGGATCCGCTGGGCTCCGGCGTCGGCCGTCGCGATCGCCACCAGCCGGGAGCGGATCTCGCCCGCCGGCAGCGGCACCACCCAGCTCGTCACGACCGTCCCGCCGTCGGGGGTCACGTCGTAGGAGGCGTTGGTCAGCGCCTTGCCCGGCTGCGGGGTGAGGTCCCTGACCTCGGTCAGCCGGTCGTCGCCGAGGATCCCGGCGAACAGCCTGGGCTCGCCGGGGCCGAGGTCGTGATCCCAGTAGCGCACCAGGGAGCTCTCGTGCAGGATCGCGCTGATCCCGGTCTCCTTGCGGGCCTTGCGCCGCTCGTCCTCGGTGGCCTCGTCACCGGGCAGGACGTCGGAGCCGAAGACCACGCTCCGGCCGCCGGCGGCGAATCCGGCCACGCCGCCGGGCCTGGAGGCGATCTGCCTGGCCTCGCCGCCGGCCGCGGGCAGCAGCCAGAGCGCCGGGGTCTCCTCGTCGGCGTCCTTGACGGTCGGGTCGGGACGGCGCGAGCCGAAGAGCAGGTCGCCGTCCGCGGTGAACTCCGCTCCGGCCTCGCCCTTGACGGATCTGGTCAGCCGGTACGGCCTGCGCCCGTCGAGGGGGATCTCCCACAGCGAGGTCCCGTAGGACTTGCCGTCGGGGTTCAGTGCCTGCACCACGCTGACCAGGCGGGTTCCATCGGGGGAGAGCCGCAGGGATGCCACCCGCGGTACGCCGACATAATCGCGAATGTCATTGAAAGGGGTCACCATCCGAACCTACCCCGGACATCGTCCCCCATCGCGCATCCTGACAGACACCTCTGTCCGGGCAGCAGGGGGTGACCATGCGAGAGAATGCCCCGGCATGCGGTTTGATGAATGCCATGGGGACTTACGACGCGTTGCTCGTCGTCTCGTTCGGGGGGCCGGAGAAGCCTGACGACGTGATGCCGTTTCTGGAGAACGTGGTGCGGGGCCGGGGGATCCCGCGTGAGCGGCTGCTGGAGGTCGAGGCGCACTACCAGCGTTTCGGCGGGATGAGCCCGATCAACCAGCAGTGCCGCGACCTGATCGCCGCGGTCGAGCCGACCATCGACCTGCCGGTCTACTGGGGGAACCGCAACTGGCACCCCTACCTGGAGGACACGCTCCGCCGGATGGCCGCCGACGGCGTCCGCCGGGCGGCGGCCTTCGTCACCGCCGCCTACAGCTCGTACTCGGCCTGCCGTCAGTACATCGACGACATCTCCCTGGCCAGAGCCGCGGTCGAGGGCGCGCCGGAGATCGTCAAGCTCCGGCACTACTTCGACCATCCCGGCTTCGTCGCGGCCATGGTGGACCACACCCGCGCGGCCCTGGAGGAGCTGCCGGCCGAGCACAGGGCCGCCGCGCGCCTGGTCTTCACCGCGCACAGCATCCCCGTCTCGATGGCGGAGACGTCCGGGCCGGGCGGCGGGGCGTACGAGGCGCAGCTACGCCGGACGGCCTCGCTGATCGCCGCCGAGCTGGGCGGCGACCGGCCGTGGGACCTGGTCTGGCAGAGCCGCAGCGGCGCCCCGCACATCCCGTGGCTGGAGCCCGACGTCTGCGACCATCTGGCCGGGATCGACGCCCCCGCGGTGGTGCTGGTGCCGATCGGGTTCGTCTCCGACCACATGGAGGTCGTCTACGACCTCGACGTGGAGGCCGCGGAGCTGGCCGGGCAGATGGGCCTGCCGCTGGCCAGGGCCGCCACCGCGGGCACCCACCCCCGGTTCGTCGCGATGATCGGCGAGCTGCTGGCCGAGCCGGAGCCGGCCGCCTGCGCGGCCACCTGCTGCCCCGCCCCGGCCCGCCGTACCGCCCAGGCGCCGGGGGCGGGCCGTCACGGGTAGGCGCGCGCGTAGCCCTGGGAGATGGACATGACCTTGCTGACATACGACCAGGAGTGGTTGTAGAACCAGATGGCCTTCTCCAGCTTCTTGCCGCCCTGCCCGGCGCCGTTGGCGCACAGGTAGTTGGCCGCCGAGGGGACGGCGTCGTACGGGCTCCAGATGTCGGCGACGCCGTCGCCGTCGCCGTCGACGCCGTAGGCCTTCCAGGTGGCGGGCATGAACTGCATGGGGCCCTGCGCGCCCGCCGAGGACGGCCCGTTGTTGCGCCCGTGCGAGCTCTCCACCTGGCCGATCGCGGCCAGCACCGTCCATGACAGGCCCGGGCAGACGGCGGCCGACCTGCGGTACAGATCCAGGTAGCTGCCGGGCCGTCCGACCGCCACCCGCCGGGCCGCCCGCGGCTGCTTGGCCTTGGCCGTGGCCTTGGCGGTGGTCTTGGCGGTGGTCTTGGCGGTGGTCTTGGCGGTGGCGCTCTTGTTCCCGGCGGCCCGCGCCGTACGGCCGCCGCCCACCGTGACCACCTGCGCGCCCGAGCCGAGCAGCCTGCGCACCCCGGCGTTCAGGGCGGTCGCCGCCTTCTCCGGGCCGTGCACCAGCAGTGCCACGCCCGGCAGCAGCCCGAGCCGCCGACCGGTCTCCATGCCGACCAGGCCGTCCACGCCGGGCAGGCCGAACGAGGCGGACGCCGCGACCCGGAGGCGGGGGCCGCCGTCCACCTGGTACTCCGATCCGAGGACCAGCCCGAAGCGGCGCACCGCCGAGCTGTCGGCGACGAGCTCCCCCTGGGTCAGCGCGCTCCACACCCTGGGCTGTTCGGCCACGGCCTTCGGCGCCCAGGCCCGGAAGCGCGCCGGGTCGACCGCGAGCAGGTTGAGCCCGGCCCCGGAGATCCTGATCGCTCCGCCGTCGAAGGAGTCGATCTTCTCGACGTGCTTGAGCTGGGAGATGTCCTCCTTGGTCTGCTGGGGCAGGCCCGCCTGGGAGATCACCAGCAGCCGGGGCGGGGTCAGGGTGATCCCGGGACCGCCGGTGGCCGAGGTCACCGGGGCCGCGGAGGGCGCGGGGGTCGGTCCGACCGTCGGAGGGCCGGCCAGCGGGACGAGCCCGGCCAGGTCGGGGAGGTCGGACTCGGCGGCGGTGGCCGTGAGGGAGCCCGCGGGACGGGTGGCGAGGAACACCGCGCCGACGACGACCGCGAGCGCGGCCACGATGGCCAGCATCGTGACGAACGCCCACAACCGGGGAAGATGCGACACCGCGCTCACGTTAGCTCCAAGAAGCCATGATGTGTGCCATCGCGCGGAAAATGGCTTGCCGAGCAGAGGTTCGACCCGAAATCGTCGGTACGATCTACGCTTGAAACGCGCGAGGGGGAGTTGTCAGTGGTCGGGCCGTACCGGGGACTGTTCAGCGCGCCCGGCGTCAAAGGTTTCGTGATCGCCGGATTCGTCGGGCGGATGCCGATGTCGATGCTCGGCCTCGGCATCATCCTGCTCATCGAGGCCCTCACCGACTCCTTCGCCATGGCGGGCGCGGTCGCGGCCACCGTCAACGTCTCCTACGCCGTCGCCGCGCCCCTGACCGGACGTCTGGTGGACAGGTTCGGCCAGGCCAGGGTAATCGTCCCGCTCACCATGGCACACGGCACCGCGCTGACGGGCCTGATGCTCTGCGCGCAGTTCGGGGCGCCCGCGTGGAGCCTGTTCGCCGCCGGCGTCGTGGCCGGCGCGAGCGTGGTGTCGCTCGGCTCGCTCGTGCGGGCCCGCTGGTCCCACCTGCTCGCGGGGTCGGCCAGGCTGCACGCGGCGTTCTCCTTCGAGTCGGTCGCCGACGAGGTCGTCTTCGTCGCCGGGCCGGCGCTGGTCACCGCCCTGGCTACCATGATCAACCCCTACGCCGGCCTGATCGTCGCCCTGACCTGCACGATCGCGGGCACCCTCGCCTTCGCGATGCAGCGCGGCACCGAGCCGCCGGTCAACCGGGGCGAGAGGCACTCCGGCAGCCCGATCACCATCCCCGGGGTAGCCCTGCTGTCGTGCGTCTTCCTCGCGATGGGCGCGGTCTTCGGCTCGGTCGACCTGATCACGGTGGCCTTCGCCGAGGAGCACGGGGCCAAGGCCGCCGCGGGACTGCTGCTGGCCTCGTTCGCGGGCGGCAGCCTGGTCTCCGGGCTCTGGTACGGCGCGCGGCAGTGGAAGCTCTCGCTGCGCGGCCGGTTCGTCCGCGCTCTCGGGGTGTTCGCGGTCGGCCTGACCCCGATCGCCCTGATCGGCGACGTCAGGGTCATGGCTCCGGCGCTGTTCCTCGCCGGGCTGGCCATCTCCCCCACGATCATCACCGGCTACACGCTGATCGAGCGGCTGGTCCCGGCCCGCCTGCTCACCGAGGGCATGTCGTGGGTGTCCACCTCGGTCGGCTTCGGCGTGGCGCTCGGGGCCTGGGCGGGCGGCCGCCTCACCGACGCGTTCGGCGCCTCCGACGCCTACGGTTTCTCCTTCGCCTGCGCCATACTCGCTGTGATCATCGGCATCGGCGGCTCCGCCTGGCTGCGGACCCCTGTTCCGCAACAGCAATCATGAGTATTGTTCACATTCGCGGGAGAAGCGAGGGTGGACCGGTAGCCACCGCATGACCATGCGTGCTTCTTGACGCCGACAGGCAAGGAGCATGCATGAGCGAGGTCTTCCGCAACTGGGCCGGCAACCAGTCCGTCACTCCGGCGGAGGTCCGTACCCCCTCGTCGGCGGAGGAGGTGGCGCGGGCCGTACGGGAGGCCGCCGCGTCGGGGCGCCGGGTGCGCATGGTCGGCACCGGGCACTCCTTCACCGGGGTCGCGCTGACCGACGGCCTGCTGCTGCGGCCGCACGCGCTGACCGGCATCCGGGAGACCGGCGACGGCTGGGTGACGGCGGCGGCCGGGACGCCCCTGCGCGTGCTGAACGAGGAGCTCCACCGGATGGGCCTGGCCCTGGCGAACATGGGCGACATCACCGCCCAGACCCTGGCCGGAGCCATCCAGACCGGCACCCACGGCACCGGCCGGGACGTCGGCGGGCTGGCCGACCAGGTGACGGGGCTGGAGCTGGTGCTCGCCGACGGCGAGGTCGTCACGGTCTCCCGCGGCGGCACGGGGAAGATCCGTGACGGGGTGAGCGAGCAGGACCTGTTCGACGCGGCCCGGGTCGGCCTGGGCGCGCTCGGCGTGTTGACCGCGGTGACCTTCCGGGTGGAGCCGTCGTTCCTGCTGCGCAGCAGCCGGCAGCCGATGCCGCTGACCGAGATCCTCGACTCGCTCGACGCGATCACCTCGGACAACGAGCACCTGGACTTCTTCTGGCTGCCGCACACCGACACCTGCCTGACCAAGCGGAACAACCGCAGCCCGGGACCGGCCGACCCGCCGAGCGCGTTCAGGCACTGGCTGGACAACACGTTCCTGGAGAACACCCTGTTCGGCGCCTTGTGCGGGGTCGGCGGGCGCTTCCCCGGCGCGATCCCCCGGCTCAACGCGATCTCGGCGGCGGCGCTGTCGGCCTCGACCCACACCGACACCTCGTACAAGATCTTCACAAGCGTGCGGGACGTGCGTTTCCTGGAGATGGAGTACGCCGTCCCGCGCGAGCTCCTGGGCCAGGCCCTCCGCGAGACCCGCGACCTCGTGGAACGGCGGGACTGGAAGATCACCTTCCCGATCGAGGTGCGGGTCACCCCGGCCAGTGACGCCTGGCTGTCCACCGCCTACGGCCGGGAGACGGCCTACGTCGCCTGCCACATCTACCGGCCCACACCGAACCCGGCCTACTTCGAGGGCGTCGAGGAGATCATGACCAGGCTGGGCGGCCGTCCCCACTGGGGCAAACTCCACACCCGCGACGCGGGCTACCTGGCCACGGTCTATCCCCGGTTCGGCGACTTCCGGGCCCTGCGGGACCGGCTGGACCCGGACCGCGTGTTCGCCAACGACTACCTGGACACCGTCCTGGGCTGATCCCGCCGCGCCTCACTGGCCGTCGTCAGGGCCCTGCTGGTCGGGCACGTCACTCGGGAGACCGCCCTGCTCGGGGGCGACCGTCTCGCTCGGGGGCGACGGGACGCCCGGCTTCTCACCGGGCCCCGACGACGGGTCGACCGGGGTGGGACCGGACGTCGGGGCCGAGGTCGGGTCCTGGGTGGGCGTCGGAGGAGGGGTGGACTCCGAGGTGGGCTCCGTCGTCGGCTGCCGCGTCGGCCCGGAGTCCGCGGTCGAGGCCGGTCCGGGAGTCCTCTCCGCCGTCGTCGAGGGGGCCGGACTGGCCGGCCTGGACGTCTTGACCCGCTCGGGGCCCTTCCTCCGCTCCCCCGCGCCCGGGTTGAGGCTGGTGCCCGAGCTCTTCTCACCCTTGAGCGTGCTCGACACGGGCTGCCCGGTGAGCCCCTCGAACCCCAGGATGACCCCCATGCTCACCACGAACGTCACCGCCGCCGTCACCGCCAGCATCCAGACCTTGACGCGGGGGCCGCGGGTGATGATCCTGGGCATCTCGGCGGTGGCCGGGTTCACGTCCACCACGACGAGGTCGTCGAGGCTGTTGACACTCTCCGCCGGGGTGCCGCCGACGGCCGGGAACACCGAGGTCGGAGCGTCCGGGTCCACCGGGGCGGGCCCGCCGGCCTTTCCTGCCGGGACCTCCTCCCGTACGGTGGCCTGCACGGCCGTCGCCAGCTCTCCCTTGCCCTCCACCTTCTTGGGCGGATCGTCGTCGGTCTCGTTCGTCACCAGGAGGGTGAGCTGGCTGCCGGTGCGCTTGAGGTAGTGGGTGTAGACGGCCCCGCCGACCGTGCTGCCCACGCTCATCACGGCCGCACCGATCACCGTCCCGGCGACCCCCAGGTACGAAGCGGCCACCGCGGCCGTCATCGTGGCCAGAGCGCCTCCCACGATCTGCGGCACGCTCAGATCGAACCTCTGCTGGCCGCCCATTCCCCGAATCAGTCCCTTCTCACAAGCTTTCGGTAAAGGGGTGCGTAAAGGCTCCCTCCGAAGAATGACGCATCCGCGTGTCCTGTTGTTCCTGTGACCTGTGCGACAGGCAGATTCGCAGACGCCCCGCGCCGCCCAACCCCGAGGGAGTACGCCGGAGATGACATTCTCCCGCCGTTCGCACCAATCACCGCTCCACGCCACACCGGCCGCCGTGACCGCCGGCCGCGGTGACGGCACGGACCCCGCCGGCTCGCCTCCGCGCGCCTGCGGGGTCCCGGCCCGCCGCCCGGAGACCGGCGGGCAGGCCTCGACGTCATCTCCCGGCTCTTGCCCCAAGTCCACGACGGCACCGGGAGTTATTCGGGAGAATCCGTCGAGGACCCTGAACGTGCTGCTCCACACCGGTACCCGTAAGTAGATGAATGGAGCAAATGTGACCGGCGTCACATCGCTGCGAGCCCCATCCAGGAAGGCGATGTTCGGACATGCCGGGTACGGTGCTGGCAGGCAACCGGCACACGCGAGAGACTCAAGGGTCCGGGGGAAGATTGAGCACGACGACGAAGGGACTCGCATGCAGGAGCTCCGACTCGTCGCGGTGAGTGAGGACGGGACCTATCTCGTGCTGGCGACAGCCGGCCGGGGCACCCGGTTCACGCTGCCCGTCGACGACCGGCTCCGTGCTGCCGTCCGCGGCAACTTCTCCCGTCTCGGCCAGTACGAGATCGAAGTGGAGAGTCCGTTGCGCCCCAAGGAGATCCAGGCCCGGATCCGTGCCGGCGAGACCGCGGAGGAGATCGCCGCCACGGCGGGCATCCCGGTCGAGCGCGTGCGTTGGTTCGAGGGCCCCGTGCTCCAGGAACGTGAGTACATGGCTCAGCAGGCGCAGCGCTGCGCCGTGCGGCTGCCGGGCGACTCCGCTCCCGGTCCCACCCTCGGCGACCTGGTCGCCGAGCGGCTGACCCGTCGCGGCGTGCCCGCCGACGAGATCGACTGGGACTCCGCCAAGCGCGACGACAACCTGTGGCGGATCAAGCTCGGTTTCGTTTGGAACGGTCACAGCCGCAACGCGGAATGGATCTTCGATCCGCGCCGGCGCCACATCACACCGCACGACGACGAGGCCATGCGCCTGTCCGCCGGGGAGTACGTCGAACCGGTGGAGGATTCCATCGTCACGCCGTTCGTGCCGCGCGTGGCCAAGCTCGCTCCGGTGCCGCCGCTGGCGCCCGAGCCGCTGAACCAGCCGCCGGTGTCGTTCCCCTCGGTGGTGCGCAACGAGCCGCCGGCCCCGGCCAGGCCCGCCTACCCCCAGCCCGAGCCCCCGGCCGCCTACGAGCAGCCGCCGATGCCGCCCATCCCGCCCGGATACGAGGCGCCCAGGCCCTCGGTGCCGCCGCTGCGCGCTCCGGACCCGGTCGGCTACACACCGGCCAGGGCCCCCGAGCCCGCCATGCGTGAGCAGGTCAAGGCCCCCGAGCCCGCCGCGCGTGAGCAGGTCAAGGCCCCCGAGCCGGTCATGCCCGTCGCACCGGCCGACGCGCCGGAGCAGGAGAGGGCGTCCGAGCCGGCACCGGCCGTGCCCGAGCCCGCCGCGCGCGAGCAGTTCCGTTCCCCCGAGCCCGAGCCCGTCACGCCGGTGGCGGCCGCCGAGCCCGAGCCGGTCGTCGTGAAGGTTCCCGAGATCGTCCCCGCCGAGGCCGGCCCTGAGCCTGCCGAGCCCCTCCGGGAGCGGCCCGCTCCCGGACCGGAGCCCGAGCCCGAGAGGGCCGAGGCGCAGGAGCCCCCGGCTCCCGAGCCCGTGGCCGAGAAGGACCCGGTCCAGGAGCCCTCGATAGCCGTCCCGGCGGCGCGCGTCAGCGTCGACGAGCGGCCCGCCCAGGCCGAGCCGGTCAAGGAAGGGCCGCGGCAGGCCGACAGGGCGGGGGCGCAGGAGAGCGAGGCGGGCAAGCCCGCGGCGGAGAAGCCCTCGGAGCCCTCGAAGCCCGTCGAGCCGCCGAAACCCGCGGAGCCGCCGAAGCCCGCACCGGCGCCCGCCCGGCCCGCGAAGAAGGCCCGTGGGCGGCGCGCGTCCGTGCCGACCTGGGACGAGATCATGTTCGGCGCCCGCCGCCAGGACTGACCGCACCGCTGAGAGCGGGGGCGACCGGACAACCGGTCGCCCCCGCTTCGCCGTACGGGAAGGTCAGGGCCGTTCGGCGGTCTCGGTCGCGACGAACGGGGCGAGCCAGCCGGGTGTGACCTCGGCGGCGAAGGCCACGCCCGCGGCCTCGCCGACGTCGATCGCCTCGTAGCCTCCGGTGCCCGCGCCCACCCCGGCGACCACGGTCAGCAGGCCGGCACGCCGCTGGAACCACGTCTGCCGCAGGGTCCAGCCGACCACGGCCCGCTCCTCCACCACGGCCTGGGAGCGGCGCAGCGACCCCGACCGGACCGACAGGCGGGCCCCGTCGTAGGTGTGGCCGAGGGACCGGTAGCGGTCCAGGCCGAGCGGGACGCCCAGCAGCGCGAGGACGAGAGCGGGCGCCGCGAGCCCCCACCAGATCGGGGACCACGCCACGGCGAGCACCGCCGCGCAGGCGGCGACCACCAGCCACGGGAAGATCGCCCGGAACAGCCGGCGCCGGCGCGCCGCCACCGGATGGGCCCGCAGGCCGGTGGCGATCGGGCCGATCGCCTCACCCACCACGTCCAGCACGATGGCGCGCGGCGCCACGGGCATCAGCTGGCCCCGGGTCTCGGAGTCGCCGAGACCGGTCACGATCGCCCAGGCGCGCGCGAACCCCGCCCAGCGTTCGGCCGGCCCCTCCACCAGCTCGAACCCGCGCACCCTGCGCCGCTCCAGCGACACGCTCCGGCGAGTGAGGAGGCCCCGCTCGGCGACGAGGTATCCCTCCCTGGCACGCAGGGTGAAGTCCCAGTTGAACACGGCGTACATGACCGTGCCGACGACCGGCATGGCGAGCACCAGCAGCACCAGCGCGCCGACCAGGAGAGCGGGGTGCCTCCAGAGCCACTCCCCCGCGCCCACCACGGTCCGCCCGTCGATCCTGAACTCCGAGCCCCACTGGAACGCCAGGCCCACGGCACCGGCCACCAGCGCGAACGGCGTCAGCAGGTAGGCCCCCGACAGAGGACCGTAGGCGAGCCACTTGCGCGGCACCACGAAGAACACCCGCTCGGGGGTCGTCTCACCGACCTCGTGCCGGGCCTCGCGGGGAGCCGCGGCCCCCGGCGGCCCGGCGGACGGGCCGGCCGCCGGCGCCGCCGCGAGGTCCGGCCCGGCGGACGCCCGCGCCGTCTCCTGCGCCTGGGCGCGCCGCGCCATCCGGGCACGGGCGTGCCACAGGAGCACGGCCTTGAGCCGCTCGGCCTCCTCGACGGTCACCCCGTCGAGCTCGCCCTCCTGCTTCTCGTCGCCGCTCGCCCCGGTGTCGACCCTCAGCACGGCGATGCCGAGCAGCCGGTGCAGGGGCGGATTGCTGACGTCGACACCCCTGATCCGCTCCAGCGGGATCGTCCGCACCGACCTGCTGATCAGGGCCCGGGTGAGCTCCAGCCGGTCGCCGGCGATCCGGTAGGTGAAGGTCACCCAGCGGACGGCGGCGAAGACGACCGAGCCGACGACGCCGAAAGCCGCCCACCCGAACGAGCCCGGCGAGAACCCGCCGATGAACAGGACACCGGCCAGCGGCAGGAAGAGCGAGGGCAGCATCCGGATCGGATCCGTCAGCAGCACTTTGGGACTGAGTCGCAGCGCCGGTCCGGTCGGCGGCGGGCCGTATCCCTGGCCGGCCACCGGCGGCCCACCCTCCGGTACGGCCTGCGGGCCTGGCGGGAAGCCTCCGGGGGCCGCCGCGAGACGGGGGTCCCCCTGGACGTCCGGCTGTCCGGGAGGGCTCTGGTGCTCGTGAGAGCTCTGGTGCTCGTGAGGGCTTCGGCGCTCCGAAGGGCCCGGATACTCGGGAGGGCTCCAGTGCTCCGGAGAGCTCCGGGGCTCCGGGGGGCTCTGATACTCGGGAGGCTCGGTCACGTGGCGTCGTCCCTCAGCTCTTCGGCCCGCCGGGCGAGCTCCTCGGCCAGGACGGCGGCGACCTCGTAGTCGAGACCCTTGATCGTCGACGATCCCGCGTGGGAGGCGGTGCGGATCTCGACCGTGGCCAGCCCCAGCGTCCGCTCCAGCGTGCCCTGCGTCTTGTCCACCGTCTGGATCCGGCTGACCGGGACGAACGCCCACTCCCTGCTGATCCATCCGGAACGGGCGTAGACCACGTCCCCGCTGAACTCCCACCGGTGCACGGCGTAGCGCCAGAACGGCTCGACGATCGCGCCCGGCACGACGAGCACCGCCACCACGACCGGCAGCCACCAGATGCCGTCCACCAGCCAGAGCGGCAGCCAGGACCACCGGTCGGCGTCGATCCACCGGGCCAGGAAGAACGATCCGCCGACCAGGACGACGGACCAGAAGACCTGTTCCAGCAGCCACAGCGTGACGGCCTTGCGGGCGACCCGGTTGGCGGGGGCGCGCAACGGGACACGACCGCCGCCGGGGGGACGCCCGCCGCCCGCCCGGTCCGCCGCCGCGGCGCCGCTCGTGGCATCCCTGTACTCATCGGCTCGGTCGCTCACGCTGTCAAGCCTAAAGGGTCGTGTCCGGGCGGGCGGACCGCCGTGTCAGCGATCTGTCAGCGGGCTCCGGGCCGAGGCGGCCGGGGATCAGAGAAGTGTCAGTGGGACGGTGCACCCTGGGGACCGATCACTAGGGAGAGGTGCCGATCATGCGATATGCCATTCAGGCCGAGGGCCTGGTGAAGCGCTACGGGGAGACCCGCGCGCTGGACGGGGTCGATCTTCTCGTGCCCCAGGGACGTCTGCTCGGCGTCCTGGGGCCGAACGGGGCGGGCAAGACCACCGCCGTACGGATCCTGGCCACGCTGCTCCGGCCCGACGGGGGCACGGCCTCCGTCGGCGGGTTCGACGTGGCGAGGCAGGCCCACCAGGTACGGTCGCTGATCGGACTCACGGGCCAGTACGCCGGGGTCGACGAGACGCTCACCGGGGTGGAGAACCTGGTGATGATCGGCCGCCTGCTCGAACTGTCGCGGGCCGACGCCAGAGCCAGGGCGGCCGAGCTGCTGGAGCGGTTCGAGCTGACCCATGCCGGGGGCCGGGCGGCGAAGACCTATTCGGGGGGCATGCGCCGCCGTCTCGACCTGGCCGCCAGCCTGGTCGGGCGGCCCCAGGTGCTGTTCCTCGACGAGCCGACCACCGGTCTCGACCCGCGCAGCCGTACCGAGCTGTGGAGCGTGGTGCGCGACCTCATGGCCGACGGGGTGACGGTGCTGCTCACCACCCAGTATCTGGAGGAGGCCGACCAGCTCGCCGACGACATCGTGGTGTTCGACCACGGCAGGGTGATCGCGTCGGGCACCTCCGACGAGCTGAAGGCGACCACCGGGGCCCAGGTCCTGGAGGTCCGGCCGCTCCGGCCGGACCATCTCGACCTGGTCGTCCAGGTCGTCGCCGACGTCATCGCCGAGGTCCCCACCGTGACCGGTGGGAAGGCCGTGGCCTCGGTGCGCGACCCCGCGGTGGTGCCGGCGATCGTGAGGCGGCTGGACGACCTCGGGGTCGTCGCCTCCGAGCTCTCGCTGCGCAAGTCCAGCCTCGACGAGGTTTTCCTGGCCCTGACCGGCCATCCCGCCGAGGACAGGCAGGCCGACGCCAAGGAAGAGGTGTTCGCGTGACCACGATGACCGTACCGGCCCCGGCTCCGGCCAAGCGGGTCGGCCTGTCGGCGGGGTTCCGCCAGACGATGACGCTCACCTGGCGCAGCCTGGTGCAGATCAAGCACAACCCCATGGAGCTGCTCGACCTGAGCGTGCAGCCGGTGATGTTCCTGCTGCTGTTCACCTACGTGTTCGGCGGCGCCATCGCCGGCAGCACCGAGGACTACCTGCAGTTCGCGCTGCCCGGCCTGGTCGTGCAGAACGCGCTGTTCGCCACATTGACCACGGCGATCGGCCTCAACACCGACATCACCAAGGGCGTCTTCGACCGGCTGCGCAGCCTGCCGATCGCCCGCACCGCGCCACTGGCGGGCCGGATCATCGCCGACACCGCCAAGCAGCTCTGGGCGCTGTTCCTGTTCCTCGGGATCGGCACGATCCTGGGCTTCCGGATCCAGACCGGGGTGGCCGGCGTGCTGGGCGCGGTGGCCCTGCTGCTGGCCTTCGCACTGGCGATGTCCTGGATGTCGGTGCTCATCGGCCTCAAGGCGAAGGACCCGGAGAAGGTGCAGATCTTCGCGTTCTCCCTGATGATGCCGCTGACGTTCACCAGCAACGCGTTCGTGCCGACCGACACGATGCCCGGCTGGCTGCAGGTCTGGGTGGACGTCAACCCGGTGACGCAACTCGCCGACGCCGTCCGCGGGCTGCTGATCGGCGGCGAGGTGGCCGGGCCGGCGATCAGCTCGCTGCTCTGGGCCGCCGCGCTGGCGGTGGTCTTCGCCCCGCTGGCGATCCGCGCATTCCGCAGCCGGACCTAGTCTGTCGGGAACGCGGAGACCGCGGCCGGCGGACGGGCCGTGGCGGGAACGCGCCGTTGAGAACCGAGGTGGTCGAGTGCTGGTGGTCCATGGTGCCTGGGTGGACGGGCGGCTGGGGGTCTGGGCGGAGGACACCGCCCGGGCCCCCGCGCCGGCCTCCCGTGCCGCGCTCCGCCCCCATCCTTTCGCCGCCCCCGCGGCCGTCCTGGCCGCGGCCCTCGGCGTGGCCGTCCCCGGCGGAGCCCCGGCGAAGGCGGCTCCCCGGCGGGGCTCCGCGGAGACCGGGGAGGGCGAGCTGACCATCCTGCTCCCCGGCTCGACCGGCGGCCCGCTGCCCTCGCCCGAGTCCGGGCTGGCGAGCTCGGCGCGGAGCCCGAAGATCTCCGCCTGGCGCGTCCCCGCGCTGCTGCTCCGCCCGGTCGACGCCCTCTCCCTGCTCGCCTCCCTGTCCGCCCCGGACGCGGGAGCGGGCCCGTCCGGGCTCGACTCCGATGACGTGCCCGGGAGTGCGGCGGAGCTCGGGTGGGGTCCCGCCCTCTCCCTCCGCTACTTCGCCGTGGTCGCCGAGCACGCGCGCGGCCTGGTGCGGCGCGGCCGGATCCTGCCCCGGCTCGTCGTGGAGGGCGACGGCCACGCGGCCCGCTGGCGGCCCGTGCTCACCGGCGCCGACGCGACGGTGCTGCGCGACCTCGCCGCCGCGATGCCGCCGGTCTGCAGGGCGGTGGCCGAGGAGCGCCCGTCGGCGGACGTGCTGCGCGCGGCGCTGGACGGTCTGGTGGACGGCGTGGCGCGCCTGTCGCTGCCCGACCGCCTCATCCTCGGCAACCGGCCGAGGACCAAGGCGCCCCTGCCCGACCGCTGGCTGTACGCGCTGACCGGCGAGGACGCCGCGCTTCCCGCCGCCAGGCCCGACGAGGCGGCGGCGCTGTCCGGCGCACTCGACGGGTGGTCCGCCTCGGCGCACGAGCTGGACGGGCCGGTCCGTGCCTGCTTCCGGCTCATCGAGCCCGCCGGGGAGGGCGCCTCCTGGAAGGTGGAGTTCGGTCTCGTCCCCCGCGTCTCCCCGACCGGCTCCGGGGAGGCGGACGGGGAGGGCGCCTACCTGTCCGCCGACCGGATCAGAGCCGGTGAGAGGGCTCCCTGGCTGCCCGAGCGGCCCGAGGAGGTCCTCCGTGCCGACCTGAGGCGGGCCGTCCGCCTCCACCCCGACCTCTACAGCGCGCTGCGCGACCCCGAGCCGTCCGGCCTGACCGTGGAGACGGCCTGGGCCTTCTCCTTCCTCCGCAACGGCGCGCCCATGCTGAGAGCCGCCGGTTACGGCGTGCGGCTGCCGGCCTGGGCGGGCCGCCAGGGCCTGGGGCTGAAGCTGACCACGCGCGCGGTCTCCGGGGATGAGGGGTTCGGCCTGGACCGGCGGGTGAGCTTCCGGCTGGACGTGGCCATCGGCGACCACACGATCACCGGGGAGGAGCTGGCCGGACTGGCCGCGCTGAGGATCCCCCTGGTCCAGGTCAAGGGGCAGTGGATCGAGCTGGACGACCAGCAGCTCAAGGCGGCTCTGAAGGTCGTCGAGCAGCGGGGCGGCGGCGAGCGGACCGTGAGCGAGGTGATCCGCGAGGTCGTCGACGGCGGCGACGAGGAGCTGCCGCTGGTCGCGGTGGACGCCGACGGCCTGCTCGGCGACCTCCTCTCCGGCGAGGCCGAGCGCCGGCTCACCCCGGTCGGCGTGCCACGGACCCTGGAGGGGACGCTCCGCCCCTACCAGGAGCGCGGCCTGTCGTGGCTGAGCTTCCTGTCGGATCTGGGGCTGGGCGGCATCCTCGCCGACGACATGGGGCTCGGGAAGACCGTTTCCACCCTTTCCCTGCTCCTGTCCGAGCGTGAGAGCGGCGCCCACCCGCCGACACTGCTGGTCTGCCCGATGTCGCTGGTCGGCAACTGGCAGAAGGAGGCGGCCAGGTTCGCCCCCTCGCTGCGGGTCTACGTCCACCACGGCGGCACGCGCAAGCGGGACGACGAGCTGGCCGGGGCCGTACGGGAGGCCGACCTGGTCGTCACCACGTACGGCACGGCGCTGCGGGACCTGGGGGCGCTGGCGGCCCTGGAGTGGGGCAGGGTGGTCTGCGACGAGGCGCAGGCGATCAAGAACAGCGCGGCGCAGCAGTCGCGGGCGGTGCGGTCGATTCCCGCCCGCACCCGGCTGGCGCTGACCGGCACCCCGGTGGAGAACCACCT